>JBGAHX010000034.1:0-85395 GCA_044225935.1 Gemmatimonadaceae bacterium
CCTACGCCGCCTACGCCGCCGCCTACGCCGCCGCCTACGCCGCCTACGCCGCCGACGCCGCCGCCTACGCCGCCGCCGCCGCCGACGCCGCCGCCGCCTACGCCGCCGCCCGCCCCGAGTCCCTCGCGCGCAGCGCTGAGATCGTGCGCGGTATCATCCCGTGGCGCGACGTCGAGCGCGGGCTGTACCTCGCCGCGGGAGGTGTGCTGTGACCCCCGCCGCCCTTGGTCCTACGTGCCCTTGGTGCCTCACCGAGGACCACCCGGAGCACGGGTGTGCAGGATCCGCCGCTGGCGACCCGGAGTGCTGCAAGCCGTACGCGGAGCGACGTGTCCGGCACGGGCTCGACCGGGTCATCCTCGACATCCGACGCGGCATGTCCGGGTACGCAGTCCACGCGCAGGCGTGGGGTGATGTGCGTCCAGAAGGCACGGCGACGACGCAGGCGAGCGTTCCTGCTGCGCTGTGGAAGGTGGCCAAGGTCGCGACGAGCGTGGACGTGGCCGAGCTGGTTGGGTCTCTGCTCGCCGCGCCCGTGACCGAGCCGGCGAGTGTGGCCGAGCTGCGGGAGGCGCGGCAGCGGGCAGAGCGGCAGCGCGACGTCGCCGAGCGCGGTCTCGCCGATGCGCACGACGTGCTCGCGACGCTCCGAACCGAGCGCGACGAGGCGCGAGCGCAGCTTGACGCACTGCGGGAGGCGGCGGAGCGGTTCCTCGTCGACGACGCGAACGGGGTCACAGAGACAGCTGGGCTCGTGGCCGCCCTCGCCGACACGGCCGGCGCTGCGCAAGAGCGGGCAGCGGCCGACGCGCGAGCCGTCGAGCGCATCCGCTCGCGGGCCGAGGTCGAGGGCGACCACTGCTACCCGGGCCAGCCAGCGCGAGAGGCGGCGTGGGCGGATCGCGCGCTGGAGAGCGAGGCGAGGCAGGCGGAGCGCGACGCGGTGGCCCTGACCGACGCCGAGGCGTACGAGATCGTTGCGAGCGTGCGGGGGCGGAGGGAACGATGATTCTTGAGGAACGCACACGGATGGACCGTCACGCGCTCGTGCTCGCATACGAGTGGCTCCGCTCTTCGTCGGGTCGATTCACACGCGAGTCGTACAAGAAGTCCCTCGAATCCGACTCGGTCTACCGCGTCGAGATGGCCATGGACGCGCTGGCGCTCGGGCTCTCGTTCTGCGACGGGCTGCGTGACGTGCTCACGGACCGGCGCGGCTATGTGCTCCGTCCGGCGCGCCGCACGCGAGCCCGCCTCGCGCTCGCCATCCGGGCGATCCTGCGGGCGGACCGGGGCGACTGCGGGCGCGCGAGGTGCTCTGGGTGCCGATGCGTCACGCGGAACAACGCGGCGATTGTGCGCGGCTGGTGCTCGTGCTGCGAGGAGAGAGCGGAGTGGCGCAGGGACCGCATCACGCCGCTCTGGGAGCGGGCCAGGAGGTCGGTATGACGGCGAAGAGCAAGGCGCGCGAGCACGAGATGCGGGTGCTGGCGAAGGTGCACGACGAGGACGAGGGGTGGGCGCGCATCAGAGCGAAGAACGCGGAGTGGCGCGAGGGCGCGAACGAGTGGCGCCGCTACGCCCGCGCGCACCGCATCGCCGCGAGGCTGCTGCGGGCCGAGGCGCGGAGGCTGGAGACGGCGGCGAAGGGACGGGGGCGGTCGTGACGGTGAGGGTTGGCGACGTCGTGCAGTTCGAGGATGGGCGTACCGCCGTGGTCGTTCGCGCGCCGCGCGTGGCGTGGGCCCCGGCGCTTATCGGCGGCCAACCATCGGACGCGTACGAGCGGCAGCGTCTCGGGCTGGCGACGATCACGGAACTCGCGCGGAAGCTGGAGACGGCGGCGAAGGGACGGGGGCGGTGACCACCGAGCGCATCTACACGCGGGACGGCACGATGTACGTCGATGAGCTCGATGCCGAGGGGCGTGTCGTCGAGTCTCGAGCGTACTCGACGGTCATGATCCCTGCGGCGGCCGCCGCGCTCGAGGCGGTGGCCGACAGGCCGGTCACGGCGACCGTGCCGATCGACATCGACGATATTCGGTTCCTGACCTTCGCGACCGAGGTCCTCAAGCGTCAGCCGCCCATCGTCGCCGACCTCGCGCCCATCAAGGCCGAGATCGACGCGTTCCACAAGCTCTCGGTCGAGCTCCCGCTCCCCGCGCCGACCAAGACGAAGCGCGGCCCGCAGCTCTCGAAGCGGGAGATGCGCCAGCGCCAGATGCAGCACAACCGACGAGGCGGACGATGAAGCGGACCAAGCCGGAGGGCGTGCGCGTGGTGGACGTGAAGGGTTGGGAGCCTTCCGTCGCGTACATCAAGCAGATCGACGACGAGTTCATGCTTCACGTCGAGCGCTACTTCGACAGCGTGCTCCACCATCACGGATGGTCGATGTGGGTGTACTTGCGCGGCCACGCAGCCAAGGCGCGAGGGATTCCCATCGGCCAAGAAGGAGTCTGGCGCGAAGGCATGGTCGCGAGAGGCGCGCTCGATCTCGAGCACGAGCTCGAAGAGGTACTCGCCTACGCGAAGGAGCACGTACTCCCTCGCGCTCGCGCGGTCGCCGCGAAGATGGGCAAGGGATCGTGAACCGCGAAGCCCTCGCAGCCTTCGACGAGGCCCGCCGCGCGTACCTGATCGCGAACGGCTGGGTCGAGCTCGGGCCCGACGAGTGGCGCGAGCCGCACTATCGGAAGCGCCGCCTGACCATGGGCCACGCCGTGAACAGCCAGCTCTATCTCGATGCGCACCCGCCGCCCCCGCCCCTACCGCCCGAGACGCCTGAGCAGCGCCGTGAGCGGTGGCTCGCGTCCCTCCGGCGCAACTGGCCCGAGCGCCACGGCACGAACATCTGGGGGAACGTCCGTCAGGACATCCGCCGCGCCATTCGCTGGCTCGCACGCGACCTCGGCGAGGCGGGCGCGGTCACTCGCGTTCAGAAGGCCCGCCTGAAGCGCGCGCTGCACGCGAGCAAGCACCGCAACACCGGATGCCCCTGCGGCAAGGAAGGACCTCCGTACTGATGGCCTCCACCTGCGAGACGTGCGGCGCGGCCGCCGACAACAACGGGCGCTGCTCGGACTACTACTGCCCGAGCCGGCCACGAGGGTTGTACACAACCACGGAGACGGCATGAGCGAACAGGGGCAAAAGAAGCACACGATTCAGGGCCTCGCATCCGATCACTTCGCGAAGATCCGCGTGCCCGCGGCCACGATGATCCAGGCGGTGCGCGCCGTCGACCCGACCGCGACCATCTCGTTCGATGCTCACGATGCGTACGTGATCCACTGCAAGAAGGAGCTCGCCGACGCCTGCGTAGCAGCTCTTCAGGCCGTACAGATCGTCCCCGAGACGACCGAGCGCGCCGAGACTGGCCCCGTGCGCTTCGGCGACGATCGACCGGGGGTGTTCATCCGCGGCAACGACGCCTACGACTATGCCGTGGCGATCGGAGAGATCATCAACAAGTTCGCCGGCACCGACACCTACGTCAAGCTCATGGAGCTGCAAAGCTTGCTCCTGCGCGCGAGGATCGATTCGAACCGGCACCCCGCGTACCGGGTGTCCGTATCGCTGCGCCCGTGGGTACTCTGCCGCGCGGACCGCTGTCACGCGTGCGGCGGTTCGATCCTCCCCTGCCACTGCGAGAACGACGAATGACCGCCCGCCTGACCTTCATCGCCTCCAATCCCGACGCCGTCCTCCGCGTGGACGGCAAGCTCATTCGCATTCGCGACATCTCCGCGATCGAGCCTTCGGCCAGCCGCTTGATCGTGCTCGTACACCTCGTCGGAGGTGCACGGCTCGAGGTGCGGCTGTTCGACGCGGTGCCTCCCCGAGCGACCACATCGAGTGGCACGTTCTTCGTGCTCGAGGGCGCCAAGAGCGACGAGGACATGCGCGGGTTCTACAACGAGTTCCTGCACTCCCGCCTCGAGCCGCACCGCAAGGTCTTCGAGGTCATCGGCGACAAGACCAAGTGCCAGCCCACCAAAGGCCACCTGGCCGGCCTCGGCTTCTCGAGCACGAAGAAGGACTCCTTCCTCGTGCGCGTGCAGCAGGGCAAGAAGCAGCGCATCTTCAACGTCCTCGTTGGAGGGTGACATGGTCGACGCGATCAACGTACTTTTCGCGTACCATCCTCGTGTGGAACGCGTGGCGTTCGAGCAGCGAGCCGAAGCGCTACAACGGCCGCGTGCCTGAAGTGCTCTAAGACCTCACGTCGGCTAGCGACACGTCAACAAAACAGGAAGGAAACAAACCATGAGCGACATCAACATCTTCGAGTACGCCACCCGCAACAAGCTCCGCTTCGCTTCGACGCGCGGCGAGCTCTCCGTCGAGACGCTGTGGGACGTACCCCTACGCTCGAGCGACGGCTTCAACCTCGACGCGATCGCGAAGGCGGCCAACAAGGCCTTCAAGGACGCGACCGAGGAGAGCTTCGTGACCCCCGCCTTCACCCCGGCCGTCGCGCGTCTCCAGGCGACGCTCGAGGTGGTGAAGAGCGTGATCACGATGAAGCTCGCCGACGAGGCGGCCGCCAAGCAGCGCGCCGAGAACAAGATCAAGAAGGAGAAGCTCCTCGCGATCCTCGCCGAGAAGCAGGACGGCAAGCTGTCCGAGCTCTCGGAGAAGGAGCTCAAGAAGCAGATCGCCGAGCTCGAGGGCGTGTGAGCACGGCCAGCAAGAATAGGAGGCAGCTCATCCAGGAGATCGCGAATCTCCGCACGCGGGTGATTGATCTCGAGGAAGTTCTGGCGCGCTACCACGAATCGACGGAAGCGATCGACAGCATCCGCAACCATCTCGTCGGCTTCCTCGGCTCGCCCTATCGGAACGACAAGATGACCAAGACGATCCTCGAACGTAGGGGGGCTGGCGAAGGGCGGGCCATCGCGGACGTGGTGGTCATGCTCCTCGCGCGCCTGCGGGCAGTGCCGAAGCATCCTGGTTTTTTCGTCGACTCCCTCGACGGGATGCTGCTCCGCATCGTCGATTTCGACCCTGTCACCGGCAAGGCGACCAAGTCGTCACTGACGCCGGAAGAGCGCCAGGCGGTCGCGGACCTGCGCGAGCAGCTGGGGTGGTGCGGAGAGTGTGGCGGCTCGGGCTTCTATCCGGAGCACCTGCCGCCGCCGGATGCCGACGAGATTTGCGCCCGGGACGGTGCGCCGCCTTGCCCCGCGTGCGATGGCCATGGACGACGGAGGGATGAATGACAGGAGAACAGAAGATGGTGACGATCGTGCTGCTCGGCCTCATGTTGGGCATGCTCGCCCACGAGCTCCTCAGCCCGGAGGTGCGGTGCCGCGACGCCTGCGGCGGCTCTGATCGAGTCGCGTCGGTGACGGCGACGGAGTGCGTGTGCCGATGAGCCCGTATCGCGAAGCCGCGCCGGCTCCGGCTCCGGCACCGCAAGCCTCGAGCCTGCCAGGGTCCGCGTGGATCGCGGCCGCGCACGCCATCGGCGTGCTCGTCGGATTCGCCGCCGGGGGCTACGACTCGAACGCAGCGCCACCGCCGCCTGCCCCTGATCCGTGCGAGCAGATCTGTGCGAGCGTCGGCCGCGTCGTGGCGCACTCCGACATCGGGTTCGGCCCCGACACGTGCGACTGCGGGCGCGGTGGCCGCCTCGCGACGCCGTGCCGCTGGACCTCGACCAGCGGGTTCGAGGAGGGATGCCAGTGAGCGGCACGCGCCGTCGACCGAAGCCGAAGAAGCCCGGCGATGGTTGCTGGCACTGCGACGAGATCGCACGTCGGGCGAAGTATCGCGCATCGAAAAACGAACTCATGGAGTTGGATCAAGTGAGTCACTCACACTACACCGGCGGCACCATCGTCTACGAAGCCATCAAAGTCGATCGCGACGGGCCTTTCCACGCGATGACCCGCGAGTTCTACCAAGGTGAAGGAATGCTCTATCGCATCCAGTGCGACAACACGTCGGTCATGTCCCCTTTCGAGTGGCGAGATCAGGAAGGTGTCCCTACCTCCGAGCGCTGCCCGCAGTGCAAATGGCACGCGCCGCCCGTCGAGCCTCGAACGAAGGTGCTGCCATTGAACCGCCCCGCGAGCCCCTACGGGCGCATCCACGTCTACGTCGGCGACACCGTGGAGCACACCGGGGACGGGAGCATCGGCCGCGTCATAGACCTCGACGCCGACCACGGCGACGCCCGCGTCCAGTGGGAGGGAGGCGAGAAGCACTGGGTGGAGCTGAACCGCATTCGGCTGCTGAGCCGCATGGAGGAAGGATGACCGAGCTCGAACGTCTCCTCGAGCGCCTGGCACGCGAGGGTCCGTACGGGATCTGGCGGCGCCTGGCCCCCCGCCGCGAGCTCGACGCCTTCGAGCTGCTCACGCGCGACGCCGACGAGGCGTGGGACATCCGCTACCCCGACGAGGCCGACCGCCTGGACGCCCTCGTCGGCACCACGGTGGCGCTCCTGCGGGCGCGGGAGGGCTTCCCCGATCCCGACACCGACGAGGCCCGCGTCTACCCCCGCGGCGCCCGCTTCCGCGTCGTGGGCCGCATCCGCGGCAACCTCTTCGTCTCGACGGCCGATCTACCCTGTCCGCTCATGGTGAAACCGGAGTGGGTGAGCCCGGTCGCTCCCGACCTCACCCCCGCCGAGATTCTCGAGCGCGCGATGAATACCTACTCGGCTCGCGCGTCAGAGCCCGCAGAGTGAAGGAGACGGAGATGCCGGAAGAGATCGAGGAGAGCGAGCTCGAGAGCCTGCGCAAGCGCGTCGACCCGGTGCCGGGGGACTGGGCGGATCGCGAGGCGCTCGTGCAGATGATGGAATGGGTCGCGAAGTCCCCCAGCGTGCGGAGCGTCAGCGTCTCGCCCTCGGTGACCGCGCCGGGACATCCCACACCGAAGGACATCCTGACCAACTACAAGAAGGACCGCGCGTACGGGCCGATGTGGGAAGTCGAGATCGCGATCCAGTACGAAGGCGAATACGCCGATCGGCTGTCCTTCCGCGTGATGGATCGGACGATCGCCGGCGCGTGGCAGTACGTGCGCGCGAAGATGCTGGAGGCGGTGACGTGAACATCAAGCCCCCGCCCCTCGACGAGGACGGAGACATGACCGACTACCTGGCGGACGCGGTGGCCCCCGACGCTCCGCGACTCCCGGACGAGGAGAGCCCGCGATGACCGACCGCCTTCTTCATCTGCCGCGGCCGTGGGAGCACCCGCTGTGGGGCTGGGAAGACCTCATGCTCGTGAAGCCGCCGACCTGCACATGCATCGTGCCCTGGGGCACCTACGGGCGCCTCATCGTGTCGGATTGCCCGGATCACGGCGTGGAGGCCCAGCACGCGAAGCTCGAAGGGGCCCGTCGATGAGCCGCGACAACGCCAAGCGCGCCTCGTTCTCCGACGCTCTCGGGCCCTGGCCGGCGCCACCTGTCCCCTGGCGCGTGCAGCCCGATCCGCCAGGGCCGCCCAACGACCGCTTCCACGCCTTCGCTTTCGAGTTCCGGAAGTTGTGCCTGCGTCACGGCGTGACGTTGAGCGGTGGCCACGTCGAGGTTTCGGACGGGTCCTACTCGGAGGATCGTCTGACGCTCGTCGACCGAACGGACAAGGCCGAGCTGGCGAGGCTCGAGCACGGGGTGGCCCGCGATTTTCGATCGCGGCACGTCTTCCGTGGTGTACCGCTGGGTCGCATGGCGCGTCGCGGACAACGCTCTTACATCCGCACCTGCATCGCCGAGATCCGGCGTTTGCGGGCGAAGCTCGGAGGGGCCCTCGCGAGTCCAGGAGACATCCATGGACAAGCGAATGATCCGAGTCGAGAAGAGCCGTAGCTACGCCCACCTGAAGATGGAGCTCGGCGAGAGCCGAGGCATGGGCCAGCGAGGCAAGAGCCCGGGCAAGTGGTATCGGCGTCAGCTGGCCAAGAGGGAGAGGCGCATCGGCAAGATGCTGTGCGGGAGGTAGAAGATGCCCATCGACGAACTCAACAAGAGGCTCGACGCGCTCAAGGCCGATTTCGACTTTCGTCGCAAGGCGGTAGGATATTTCAGCGTCGCGCTCGCCCATCAAATGCGCGTCGAGAGTCGCGACTACTGCGACCGCGCTCGGCAGATGATCATCTTCGAGATCGCCGGCGCGATCGCGGCCGGGAAGGTCGAAGATCCGACGGCGCTCTGCCGCGCCTTCGAGCAGGGCCTGAAGGCGCGCGGGCTATGATCAACTACGTCATCGGGGACGCGACGCTCCCCATCGGCGACGGGCCGAAGATCATCGCCCACGTCTGCAACAACCAGGGCGCCTGGGGCGCGGGCTTCGTGCTCGCCCTCTCGAGGCGGTGGACGGCGCCCGAGTACTCGTACCGCGAGTGGGCGCGGAAGAGCACCCCTCTGCCGCTCGGCACCGTGCAGATTGTCCGCGTCGAGGAGGACATCCTCGTCGCGAACATGATCGCGATGAAGGGCGTGGGCGCGGGCACCCTGCGCTACGACGCCCTCGTCGACTGCCTGGGCTCCGTCAGCATCCGCGCCGTCCCCGTCGGCGCCTCCATCCACATGCCCCGCATCGGGTGCGGCCTCGCCGGCGGGAGCTGGGACAAGGTCGAGCCGATCGTTCGACGAGAGCTCAACGGGCTCAACGTGACCGTGTATGACCTACCCGAAGGAGGGTGAGATGAGCGAATATCAAGCGAAGATCGAGCGAGTGTTCAGCGGACTCGAGGACCACGGCATCCATACCGTGACCATCGAGCTGCGAGGCGATGACTGGGGGCAGACCTTCGGCAACCTGTGCATGCGCGACGAGCTCGAGTCGGCCGACTTCCTGCGCAGCGTCGCGGCCGTCTTCGGGGTGAACCCGGACGAGCTCGAAGGCCAGGAGTGCGAAGTGCTCCGGGCGTTCCGCCGTGGCCAGATCGAGGGCCTGCGCAGCATCGCGACGGGCCGCGTGTTCACCCTCCGGGCATGGCGCAGGAAGCGCGGGTACCCCGCGCCGACGCCGCTCGAGGAGGCGTACGCGAACCATCGTCTGGACATCGAGCGCGCCAGACGGCTTCTCGAGGCGCTTGAGCGTGAAGACCCCGCTCACGGCTACACGCCGGTCCCCGACGGCGAGGCCCCGTGAACGAGATCGACGACCACTTCACGTTCCTGGCCATCGTCTCGATCCTCGTGGTGTGGATCGGCGTGTGCCTTTGGGACCGGGCGCAAGAGACGACGTGCCTCGAACACGGACATCGTGTCGTCCATCGACACGGAGGATGGGTATGCAAGCCATGAACTGGTTCGCACTTCTCCGGCCGCCGCCATTCACATTGCCGATCTCGCGCTGGGAGGACGACGGAGGCTTCGTGCCGCCTGCGAAGGATGTTGAGGAGACATGAGCTACGACGTTCGCTTGGAGATCAACACGGGCGGTCCGCGCCCCGCGTCCGTCACGGAGACGCAAGAGCCGACCTACAATCTGGCGCCGATGTTCCGCGAGGCGCTCGGCGTCCCGATGCGTGATCGCGACGGCGGTCCGTGCCTCGACGGCATGCTCGCCTCGGACGCACTCGTCGTGGTGACGAAGGCGCTCGAGGCGATGGCGCTCGACCCGGCGCGCTTCCGCGCCCTCAACCCGCCCAACGGCTGGGGACGCTACGAAGACGCCGTGGAGTTCCTGCGGTGGCTCCAAGACGCCTGCCGCGACCATCCGAAAGCGACGGTGAGGGTATGAAGAAGCTCCAGAAGCAGCTGGCACCGCATCTCCATCACCTCTCCATCGTGCGCGAGCAGCTCGACGTAGTGAGCCGCATGCTCGAGGTGGGCGACGTGGCCAGCGCCGCCAGTGCCGCGTACGTGGCCGCCAAGTACGCGATGGACCTGTCTGACGATCTGCGCTTCGAGCACGGTGTCAAGGCCGGGCTCGCGCGTGCAGCGAGGAAGAGAACATGAAGTCGACCACCGAATCGAAGACCGTGCGTACGCGTAAGTACACCCTGACGTTCAAGGACCTGCTGAACCTGCTCGTGAGCGAGGGCGAGATCACGCCCGAGGACGGGAGACAGGCCACCGGACATGGCTCGGCCGAGATCGAGATCACCGAACAGCTCCCCGAGACGATCACGGGCGAGCCCGCGACGTGCATCAAGCTCTACCGCTGGAAGGACGCACCGCCGATCGCGAAGGCGGCGAAGCCGAACACGCCGCCCGAGAGCTGGGTGGCGGTGGCGCCTTCCGGCGTCAAGCCCCCATGGAACTACGTCGACCACATGGAGCTCGAGGACTGCACCATCTACTTCGGAGTGGCGCTGTGAAGACGGTACACGAAGTGATGGACGAGCCCGAGCCCACCCTCAAGCCCACGCCGCTGGCCCGCATCGCCGCCGCCCTCGAGCGTGTTGCGGACGCGCTCGAGGAGAGGGCCAAGCCGAAGAGCGAGAAGGTGATCCGGGTCCAGATCACCGAGTTCGGGGCGGTCGTGAAGATGCTCCTGACTGCGCACCCCTACGTGATCGGCTCCGGCGCGGAGGGGATCGCAGGACAACCGGGGTTGTTCCGGCACCCGGAAGTGTACCCGAACATCATCAACGCCCGCGACACCGTCCTCCGCCACGAGATCGAGGTACGTGCGGCGGCGTTCAAGACCCCGCCGCTGTCGGAGACCCTCGGTGAATATCTCGTCACCGTGAACGTCCAACGAGACTTCGAGACCTGGAACTGGCACGACTGGAGGAAGGTGTGAACGACGACAAGTACCGCTTCACGGCGGACATGGCCGAGATCAGCGGCCTCGGGGGCGACTACGAGGAGTGCTGCCGGGAGGCGCTGCGGGGCGCGCTCCTGTACCTCGACGCGAACCCCGGCGCCCCGCTCGCTGCCCAGGAGATCCCGGGAGTCTTCGGCATCGTGAAGGGGAACGAGCGTCTCGACGCTGCAATCGCCGCTGGGAACGCTGCCGCGATCGCCCGCTTCGGCGAGGAGTGCGGCCTCACCGGCGCGATGGTGCACGCGATCGCCAACTGCCTGCTCTTCATCCAGAAGAACGGGTGGGACGCGTTCTGCGTGCAGATGCTCAAGGACGGAGGTGCGGCGTGAGCGACAACAAGCCCGACGCGCCCCGCGCACACACCCAGGAGGAGATGCAGGATCTCTTCCTCGATCAGATCGCGGCCCGCGTGAACTACTGGGCGCACGTCGACATACAGCCGAACAAGGGCGAGACCGAAGCCCACGCCCGGCTGTCGGGGCTCGCGTTCTCGATCCTGACCATCCTGGACGGCTGCTCGGAGCTTCCATCCTTCGAGATCGTCCCCACGCCGGCCGAGGGCGACCGCGAGTTCCTCATCGAGGAGGGCGAGAACTACTGGCCGCCGAGCGAGCTGCCCGAGAACGTGGCCACCATCCACGGCGGCTCGATGCTCCACGAGCTCTACGCGGCGAGGGAGCGGGTCGAATGAAGCCGCCCGAGTGCGCCGCCGATCTGCGGCTCGTCCCTCACTTCATCTCGCCCTTCTGCGACGAGTGCGGGGCGCGTCTCGTGCTCGCGGACTACGACAAGTCGCCCGACGAGATCTGGTGGGACGAGTGGGTCTGCCTCGAACACAACGGCGGCGTGCACATGGACTGGCCGGCTTCACGTGTCGAGGAGCGAGTTCAGTCTGGTGGTCGTTCGTCGCAAGGCGCGCCCATACTCGCGCCGACGGCCGCCGGGCCGTCGATCCCGTGGGAGCAGGTCAAGGCGGAACTGGACAAGGAGGGGAAGTGACCGAGGAGGAATATCAAGAGTTCCTCGATTGGCTTCGTTGCCGGGACATCGTGCGGCTGTTGCTCGAGGACGGCACTGAGCTCGCACGTGGTCACCGTCCTCAATCCGAGATCGAGAGGCTGCGCATGGTAGAGCGCCACGCACGAACGGCGCACAGGCCGTGGATGACGTTCTACTACTCGGCGCTCGCCGTGCGGAAGTGGCACGGCGACGCGAACGTCGAGGCGTTCTTCGCCGCGACCCGCCAGGTCAAGGCGGAACTGGACAAGGAGGGGGCATGACCGAGCGCGCAGAGACGGGCCCCGTTAGCTTCGGCGACGACTGGCCGGGGGTGTTCTTTCGAGGCGACGACGCCCACGGCTACGCCGTTGCGATCGAGCAGATCGGGGACTGGCTCGACGCCGACCCGCGCCCGGCCGGCGACATCCTCCTAGCGCGCCAGCGGCTCGAGGCGCTGGAGCTCTTGCTCCTGAGCTCCAACCACAAGACCTCCGTCGAGCTGACCCAGCTCCGCCCGTGGGCCGCGTGCACGGAGGGCGGCCGCCCAGGGCTCGTCGGCGTCAGGGATGCCGGGCCCCCACGCGACCGCGCCGCGCTCGCCACCGCCGTCACCAAGGTCTCGAGCGCCCTCGACGAGTGGCTCGCGGGCGAGCCCGACGAGCGGCAGCTGCGCTCGCTCCGCCCCGAGATGAAGAAGTTCTTCGATCTGCTGATCGCGATGCTGGAGGTTTCCGGACGATGAAAAAGGTCAACTACAAGGCGATCCGCCACTCGATCGAGCTCTACTACGACTACCAGCGCGCTCGCATCTCGTACGACCACCGCGCCGGCGATCCGAACGAGAACGAGCACCTCTCGACGGCGGACAAGGCCTTCATGGCCAAGCTCGGCGACGACGCGGCCGCGCTCGAGAAGACGATCCTGAAGTACGCCGCGCAGCAGCTCAAGGGCCACGAGATCTACGAGTGGCTCATCGAGGAGCGCGGCATCGCGGCCACCTTCGCGGTCATCCTCCTGGGTATGATCGACATCGAGAAGGCGACGACCGTCTCGGCGCTCTGGCGCTACTGCGGCCTCGCCACGGGCAAGGACGGCAAGGCCGAGCGCCGCCGCAAGGGCGAGAAGCTCGGGTACAACCCTCACATGAAGACGCGGATGTACCTGCTCGGTGAGTCCTTCGTCAAGGCGCGCAACGAGCGCTGGCGCGCGCACTACGACGACTACAAGGCCCGCAAGCAGAAGCAGATCGGGACCTGCATGCTGTGCGAGGGACGCGGCACCTGGGACAGCGACGAGGACGTCGAGGCGGCCCGCGTCGCCGAGCTTGAGGGCAAGAAGCGCCGCAAGCCCAAGAAGTGCCCGCGCTGCGAGGGGACGGGGCAGGCGCCCTGGGGGCGCTCCGACAAGCACGTCCACATCGCCGCGATGCGGTACATGACCAAGATGTTCCTCGCCGAGCTCTATCGGCGCTGGCGCGAGTACGAGGGCCTGCCCGTGCGCCCCGTCTACGCCGAGGAGTACCACGAACGTCTCCGGGCGGGGGAGGCGCCTCGAGCCTGACGAAAACACTACATCCGAAGTGGGCAGCGAGCCGTTTCATGAACGCAAACCCGAGTCGCGCAGCGAGCCGTAGGAGCAACCACATCCGCGCATAGGAGCGAGCCGATACTGGCATCTCCACCTGACATGCGAGCGAGCCGTACCACGCACCTAGCCCTGGAGCTACGAGCGCGCCGTAGGACGTACCACACCCGAACCTCGGAGCGAGCCGTAGGACGGACCACATCCGTTCATCCCAGCGAGCCGTCGACACTTCAACATCCGTTCATCCCAGCGAGCCGGAATCAGGATACCGCCCAATAGCATCAGCGAGCCGTAACACGCACCACGCCCGGACCCGCCAGCGAGCCTACGCGATGTGCGCAACCTGACATCACAGCGAGCCGAGTCGAATACCTAACCCAGCGCACGCAGCGAGCCAAGACATCGATCGCATTCGAGGAATTTTAGCGAGCCGAGTCACTTATCCCACCCGGAGCATACAGCGAGCCGTCGAACGCCATGCACTCGAAGACACTAGCGCGCCGTAGCAACCACCGCATCCGTTCGGAACAGCGAGCCGTCAGAGTCAACGCACCCAATGGCTCCAGCGAGCCGTGTACTGAACACGCCCACGTGCTCCCAGCGGACCCCTTCATGCACGTGCATGGCCGGAGACGGTTTCATGCACGTGCATGAAACGGGCCTCGAAATCCAACGTGGATTCGCCTTTAGGCATGCCGGTAATGGCTCTTACCGGGAGCCGCCACTCGAACGGTAAGTGCTTGATTTTATTGGGTTTTTACCTTACCTTTTCGCCTAAACCTGATTCGGCGAAAAACACGTTGATTTCTGTCCCGCTCGTGGCAGCCTGGACGCCATGGCCAAGATCAAGGCTGAAGAGCCACTCGAGAACGCTGTTGTCGCGAAGCTGCTCGCGTACGCTGAAGGCAAAGAGCAGCAACATCCGATACCGGACGAACCGACCGAAGTGATAGACGGTGACTCCTTTCGACGTCGAGGACGCCCGCCGTCGGCCGAACAGCTCGTGTACTTCATTCGTGAGGGCGCGACGGGCCCCGTGAAGATCGGAGTGGCGTCTCGGCCGGTCGACAGGCTGACAGCACTCCAGACGAGCAATGCGACGACGCTCCGCATCCTCGTCTGCATTCCTGGCGGGTACGCCCTTGAGCGTGCGCTGCATCGCCGCTTCCGCAACAAACGCCTCCGCGGCGAGTGGTTCTCGCTCACGAAGCGTGACGTGATGAACGCTATCGCCGACGCCATGAACCTGGACCCCGAGGAACCCCCGAAATGACCGATCGAATCACTCGCGTGCGATCAACCACCAAGCATCGCAAGCTCGTGCGCTTTTTCGTCGAGCATGATGAACTCCCCGAGGAAGAGGCCGTGGCGCGGGCCGACTACGGCTGCCTCGCCAAGGGACCGCCGCAGCTCATCGCGCCGCGAGCCCGCAACGCCGCTATCTCCGCCTTCACCGTCACGGCCGAAGAGAGAACCCCATGACCGACGAGATCGAAGCCGCCG
The DNA here is from genome assembly GCA_044225935.1 of Gemmatimonadaceae bacterium. Lineage (GTDB taxonomy): Bacteria > Gemmatimonadota > Gemmatimonadetes > Gemmatimonadales > Gemmatimonadaceae > SCN-70-22. The sequence continues at coordinate 14,836 of JBGAHX010000034.1, forward strand.
AACTGAAGCTCTCCGAGCTGCGCGAGGCTCGAAAGCACGTCGACAGTGAACGCCACCGTCTGGAGTGGGCGATCTCCAACGCCGAGCTCGAGGTGCGCGACCTGCGCATCGGCCGCATCCGCCCGACGCTCGCGACGATGACCGTCCCCGAGCTGCGCGAGCACGTCGCGGATCTCGCCCGCGCCCACGGCGCGCGAGTGGCCCGCGACGGCTCGTTCCAGGCCGAGTGGGGTCCGTTCCGCGTGGCGCTGGCCGAGCTCGCTCGCCGGGCCGAGGCCGCCTCGCCGCCAATGCCCACCGACTCGGAGGACGAATGACGCCCTGGTCCTGGATCGACCCTATCGCCCGTCCCACCGCCAAAGGCTGGGTGGTCACGCCCATCGTGCTCTCGACGAACCACGTCGACCTCGTCCGGGCCTACTTCTCGCGCCCGGACTCGCGCCCCGTGGGCCCCTACGCCGTGCGGCCGCGCGAGAGCTTCCGCCTCGACGCCGGCGGCATGGTGTCGACCAGGCAGCACGAGTTCGAGCGCGACTTCTTCGGCCTCAAGCTCGGCGTCTACGCGATCCACGCCGAGCACGTGCTCGAGAACGCGGTGCGGCCCGCCGAGCGGCGCGGGCACGGGCTGAAGTACGTCCCGTCGTGGCTCGTGGGCCTGGCGCTCGACGATACGCAGTACGACGAGCTCGTGCGCTGGCTCGAGGGGCTCCTGCCTGACGCGAGGGCGATCGCCGACGCGGAGAACGCCGAGTTCAACGATCGCTTCGTCGGCGTGCCGCACGTCGTCGTGGCGCCGAGGCCGACGAGAGGGGTGAAAGCGTGATGACCGACGAAGAGCCGCGCTGCGGTGTCGACTGCGCGTGCTGCGAGTACGTGGACGGGACAGCCCCTTGCGACCACACGCTGGAGTGCGTGCGGCACATGTCATCGCGTGACGGTCTGTGCATCTGTGACGGCGCCGACGAGCGCGCTGCGGTGCGACTGACGGCGCTGCGGTGCGACTGACGGTGACGCCATGACCCTCACCTCCACCCAGCTCCGCGAGCTCGCCGAGGCTGCGACGCCGGGGACGTGGCGCGTCGCGCATCACGGCACCGTCGAGATCGAGGCGCCGCCGAATCAGCTCGTGGCCGACCTCGGCGTCATCGGCCGCGCCGAGGCTGACGCACGGCTGCTCGTCGCCCTGCGCAACGAGCTGCCACGCATCATCGCCGACCGCGAGCTGGCCGAGGCGTGCGAGCGGCTGGATCTTAGCGGTCTTCGCGACCGCACCTCGCCGTTTAGCAATGGCCTAAGTACCCACGAACTTGCGGTGCTCGCGATTAAGATGTCCATCGGGGACGCCTGCGGTTACTGCGGTAACCCGTCACCGAAGTGCTACTGCTGGAACGACGAGTAGTACGAGTTCCTTGACGCCTCAAGTGGGGCACTGCGTGCAACGGCACAAGGATGGAGGCGAATGATGGAAGTGGACATGGACGAGCTGGCCAGAGAGCTTCGCGCGAGGCTCACCCGACGCGCGGCTGACAGCATGGTGCGCAAGCTCGAACTCGAAATCGACGCCGCGGTCAAGCGCGAGGTGGATGCCTACGTTCGCGACGAAGTCGTGCCGCTCGTTCGCGCCGAGCTCGAGAACCGACGTGTCGAGCTCGTGAACGCGGGCGTGGCCGGAGTGGCGAAGGGCGTGGGCGAGCGCGTCGCCGCGGTCGTCAGTCGCGGGCTGACGGGCGCGGGCGAGAAGTGGATCGCCGACATCGCGACCGCGCTCCAGGCTGGGCGTCGATGACCCCGTAGAGTTCCTTGACGCCTCAAGAGGGGCGTGCGACCGTGATGATCGAGAGGCCGGTGTCCGCCCGCAGGGCGAAGGAGGTAGAGGTGCGCATTCACACGAAGACGACGAGGAAGTACGAGTTCACGCGCGAGCAGTTCTGCGAGCTGCTCGGGGTGTCGGGGCCGGAAGGCGCCATGATCACGGTGCACGTCCGCTGGAGCGACGAGGACATTTCGCGCATCGTCGGACTCGAGGTCGATATCATCACCGAGTCCGAGGGTGCCGAGATCGAGAGCGCACCGGAGGATGTCAAGGATCGGGAGGACGTCAAGTGAACCCCCGTCGGCCGGCGATGCTCCTGTACTCCTACGAGCTGCCGCGGGACTCGCGACTGCACATCTACGTGGCCGGCTCCTCGAAGGAGATCGAGCGGGCCGAGGCGATGGTCACGGCGCTTCGCGCCGCCGGACACCACATCACGCTCGACTGGGCGGCCGAGATGCGCAGGGCCGGAGCCGCCGACAAGGATCTGCCCATCGAGCGCATCCGAGGGGTCGCGCGCGCCGATCTCACCGCCGTCGACACGGCGGATCTCGTGGTGCTCCTGACGCCGACCGTCGACAAGCCCTCCGCCGGCGCGTGGAGCGAGCTCACCTGGGCCTTCGCCCACCAGATCCCGGTCTGGATCGTGCGCGCCCGAGGCATCCCGCAGTTCTGCATCTTCTCTTCGCTCGCCGAGGAGCTCGGCGGCGCCACGTTCGACACGGACGAGGAAGTGCTTCGGAGGCTGACGTGATCGCGATCGACGACAAGGTGAGCTTCGAGCTGGCGGACGGCATCCGAACGACGGGCACGGTCACTTCGGTTCAAGGCTGGATTGTGTGGATCACACGGGACGATGCGGACAGCACGCTCTACGTGCGCACGGTCGAAGAGGTCGTGAAGATCGACCGAGCGCCGAAGGTGTCTACCTCCGAGCTCGACAGCTTGCTCGGGATCCATGCGGCGCTCATCGCTGCGAAGCCGTACGGCGCCGATGCTGTCGAGCGGATCGACCCGACTGCGGAGCATCTACACGTCCGCACGGCCGGTGCCTCGAACGAGATCGAGTTCGGATGTGAGACTCCGATGCACGCGCTCACCAACTCGGTCTACACCTCGATCTCGCGCACTCCGCCAGCTGCGCCCGCCTCCGAGCTCGACAACTTGCTCGGGCTCGGCTACGCGATCGCGGGGGCCATCGGCGCTCAAGTTCGCGCGGCTGTGGTCGCCACGCCCTCGCCGGAGCCGACACCCTCGCCCGGCGCCGGCACGGTCCGCTGTCTTCGTTGCGGGCACGACGGCGTCCTCTTCGTGACGTGCACGCGCCCGGGCGGCTGCCGGCCGGCGGCGGAGCGCGTCGCGGCGATGGAGCCCGATGTCGTGGAGGACGTGGGCTCCGCCTCGGCGAACGAGCCGTCGTGGTGGGTCGGCGCCGCGATCGACGGGACGGTTGGACCGTTCGCCACCCGTGACCTCGCCGTCGCCGCGTGGCGCGAGATGATGCTCGAGCGGGAGCGTGGACGGTGACCGACATCTTCCTCACGACCGACGATCTCAACGCGCTCGCCGAGCGACGCCGCCGCGCCGAGAAGGTCATCCTGCGGCTCGAGGACGGGACGGTGCTCGCGTCCGGACACCGACCTCGGAACGAGTTTGACGAAGCGCTGAGTGCCTGCCGTGAGCACGGCATGCGGTATTCGCGCGGAGCCGTCGTCGGGTTGGGCTTCTTCACCGAGCTGGAGATCGACAGCTACTTGGCGGAGAAGGCATGATCACCACCGTCATGTTCGACCTGTACAATCCAGGGGAGCTGATCGGACCTGCGTGGAAGATAGGCGAGGACTACTTCCACGCGAACGAGATCGTACGCGTCGCAACCGGCGAGTTCTCCGGGCAGTTCGGTCGAGTTCTACGGGTTGGTCGCGGACCGCACCCGCAAGGCCATCTGGACTACGTGTGGTACGAGATCATTCTTCAATCAGGCGAGCGTCTTTACGTGGCTGGCTGGGGCTGGCTACTGAAGGTGATGGCATGACCGACGATCCCGTCGACACGGCCGCCATCCTCGTCGGCGCGTTCTGCACATTCTCCGCGGCCTATCTGATCATGGTCGGGCTCGCCAACTGGGGCCTCTTCTTCCTCCTTCTCGCCTTCTTCGCATGGATGGTGGCATGAACGACTCTCCGGTCCCGAAGCCTCGCGACTATATCGTCTGGGAGGTCCAAGCCCGCCTGAACCGAGCGCTCGACGCTCGCGTCCGCCGCCGCGCCCAGGAGCTCGGCGTGCCGCTGACCCAGGCGGCCGAGGCGATCATCCGGGAGCTCGACGAGCGATGAGGATTGTCGACCTAGTGGACGTTCGGAACCGCGGAGTGATCGCTATCCTGTCCGAGCTGGCCGACGGTGATGACGCCAATCTTCTCGGCCGCTACGTCCATCAGGAAGACAAAACTTGGCGGATCATCGGCGTCGAGTGGCCTATCAATCCGAACTTCAGAGGAGTCATGCTGGAGCTCAAGCAAAACGGAAGACCTGAAATCGGTGATGCCTCCTTGGGTGGCGCCCGATGAGCCTCGAAGACCCCAACATCAAGGACGCCGCCGACGTGCTCGCCGACTGGGCCACGAAGGCCGGTCGAACGCAGGGCCCGGATCTGGCCGCGGCGACCACGGTCCGCACGGACATCCTCTACCGCCTCGCGCCGGAGAGCCTGTGCATCCCGGGCTACGACGACAAGCAGGAGGGCGACCCCGACCGCAACGCCCTGCCGATCGAGGAGTCGATGGTCATGTCCATCATGGCCATCGGCGTGCTCGAGGCGATCCAGGTCCGCAGACGCGACGACGGGGTCTTCGAGGTCATCTCCGGCCGGCGCCGCACCCGCCACGCCCGCGAGGCGAACCGCAGGCTCGTGGTCATCGGCGAGAAGCCGATCTCGGTGCCAGTGGTCGTGAAGGCGGCGCGCCTCTCCTCGGAGATGGCGACCGTGATCGACACGACGCTGAACGAGCACCGCGTCAACGATCCGATGCCCGTGAAGATGCGCAAGGCGCGCAAGATGCGCGACCGGGGCATCGACCTCCGCACGATCGCGGTCGCCTACCGCGTCGAGCCGTCGACGGTGCAGCTGTGGATCACGGCCATGAGCACCCACGCCGACGTGCAGGCGGCCCTCGAGCGCGAGGAGATCGGCCACCACGCCGCCGTCCAGCTCGCCTCGATGCCGCTCGAGGCCCAGCCGGCCGCCCTCCAGACCGTCCTCGCCGCGGCGGCGAAGCCTATCGAGTCGGCGGCCGCGCCGGCGCCCGTGTCCGGCGAGCACATCCGGCGCGTGGCGCGCGCCGTGAAAAAGGGGGAGCGCGTGCCCGTGAAGCTGCCGCGCGACACCGTCAAGAACGTCCTCGCCCAGGCCGACCGCTTCCCGCCGGACTTCATCGAGGGGATCCGGTTCGTCCGCGGCGAACTGCCAGAAGAGCGGATCCGTGCCATCTTGGCTATGATCGGACGATGACCACCCCGGCGTTCTTCATCGACAAGGTGCTCGACTCGGCCGTCAAGGACCACGTGGACGTGCACGTCCGGTACGCCGGCGGGCTCGAGGTCTTCACGCTGCCGAAGTCGTACCCGAAGATGACCATCCTCTCGCACATCAAGGGCGAGCTCAAGGCCATGCAGATCGAGAAGGACGCGCAGTCGCGGCTAGCCTCGCTCGTCGGGAAGTACGACCTGTGACCCTCGCCGAGGCCCGTACGCTGTTGATCGTACGAGCGATGGTCATCGATCGGACGCTCAACCCCGATCCACAAAACATCGCCAGATCGATCCTCTGTCGGCACCTGGCGTATCGTACGCTCGAGCACTACTTGGAGAAGAAACCGTGATGATCATGTACGGAGCCCCGCCGCCACGGAACGCGAACATCCTCGACGATGAGGAGGTGCAGAAGCGGTTGGAGATGGCCGAGAAAAGGCTGCTTCGCCACCCCGGTGTTCACACCAAGATGACCGTCACGCGTCACGAGTTCGTCCTCACGGCTGTCGAGCTGCGGGCTCTGGCCGGTGCTCCGGAAGATGCGTTCGTTCGATACGACAACGGCGTTCTATGCGTGTGGTGGGTCTCGGAGAAGAAGAAATGAGCATCCCCGCAGAGATCTCCGCGCTCGTGCGCGCGGCCACCAACACGATCAAGGCCTGGCAGGCGCTCGCCGCGCTCGAGGCCGACGCGCCGGCGGTGGAGCGCCGCAAGGTCCAGAAGGCGCTCGACAAGGCGCTCGACGCGCAGGGGCGCGCGCTCGAGAAGGTGGCCGTCCTCGCACGGCGGCCGCGTCAATCGATCGACATCGATGGCGTGGTGCGCTCCGTGCTCGACGGCTTCAAGTTCGTCGAAGGGGCCGCGAAGGTCACCAAGGCCATCTCGACGGCCGGCGCGCCTGGTTCGGTGATCGAAGCGAAGGTGATCGAGGAGTGATGCGCACGACCAACGAACTCCCGCGTCAACTCGCGCGCTGCCTCGGGGCGCCGCGCAGGGCGCAGATGCACGAGTCGTGGGCGACGACGTGGCGCGGTCGCTTCGATTGTGCCAAAGGCCGAGAACGACTCGCTCGATACGAATAGGGCTGCCGCTGCGCTGTTGGCGTGGGGGTTGTCGTGAGCCGGACTCTCATGGATGGCGAACGCTACGCGGACGGCTACAGGCATCACGTGGTCATGTCGTCCGGGTGGGTCGCTTATCTCAAGGGCCGGTCCACGGCGACGAGATCGTGGTGCACAGCAGCCGGTATCGCGTGCTCGACCGCAAGTTCGAGCTCTGCGGTGGTCTGCCCACGTGCCCCGCAACCACGGAGTACGTCGGAGAGGTCGAGGCGCCCGAGCCGCGCGTCGCGGCGGGGCCTTACCGATGAAGTCGGTGGTTCAACTCCACCAGCGCTGCATACGGTCGCCGGACTCGCGATCCGGTAAGTCCCCGAGTGGGGTGTGGACCCAGGGGCGAACGGCGAAAGCCGCCTAGCGTCAAGCCGGAACCAGTCGCACTGCGACGCCTCGCCCTCACCGGCGGGGCGTCGCAGTTTTTCAGCGCTCGATGATGTCCGGCCAGCCGTCGCCGTCTTCGTCGCGGAAGAGCCCGGGCAGGAGCGCCATCACCCCCACGCCAATCGCGCCGGCGGCGCCCTGCACCCACTGAAGCGCGCTCCCCGACATGCCGAGGTGCTCGCCCCAGGCCGCGAGCGCTGCGATGCCGAGCACCAAGGCCCCCAGCGCGGCGGCCGTCTTCTTGTTCAGGCGCCTGCGCTTCGGCTTCGGTGCGTTCGTCTCGGTCGGCTCAGGCATCATCGTCTCCGAGCGGCTCGTCGAAAGAGTCGCTCGGTTCATCCTGGTCCGAATCGTCGATCGGCGGCAACATGCTCTCGAGCGCCTGCATCCTGCCCAGGGCGATCGCCATCAGGTTCGTGGCCTTGCGGAGCGCCTCGCGGATCTCGCGGATCTCTCGACGCATCTCATCGCTCACGGCCGGCTCCTGTCTTCACCTTCACGGTGTCGTCCTCCGACGGCGCGACCACGCGCCTGAGGCCCTGCGCGCTCTCCCGGATGCCGCGAGCGTCACGGCGAACGTCGGCGAGCTCGGCTCCGAGCGCGGCCGCCGTCCCGACGACGCTCGGGGGCACGACGTTCTTGATGATGGGCGGCGCGTCGATCGCGAGCTCGACCCGTTCCTCGAGCCTCGCCACGCGGCCGATCAGCATGAAGACCTCCTGCCGGAGCTCCTTCAGCTGCTCGAGCGCCTTGTCGAGATCGGACACCGGCTCACCGCGTCCGCTCGAGCTTGATCAAGAGCTCCTGCATGCGGTCGAGCTTGGCGTCGAACGCGGCCGTGTTCGTCACGAGCTGCATCACGTGGCCCTTCATCTCCGAGACCTCGTGCTTCAGCGCGTAGACCTCGCTGTTGCGCTCGCGCTCGACCCGAATGAGCTCTCGGGTGCGCTCTCGCTCTTCGTCGATCGACTTCTGGAAGACGGTGGACTGCTTGTCCAGCGACTTCTCGATGAGGTCGGTGGTCGAGGACTTGTGCATCGCGGCGACGGCGGCGAGCACCACGGGCCCGGTCAGGATCGAGACCACCAGACCGATCCAGGGGACGACATCGTTCACGGGAGCCTCCGAACCCGCCGACGGGTGTGCGGGTTGTAGCAGTGGGTCTTGGACGACTTCAACGGACGTGTACCGCGCGGACAGTGCCGCCCGAATGTGGCAGTCTCACCGCGCTGCGCGCGACCCTTGTTCACGGTCGCGGCGGCGATCTTCGTGCAGATCCACGTCGCCTTCCGACCCCGCTTGCGGAGACAGGACTTCTTCACGGCCTCGTACTGCCGCTCGTCCTTCTTGGTCCACGAGCTCGTAGGCATGGACCTATCGTAGCCGAGCGCAGGGCGCTCGCGCTAGACTCCCCCGGAGGTCTCGATGGCGAACGCGCAGGTTCTCGTGCTCGTGCGCTCGAGCGCCCCTCTCTCGGCCGAGCAGATCCAGGGCCCGATCGAGGCGGCGGCGCGAGCGGCGGGCTTCACTCCCGGCCCCTGGACGTTCAACACCCAGGCGGTGCCGATCGCCGCCGGCGGCACGGTGAGCTCGGGCCCGTGGGCGGGTGACACCGTGAGCGAGACCATCCCGGCTGCCGGGGGCGTCCTCACCTTCAACGCCTACCGTCAGAACCTCCTGAACGGCCCCGAGCCGACCGGCGCCGCCGGGTGGCCCATCTCCACGAGCACCGTGGGCGCGCTCCTGCGGGCGCTGCCGGGGGTATCGTCGACCCGCATCGCGTTCCGCGCGCCCGGCAACTTCATCTCCTGGGACAAGGGGATCCCGGCCCCCATCGAGCTCACCGCGTCGTCGCCGAGCTCGGGCTGGGGCATGGCCGCCGGCTTGCTCGCGGTGGCAGGCCTGGCGTGGTGGGCCTCGAAGGGCGCGACCGCGCGGCCGGTGCTCTCGGGCATGCGCCGCCGCGGCCTCCGCGGGCTCTCGGGGGCCGAGAGGCAGCACGCCAAGAAGGCCGAGTACCTGATCGGCAAGTCCGAGCGCCACCTCCAGGCCGGCGACTACGACGACGCCTACGTCACGGCCGCGGCCGCGAACGCCGAAGCGCAGTGGGTGAAGGACGGCCGGCTCCGCGACGAGTCCTATCGCGCGCTCCTCAAGGCGCGTCGGCACATGAGCACGCGATGAACCTCCGACCCATTCCAGGTCAGCCCGGGCTCTTCCGCTTCGGCGCTCTCGGCGTTCCTGTCGAGACGCTCCAGGCGAAGCTCACGGCCGTGCAGAGCCAGTACGACTCGATCAAGAGCCGGATGGGGCCGTTGCTCGCGGCCTACGGGCCGCTCGACACCGACGCGCTGAAGCGGATCCTACTCGCCGTGCGCCGCCTCGGGAACCTGTCGGTTCCGGTGGCGGTGACGTCCGGGCAGTTCGTCGGGGTCCTGCGGATGGGCTTGGCGAGCGCCGCTCGCAACCTCGCCGGCGCTCGCGCCATCCTCGGGGGCGGTCACGCAGTCGGGCACGAGGGGCAGATCGCCCAGCTGCTCACGACCGCCCAGCAGGTCCTCGACGCCCTCGACGCCCTCGTCTCGGGGGCCGAGCTCGCTGAGGGAGTGGTCGCCGCCGGCGTGCGCCGGCTCGGGCTGAGCGGCCTGCGGGGCGGCCTCGGCGCCTTCGTGCTCGACGACACCGCGCTCGCCGCGCTCGCCGTCGTCGGGCTCATCGTCGGGGCCGTGCTCATCTACGCGGTCTTCGCGCAGACGAACGCCGCTAACACCGCCTGGGATGCCGCGAACGAGGCCTGTCAGCGCGACGGCGCCGCCGGCCGACCGTGCACCGGCTCGCAGTGGGAGGCCTATCGCGTCGCCGCCGAGCGCCAGGCCTCAAGCGACGGCCTCATCCCCGATCTCCACGGCCTGTTCGACTCGCTGAGCTCGGTCGTGCTCTGGGGGGGCCTCGCCGCCGTCGCGGCCCTCATCGGCTACGGCATCTGGACGACGTACCCGGCCGCGAGCACCGCGCGCAGCGCGCTCCAGCACAGGGCCTCGAGTCTTCGAGGGCTCCGGGGGCTGTGCGATCAGAAGGATGCGCGCGCCGAAGCACTTCGCCAGCATCTCTGGAGCGGCGCCGAGCCCAACGCCACCTGGGAGCGCGAGCGCGCACGGTTGAAGGCCCTCTATGAAGAGGCCGAAGACGACTGCTGGCGCGAGCTCGACCGAGAGGTGCAGGGGAAGAGGCGAAGGGGCCGCTGACCGCGCTACACTTCGATCGAAGGAGGGATCCCATGCGCTACTTCGTTCTGGCTCTGACCTTGCTCCTCGCTTCGTGCGGCATGAGCCCTCGCGACACCGCGCGCGCCTCGCTCGACGTGGCCGCTCTCGGGCTCTCGTTCGCCGACCAGACCTTCGCGCGGGCCTACTCGCTGCACGCCCACGACGCGCTCGAGGCCGCACAGGACCTCGCCGCCTACCGCGCCGACATGGCGCCCTGGGACGACGTCGAGCGCGCGCTGCGCGTGGCGGACGCGGCTCTGCGCACTGCCGACGCCGCGATCGAGATCTGGGATGCCGGCGGGCGTGAGAACTGGCTGGGGATGGCCGCGTGCGTCGCGGGTGCGCTCGACCAGATCCGTCTTGGGTTGGAGGCCATCGGCCTCGAGATCCCGGCCGAGCTCCACACGGCGCTCGGGGCCTTGGCCCCGTACACGGGTGGGTGCACGCTGTCCCACGGAGGTGCGTGATGGATCCTGCTCTCGTCGCTCTGATCATCGAGGCCGGAGGCGAGCTCGCGAAGCTCCTCCTCGAAGCGTTCACCTCCGGCAACGCCAGCCTGCTCTCGAAGCCGGTTCGCGACATCCTGCCCGCCACGCTCGCAACGACGCTCGCCAAGCGCGCCGCCGACGCAGCGGCCGAGGCCAAGTTCGGCGCGAAGTGATCGAGTCGTACGACGGCCGCATTCGGATCTGGCCACGGGCCTTCACGCCGGCGGAGTGCGACGCGCTCGTGGCTCGCTTCGAGTGGGGCAAGCATGGCGTCGTCCACAATCCGGAGCTCGCCATCGAGCTCGGCGCCATGTGCGCCGCTCGCATGGACTTCCCCGTGCGTTGGGTTCCGCACGTGACCTTTTCGTGCGAGTTCGTCCCGTGGCACACCGATCGGTCGATCGAGGGCGAGACGCACAAGGCCTGCCTGTACCTCGACGCTGACGGGATCGGCACCGAGTTCGCGGTCAGCGGCGAGTCGGTCTACGTGCCGGTGCGCCAGGGCACCCTCGTGCTCTTCGACATCGCGCTCGAGCACCGAACAGGCCCCGGCGAGGGACGTCGCCACGTCCTCGGGCTCAGGGCGTGCATCGATCCGCCCTTGCCGTAAAGGGTTGCGCCGGCCATTTCGCCCTGGGATGGTGGCGCCTCATGACGACCCAAGAGATCCTCCAGAAGGTGGCCCTCCGCGAGCTCACGCCCGAGCGCGCCGCCGAGATCATGCTCGAGCCGGAGCTGCCCGCATGGCCATCAAGCGCGCTCTGGCTTCTCGCGCTTGTGGTGGTGCTCGCGGCGGTAGGGTTGTTCTGGCCGGAGACGGGCCACAGTCAGGCGCCGCGCTACACGGCGGCCGACGCGCTCGACGGGTCGCGGGCGTGCGTCTCGGAGGCGACGTGGCTCGGCGGGAACTCGCCTGAGTGCGGCGGGATCATCCAGGTCGCGGAGTCGCGTCGGCACGAGGGGGAGTCGTTCCGGTCGGCGCTGCACCGGACGATGCCCCGCTTTTTCGGCGGCCGCACCAACCGCCTCTGGGCTCTGCGCCTCGAGTTCGGGCCGATCAGGCAGAACCCCGAGGGCTGGCCCTACACGTACGGCGCCGCGCACCACTCCCACGACTGGCACGAGGTCTACGAGCGCGTGACCGAGTACATGAACGGCACGCGGCCGCTTCCGTGCTCGCCGCAGCCGAGCTCGTGGCTCGGGCGCGAGACCGACGGGCACGTGCTCGCCGATCGGCTCGCCTCCGGCTGGCACGAGGTCGACTGCGGTGGGCCGACCGTGAACGCCTTCATCGCGCGCTGATCAGCGACAGACGGCCTTCACGAACGGCTTGAACCAGCCGACCTTCACGCTCGGCGACAGGCTCTTGGTTCGCTCGGAGATGCATGCCCAACCGCGTCCTCGGCCCTTCGTGGAGACGCGGCGAGAACCTGAGGGGCACGAGCACTGCTTCGGCTTGGGCTTGGGCTTGGCCACGAGAGACCCTAGCATTCCTTGCGCGCGATCGGTGCGATGGGGTAGAGATCTCTCCGGGCCGCCGTTTCGCGCGCTCCGGAGGTCAACACCATGTCGCTCGCCCCGCTCGATCGCCCGGCCGGATCCACCCAAACCCTCCGCTATCGCGGTACCATGATCCAGGGCGGCGCCGCCGCATCCTACCCGAAGGGCGCCGGCGAGTACCCGTCGAACTCCGCAGTCAGCCTCGGCTATTTCACGGCCTGGGTGCGCTTCCCGCTCGCGGACGTCACCGGGACCGCGGTCGATCTGAACAACACCCAGAAGCGCCTGGCGGCTTTCGTCTACGACGACGGCCAGCTGGCAGAGGACGTGCCGAGCTCGCTCGTGGCGTGCACGGCGAGCGCGACGCCCGGGATCAACACCTCGGATCTGTCGATGAATCGGTTCACGTGGGCGCAGAACTTGCGCATCCACTACTCGCAGATCGACACGAACGTCGTCCTCTGCGACTCTGGCGTGAGCGTCGACAACAACCCGGCGAACGGAGCGGTGGTCCTGCTCGACTCGGGGGCGTCGTCCGGGCTCGGTGACGGTACCGGGCTGCCCGTGATCGCGGTTCGCTTCGTCGTGGCAGCCAACGACGGCGCCCTCCAGGACTTCGACGTGGACATCGCGTTCGAGGTCCGTCACACGGCCATTCGCTGAAGGAGCTCGCATGCAGCCGCTCAACCGCCCTGCCGGGTCGACCCAGGTTCTTCGCTATCGCGGCACGATCGTGGCCGGCGAGGCCTCGGGCACCTACCCGAAGACCAACGCCACCTATCCGTCGGATGCGGCCATCGGGGGCAGCTTCTTCTTGGCAGCGGTGCGCTTCGCGCTCTTCGATACATCGGATCTGACCGACACGGAGAAGCTTCTTCCCGCGTTCGTCTACGATGACTGCCAGCCGGCCGAAGATGCGCCGCACGATCCGGTCGCGTGCACCGTGCAGAACAATGCAGTGAACGCGACCGACAAGTCGCTGAATCTGTACACCTGGGCGCAGAACCTCGAGATCACGAGCGCGAAGATCGACGGCAACGTCGTCTTCGTCGACACAGGCATCGCGCAGAACGCCGATCTCGGCAACGGCGCGCTCGTCATGCTCGACACCACGAACTCAGGGCTCGGGCGCAACACCGGCCTGCCGGTGGTATGCGTGCGCTTCTACGTCGCGACGACCCAGCAGGGTGCACGCCAGCCGTTCGACGTGGACATCACGTTCGAGGTCCGGCAGTCCGCGATCCGCTGAGCTCCCCCGAGCGCTTCGGCAATCGGGTCGAGGCCGCCTCCGGGCGGCCTCTGCTTTCAGCGGTTGCTGCTGGTGGCTGCCGCGAGCGCCTGGCCCGTGCGCGTGTAGTACTCGTCGACCGGATCCCCCAGGAACTTCCGGACAACGAGGTCCACCAAGCGTCCGGTGGGGACCCCGAGGCTCTTCGCTCGAGCCTCCATGCGATCCCAGGTGTCACCACTGAAGCGGATCGAACGAGGAGCCTCGCGTGCGGCCATGGTCCTCTTGTAGCACGGTCCTCCAAACGTAGTCACGCGCGTACCGTGATCTGCGTGCCGAGCTCGACCACGACGCCCGGGATCTCGCGGGCGCCGGCGGCGACCGCCGCTCGGATCTTCGCCTCGTCGGGCGTGCAGAGCTCGCGGGGGACCTGCGCCGAGTCGACGATGCGGAAGGTCCACACCTCGCGCGAGGTGATGCCCTGGAGCGCCTCGACGGGCGCTAGCGCCGTCGCTGCCTTCGCGGCTTCGAGCACGTTGCCCTGCGCGAGCGCGGCCTGGGCGCGCGCGGTGGCCTCCTGGTTGGCGCGGAACTGCTCGGCCTGGCACTTGGCGATCCCGGCCTTCAGGAGCGCCTCGGCCTCGGCGAGCGCGTTCAGCCCCGGGCGGAAGAGATCGCGGACGCTCTTCTCGGCCGCGCGCATCGGCGCCGTGATCTCGCGCTGACGGTCCTCGAGCGCCTTGTACCTGGCCTTCACGTCCTTCAGCACCTCGCCGACCATCGGGAGGTTCTGAGAGGTGACGGGGAGCGCGCGCAGCGCGGCGAGCGTGTGCTTGGCCTGCTCACTGGCCTGGGTGGCCTCGGTCACGGTGTCGACGGGGAGCGGGGAGGGGGCGGTCTTCTTGGTCATGAGGGTCTCCAGGTAGTCGGGCTCGCGGGCGTAGATCAGCTCGGCCGTCGCCTCGGTGAGCGGGCTCAGGCAGGGAGTGCAGACGGGGAGCAGGTGCGGCCGCGCCTTGGCGAGCACCGCGCGGTGCGTGGGGGCTCCGCAGGCGAGGCAGGCGTTCACTGCCCCAGGAGCCCCAACGTCCAGAACGCCAGACCCGCGGCCTCGAGCGCCGAGCCGCGGGCCTCCTTGGCCTTCGGCAGCCCGTCGATGAACTGCGGGGCGTACGTCTGGAGGCGGCCGAGGATGCGACTCTGCATCTTCTCCTTGGGCGTGGTGCCCTTCCACTTGCGCGCCGGCACGAGATAGACGACCGACGCGCCGGCGCCGATCACGCCTTCGAGGTAGGCCAGATCGAGCAGATCGTTCTGATCGCCCTTCTGCTGCGGGCCTGGGTAGACGCGCATGTGCTCGATGACGCGCGCGAGCTCGATGTGGCCGGTGCCGTGAGGGACGTGCGTCGGGATCCGCTTGCGGATCTGCTCGGCGCGAACCGACAGGTCGTCTGCACCCACGCGCTCAACTCGGAGATCGATCAGCGCTCTGTGTACGACGACGGCGACTCCCGTGCCGTTCGCCTCGGCGAAGCCGGGGTCGATCGCGACGAAATGCTCGAGGCCGTGGATCACGGTGTCTCCCTGGGTGGGATGATCTCGCCCGTCTCCGCGTCGATGGCGTTGGCCCACTCGCAGAGCGCATCGTGGTGGTTTCGCCGGACCCAGATCTCTGCCTCCTCGCGTGTCGCTGCGAAACCGTCGAAGTCCAGCGCGCCGCCGAGCGGGTAGTAGAGTCGCCCTTGAAGAAGCAGGAACCTTCCCTTGCTCATGTCGTCTCCAGCTCGACATCCGACGCGAGAACGCGTCTCTTGATCTTACCGCTGCGGCCCGAGAGGATGCCGAGAATGGAGTTCCTCGGAACGTCAGCCACGACGAGGAACCACTTCACACCATCGACGAAGTCGTACCCGATGACCTCGACCTCTTGCGGCTTCGGCTGGTAGAAGCTCAGCATGCAGGGCGGCTTGTAGATCCCCTTCATACCTTGAGCTTCTTGCCGATCACCTGATCGCCGGTCTCGGTGACCACGAGGCGCTTGCGCTCCTCGGCGACGGCCGCGAGGTGCCGATCGATCGACCGGCGGCACGCGGCGCGGAGCTTGTCCTCGGGCGGCAGCATGGTCGGGGCGTTGCCGTGGGTGACCGGGCGCACCTCGACGACGGCCGCGCCCGTGAAGCCGCGGAGGATGTTGCCCTCTTGCCCGCCACCCATCATGGCGGTCGTGAGCTTCTCGCCCTCGTCGGTCCGCGCGAGCGCCGCGCTCGAGCTCCCGGTCCCGAGCTTGAGGGCGTTCTCCGGCGCGCGCTCGAGCGGGATGAACGCGTCGAGGATCGGGTCCTGCTTCTGGTACGAGAGCCGCGGCAGTCCCTTCACCTGGAACTGGACGTTCCACCCGGCGTACGTGTCGGGCTCGAAGCCGTGGTCGATGATCTCGATGTCGTACTCGGCTTCAGCGGCCGCAACGGGATCGCCGAAGGGGAAGTAGACGGCGGCGCCGCTTCTCTCCGCTTGCGCGTGCCATTCATCGAGTGCTGCTTCCGGTACGGACAAGGGAGGATATGCGGCATCATCGTCGATCATGCCGAGGATCTTTGCGATCTCGAGGAGCTTCGGATGCTCGGACGTGTCGCAGCCCCAGAGCACCGTCTCGACAGCTCCGATCGTCTCGAGCTGCTCCTGGACAGCCGTCACCAAGGCGTTGCGATGGTAGCCTTCGTGGAAGTCCAGATCTTCGGTATCGCCTGCCAGGAATCGATCTACGACGTCTTGCTGATCTTCGTCGAGCTTGGTCTTCATCGTCATCCCTTCTGCCTCACGGCCGACTCTGCGTCAAGCGCCATGGAGGACTCTTCGCGTACCTCAGATGCCTCGGGTGCACGCGCACGTCGCCGAGCACTCCGAGACCCATCGCTTCCTCGACGCGATCGCCGAAGTAGAGGAGCCACTGCGCGAACGGCGCGTGGGTCTTCTCGCCGAGATGCTTCACGCGAGGCAGCCGCACCTCAACGTCCGCGAGCCCTGCCGTTTTCGGCCAGTACACGTTGCCGGTGCGGCTTGGTACGAGGAGCACGTTCTCGTCGCCATCGGTGAGCGCCTTGGTCAGAAAGCGCTCCATGAGGGGCGAGCTGTACGGCGAGTTCACGTACGTCAAACCGTGACCGCGCCACACCACCTGAAGGCCGTCCGCGTAGACTGTGCGTCGGGCGAACTGCGCCGCGGCCGGTGCGTACTTCGGAAGCATGATCGCGGTCGTGCTGCGGACCACGCTCTTCGGGTGGCTGCACGGATCGAGGCCGATGGGGCCGAGCATGCGTTCGATCATTTCGAGGAGATAAGGCGGGGTCATGACCTCGTCGTTCGAGGCCCCGTCTCCCTTCGCGGAACGAACGATGTGCTCGGCCTTACCCACCGATCACCCCACCGGCTCCACGATCGCCGGCACGGGGAAGATCTTCCGGTACTCGCGGAGCTCGGAGATGGCGTCGAGGCAGTCGGGGATCACCCGGTGTTGGTCCCGCTTCTCGCGCGCCTGGCCTGTCCAGATCTTCGAGAGCGTCCGGAGCGTGCTCACGTCCACGATGCGGTGATGGAGGTACGCGTGCAGGTGCGGCATGTGGTGCTCGAGGAAGCGCTTGTCGAAGTGCACGCTGAATCCAGCCAGCTGCACCTCGCCCGCCTTCAAGCCCTGCGCGTGGAGCTCGCGGAGCGTGTAGATCTCGGCTTCCCAGTGACCGCGGAAGAATGCCTCGGGACGCTCGCACGCCTCGAAGAGCCCGTTCTTCTCGTGCATCTCGCAGACGAAGCGGTCCATACGAGCGAAGCGCGCGTCGCGATCGAAGAGGCACGAGTAGCTCGCATACTCCACCTCCTCGACGATGTCGTAGAGGATCCAGCCGAACTCGAGGATGTGGTCGCGCTCGGGGTCGAGCCCCGTGGTTTCGAGATCCAGGAACAGTAGCTTGCTCATTCCGTCCTCCATTCGCCGTTCGGCATCACAATCAAGATCTGTCGCTTGTACTTTCGCGCCCTGCGCACCGTCGACCACGTTCCGGAACGCATGACCTCTTCGCCCTTCGGCGTCGCGATCAGAGTGCCTACGTCCTTCACGATCTGCGTGTTGCGCTTCATCGGATCGACGGGTCTGTGGACCTTGAAGACTTGACCGCCGTTGAGTCGATCGCAGAACGCCCGCATCCCGCGGATGTTGCACGGCCTCAGGATTCGAGGGATGCCAAAGCTGACCGCAGCTGCGTCGGCCTGGGCGTCGGAACCGATACAGTCGCCATGGACGAGGATCAGCTGGCTGCCGGCCTGATCGGAGAGCGTGACCCACCAGCGCAAGAAGTTGAACACCACGCGCTGCTGGGCTTCGGTCATTCCGTCGCTAGTGCCCGTGAAGCCGATGATCATGCCGCCTTCGCCTTCGGCGCCCAGGCCTTGATTCGCCCGTCTTCGCCGCGCACGATGGTCGCCTCCTTGTACCAGCGCTCCATGAGGCACGGCTCCGCGTCCGGCGGGACGTGCGGGAGCCACTCCTGCGCGACGCTCTTCATGATGCTCGCCGCCTCTTGGCACGCCTCGGAGGCTCGATCCTTCGGGCTCTCTCCGATGGCCTCGTCGTGGACGAAGTTCACGACGTACGAGCCGTGCAGCGCGGGGTAGCGGTTACCCCGAGAATCCCTGCCCGTGTAGCAGGCCCGCGAGACCTCGTAGAGCGCCGCCTTGGCGGTGTCGGCCGCGAGGCCCTGGAAGATCGTGTTGCACGCGGCCGGGAACTTGTCCACGCCTCGGAACCGATTCGAGATGAGCTGCATCACCCCTCCGTCGCGCGCTAGGCACCTACGGACGTAGTCGAAGTAGGGCTTGTGCTCTGGGAACAGTTGCTCCCAGTCCTGTCCGTATTTATGTGCCTCCTCCGGCGTCAGATGAACGTTGTATTTCGGGCCGGCGGCGAAGCGCTGTACCCCGCGATCGCCCATGCCACCGGGCTTCGCAAACACGAACGGCTTCCCGCAGTCGCGCGCCTTCTTGGCCTTCGGATCGGTCTTCCTGTTCTTGGTGACCCAGTCGTACTCGAGCCCAAAGATCTTCGCACCCATCATCGAGTGGACGTCCTGCTTGGCGTTGAGCATCTCCCCGAGCTTCGAGAAGCCGAAGAGGTACATGCAGGCCTGCGCCCAGGTGCAGAGCTCGAGCTGTCCGTAGTCGATCGACCAGAGAAGGTAGCCTTCGCGCGGGACGAAGCACTCGCGAAGCCCTGGCTCAGTCTTCACGTTCTGGATCTGGAACCCGAACGATCGCCTGTTGGCGATCTCAGACTTCTTCACCCTGCCGCCGCTCACCGACGTCCGCCCTGACTCGAGAAGCGAGTCGAACATCGACTGAATCGGCATGTTGGCGGCGGCCGCCTCCTTCAACGACGCGACCTTGGCGAGCGTGACGATGATCTCGGTGAGCCGCGAGTAGTCTTTCATCACGAGATCGCCAGAGTCGCGGCAGACCTCCTTGGTGAGCGCGATCTTACCGTCCGTGGTGGTCGGCGCTTCGTCGCCATTGCCGTCCTGCTCGTACAGGTCCACTTCCGGCTTCGGTCGGTTGCCCCAGACCGCATCGAGGCGTGCACCTGCGACCTTCGTGTCTCGCGTCCAGCCGCCCTTGCCAGGCTTGACGAGACCGAGGCGAGCTAGACCGTGCGCACGCTCGTATTCGCGATGCGCCTGGAGTCTGGCCTCTTCGGCGCCCGCCGCTCCGAGCTCGAATGCCCGGTTCGCGTTGGTGTAGTCCTCGGCTGCCTTCCGAAGAGCGACTGGGTCGCCCTCGATAAGCCGTTTCTCCTCGGCGCGCAGATCGGCATCGAGTCGATCGATCCACTCGCGGTCGAGCGCGAACCCGCGGTTGGTCACCAGCGTCAGCCAGAACGACGCCCGTGCCTGGCGCGCGGCGTCGATGAGACACGCGGGCGGCTCTTTGAGCTGTTCGTGGAGCACCTCGCGCGTCCAGCGCAGATCGTCGAGTGGGTACTTCGCCGCGCCCGGATCCCATCGCTCGAGAGGCGTGTCGATCAACGTGCCGTACTTGAGCCGCCACGTGTCCTTGTCCATCTCGAACTTGAACCGTCGCAGCACCGTGTCGGCGAGGTTGTACTTGATCTTCTGCGGGCCCTCGCGTGTGAAGCGCCATCCGAGTCGGCCGTTGGCGAGGTCGATCAGCTTCTCGTTGACGAGCACGTCCAACACGCGAAGCTCGTCGTACGCTTTCCAGATGCACTCGGAGAGCTCGGGCATGTCCGCCATCGCGACGCATGCGTCGAATGCCGTGTAGGCTCCCACGGCGTAGCCGTCCGTGTAGGTCCGATAGATCCTGTCGAGCACTGCATCTCGATGGAACTTCGAATGCAGCAGCTCGTCCTGGCCGGCGGCGTCGAAGACCCAACAGACGGACTTCGGCGCCTGGCGGCCTGGCGAGATCAGGAACGTCTCGGAGTCGTGAACGTTGAACTTCACGCCAGCTTGCCGCCGTGCCGATATTCCCGCGTCTCGTTGTAACGCATCTTGTTGAGCACCGCGTTCTCGAGATCGAGCCCCAGCAGTCCGGCCAGGTGGAAGATGCGGATGACCGCGTCGGCGAGCTCGACGACGACGCCTTCTGGCTTGCCGTCCTTCTCGTACTCGACGTACTTGCCGAGGCGGGCCTCCTCGACGGCCTCGGAGAGCTCGGTGTGCACGAGCGCGATCTTGGCGAGCACGGCGTTCGTGTCGACATCGGAGGGCTGTGTCGATCCCGCGGCGAGTGCTTCGCCCCTCGTCGCGCACATCGCTGGCTTGTCCCAGCCCTTCGACTCGCCCCAGCGCGTGATCCTCTCCACCAGCTGCGCGATCGTCGGGTCCCCGTGGTCCTGTTCGTCCATTCGCCACCTCCTCGCCGCCCTCGAGCGCTAGCTCGACGACGTGGAGCAGGTGGTGCCTGCTCGCGGCCTCGCCGCTCGTGGTCAGCGTCCGGCGCGCAGATCCGCCTCGGACTTCACGATGGCGGGGTTCTGCTCGAGGTAGTACCAGCCCGCCGCCTGCGGGCTCGGGTGCGCCTTCCAGCCGGGCGGCGGGAACGCGACCGGAGCCGGCACGGGGGGCGGCGCGGCGAGCCCGGGGATGGGCGGGGGTGCGCCGAGGCTCGGCAGGCCCGGGATCGCCGGCGGCGCCGCGAGGCCGGGCATCGTCGGCAGCGAGGGCATCGTCGGAAGGGCCGGGGCCGCCGTCGGCACGCCCGCCATGGGCACCGAGGGAGGCACGAACGCGCTCGGCGCGGCCGGCATCGACGGAAGGCCCACGGGCGCCGCGCCGGGCAGCGCGGGGGGCTGGAAGCCTCCGGGCATCGTCGGCATCGCCACCGGCACGGACTGCATCGCCGGCGTCGGCGCCGCCGCGACCGTGGGAGCGACGTTCGCGTCGTTGATGCGGCTCGGGAAGGTCTTCGGCGACGGACCGAAGAAGTGCTTCATGAAGTCGCGGTCGCTCTTGGTCGTGATCTGCTCGGTCGTGACGCGCACGAAGCGACCGCGCATGGGCTGCTGCTCGCTCACGGCGAAATCACACATCTGCGGCGTGATC
The DNA here is from genome assembly GCA_044225935.1 of Gemmatimonadaceae bacterium. Lineage (GTDB taxonomy): Bacteria > Gemmatimonadota > Gemmatimonadetes > Gemmatimonadales > Gemmatimonadaceae > SCN-70-22. Next base: position 35,767 of record JBGAHX010000034.1, read on the forward strand.
GACTGGCGCATCTGCTGCTCCTGCGTCTTGGGGTCGATGCCGCAGGCACTGCCCAGGAAGCACAGAATGTTGCCGGCGGTGTTGGCGTGCTTGAAGTTCGCCGTCCATGAGGGGCGGTAGCCGACCGGCGCCTCGGCCGGCAGGTTCGTCTCGTGGACGACCATCTCGGCGACGAAGGCCTGCCCGTTGAAGCCGTTCACGACGGTGGTCTTCACCACCTCGCAGATCCCGTCGAAGCCGTCGGGCAGCTTGGGGCCGCTCTGGCTGATGCTCGCGTTCTGGATGTTCCCGAAGATGCTCATGGGTAGTTCCTTCCTCCGTCTCGTTCAGGCCGGGTAGTACTTGGTCGCGCGCTTGACGCCGCGCTTCTTGATCGACTTGCTCGCGAGGAGCTTCTTGATCGGGAGCTCGATGGTCTTCAGATCGACGTCGAGCGCCTTGCGGATGGCCTCGGCGCCGCTGCCGGGGTTCTCGTTCACGAAGACCAGGATCGCGTTGGCCGTCTTCTTGATGTCCTCGGCGCTGCGCTTGGCGCCTGCGGCGCGAGCGGCGCGAGCGGCGCGAGCGGCGCGAGCGGCGCGAGCGCCGACGCGCTTGGCCTTAGGCGCCGGCGCGGCGAAGGCCTCCTTCGCGGCGGCCTTGGTCGCCTTCGCGACGGCCGAGTCGATGTCGACGGAGGCGTTGCTGAGCACATCGAGAAGCTTACCGCGCTCCTCGATGCGGATGGCCTCGACGAGCTGGGTCAGGAGCGTGTTGGTGTCGGTCATGATCGAATCTTCCTCCAGAGAGACGTGTGGTGTGTCGGAGCCGGATCGTGGTGTCAAGGAACTTGATCGAGCAGCCATAGCCCGCCGCGATCCTCCTTCGGCGGGATGGCGATGTCGGCGTACGAGAGCTTCTGTTCCTGCCCTGTCGTATCACCGATGTAGCGGGCATCGGAGACGGAGCGATCGAAGTCGAGAAGGACCTCCGGGATGGACGCGATGATCTCGGCGGTGACCTCGTCTGCCTCCTGGCCGTCGCGATGCGTGCGTCCCAGGGCTTGTTCACAGGTGGCGCCGGAGCTCGGCCACGTTGCGAAGAGGTTGCTGCTCCATGCCTGGAGATTGCGCCCTTCGCCGTTAGACGCGATGCTCGCGATCATGGGCGTCCCTGGCGGATGATCCTCGATGATACGTCCGTCGGCGGATCGCCCTTGGTTGGCGTAGTAAGGCAGCCCGGTCATCGCGGAGAGCCGCTTACCGAACTCGACGAAGCCCACCCAGATGATCCCGTTGTTCTCCTTCGCCCACTTCGCGCAGGCGACGAGAACGGCGTCGGAGAGCCAGATGGCCTCCTTGTTGGCCTCGGGGTCGTACTGATCCTTGACCTTGAGCCACTGCTCGAGCATCTCGCGGGCGCGCGGTCGATCCTTGTCGTATTGCTTCTCCTCGACGGCCCTCCGCACCATGAGCTCCGAGTCGAGCCCTCGTCGGTTCACCTTCAAGATCTCCCGCACTTCGGCCGCCCAGTTGCGACGCGCGTCGCGCCAAGACTGCGGGGGTGGCGGGTTCCATCGGTAGTAGAAGCCGCACGCGACGGTCCTCAGGTGCCGCCAGATGTCCATGGCGTCGATGAGCTCGACGCCGTCCGGTCGCGCCCACGTGCGCTTCAGTTCGGCGGCGACTTCCGAGATCGTGCGGTCCTTCACGATCAGCGCCTCGATCGAGAGCGAGACGCCGAGAGCGCCCTCCTGCGTCGCGATGACGCCCGGTGTCTCGACCAGGCGGCGACGGTAGCCGCGCCGCAGCGCGCGGATTGAGTTCCCGGCCGCGGCTGCGTGGTCGTCCGGGTGCACCATGTCGAACAGCGCTCCGCCTTGGAGCGATGTCGTGCCGTCCTTCGTCTCGTCGAGCGCCGCCGACCACTCCATGAGGATGCGGAAGTCGCGCGGCGCCGGCGCCCGGTGACGCAGGCACCAGTCGATGATGTGGGCGAAGTCCTTGATCGATCGCTTGGTGATCGTGCCGGACAGAGCGATCACCCTCGTGTCCGGATGCTCGTCCATGTAGCGCGAGATGCGCCGCGTGACGGATGCACTGCGGTTGCGCACTCGGTGTGCCTCGTCGAGGATCAAGAGCTGAGGCCGAAGCTCCTGGAGCAGCCCTGCGGACTGCTCGCGCCCGAGCAGCTCGTAGCTGCGGACGATGATGTGCGGGTGCACGTACCAGTGCTTGCGGTAGTTGTTGATCTCGCGGACGGTCTTCTCCTTGAGCTTGGCCGGCACCAAGAGAAGTACGCTCCGCGCGGAGACCACGGTGCCGGCGAGGAACGTCGACAAGCTCTTGCCGGCGCCGACGCGCTGCGGGCAGAAGGCACCGCCGTGATCGTGGAGCTCGCGCAGCGTCACGGCCTGGATCGGACGAAGGCGCTGCGTGCCGCCCGGCACGCGCAGGTAGTTCGTGAGCTTGAGCGCGAACTCCTCTGCGCCTGCCTCCCACTCGCGGCGTGGCAGCGCCATGATGCGGCGAAACTCCTCCGAGCGCGACACCTCGCGACCTGCCTCCGCCTGGGCGGCGAGATCCTCTTGGGTCATGCCGCGCTCGGCGAGGAGTGCGTTCAGCAGCGAGTCGTCGCGGCAGTTCCCGTCGCAGCCGTACCGATCGCACTTCGAGCAGGGCTTAGACACCGATGTCCTCCATCACGTCTCGAATGAAGCTGGCCGCGACCTGAGGGACGATCGCGTTGCCGAACCCGCGCAGTCGGCCTACGCGGCCTTCTTCACCCTGGGAGAGCGGGTGGAGGTAGTAGCCTTCCTCGCCGTCTTGGGAGCGAAATCGCCCCAATCCAGCGGGTACCCCATGATCCATCCCGAGAACCGAGAGTTCAACTGGCCCGAGCCTCGGGGCGGGTCGCAGCTTCCCGTCTCGACATGGGATCCAGACGAGATCGGACCAGGGATCACGAGCTGCGCCTGAAGCGACGGATGCGTGATGGCCGTCCTCGGACCGCTCTTCATGTTGGCCTTCATGGCCTGGTAGTTCTCGAGCGTGTTCCCGATCTCCGTCGAGACAGGCGTCGCCCAGCCTGCGAGGCGCGCCGCGTCCGTCAACGTCACGCCCGAGTGCCGGCCGCTCTCCGTCGAGTAGCCCATCGCTCCGGAGCTCGCCCCGTCTTGCGTCGTCGTCGTCGGCCAGCCGGCCAACTGCGCCGTGTCGATCAGGTTCGAGCGCCGACCGTCCATGTGCGCGATCGAGCCTCCCCTGTCGGCTCCGGAGGCGTTGGGGGTTGGCCACGGTGCCGTCTGCGCCGCGCCCGTCAGCGTGAAGTTCCCTCTCGCGTACGTCCCGCTCGCTCGACCGCAATCCGCTGCGGCCGGAGTCGGCCAGTACATCTCCTCGGATGGCGCAGAACCAGAGCCGCTGTCGGATGTGCGGCGCCCCAGCGAACGCCGCGCTGCGATCTTCCGCCCTGACGGAGTAGCCCGCTCCTTCGAGATCGTCGTGAACAAGATCGAGCCAGCGGAGCCCGTCGGGGCTTGCGACCTGCTCTCCGAAGATGATGGGAGGGCGGCAGGCGGCGATGAGCTTGAACCAGACTGGCCAGAGATGGCGCTCGTCGGCTTCGCCGCCTCGTCGACCAGCTTGGGAGAACGGCTGGCACGGACACGAACCTGTCCAGACCGGAGCTCCGACGGGCCATCCTGCGAGCTCGAGGGCGACCTCCCAACCACCGATGCCGGCGAAGGTGTGCACGCGGTCGAAGCCAGCCAGATCACACGGCGCAACATCCACGATCGATCTCTCATCGACGACTCCAGGCGTGATCCGTCCCGCAGCCGCGAGGTTGCGAAGCCACGCGGCCGGGAACGAATCGAGCTCGTTGTAGTAGGCCTTCGGCACCCGTCACTCGGTCTTCGTCGCCACTTCCTTCGCCCACGCGATCAGCTGATCGATGGTGAAGTTCTGGAACGATCCCGACCGGATCATCGCCACGAGGATCTCGTGGGTGCGGTCGGTCCGCGTGCGCTCGAACGTCTCGGGGCCCGCCGAGAACTGCGCGGTGTTCGCGATCGGGCCGGCCCCATTCGCCGCGTCGCCGACCGCCGCGAAGGTCGTCTGGGAGGGGGCGGCCGCCGCGAGCTGCACGCCACGAACACGCGCACTGCGGATGAGATCGCGGATGCCGGCCTCGCGCTTGCGGGTCGTGTCGAGACCCATGCGCTTGGCGAGATCTACGAGCTGCTCCTTGTTCATCGCCTCGAGATCGTCGGCTGCGGCGGGGGCCGCCACGACGGGCTGGGCGCGGTCGGGCACGTTCGCGCCCTCGGGGGCGTTGATCGAGCCGGGCGGCAGCCCATCGGGGCCGACCACGAGCGGCGCGGGGATGGCGGGCGCGGAGGGCATGGTCGGCGCGGAGGGGATCATCACGATCGGCGGAAGGGGCTGCGTGATGGGCGCCGCCGTCGTCGGGCCGGGCGGCAAGTACCCGCTCGGCACGGGCTGCGTGAGGGGCGCGGCCGTCGTCGGGCCGGGCGGCAAGTACCCGACGGCGCTCGGCACGGGCGGCGCGACGATCACCGATGCCGCGATCACCGGCGCGGTGGCGGGCTGCGCCTTGAGCCGCCACTCGCCGGTGCCAGTGTTCCACTCGTAGGCGGCGTTCTGCGGGTGGTCCACCCACTGCCCGACCGGCAGCGCCGGCGGCGTCTCGAGGATCGGGGCGGGGACCGTCGTCGTGAGCGCCGCGTTCGCCTGCTGGGCGGCCATGGCGATCTTCTGGTCGAGCGGCATGTGATCGATGTTGTTCAGGTTGTTCATCATGAATCCTTTCATCTGGTCGGAGGGGCTCAGGTTGCAGCGGGCACGATGGGGACAGCCGCCGTACTTATCGCAGGCGGTTGGGTTGGGAGGGAGGTTCATGGCCCGTAGCGACGAGCCTCGCAAGCGTATTAGTGACGCTGCAAGAACATCGATTGGCTCAAGGCGCGCCTGGGCCTCGGCACGCTCGATTCGGATGTGCACCTTCTTCGAGGGGTGCGGGGGTCGGGTGCCGTAATACACCCAGAGCTCATCCACGAACTTCGCTCGCGGGAACTCGTCGAGCATGACGTTGGCGTAGATGATCCCCTGCGGATCCGTCCGCAACGTCTCCTCGGTCAACGCGTACTCGAACGTCTTCGATCCGCTGGTCTTGTGGTCGCCGATCCCCGGGATGACGTGCTCGGAGTCGATCACCTGGGGGATGAGATCACGCGGGACGTACTGGCCGTCCAACGCCACCCAGCCCATGTCGACGCGGCCGTACCAGTGCTTGAAGTAGAACTCGGACTCGATCGCAAGGTGCGGCCCCGGCGGGGGCAGGTGGTGCAACCCGTTGAGCGCGATGCGACCCGGGTGATACTCGACCCCGTCCACCTTGAGCTTGAGCTCGGTGTCCGGCGGGACGCCCTTCTTCAGCCAGTTCTCGAGGATCTCGTGCGTCTTCGTCCCGATGAGCGTCTGCCGGGTGTCCTGCTTGGGGAGCTTGTCGAGCTTGTCGAATGCCCAGATCCGCAAGCACGAGATCGCGCTGTTGATCTGCGACGGCGAGACGGTGATGTTCACTTGTCTTCTCGCCTGGAGATCTCGCGATCCAGGTACCAGCGGGCCTTCTGAAGGTCCTCGAGCGCGGCGCCTTTCTTGCCGGCACGCGAGATGTATTTAACGGCGTTGCCGAGATTGAACCCTGTCATCTGCTCGGGCGTGAACCACGCCTCGAGCACCTTGATGCATTCGTAGGGATTGTCCTTGCCGCCATAGTGAGCGGGGTGATCGACGGCCGAAGTCGGGGTCAACGGTTCCGGTCGATCCCGACCGCACCAAAAACAAGCGACGCGCCCGTCCGTGTTGCACTTGCCGCAGCTGGAACAGAACCACATCGGCGTCATACCGACCCCTGGAACAGGTTCGGCCACGCCGCGATAGCGATGCTGCGCCACTTCTTCGCGAGGCGCTGGAACTCGCGGTCCGCGCTCTCGTCGCATCGCTCGCGGAAGAGCTTCGCCAGCGCGAGCGGGTTCGTCGTCCACACGAGCGACGTACATGCCTGCATCGGCAGCAGCCCGGCCGCCGCCTCATAGATGCGCTTGCGCTCGAGGCCCGTCGGCGGCTTGCCGTGCGCCGCCTTGTACATCACCTCCTCGATCTCGATGAAGTCGAGATAGGCCGCATAGGCGCTCGTGCAAGAGCGTGCGAAGACGTCTTCGCGCTCTTTGGATTCGAGTACGTACGGCGGCACCGCGAAGTGTCCGGGATGGAACGTGTAGCGCGTGCTCTCCTGTGAGGGCGATCCCTCTTCCGAGCGGTCGGCGCCGACGTAGTGGCGGATCAGCTCGTGCGACACGCGGCGCGAGATGCCGGCCAGGAAGAACGTCATCTTCGCGTGGTACATGATGCTCGCGTGCGGGATCGATCCAGACTGCGTGTGTGCTTGGCGGTGGATCGAAGACGTCTGAGCAGTAGCATCGAGGATAGTTGCGGACGGATCCGCAGGGGATCATCTACGCCAACGGCCAAGGCTGACGAGGCAGGAGCGGCTTCGTGGATGGTTTCCGGGTAGATGGCACCTCGACTTCGCACTCCTCGAAGAGGTACATCTGGAATGAAAAGAAACTATGCGCTTTGAGTTAATCTTCTTTGGTAGGTCATATCAGCGCTTGCGAGGCTCGCTACGGGTTAGAACCTCCTCCTGTCTGTTGCCTGCGATACGGCGGCTGTCCCCATCGTGCCTACGTGTCTGAGTTCCTCCGGACCAGATGAAAAGGATTCATGATGAACAACCTGAACAACATCGATCTGGAGGAGGCCGCCATAGTCCCAGCGTCGGCTGCTGCCGGTCGGGCAGTGGGTGGACACCTGCAGAACGCCGTCTACGAGTGGAACACTGGCAACGGCGAGCGGCGGCTCAAGGTGCAGTTCTTCGCACCGTGCCGGTGACGTAACACAGTGATCGTCGTGCTGCTCGTGCCGAAGCGCCGTTGGCCGTGCCAGTTTTCGCGCCGAGCAGCTGATGACGGCGGTTCCAGTCACGCAGCTCATCTTCCGCGCCGACATAACATTATCTCGAGGGCGCGAACGCCTGACAGCCTGCTGCGGTGGCCCCGCCGCGCGCCGACGATTTCGGCGGCGATGAATAAGGAGCAGCTCGTAGATCTGGCAGCGCAGCGCGAGGCCGGCATCCGCTGGCGTGTTGCGGTCGTCTCCAGATGACATTGGCATGACGCGGCGAATGGGGCTGCCCGATCGGCTGCGCAGGCTCGGCAGATGCGTTGATATTTACGCAGTGGAGGATCGCGTCTCATGAGATCCTGGCGGCGGATTCGGTCGGGATCGTTCCAGAACTCACCATCGACTGCTGATCGCGCGGGCGAGTGAGGCAGACGAGCATCGAGGATGGTCGCCGAAGGCCTGTTACGCACCATTTTCGATTGCTCCGGCTGCGCGGGTTTCGCGAATCTGCGGCTGCGGGATGGATCACGCTGGAGGTCGTCGATGAGAGATCGATCGCGGGATGGCTGCGCCGTGTGATGTCTGGCTGGTCTCGACTGCGCGTTGATGGCATCGGTGGTTGGGAGAACAGCCCTTCGAAGCCGTAGGATATTCGCCAATCTCGGTCTGACATCGTCTGTGTCCGCGCTACTCTAAAGAGCCGACGAGGCGAAGCTGACGAGCGCCATCCGGGTTGGTTCGCGCCATACGCTGCGTTCCCATCACGCTGGAGCAGGCCGCCCGATTGGCCCCGCTGGCTCGATCTTGTTCACGACGATGAAGGAGCGGGTTACCCGTCAGGCGGGAAGATCGCAGCGCAGTTCGCTGGGGCGCTGCACATCCGACAGCGGCCCGTTCTGCGCCATCCGAGATCGGTCGATCGCTGTACGCAGCGGATGAGCGAGCGGGGACGTACGCGAGAGGGCGCCACGCTGATTAAGGGCGCAGACGGCACCGTAATAACCTTCACGCCCGGAGCCGACAGGGGAGGCCTGGATCGCGCACATGCCAACCTGATCGACACGGCGGCAGTTGTTGCAGAGCTGGCCGATGACGACGACGCAAGAGGCGAAGCCTCCGAGCGATGGGCTACTGATATACGCACTCGGGCGTGACGTTGACGGATGCGGCGCGCCTCGTAGGCGACGCCTGTCTCGATGGAGCACGGGAACATGCTCGGCACCAGGCCATGAAGGCCAACATGCATATATGAACGGAGGGACGGTTATCACGCATCTGCCGCTTCAGGCGCAGCTCGTGATCCGATCTCGTCTGGATCCATGTCGAGATGGAGCTGCGACCTTCGTCGCCAAGAACTCTGGTTCTCGGATGGATCATAGGTACTGTTAGAGATTTCGCTCTGCGACGGCAGGAAGCAGCATATCTCCACCTCGTTTCCCAGGGTGAAGAAGGCTGCGAAGGATTGCGCGGGCCAAGGTGATCCCTTTCAGGTTGCAGCCAGTTATTGAGACGTGATGCAGATCGGCGGGACGGTTTCTGTTGAAGTGCGATCGCGGCCGGCGGGAACTGCCGCGATGACGTACTGCTGCTGAACGAGTGCGGCATGACCTGCGCAGGCCGCGAGGTGTCGCGCTGGAGGGAGCTGCTGCATCACGCGCTGTACATATCGCTGCGAGTGGGAGGCAGGCAGAGAGTTCGCGTTAGCGCTCACGAACTACTCGTGCGTGCTGGCGGCACGCAGCGTCTGACGAAGGCCAGACGCTGCGCGGTTTCACGATTGCTGCGGTAGTCGCCGCCGCAGGCCGAAAGTGCTGCGGCATTTGCCGCCTTCGCCGGTACTGCGGGAATCTTCCGCGTGAGCGCATTCTTGCGGCTGGCTGCTCAGGAGAAGACTGTCTGCGAGAATCATCTACGTAGTTTACTGGTATGTGTTATCGTCCGCAAGGCGAGTTGCTGGGTGCGAGTAGTCCGCAGGGCTGTTCCAGAGCACCAGCTCGATCCTGACGAGGCACAATTGAGTGTGCACCGGTAGGTGTGACGTTGTCAGCGCGGTGCATCTGCGCAGAAGGGATTTAGCATCTGGACAGGTGATTGCCATGATCACCAAGATCGATCAGATTTGCCCATTATCATTGACTGGTGCCTATACAATGTACAAGGTGATTTCTGCATTCTTCAAGGAGGGTCGCCTGATGAGAGAGTGATTTGGCATGATATCACCCAAGGTGGAGCGCTGTTCTCGAGGGACATGAGAAGGTGGCCAACTGCGCTGCGGCGGCTGCCGTCGCCCACAGTCATCGCGACGCAGGGAGGGCGCTCGGCGTCTCGCTTCCGATCGAGGACCGCACGACGAGGCCGCCGACCGATGAACAATCTGGCGGCACCAGAGCGTGCGGCTGAGCATGATGGCGCGACGCGCGTCGCAATCTGCGGCCGAGTGGAGACGGCTCGACTCAGCCATGGTGAGTGAGAGTAATACGACAGCGGGATCGACCGCGCCTGCGAGCTGCCGGGAAGAAGCTCAAGGTCAAGGATCAAATCTGAGCCAACAGCGAGGCCATCTGCTTCCGACGCTACTGCCTGCGCGAAGTGGGCAAGGAGAACAACGGATCAGTTCCAAGGGTTGCCAGTCGAGTTACAGGCGGGCGCCTCTCACCGGGCTGTCGAAGAGCCGCCAAATCCAGGTGATCTGGTTGACGGACATCGATATCATCTGCCAGGGGACGCTATGATCGGAGGGTATATGTAATGGTCGGCGAAGGGCGGGTTTTCCAGGCATGGAGTAGCAACCTCTTCGTATCGCGGCTGAGCTCCGGCGCCACCTGTGAGCAGTTTTGCATCGCGACGGCCAGGGGCAGACGAGGTCACCGCCGGATCATCGCGTCTCATCCCGGAGGTCCCTTCGAGTTCTCGTCTTCCGAGGCCCGCTTGCGATAGGCAGAACAGCTGTGCAATGCCGATTACTGCCATTCCGCCGAGTGGATTGCGGTGGCTATGGCTGCTCGATTCCTTGATTAATACGTTCTTCTGGAGGAGATTCGATCACCAACACGCTCCTGACCTGTTGCCGAGTCATTGCGGTGTTTCCGATGCGCCAGCGGCACCGCCCTGGCCGACATCGACTGACCGCCGCGAAGGTGACAAGGCCGCCGCGAGCTGTTGCCGGCGTCTAAGGCCAAGCGCGTCGGCTGCGGCCGTTGCAGCTGCTGTGCCGCCTGCGCTGTTGCGCCGCAGGCGCCAGTGCAGCGCGAGGGACACAAGAAGACGGCCAACGCGATCCGGTCTGGGGAACGAGGGTCCGCAAGTGCTCGATCTTGAAAGACATCGATTCCTGACTAAGAAGTTCTTCGCGAGCAAGTCGACAGAGCGCGGTAATAAGCGTGCGCACGGAGCTGAACGAGACGAAATTCATGGTGCACGTATATCAAAGCTGAAGCGCCCGACGGCTCGACGCATCTTGCGAGGTGGTGAAGCATCACCGTCGTGAACGAAGACCGGTACGGTAGTCTCGTCGCCGAGAGTGAACGTCTCCATATCCGCTGCTGATGCCGTCGGTTACCGCCCTTCATGGACGGCGAATCCCCGCACGCCAACACGCCGGCAACACTTGCGCTTTCCAAGGCGGCATCGACCCAAAGACGTAGGAGCAGCAGATGCGCCAGTCGCTCACGGCGAAATCACACATCTGCGGCGTGATCGACTGGCGCATCTGCTGCTCCTGCGTCTTGGGGTCGATGCCGCAGGCACTGCCCAGGAAGCACAGAATGTTGCCGGCGGTGTTGGCGTGCTTGAAGTTCGCCGTCCATGAGGGGCGGTAGCCGACCGGCGCCTCGGCCGGCAGGTTCGTCTCGTGGACGACCATCTCGGCGACGAAGGCCTGCCCGTTGAAGCCGTTCACGACGGTGGTCTTCACCACCTCGCAGATCCCGTCGAAGCCGTCGGGCAGCTTGGGGCCGCTCTGGCTGATGCTCGCGTTCTGGATGTTCCCGAAGATGCTCATGGGTAGTTCCTTCCTCCGTCTCGTTCAGGCCGGGTAGTACTTGGTCGCGCGCTTGACGCCGCGCTTCTTGATCGACTTGCTCGCGAGGAGCTTCTTGATCGGGAGCTCGATGGTCTTCAGATCGACGTCGAGCGCCTTGCGGATGGCCTCGGCGCCGCTGCCGGGGTTCTCGTTCACGAAGACCAGGATCGCGTTGGCCGTCTTCTTGATGTCCTCGGCGCTGCGCTTGGCGCCTGCGGCGCGAGCGGCGCGAGCGGCGCGAGCGGCGCGAGCGGCGCGAGCGCCGACGCGCTTGGCCTTAGGCGCCAAGGCGGCGAAGGCCTCCTCGCGGCGGCCTTGGTCGCCTTCGCGACGGCCGAGTCGATGTCGACGGAGGCGTTGCTGAGCACATCGAGAAGTGCTTATCGCGCTCCTCGATGCGGATGGCCTCGACGAGCTGGGTCAGGAGCGTGTTGGTGTCGGTCATGATCGAATCTTCCTCCAGAGAGACGTGTGGTGTGTCGGAGCCGGATCGTGGTGTCAAGGAACTTGATCGAGCAGCCATAGCCCGCCGCGATCCTCCTTCGGCGGGATGGCGATGTCGGCGTACGAGAGCTTCTGTTCCTGCCCTGTCGTATCACCGATGTAGCGGGCATCGGAGACGGAGCGATCGAAGTCGAGAAGGACCTCCGGGATGGACGCGATGATCTCGGCGGTGACCTCGTTCGCCTCCTGGCCGTCGCGATGCGTGCGTCCCAGGGCTTGTTCACAGGTGGCGCCGGAGCTCGGCCACGTTGCGAAGAGGTTGCTGCTCCATGCCTGGAGATTGCGCCCTTCGCCGTTAGACGCGATGCTCGCGATCACGGGCGTCCCTGGCGGATGATCCTCGATGATATGTCCGTCGGCGGATCGCCCTTGGTTGGCGTAGTAAGGCAGCCCGGTCATCGCGGGAGAGCCGCTTACCGAACTCGACGAAGCCCACCCAGATGATCGGTTGTTCTCCTTCGCCCACTTCGCGCAGGCGACGAGAACGGCGTCGGAGAGCCAGATGGCCTCCTTGTTGGCCTCGGGGTCGTACTGATCCTTGACCTTGAGCCACTGCTCGAGCACTTCGCGGGCGCGCGGTCGATCCTTGTCGTATTGCTTCTCCTCGACGGCCCTCCGCACCATGGTTCCGAGTCGAGCCCTCGTCGGTTCACCTTCAAGATCTCCCGCACCTCGGCCGCCCAGTTGCGACGCGCGTCGCGCCAAGACTGCGGGGGTGGCGGGTTCCATCGGTAGTAGAAGCCGCACGCGATGGTCCTCAGGTGCCGCCAGGATGTCCATGGCGTCGATGAGCTCGACGCCGTCGGGTCGCGCCCACGTGCGCTTCAGTTCGGCGGCGACCTCGAGATCGTGCGGTCCTTCACGATCAGCGCCTCGATCGAGAGCGAGACGCCGAGAGCGCCCTCCTGCGTCGCGATGACGCCCGGTGTCTCGACCAGGCGGCGACGGTAGCCGCGCCGCAGCGCGCGGATTGAGTTCTCCGGCCGCGGCTGCGTGGTCGTCCGGGTGCACCATGTCGAACAGCGCTCCGCCCTGGAGCGATGTCGTGCCGTCCTTCGTCTCGTCGAGCGCCGCCGACCACTCCATGAGGATGCGGAAGTCGCGTGGCGCTTGCCGCCCGGTGACGCAGGCACCAGTCGATGATGTGGGCGAAGTCCTTGATCGATCGCTTGGTGATCGTGCCGGACAGAGCGATCACTCGCGTGTCCGGATGCTCGTCCATGTAGCGCGAGATGCGCCGCGTGACGGATGCTGCGGTTGCGCACTCGGTGTGCCTCGTCGAGGATCAAGAGCTGAGGCCGAAGCTTCCTGGAGCAGCCCTGTGGACTGCTCGCGCCCGAGCAGCTCGTAGCTGCGGACGATGATGTGCGGGTGCACGTACCAGTGCTTGCGGTAGTTGTTGATCTCGCGGACGGTCTTCTCCTTGAGCTTGGCCGGCACCAAGAGAAGTACGCTCCGCGCGGAGACCACGGTGCCGGCGAGGAAAGTCGACAAGCTCTTGCCGGCGCCGACGCGCTGCGGGCAGAAGGCACCGCCGTGATCGTGGAGCTCGCGCAGCGTCACGGCCTGGATCGGACGAAGGCGCTGCGTGCCGCCCGGCACGCGCAGGTAGTTCGTGAGCTTGAGCGCGAACTCCTCTGCGCCTGCCTCCCACTCGCGGCGTGGCAGCGCCATGATGCGGCGAAACTCCTCCGAGCGCGACACCTCGCGACCTGCCTCCGCCTGGGCGGCGAGATCCTCTTGGGTCATGCCGCGCTCGGCGAGGAGTGCGTTCAGCAGCGAGTCGTCGCGGCAGTTCCCGTCGCAGCCGTACCGATCGCACTTCGAGCAGGGCTTAGACACCGATGTCCTCCATCACGTCTCGAATGAAGCTGGCCGCGACCTGAGGGACGATCGCGTTGCCGAACCCGCGCAGTCGGCCTACGCGGCCTTCTTCACCCTGGGAGAGCGGGTGGAGGTAGTAGCCTTCCTCGCCGTCTTGGGAGCGAAATCGCCCCAATCCAGCGGGTACCCCATGATCCATCCCGAGAACCGAGAGTTCAACTGGCCCGAGCCTCGGGGCGGGTCGCAGCTTCCCGTCTCGACATGGGATCCAGACGAGATCGGACCAGGGATCACGAGCTGCGCCTGAAGCGACGGATGCGTGATGGCCGTCCTCGGACCGCTCTTCATGTTGGCCTTCATGGCCTGGTAGTTCTCGAGCGTGTTCCCGATCTCCGTCGAGACAGGCGTCGCCCAGCCTGCGAGGCGCGCCGCGTCCGTCAACGTCACGCCCGAGTGCCGGCCGCTCTCCGTCGAGTAGCCCATCGCTCCGGAGCTCGCCCCGTCTTGCGTCGTCGTCGTCGGCCAGCCGGCCAACTGCGCCGTGTCGATCAGGTTCGAGCGCCGACCGTCCATGTGCGCGATCGAGCCTCCCCTGTCGGCTCCGGAGGCGTTGGGGGTTGGCCACGGTGCCGTCTGCGCCGCGCCCGTCAGCGTGAAGTTCCCTCTCGCGTACGTCCCGCTCGCTCGACCGCAATCCGCTGCGGCCGGAGTCGGCCAGTACATCTCCTCGGATGGCGCAGAACCAGAGCCGCTGTCGGATGTGCGGCGCCCCAGCGAACGCCGCGCTGCGATCTTCCGCCCTGACGGAGTAGCCCGCTCCTTCGAGATCGTCGTGAACAAGATCGAGCCAGCGGAGCCCGTCGGGGCTTGCGACCTGCTCTCCGAAGATGATGGGAGGGCGGCAGGCGGCGATGAGCTTGAACCAGACTGGCCAGAGATGGCGCTCGTCGGCTTCGCCGCCTCGTCGACCAGCTTGGGAGAACGGCTGGCACGGACACGAACCTGTCCAGACCGGAGCTCCGACGGGCCATCCTGCGAGCTCGAGGGCGACCTCCCAACCACCGATGCCGGCGAAGGTGTGCACGCGGTCGAAGCCAGCCAGATCACACGGCGCAACATCCACGATCGATCTCTCATCGACGACTCCAGGCGTGATCCGTCCCGCAGCCGCGAGGTTGCGAAGCCACGCGGCCGGGAACGAATCGAGCTCGTTGTAGTAGGCCTTCGGCACCCGTCACTCGGTCTTCGTCGCCACTTCCTTCGCCCACGCGATCAGCTGATCGATGGTGAAGTTCTGGAACGATCCCGACCGGATCATCGCCACGAGGATCTCGTGGGTGCGGTCGGTCCGCGTGCGCTCGAACGTCTCGGGGCCCGCCGAGAACTGCGCGGTGTTCGCGATCGGGCCGGCCCCATTCGCCGCGTCGCCGACCGCCGCGAAGGTCGTCTGGGAGGGGGCGGCCGCCGCGAGCTGCACGCCACGAACACGCGCACTGCGGATGAGATCGCGGATGCCGGCCTCGCGCTTGCGGGTCGTGTCGAGACCCATGCGCTTGGCGAGATCTACGAGCTGCTCCTTGTTCATCGCCTCGAGATCGTCGGCTGCGGCGGGGGCCGCCACGACGGGCTGGGCGCGGTCGGGCACGTTCGCGCCCTCGGGGGCGTTGATCGAGCCGGGCGGCAGCCCATCGGGGCCGACCACGAGCGGCGCGGGGATGGCGGGCGCGGAGGGCATGGTCGGCGCGGAGGGGATCATCACGATCGGCGGAAGGGGCTGCGTGATGGGCGCCGCCGTCGTCGGGCCGGGCGGCAAGTACCCGCTCGGCACGGGCTGCGTGAGGGGCGCGGCCGTCGTCGGGCCGGGCGGCAAGTACCCGACGGCGCTCGGCACGGGCGGCGCGACGATCACCGATGCCGCGATCACCGGCGCGGTGGCGGGCTGCGCCTTGAGCCGCCACTCGCCGGTGCCAGTGTTCCACTCGTAGGCGGCGTTCTGCGGGTGGTCCACCCACTGCCCGACCGGCAGCGCCGGCGGCGTCTCGAGGATCGGGGCGGGGACCGTCGTCGTGAGCGCCGCGTTCGCCTGCTGGGCGGCCATGGCGATCTTCTGGTCGAGCGGCATGTGATCGATGTTGTTCAGGTTGTTCATCATGAATCCTTTCATCTGGTCGGAGGGGCTCAGGTTGCAGCGGGCACGATGGGGACAGCCGCCGTACTTATCGCAGGCGGTTGGGTTGGGAGGGAGGTTCATGGCCCGTAGCGACGAGCCTCGCAAGCGTATTAGTGACGCTGCAAGAACATCGATTGGCTCAAGGCGCGCCTGGGCCTCGGCACGCTCGATTCGGATGTGCACCTTCTTCGAGGGGTGCGGGGGTCGGGTGCCGTAATACACCCAGAGCTCATCCACGAACTTCGCTCGCGGGAACTCGTCGAGCATGACGTTGGCGTAGATGATCCCCTGCGGATCCGTCCGCAACGTCTCCTCGGTCAACGCGTACTCGAACGTCTTCGATCCGCTGGTCTTGTGGTCGCCGATCCCCGGGATGACGTGCTCGGAGTCGATCACCTGGGGGATGAGATCACGCGGGACGTACTGGCCGTCCAACGCCACCCAGCCCATGTCGACGCGGCCGTACCAGTGCTTGAAGTAGAACTCGGACTCGATCGCGAGGTGCGGCCCCGGCGGGGGCAGGTGGTGCAGCCCGTTGAGTGCGATTCGGCCCGGGTGATACTCGACCCCGTCGACCTTGAGCTTGAGCTCGGTGTCCGGCGGGACGCCCTTTTTCAGCCAGTTCTCGAGGATCTCGTGCGTCTTCGTCCCGATGAGCGTCTGCCGGGTGTCCTGCTTGGGGAGCTTGTCGAGCTTGTCGAATGCCCAGATCCGCAAGCACGAGATCGCGCTGTTGATCTGTGATGGCGAGACGGTGATGTTGTTCACTTGGCTTCTCGCCTGGAGATCTCGCGATCCAGGTACCAGCGGGCCTTCTGCAAGTCCTCGAGCGTGGCGCCCTTCTTACCGGCGCGCGAGATGTACTTCACGGCGTTGCCTAGGTTGAAACCCGTCATCTGCTCGGGCGTGAACCACGCCTCGAGCACCTTGATCGTCTCGTACGTCGTGTCGCCACCGTAGTGAGCTGGGTGATCGACGGCCGAGGTCGGGGTCGGCACAGGCACGGTGGTCGCAAACACCGCTGGACTGGCACGGCCGCACCCCCAGCAAGTAGCGAGCTCCGGATCGATGTCATTGCTCTTGCCGCAGTCGCCGCACGTCCACGACGGGCGATTCATGTTACCGACCCCTGGAACAGGTTCGGCCACGTCGCGATAGCGATGCTGCGCCACTTCTTCGCGAAGCGCTGGAACTCGCGGTCCGCCGACTCGTCGCAGCGCTCGCGGAAGAGCTTCGCCAGCGCGAGCGGGTTCGTCGTCCACACGAGCGACGTGCAGGCCTGCATCGGCAACAGCCCGGCCGCCGCCTCGTAGATGCGCTTGCGCTCGAGACCCGTCGGCCTCTTGCCGTGTTCGGCCTCGTACGAGAGCTCCTCGATGCCGATGAAATCGAGGTACGCCGCGTAGGCGGCAGTGCACGACTTCTCGAACGCCTCCTCGCGATCCTCCGACTCGAGCACGTACGGCGGCACCGCGAAGTGTCCGGGGTGAAACGTGTAGCGCGTGCTTTCCTGCGACGGAGAGCCCTCTTCCGAGCGGTCGGCGCCGACGTAGTGGCGGATCAGCTCGTGCGACACGCGGCGCGAGATGCCGGCCAGGAAGAACGTCATCTTCGCGTGGTACATGATGCTCGCGTGCGGGATCGATCCAGACTGCGTGTGTGCGATGTACTCGGCGTTGCTCTTGCGCCCCGCCTTCTGGCCGTACGACAGGTAGCAGTTTCGCCCTGCGAGCTCGACGAGCATCTCGTTGTCGGTGAGCGGACCTGTCGGCGCTCCCGGGTGCTCGTTTCGGTAGCCGTCGTGCGGGAACAGTGCCATCGCTCGCGCGTGCGGGTCCCCGAGCAGATCGCTCGGTACGCACTCCGGTCGATAGTCCTGCACCCAGTCGAGCAGCTCGTTGAGCCCGTCCGTGCGGAGCTTCATCTCGCCGAGCACGATGATGGCCGGTTCCGTGATCAATCGAATGGCACCCATCAGTTCATCCCTCCTTGCGTCACCGTAGGTACGTTCGTTGCCTTGTACACCTGGACAAGGGCGTCGCGAATGGCCTGCTCGTCCAGATAGCCAGTCACCTGCGCCCACTGAAGCAGCGCTCGAAGATCGAAGTCGCGCACGCGCACCGTCTTGTTCCCTCGATGCACGAACGCCTCCTTGGACAGACCCGCCAGAGCACGTGCGATGGCGGTCGGCGTCGGCGGCGTGCCCTTGTCCTGGAGGTACATCGTCCACGCTTCGTGAAGTGCGCGTGGCGTCACGAAGAGGCGCGCGCCGTCCGTGGCGATGAGGCCCTCGCGCGCGTACTGGTTCATGAACATGGACGGGCGCAGCAAGAAGTTCGCGATCCACTGGCAGACCGAGGCTCGGAGGCCCGTCTGCGTGGTCAGCGAGCTCACCAGCTCTTGTGAGTCGCCCGAGACGATGAAGCGGCCGGTGCGGTCGATCTCCCAGTTCTCGGCGAGCCAGAGCGCGTGGCGGGCGATGGCGTCCTGCTCGATCCACCGCGTCGCGATCCCCGGCTGCGACTCGAGGAACTCGCGCGCGATCTCCTGCACGGGCAAGAACAGGAAGCGCTCGGCGAAGGCCGCGATGTCGTACTCGGTCAGGTGCTCGTTCGTGTCGAGCAGCCCTCTATTGTTCGCTGCGATGACCAGCCGCAGCGCGCCCTTGAGCGTCGCGGTGGGCTTGTACTTCCGGCTCAGCGGTCTCGTGCGCGCCTGGATGAACTCACGGATCTCGGCCGACTTGATGCGGCCCTGGTGGTCGGTCGGTACGGTCTCGTCGGCGAGGATCACCGGGCACTTAGTCGCCGACTCGTTGTAGGTGCCGCCGAGCACCTCAGAGAGCATCACCGGCCGATCGTCCGTGAAGATGCGGGCGACGCCGTGGGCGAAGAGGCTCTTGCCTGTGCCGCCCTTGCCCTCGAAGTAGATGGCGGCGCACGGCTCGTCGAGCTTCGTGACGGAGGCGAGCCAGTCGAAGAGCTTCGGGGCCTTCGCCTCGCCCACCAGCAGGGTCAACCACTTCTCCACGTCGGCGTCGTACTTCGGCGTGACGCGGATCGGACACGGCGCCTCGACGAACGTGCGCGTGACCGAGTCGTACCGCGCCTTCTGCGCGGCGAGATCGATCACCACCTCGTTGGCGACGGTCCCGTACAGCTCCATGAGCTCGGCGATGGTCTTACGCCGCATCCCTCGCTGCGTGATCTCGTGCAGATCGACGCCGACGGTGGCGGCCGGCGCCAGATCCCGGAGCACCGCGTTCTGGACGTCCTGCTCTGTGTAGCAGCGATATTGCCCATCGCAGAGCACGTAGTACGAGGAGCCCTTCTGGACGATCCACCGTCTCGCGAGCTCGTCGGGGCGGTACTCGAGGGCCTCGGCCATGGCCTCGATGTCCTCGGGGGCATATGCCTCGCCACGAGCGCCATTGAAGGCCTCTGCCACTCGCGTGGTGTGGTCGATCTTGATCGCGTTCGGCTCTTTGTTGGCGCACATCTCCAAGATGCGCTCGCGCGTCATCTTGGTCGGCTGCATGGCCTGGATACTGGGGCCCCAGAGCGCCGCGACGGCCTCGTGCGTCGCTCCTGGGTGCCTGTCCAGGATCTCGCGCACCATCTTGTAGGTGATCGGCGTGCGCTGACCGCTCGGCGCGTAGGCCTCGCCGTTCGCGAGCGCCGTGAGCGCCTCGCCCACGTCCTTCTTCGTCTTCGATGCCTTCAGCGCTCGAGCGATGCGCTTCACGTCATGAAGCGTGATGGACGCCCTGAGCGCTGCGACCTGCGTTGGTGCTGCTTCCTTCGGCGGAGGGCCGAGCACCGCGAGAAAGGCATCGACATCGAGGGCTCCGCCAGGCCGCGAGGCGTAAATCGGCGGGACGCCGGCGCCCTCCTTGTAGGCCGGGGCGTAGTAGCGGTGGGTGGGATCTTTGCAGCCTTCGTCGGAGAGACCGCCGAAGAGCCTGACGTTCAACGCCGGCCACAACTGGGACCATTCGGACGGGAGCACCATGCGGCTGAACGGGAACAGCACGCGTAGCTGGTAGTAGGTACCTGGCTGCGCGGGGAGGAGGTTGCCGGCCTTGTCCTTGTACGAGGCGTCGGCCTTCTTCCGGCGTCCGGTGTGGCTCCACGTGCTGAGGGCGACGTGAGCGATGCTTCCTGCCTCGAGCGCTCCCAGGACGGTCGGCAGAGCGCTCTCGTGCACGTCGTCGAAGTCGAAGCATCCGAAGTGGACCCCGACGAGGTACTTGGTGCCCTCCTTCTTCGAGGGGCCGTGGCCCGGGTGCCACTCGGCCGGCGCGAAGAGGGGGACATCATCCTTCTTGACCGCAGGGCGGTGCTGCCCGATTGCCTCGACCAGCCCAGGCCAGTCGTAGCCAGGGTGGATCTGCGCCACCGTGTCGGTCAGGCGCGAGAATGTGGAGACGTTGAAAGGCACGAGCTCCGCGGCGTGACAGGTGTGCCTGCGCGCGGCCTGAGACGAGTGCCGGCACCGTCCTGCACCCAGCGACCACCCACGGCCCGCGGAGACAGCGACGGCACCCGTCTCAGGCCCGCGAGGGCTGGGTGCGAGCGACTGGCGTAGCCGAGCGCTCTTGGGCCGTCAAGTCACTCGTGAGGCCACCCCGCCTCCGCCGAGGGTCGAGGGTCTATCTGCACTCTGCGGCCGGGACTGTCGGCGGCTTACTCCGTTCTGTGCGGTGGGGTTCGGCGACCACCCCGGATCCTGGCGGCAAAAGTCTCCCCCGTGAGTTCCTGTCATTCTTGTCTACAATGTAGGTACAGATCATCATCACCTGGCCGAACTCTTCGTGTTGCCGTGCTGCCGTGCGGTCGTATATAACTACCGTAGTTTAGCGTATTTAGCTTTAAAATAGCCTGCCGTGCTGGCAGGTGAAAAAGCGTGCGTGGCGTGCGGCAGGGGCGCTTGCCAGTGTAGGGGCGTAGACGACACTGTAATGAAAAATGAAAGGGTCTGCCGTGCGGACTTTCTACCAAGAGCGTATTTATACCGCCTAGCTGCTAAAGTCGCACGCCAGCACGCTTAGCGGCCCCGGCGCCGCGCTTAAGATCCGAAACTTCCATTTCAGTTTCTACTCCGATCGATTCGATCTCGCTTGACAGAGTAGACCCAGTACCGCACGCTGGGGACTCATGACCACCCCCTTCGTGCCTACCTCCCAACCCGAGCTCGTCCTTTTCCTCGAGCGCCTGCTCGACCGCGCCCGCGCGGGCGAGATCCAGGTGCTCGTCTGCGCCGCCGGCGTCACGCCCGAGGGCGAGCCCACCGGCTTCAACGTCGTCGCGCACGCCGCGCTCGGCGACCGCATGCCCCGCTACGAGCCGGCGCACCGTCGAGCCGCCTACGCCACGGTGCTCGAGGGTCTCCAGCAGGCAGCTTCGCAGGTCGACGCCGCCTTCCAGGCCGTCACGCCTCCGATCATCCTGCCGGAGTGACAGTGCGCGGCATCAACAAGCAGCTACCGCTGCCGCTACCCGGTCGTCGTTTCGGTCGAGATATGTGCCGACGCGTGCAGTATGATCTGACCTCGCTCGGTCCGCTCGGATTCCTGCTTCGGTGGCACCGAAAAGGACGCCCCAGCTTGGAGATCGTGGCCGATCTGAAGCCGCTCTTCGTGGTGTTCGACCACGCGGAGTTCTGGATGTCCTATGGCCCAGAGGGGCGCCAGCGCAGTCCGGACCGTCGTGTGCTCGTGGGGCACCCCTACCACTTCACCGACAACCAGCGCGCCTGCCTCGGCCGCCTCGCCAAGCAGCTCGGCTTGATGTGGATGGTGATCCCGCCTGGGGATCCCACCGCGTGCGTGACGTCCTGGTACTCGAAGCACGCCTGGATGATCATCGTGCAGGCAGAGCACGCGTTCCTCGGGGCTCCGGAGGATGGTGAGGTCTTGGTTCCGTCGGCCAAGTGCGAGCGCCGACTGCTCAAGCAGGGTGAGACGATCGACGAGCTCAACCAGTTGCCGCGCAGCGCTACGGTCCTGCGGAAGCGTCCAGCGCCATACCCACGACGAACCACAGTCGAGAAACTGCGCGATCGCATCACCATCCGCGATGCGATTGTGAATCCACTGCTCGCAAGCGATCGTCTCCGTGAAATCCAGCTTCGAGAGGCCGAGGCAGCCGCGCGTGAAGCTGCCCAGCGCGAGCGCCACCGACGTCGATTCGAGCGTGAGGAGCGCGCTCGCGAGCGTCTGGCGCTGGCACAGGCCAAGCTGGAGCGAAAGGCCCAGGAGGTGGCCCTGCGCGAGGCCCGCAAGCGGTTGAAGCTCGCGCAAGAATCTTTGAATATCGGCGCCGATCCGGCGTCAGACACCGCGAACCACGAAGGAGAGTCATGAACCGACGAGAGCGCCGATCCGCCAAGCACCGGAACCCCTTCAAGGCCGCCCAGGCCGCCTTCGAGCACGAGCTCCGAGCGCAGCTGCGGCACCGCGGCGTGCGCCTGATCTCGGCCGCGACGGGCGTCGACTCGGAGGGCATCGCGTCGTGGGTGCTCCAGGTCGAGCGCGATGGCGTGACGCTGAACCTCCGGGCCCCCGCGAAGACCGTCTCGCACCTCGTCGAGGGCGTCTGCCGGTCCTTCGAGGCGCCCGCACCAGCGACGGTACAGGGTCCGGACTCCACGGACGCCTCGAACATCGCCTCGAGCCCCGCGCCCGTGATCGCGCCGGCCCCCTTCGTCACGCAGGACGAGGATCTCTCCTCCTTCCTCGACGCACGGAACGCGGGATGATCCCCTACCGCGACCCCAAGACGCAGAAGCGCATCGCCGTGCTCAGGCCGATGGATCCGCCGCTCGCGCTACGCCGTCTGGCGGAGTGGAACGCGCTCATGGACAAGGCCGCCGACGCCACCAGCCCCGAGATGGGCGCCGGGCACCGACGGGAGGCGTCCGAGCTCTGGCTCGAGATGAAGCGCGAGCAGTCCTGGCGCTTCCTCGGCTGGCTTGCGCAGGACACCATCGCCGTGGTCGACGAGAAGGGCGATGTCGCAGGGCAGGCCGCGCCGGGGGACCTGCACGAGAACGAGGACCGACTGGGAGGTTGGCGATGAAACACAGGACAGTCGGCAGCTACGATGGCGGCTACGTGGTGACCGAGAACGAGATCGTAGCGGCCGCCAAGGAGCTCCTCTCCGCGCTCGAGCGCGTCGGCGCCGGCGAGCTCAGCGACTCGGAGCGGGAGCTGCTCGCGCTCGCGCAGGAGCGACCGGCTGACCAAGGGCTGCTGGTCGCGCTCGCCGCCGAGGTCTCGTACCGCGCCTCGCAGCAACGCTTCCGACGCATGCGCGAGGACGTGTGAGCGACCGGAAACGCGAGAGAGGCGGCGTGCTCCATCCGTTCATCGTGCAGGACATCCGGAACAAGGCGCTCCGCGGCGAGATCACCATCGAGGATCTGATGGATCTGATCTCGTCGCACGAGCGGTTGCGCGTGAAAGTGCTGTTCCTCCAGGAAAAGCTCCGTCACGACTGAGGCCGGAGCAGCCTGCTACCCTTCGCAGGTGAAAAAGTCCTCCGCGCCAGCCCCTTCCCCTGCCGTCTTCAAGTGCATCCCCCTCGGAGCGAAGCTCACGCGCGCCGCGTGCGGGACGCGCCACGAGAACGCCCGGCGCCCGTGGGAGCCAGGCACGCGACGAGTGAAGGTCTGGTCCGAGGTCTGCGCGAAGTGTGAGATCGGCGCCGCACACGAGCGCGGGCAGAGCCCGACGAAGTGGGCCGACGGAACGCCCGTCGAGGCGGCTCAGTTGCTTCCGGTGCAGGCCATCGTGCGCCAGCGGCCGCTCAAGCGGAAGGAGCGCCTCGCCGCGCTCCGCGACATCTAGCCGCGCTGCTTCAGGATCTCCGTCGCCTTGGCGAAGTGGCTCGGCGCGGCCGGCTCGAGGTTCGTCTGGCTTGGACGATCACGGCGTCGGAGCCAGCCGCGCACGATGCGCCACTGCTCGGCCACGTCCGGCGGCGCCGACGCGAGCTCGTTGTCGAGCATGAGCACGGCCTCGAGCGAGGTCATTTCACCTCGTAGATCCAACGTCGGCGGACCATGGAGTCCGGAGCCTCCCAGTCAGGACCCATATTCACCGAGGCGTCCATGGGAATCCAGCGTCCGTTGGCGAACGACTCCCAGTAGATGTGATCCGGGCCGCCATCTGCCGACTGCTTCGTGGCGATGACCTTGAGACGGCAAGGGATGCCGATGGCCATCGAGGCGGCGCATCCGAGCGCGGCATATTCGTCGCAGTCGCCAGCTCCGATGTTGAGTGTGTTGCGAGGCTTTGCGTAGGTGTCGGTGGTCGGGTCCGATGTATATCGGACCGAAGAGCGTACGGCCTTGAAGATCTCGACGGCTTCGAGATCCTTTCGCTTCTCCGGGATCTGCCACTGACCGCCGTTCCACTCGGTGGAGCCGGGCTTGCGCTTCGACACGGCCTTGCGCGCGAACGCGATCACCTGAGGATCCGTCTTGCCCTGTTCCGCGCGATCGATGATCGCGGTCAGTCGATCGTTCAACGAGTTCACCTCGTAGAACGAGGTGCCCATGATGCCGCCCTTGGTCTTGACGGGCACTGCCGCCTTCACGAGCTTCAGCGAGCGCTTGGTCTCAGATCGAGGGACGAAGGTCGTCGGAACCCTGCCAGGGATGGTGCGAGCTCCGCTTGAGGGCCCGAGCCCCTCGCGCAGGTGCTTCGCGCCCTTGGCGAGCGAGTTCACGCCCATGCTGATGGCGAACAGCCCAACGAGAACGCTGCCGAGGTCCATGCGAGAAGTCTAACACTCCGACGTCAGTCGAAGTCGTCGTAGTCGTCGTAGTCATCCTCGAGCGGAAAACCGAACGGATCCAAGCGCGTGGACGGTCCGCGCAGCCACTCCCCGAACCACCCGTCGAACTTCGCGTAGTCGGCCGTCGCGTGCTTCTCGTCGAGCGCCTCAGCCTCCTGGAAGGCCTTCTCGGCGGTGCGGAAGATGCGGCGGACGCCTCGAAGCGCTTGAGCGTCGTCCTGCTCGGCCTTCGCCAGGAAGGCCTTCCGCTCGGCCGGGGATCGGACCTCCGTCCCCGACGCGCGGGGAGCACCGCACGCGGAACAGAACCGATTCCCGGCCTCGCACAGGCGCCCGCAGCGGCAGCCCCACATGGTGGGGATCCTACCCGACGAACGGCAGGGCGTCGAAGAGTGCGCTCAGCGCCGAGCGGTGCGGCTCCTCGACGGCGGTGAGCACGGCGGCGCGCTGCTCGGGCTTCAGCGTTGAGACGAGGTTGAGGAGGCCCGTCGTGTTCGCGTAGCCGCCATCGGGGTTGCTCACGTAGCCGTCATCGGGGTTGTTCACCCAAGGCGACGGAGGGACGGGCGGGGCCGGTTGCTCTACGATCGGCGGCGTCGTGATCTGCGCGAGGTCGGAGACGATCTGCGCGAGCACCGGCAGCCACTTGTCGTACGGATCGGGCTTGGGCGGCGGCGGACTCTCGAGGAGCTCGGCGAGCGCGCGGAGCGCGCGGTCACGCCACTCGGGCGGCAGCGGCATGAGCGCCGAGATCGCCTCGCGAATGCGAGCGGCGAGATCGGCGGGCGGATCAGAGAGAACGGGCTTGTCGGTGTCGGTCACAGGCTTCCTCCAGAGTACGCGGCGGCGTCCATGTCGCCGGGCAGATCGACCGTCGCCGGCGGCGGGCCCGAGGGCGCGGGCGCCTCGTCCTCCTCGGTCTCCTCACCTTCAGCCTCCGCGCTCTCGGCAGGCGCCAGACCACGCAGCCTCGGCAGCTTCTCGAGGAGCTCGTTGCGCACGGTCGTGTACGAGTCCTTGAAGGCCTTGAGCGTCGCGAGAGCGGTCTCACGCGGCAGCATCTTGGCGTCCACGAACTTCGCCAGCAGGCCGCCGATCGGCCGCATCGCCGGCTCCGCATCCTTCGGCGTCGAGGCGATGGTGGTGAGGATGGTCTGGATCAACCGCTGCCACTGCGGGATCGGGTAGAGCGACATGAGCATGTCGACGGCGGCGCCGATGCGCTCGCCCGGCGAGCTAGCGTTGTTCATCGCGGCCAGCTTCGCGTCGAAGTCGGCCGGAAGCGGCACGGCCTCCTCTTCCGGCGCGGTGGGTGCCGGAGCGGGCGCCGAGGGCGTGGACGGGACGAGCGAGCCCGCGGGCTGCACGGTCGGCTGCACGTGGCGGATGTCGGTGACCTCCACGCGCTTGGCGGGCGGGGCCTGGAGTTCGCGGTCGACGCGCGAGCCGATGGCCTGCGAGATCGCGCTGCCGGGCCCGAGGATCGCGAGCATCGCGTCGTAGATGTTCGTGCCGCCCGGCGCCGTCGGGGGCGGGGGCGGGTTCAGCATCGTGCCGAACTCCTTGAGGCGCATCAGCGTGCCCATCTGCTCCTCGAGCGTCGCCGGCGGGGACTGATCCTGCTCGCGCTGCTTGAAGATGTCGATCACGTCGCGCACGCCGAGCGCGTCGGTGGGCTTCGCCGCCGCTTGCGCGTTGATGATGAGCGTCGCCATCTCAGCGGCGCTCACGGAGTCGCCCTTTACGAGCGGGACGACGGCCGCGATGGCTCCCGTCACGGCCGTGATGAGCTCGGGCATCGTGTAGTTCGGACCCGACGGCGGTGGGGGCGGCGGAGGAGGCATCGGCGGCGCGCTCGCCGCGGTCTCGATCTTCTCGAGACGACGGTCCATGCGATCGATGAGCGCAGCGAGTGCCGGATCGATCGCCGGCTTCTGGCTCTGCGTCGTCATCATGGCCATGAACAACTTCATGTTCTCGGCCGCCTGGGACTGCTGCATCTGCATCTGCATCTGCATCATGGCGGTGAGCACCGAGTTGTCGTTCTTGGGCGTCATCTCCACGAGGATCTCCTTCATGTTCTTGAACTGGCTGATCGCATCCGGGGGCGGGGGCTGGGGGCGCGTCAGGGTCTTGAACATCTCGACGAGCAGCGGCCCGTTCGTGTCCTGCGTCGTCGGCTGCGCGTGTGGATCGAGCGACGGCCCCTCGAGCCTGACGATCCCACCGTCGAGCTCGACGCCCTTCGCATCGACCAGCGACACGTTGTACTCGCCGCCACCGTAGACGGGGCGAAGGTAGTTGTAGATGAAGGCCTCGATATCCCCCGTGTGGTCGATATCGGTCTTGCTGTAGTCCTTGATCGTGTACAGCGACCCGTCGGTTCGCCGACGACGGATGCGCACGCGCTCTGCGCCAGGTATGAGCTTGGAGAGCTCGGCGTACTTCTTCGAGGCCATCGGCGAGCCCTTGGCTGCCGTCGCGTTCGCCACGATCTCCTTGGCCTCCGCCTTCGACGGAGCAGGGGGCATGAAAGGAGCGGCGCCAGCGGCCGCAGCAGCAGGCCCGACCAAGAACGGCGTTCGCTTCTCGGCCGGCGGCGGAGAGGGCGGAAGCGGCGGCGCATTCTCGATCGAAGGCGGAGGCCCCTCGAGAATGTCCAGCAGGCTAGCCACTTCACTGTTGGCAGTCATCGCGTTGGCGTTGCTCATGAACCTTCCTCTTCCGTATCAGCCGCGTCTCTGAACGAGTCCAAGAACTGACCTACGTTCGCTTGCGCTTCGCGAACTTGATCTGCATAGGGCCCTTGCGGGATGAGTGTGACATTGCCTCCGTGTACTTTGTTCGCGAGATCGGAGGGGCTGATCGCGAGATAGTGCTTGACGGCTGTCTGCACGTTCTGGTGGCCTGAAATCTTGATGATTGTCGGGACATCCAACCCAGCTCTCCAGAGAGTGGTGATGTACGTTCGTCGTAGGGTGTGTGGGGTCAGCCGATCGGCATCGCGACCCTGCTTCTTCATCTGTTCGCGAATCCACTGAACGTAGTGGCGGATCGTTCGGTTGGCGACTGGACCACCTTCGTGGGCAGGGAAGAGCCATCGGTCGTTCGAGTGCCGAAGCCGCCAGTTCTTCATGTAGCGGAGCAGCAGCTCTTGGCCGTCGAGCAGCACAGGAACGGTGCGAACCTTGTTGCCCTTCCCGAGCACCCGCAGGCACAGATGTGCCACCGAACCGCCATCGGCGCGTGGGACGTTGAAGCGCTGCACCGCGGTGAGCGGGAGCGTGGTGAGCTCGTTCGATCGCAACCCGCAGTACGGCAACAGCAGGATCGCGGTCCGAGACGGCTCCGGGATCTTCGTCGCCCAGCGGAAGAACTCGAGGAGGTCTTCATCTCGGAGCGCGTTCGGCTCGTCGTCGCGCCTGAGCTTCGGCAGGTCCGGGGCGGCGATGTTGGCCTCGGGAGGGATCTCGCCTCTGTCCTGGAGCCACTTCAGGTACTTCCTGGCGCCCGCGACCATCACCTGGACCGAGGCCGGAGCCAGTCCTTGGGCGGAGAGAACCTCGGCGAACATGGTCAGGACGCCGCGAGGGATCGAATCCAGGTTCAGCCCGTTCTCGGCGAGAAAGTCGCGTAGCTTCTGGGCGCCGAGTCGATACTTCGACGCCGTGTTCGCGTTGTTCAGACGCGTCACGTGCGTGGCGAACTGATCGAGACTCGTGTCAGGTAGCATTTGTGAGGGCAGAAGTTACCGACGATTCGGTAGCCTTCGCTCGTTCTTTGCCACGTACGACGCGTTTCCGGCAACGATCGCTACATTGGTACTACACAACCCAGTCGTGTACTACCGCTGTAGTCGATTTTGCCTGTGATCGGTCGGAAATGGTACGAAGGGTGCCATGGACGTCCTCCGCAGACCTCTCACCGGCATGATCTCGAGTGGCGTAGCCGCTCCGCGCGCCATCGACAACGCCACGGCCACCGTGCTGCACACGGTGGACGTGTCGGCGACGGGCCAGGGCGGCCCCTACGTCGACCTCGTCACGCTGTTCGTGGAGAACACGACCGGCGGCAACCTCGATCTCACGCTCACAGTGCTCGGCGGTACGCCGATGACCATCACCATCGCGTCGAAGAGCACGGTGAAGGTGCTCGACGAGGTGCCGTTCCAGACGTCGTCCACCAGCAGCGGCACGGCCACCCAGGTGCGCGGCCTGGGTAGCGCCGCCGGGCTCGTCTTCTACGGCTACTTCGCGAGGCCGCTGTGAGCTTCGGCATCAAGGTCACGGACGAGGACGACCTCAAGGCGCGAGGCCTCGCGAACAACGCGACCGACCTCGACATGATCATCTCGCCGCGCGACGGCTCGCTCGTTCCGGTGGCGGTCCACCACGGCGCGCATGTGTGCTGGGGCTGCTTCGAGCTCTTCGACGAATCGGACCCGAAGCTGCGGATGGTCGAGATCCGGCCCAACAATCAGGGCACCGTTCGCGTGGGCGTCCACGCGAAGTGCGTCGACCCGAAGAACAGGAAGCCGTTCGTCGACATGAAGGGGAGTCGGGAGCTCCAGTCGGTCGAAGAGGTGTCGAAAGGCATCAGCCTTCGCCGCATGGTAGCGAAGGTGGTGAAGCCGTTCGTCGGTGCTGCGACGGCGACAACGTCGAAGATCATCCCTTGAGGTGACCCATGTTCCTCCAGTTCTCGCGCGGTGACGGTTCCACGGTCGGCGAAATCGTCGGTCCGTCCAACGCCATCTACGTCGATGTCGCCGGCAGCGACACCACCGGAGCCCGCGGCAATGCCGCGCGTCCGTTCCTGACCGTCGCGGCGGCGCTCGCCGTGATGCAGAACGGCGACGAGGTGCTCATCGGGCCGGGCGACTTCGCCATCGCGGCCGGTCTCACGTTGCCCGCCGCGGTCACCAAGGGCCGCATCGCCGGCTCGGGCATGGCGGAGACGCGCCTCAACGGCGCCGCCGGCATCGACATCCTAACGCTGCCGTCGACCGTCACCGGCTACTTCCTGCTCGAGGACCTCTCGCTCACGGCGCTCACGACCGGACGCTGCGTCGTCGGCGCAGCCGCCGCGGGCGGCGCGTTCCTCGCGAACAGCCTCATCTGCAACAACGTCTTCGTCCAGACCTCGGCCACGAACGTCGACACGTTCGCGCTCACGGGTGCGAACGACGTCGTGCTCTTCAACGTGCAGTCGCCGACGAGCACGGTCGGCTCGGCGTCCTTCCTCACCTGCGCGAACGTGCGACTGCGCGGCACGACGCAGCTCGGCAACGTCCAGCACACCTGGGACAACGCGAGCGCGACGAAGCCGACTGCAACGCAGTCCGTGGGGCTTCACCTGCGCGCCGGCTCGATCATCGGCACGTGGACGGGCACGGGGCAGCCGCTCATCACGGCGGATCCAGGCTCGACCATCGGCGCGATGACGGGCGCCAGCCTGTCGGTGAGCACGGGCCTCGCGCCGGTGTTCCAGGTCCACGGCTCGGTCGGCAACTGCACCTTCACGGGCGGTGCGACGACGCTGCCGGACGGCGCCGTCACCGCGACA
Organism: Gemmatimonadaceae bacterium; assembly: GCA_044225935.1. Classification (GTDB taxonomy): domain Bacteria; phylum Gemmatimonadota; class Gemmatimonadetes; order Gemmatimonadales; family Gemmatimonadaceae; genus SCN-70-22. The sequence goes on from JBGAHX010000034.1 coordinate 65,620, forward strand.
GTCGTGAACTTCAGCGGCGCGGTGCTCACGGGCAACGCGTACACGTTCTCCGATGCGGCGGACGTCACGGCTCAGGCCATCAACTTCACGGGCGTCCGCACGTCGGCCGCTGTGACGCTGACGGCCGGACTGCGCTGCAACATGGACGAGCGCGGCTCGAGCTTCGCGGTGCAGCCGACGTACGTCTCGGCCGGCGCCACGCTCGGCACGCACCTCCCACCCAAGTTCGTGACACTCGGCACGGCGGCCATCGCGGCCACGGTCGTCGCGTTCGGCTTCACGGCCGGCAACACGAGCTACGAGGTCGCGGCCATCGCCACGAACGCGGCAGGTACGCCGGTCACGCAGGGCGCGAAGACCGCCACGCAGGTCACGATCAACATCGGCGGCGCGCCCGCCGGCACTCTCGACACCGTCGTCACCTGGCTGTGATCGATACTCTCCCGACCACACTTCGATAGGAGCTCACAGTCATGGCCCTCCAGCCCGCCGATCGCCCCGCAGGTTCGACTCAGGTTCTCCGGTTCACGGGGACCGTGTCGCCAGGCGAAGCCCTCGCCACCTTCCCGAAGACGAACGGAACCTTCACGACCGGCGGCGCGGCGAACGCGACGCGCGGCGCGCGGTTCTTGCTCGCCGACGCCACGGACCTCACGACCACCGAGAAGCGATTGCCCGACTTCGTGTTCGACGACGCGAACCCAGTCGAGCTCGCGCCGCACGATCCCGTGGCGGCCGGCGCGGTAGCGCTCGTCGTGAACGCCGGCGAGGAGGCAATCGGCCACGGCGTGCAGACGGCCACCGACCGCACGTGGTGCCAGAACACGCACGTCACGGTCGTCGCGCAGAGCTCGAACCTCGGCGCCGTGGCGACGGAGTCGGCGCTCATCGTCCTCGACACGCTCACCAGCGGTCTCGGGCTCGGCACAGGTCTGCCCGTGCTCATCCTGCCGGTCGCGCTGACGGGCCAGACGGCCACCGCCTTCGACGTGGACCTCCTCGTCGAGGTTCGCTGGTCGGCGCACCGCTGAGCCTGCGCCGCGCCCCTGTGGCGCGGTAGGATGAGGGCCATGAACAGCCCCAGCGACGCCGATCTGTTGGCGATGAGCGACGGCTCGTACAGCACAAGCGATTGGGGCTGTACGGGCGACGTCATCGGCATCGCACCCCGCGTGTATCCCGCTCCCGACTATCTGGTCGAGCATGTTTCCTGGACGCGAGCTCTCCAGGAAGAGGTCGACGCCTGCGTCCTCCAGAACGGCGTCTGCTGGATCCTGAAGTCGAGCCAGCTCGCGCCGCGTTTTGGGCAGGAAGCTGATGGGGGATGCCCCGGCTGTCGCGGCCCAGGTCCCGTCGGCTTCGCCGGACTGACGCGCACGACGCAGAGCCAGCGCCAGGCGCAGGGCGTGCCGCGCCGCATCGACGCTCGAGTCTGGAAGCCCACGGCCGTGGTGACGCCCGCTGGCGTCGCCGCAGTGCGCAACGGGGCGGTGTTGCCGCTCTGGCAGCGCATCTACAAGTTCGCGCCTCCCGAGCGACTCGTCACGGCCCCCGCCGGCCTCGACTATCGCTCGGCGGTGCAGGGCGCGATGTACCTCTCGACGCACACCGGACGTCCGATGGTCGTTGGTGGTGAGCGCAGCGGCAAGACGATCCCGATGATCTACGTCGAGCCGGGCGGCCTCGTTCGCGGCGTGAACGGGAACATCACTCCGGTGCGCGGGTGGGAGACCGACTCCTACGCGATGGACCCGTTCGAGGTCCGGCAGGCGTATGCGGCTTCGCGCGGCGCCAGCATCATGCCCTGGAACGCGGTAGGAGGCTGACCCATGTTCGTCGCGTTCATCCCGCAACAGGGGTCGAGCGGTCCTGGCGTTACACCCACGCTTCAGCAGGTGTACGACGCCAGCGCGCCGCCGTCGATCGTTCTGGATGCGACCGGAGGCATCAGCATCACAGATGCAGCGGCGAACGCCGACTCGTTCGCATTGAAGGTGAGCAGTTCGGTGGATGCGAACGCCCAGAACGGCGTGTACATCGAGCGAACTCCGGCCGCACTGCACACAGGGGATGCGCTCCAGATCCACCTCGGAGTCAATGCTTCAGGTTCCGGAGTTGCTGTCGACACGACGGGCAACGGGACGCTGTTCAGCGGGACGATGAACGGCGGCGGCATGCTGCTGGATCTTCGGCTGGGCGCCGATAACGCCCTGTCTTTGAGCACCGCCAACATGCTGGTCGGGTCCGCAGCGGCCCCGATCGACACGGATTTCGTCGGCACCGTCGGTGTCGCCAACGGCGCGTTTGGAGGCCATGTCCGCATCGGGTCTGTCGGCGGAGGCACCAACGGCGGCGATGTGCAGGTCTTCACGCTCGCCGCAGGCCCAGGGCCAGTAGCCGGATCTGCGTATCTCTTCGCGCAGGACGTCACCGGAGTCACCCAGCTGTGGGTGCAGCCAGGCGCAGGCGCGGCATTCCAGATTCAGGCGAGTACCGGAGGCGACGTAGTCGGCCCTGGCGCTTCGACGGACAACGCGATCACGCGCTTCGATGGGCTGACCGGCAAGCTCATTCAGAACTCCACCGTCACGCTCGACGATGTCGGCGCGATGGCGGCGGTGACCGCGGGCGCTGGCATGTCGCTCTCTGGCAACATCGCAGCGACGACGACGCCGGCGGCGAAGGTCATCAACGCCAACGCCTTCACCGGTGCCGCCGGCGCCGCGCAGGTCGGCCTCAACCTCGCGTTCGGCATCAACCAAACGCTGACGGCCAGCTTCGCTGGCATCCGCATCCAGCACGGTCTCGCGACCTCCGGCGCCGGCGGTGCCCCTGTCTACGGCTCGGGCGGCGGGCTCTTCTTCGACGCGCAGAGCAACGGCACGAGCGTCACGCAGATCACGTCGGGCGGTCTCGTGCGCACGGCCGATGGCGCGGTCGGAGCGCCCGCGAACTCGTTCATCAGCGACACGACCACAGGCTTCTACCGCACGGGCGCGGGCGTCACCGGCTACTCGTCGGCAGGCGCACTCGCCTGGAGCCTGTCGATCGCGGCTTCGAACGCGATCCTCGCAGGCGCGGCCGGCTCGGGGCAGCAGAATCGTCTCTCGTCGGCAACCGCAGGCGCGATCATCGATCTGCTCGGCAATGCGAACGGTACCAACCCGGCGTTCCTCACCGACAACGCGACGGCGTTCACGGCGGCCGCCGGCAACCAGCTCGGCACCAAGATCGCGTACGGTGCCAACCAGTCGGGCACAGCCGCGTTCACCGCCCTACAGATCGCGCTCGGTCTCGCGACCTCCGGCGCTGGCGGAGCTCCCGTCTTCGGCTCTGGCGGCGGCTTGTTCGTCGACTTGCAGAGCAACGGCACCTCGGTACATCAGGTCACGAGCGCAGGGCTCACGCGCTTGCCCGACGGAACGAACGCGGCGCCGAGCTTGTCGTTCATCTCGGAGCCGACGCTCGGCCTCTTCCGGTCAGGCGCGAACTCGATCGCCATTGGCCGCAACGGCACCACGTATTGGCAGTGGACGGACAACATCCTGCGCGGCTTCACGGCAGGCCTCGCGATCCGCAACGGCACTCCCGGCGGTGATATTTCGATATCGGGCCAGCAGACGTCGTTGACGACGCCGGCGGTCACGCTCGACAACACGGGTGTTTCGTTCACCGGCAACGCAGGCCTTCAGCAGATGGCTCGCATTACGGCCACCGTCAACGCGTCAGGCACGGCGAGTTTCGCAGGCCTTACCGTCGACATCACATATACGGCAGTAGGCTCTGGCACTCAGAGGCTCATCGACGCGAAGAACGCCGGCACCTCGAAGTGGTACCTGAACAGTGCCGGCGGCATGGGGTTGGCCGCCATCAGCCCCGCGGCACTCGCGTCAGGTACGACCGCCGACTACTCCGGCATCGGAGGCGCGTCCTTCGCACGGCTTACGCCGAACGCCGCAAACAGTACGATCAGCGGGATCACCGGAGGCACTGACGGCCTGTACCTCACGGTGGTGAACGTGGCCGGATCCGGCACGCTCTCGTTCACGAACGAGGATGCAGGCTCGACGGCAGCCAATCGCATCATCACGTCGACAGGTGCGACGGTGACGCTGAACACGAACGACACGGCCACGTTCATCTACGACGCGACCACTTCCCGATGGAGACAGGTCACCACGGTGGCCTGAGGAGAGAAAAATGGCTGAAAAGTTCGTAGTGGACGAGTCCCTGATGAATGCGTTTCGAGCCGCCGTGGCTGAACAACAGCGAGATGCGCTCGCGCTCGAGTTGGCGCTGGCAAAGCGCTCGCAGGCCGAGCTTCTCGAGCAGCAGGTGGCTGCCCGAAAGGCGGAGCTCGACGCTCGGCTGCAAACACTGAAGTCGCGGATCGACAGCGCCGTTCTTGAGAACGGCCAGTACGAAGCGCTCAGTTCGCTCGCCATGAACGGAGAGGTGCTCCGACGGAAGAAGGAAAGTTGACGAGCTTGCACGCCGGATCATCGGCGCGGTAGGACAACAACACGAGGGCCACGGGCCCAGGAGAACACAGGTCACATGGACTACGACATCTCGGGTCTGGAGAGCTTCGGCCTCGGCGCGTTCCTCGACGCAGGTCACGTGAAGGGCGCCGTCATGAGCGGCGCGGTCGGCGGCGCGGGCATCCTGCTCACCACGACGGCCCTCGCGAAGGTGTGGCCGCAGCCGGCCGCGGGCAGCGGATCGATGTTCGCTCCTGACGCCGAAGGCGGCAACGGCACGGCGAACTACCGGCGCGCGCGCTCGGCGCTCACGGCGGTGGTCGGCCTCCTCGCGGGCCGCGCGCTCTACGACCGCAACCGCGATGCCGCGATCTCGGTCATGGGCGCGACCATGGGCCTCGGCTTCGCCGAGCTCGTGGCGAGCTGGGTGAACGATCCGGCGAGCACCACGGGCCCGACCGTGATGACCTCGAACCTCTCGGGTCACCTCTCGCTCGCGGATCTCCGCGCGCTCGAGATGGCCGTCTCGACGCCGATGATGTCGTACCAGGGCGCGTCGGCGATGAACGGCTTCGGCGGTCCGGTCGTGCGTTCGTCGCAGCTCTCGGCTCCGGTGACGAGCGCCACCGAGCTCGGCGCGATGGCGGCGTACATGCCGTACCTGTCCTGAACCAGCGACTCTCGAGTCGCATGACGCCGGGGCAGATGGTCTGCCTCGGCACCTGAAGAACGAGACCGGAACGCAAACCGGCTCGACACGGAGAAGAACATGAACGACGTGGGCGTCATCGAACCGATCCCGGGCCAGCCGGGTCTCTTCCGGGATCCGAGCAATCCCGAGAAGGTCATCAACATCCGCGACTTCCGCGAAGGCGACAAGTACGACTCGGTCGCGATCCCGACGGGTCAGATCCAGTTCGGAACGACGTTCACGTTCTTCCTGAACCTCCAGGGCAAGAACAACGGCCAGCAGGGCAACATCGACACGAACCTGCGCACGCCCGGCAAGCTGAGCGCCGGCGAGTCGATGATCCTCGACCGCATCGGCCTCTACGTGGCCTCGAGCACCGGCATCTCGTTCCCGGCGCCGCAGGACATCAAGACGATCGTCGACAACGCCTACTACCGCCTCAACATCAACGGGCTCCTCCAGGACGAGGGCCCCGCGATCAAGTTCCCGTCGGGCTACGGCCTCTACGGGCAGACGCAGGAGAGCGGCCAGGGCATCGTCTCGATCGGCGTGCCGGCGACGGCGAGCGCGGCGCGGCTCATCCGCAAGCAGCTGCTCAACCAGAACCACGAGATCGAGGGCACCCTGGTGTTCCCGCAGCGCCAGTGGCTGACGCAGGCGCCGAGCGCCGGCGGCGGCGGGTTCTCGCAGACCGCGCTGACCCCGAAGATCGTCGTGCAGGCGCAGACGAGCCCGCCCGAGGACTGCTCGGTCGTGGTCCGCAACTTCCTCCACGGCCTCATCCGCTCGGCGGTCAGCAAGTGATCTGACGGGAGCTTCGGCTCCCGACGATCCAGCGCCCGGGCGCAACGCCAGTGGGGTCCCGGCTTCGGTCGGGGCCCCATTTGCGTTTCTGGTATCCTCACGCTCGTCCCCTCGGAGAAACCACGATGCAGCCGATTCTCGACCTCCTCCAGCAGCTCCTCGACCTGCTCAAGCAGGTGGTGTTCCCGCCGAAGGGCAACGCAGCGGCGATCCCGCCGGGCGCCATCCTCACGTACTACGGCGACATCGCGTCCGGCGCGATCCGGCCGGAAGACGTGCGCTTCGAGGCGTTGACCTACAAGTGCATCGTGGACGGCACCGGCACGCCGGTGTTCACGAGCGACAAGGTCACCGTCATCGCGCGGTACAACCTCGCGATCCGGAAGATGTACGGCGCGCTCCCGCAGACGTTCCCGTCGCCGGCGGCGCAGCTCGTGAACTTCAACGTCCTCGAGCAGGGCCGCAACTTCAACATCTTCAAGCGTCCCGTCAGCCTGGCGGCGGTGACGCCCGGCGGCTCGAGCGAGCCGCTCGCCTGGGACGGCGTCTACATCACGGTCCCCGGCACCGATCTCGAGGTGTCGTGGTCGATCGACAGCGCGCTCTTCGCGACGCTCATCGGCACCACGAAGCAGGCGCAGATCACCATCGTGGGCGACTACATCGCCTGCGGGCCGCAGGGCTGAAGATGAAGGCGCCGTTCACCGACGTCGAGCTCCGGGCCTACTTCGCGAGCGTGGTGGGTCAGTTCCGCGCGCCGTTCGGCCGGCGCGGCGGAGGCGGCGAGCTGAACGTCGGGCAGTCGATCCGGCTCGCGCAGAACAGCACGAGGGATCGCGTGATCAACGTCACCGTCACGCGTGCGGATATCGGCGGCGCCGCGACGGTGGTGATCTTCACGCAGAACGGCCCCGGGGCGGCGAGCGAGAACGACTTCATCGTCGCGTTCGGAAACAGCGGCACCCAGCGCTTCGTGCTCAACCCCGAGGACGAGGTCGCGGTGACCGTGCGCTCCGGAGGTCCCATCCGCTTCGCCGTGGGGCAGGAGACGTTCTGAGGTGTTCCTCTCCATCTTCGAGCGAGCGCTGGAGCTCTTCTCGCGCGAGGAGTGGCGACTCTACGTCGCGACGGTGCTCGGCCGCACGGGGCTTCGAGTGCCGTTTGGTGCGCGCCGGAAGGTGTTGATGCCGGACGCGAACAGGCCGGCGTCCGTAGCCAAGAACACCTCGAAGGACAGCGTGCTCCTGGTGAACGTGCAGATGCAGTCTTCAGCGACGACGGCGTTCGCGAGCTCACCAGACATCGGAGCGAACTCCTACATCGTGGATCCGGCGGACCCCGGGGCGCCGCCAGAGGGTGAACTGTTCACGCTGCGCCCGAGCGAGGAGCTCTTCGCCGCGGCTGGCGCTCCGCAGGTTCTCTCTGTCGGACAGGAGTGGTACTGATGGACGATCTCGACCGCTTCTTCCCGGTGATCCCGCGCAACGCGCCACCGGACAACCTCGACCAGTACCTCCAGCTCTACGCTAGCGAGGCCGGCGCCTTCCTGGTGTCCCAGCGCAGCCCGAGCGTGAACCGCGTCGAGAGCTACGTGAACACGACCATCCCTCGCATGCGGACGCTCGAGGGCCTCGGTCGGCTCGGCGTAGGGCGCTCGCTCGCCGACATCGGACAGCCCCTTGGGCTCGATCCGAATCGCATCACCGACTCGAACGGCAACAGCCTCGTCTCGGCGATCTGGATCCAGCGAGGCATCAACGCCCTGCGCGCGACCGACGGGCAGTTCGATCTCTTGGCGGTCGACGGCATCGCCGGCGATCGCACGCAGACGAACCTCCGGCGGCTCTTCGCGTTCATCGGCGGCGGCACCGCCGGCATCGAGCCGGTCATCACCAACCGCGGCACGCGCGCGACGCCCGGGACGGTGCGTATCTCGCCGCGCATGCAGACGGTCATCGCGAACGCGCGCCAGGTCGCCGATCCGCCCGACGCGCCGCGCACGACGACGCCCGCGCCCTCGGCGCCCGAGCCGGAAGACATCCCGCTCTTCGCGCCCCCGCCGGCCGTAGCGAGCTCGAGCGGCCTGCTGGCGCTCGGCGCAGTGGCCGTCCTCGGCTGGATGTTCATGCGCTGAGCCGTGGCAGCGGCGCGCCCTTTCGCGGTAGGACTGAAGAGGAGATCTCCACATGCGTGACATGATCGCTGTGCTCGACGGCATCGTTCCCAACCCGAACACGTCCCAGGGGTTCACCAACCCGTCGGGCTGGGGCGGCGTGACGCGCAACGTCTCGGGCTCGGGAGGCGCGAACTACTCGGGCGGCTCGAACTTCTACCCCGGCGCGCCGACGCTTCCGAGCTCGGAAGGTCTCGCGGGCATGGAGGAGAGCTGGATGGCCGACTCGGACGCCCAGCCCCCGCAGGACGACTACGCGGGGTACCTCGCGGCGTTCTCGGCAAGCCCGTACGTGGTCTCAGGCGCGGGCGACCAGGACGCGGCGCGCGCGACCGGCTACCAGGGCCGCGCGTTCAACACGCAGTCGGGCTACGTCGGCGTCACGCGCAACGTCTCGGCCTCGGGCGGCGCCAACTACTCGGGCGGCTCGAACTTCTTCCCGGGCGCGCCGACGCTCCCGTCGAGCGAGGGGCTCGCGGCGCTCGAGCGCTCCTTCGGCATGGCCGGCATGGTGCCGCGCTCGCCCTACGAGGGGCGGTCGCTCACCTCGCAGGCGAGCTGGGTGGGCACGGACGTGAACGTCTCGGCCTCGGGCGGCGCCAACTACTCGGGCGGCTCGAGTTTCTTCCCCGGCGCGCCGACGCTCCCGTCGAGCGAGGGCCTCGCAGCGCTCCACGGCTTCCTCGCCGCGGGCGTCGATCCGGTCTACGCCGTCCGCATGGTGCGCGCCGGGTACCGGCCGCGTCGTCGGTACTGAAAGCAGGCGGCCTGTGAGCCGCGAGCTCGCCGACTACCTGGACGCCGCCTCGGCGTTCGAGACGCGATCGCTCGGTACGAACGTCGTGCCGAGCGGCACGATCGCGCCGATGCCGGTGCCGGGCGCGGCGCGGGTTCCGCAGCGCACGGTCGTGCCGGCCGTCCAGGCCGTGATCGACGCGGTCGCAAACGCAGGCGCCGATCGGGCGGCCATCGACGCGGCCATGTGGTCGCTCGACGCGAAGTGCCCTACGTGACCGGCGCCTGCAAGAACGCGTTCGGCGCCGACGTGCAGCCGACGTGCAACTGGGGCTTCTGGCGCATCGACGAGTGTTCGATCGATGCGGCCACGTCGTGGAGCTTCCAGTACGCGCGCTACCTCTGGGCACAGGCGCGGATGCGCGAGCTCCTCGTGAACAAGCCCACGCGAGCTACGTCACCTGGCGTCGCAGCCGAGTGGGGCTGGACCGCGATGCAGCTCATCTCGGCGATGCTCTGGTCGACCAACGTCCGGTTCGACAACCCGAACTCGGTCGCGCTCTCGAGCTTCTTGACCGATCGGTTCCACCCGCCCGCGACGAGGCCGTCACTCCCGAGCGGCTACTACTTCTTCGATCCGGCGGCGACCGACATCCGACTTCTCAACAACCTCGGATACTCGGCGATCGCTCCGACCAACAAGAACGAGTTCAGCCCTGGACAAGGCCCGCTCGCCTTCATGTACTCGCGCCGCGAGGATATCCCGGCGGGGAGCGCAGCAGCCGCGACGCCGACGCTCTATTCGACCTACGTTATGTCGTGGGACCGGCCTTACACAGCGTGGAATGTGCCGCCCGGAATCGCGAACGAGGAGATCCAGCAGGTCAAGAACCAGGCGTACGGCTACTTCACGAGCTTCGGCGCGAGCGCGCTGCGCTGGGCCTCGACGAAGGCAATGTGGTTCTGGTGGTTCAATCGCTCCTGGAACTGGGCGAAGGACTACGAGCTCGTGCCCGACTTCAAGGGCAACGTCGGAACACGGTCGCGTCCCGACTGGAAGCCCTTCGCCATGACGAGCGCGCGCTTGAACATCGAAGCGCTCGCCAAGCAGATGGAGTTCTGGACCGGCCCGAGCGCACCGACCTACATCGACTGGCTCCAGCAAGCCATGCAGTCGTACACGGTGGAGACGTCGGGCATCGGACCCTCATCGCCGGCCGCGATCGACTTCATCCGCGCACGCACCGACATGAACACGGCGCTCGCGACGGCGTCAGGGCAGGCGGCCATGTTGAGCCGAACCGCAGGCAGCTCCGGCGGCGACGCGGCCACCATCACCTCGATCGCGGTGTCGCTCTTCCAGACCGTCATCTCGCTCATCGGCCAGAGCGCGCCGCTCATCGGGCAGCTATACGGGGCGCTCACGCAGGTCGTGCAGCAGACCTTGCTCGCGGGCGGCTCAGCGGTCGGCAACACGCCCTGCCCCGCGTTCCCGTTCATCCGCATCATGGCGCCGCCGGGCGGATGTGATCTGCCGATGGACCAGATCGTGTCGAGCTTGCTCGGCATCGACTCGAACGCTCGCTGGCCGGTGTTGATCGACGGGCAGACTCGCACCTTCCAGATCGACGGCAAGGTCTTCACCGCGTCGTTCACCTCGAGCGACACGACCGCCGAGCTCGTCGCGCGCCGCATCAACGCGGCCGCCGCGCTCGTGGGGCTCGCCGCCGTCGCCTCGGTCCGCAACGGACAGGTGCACGTCGAGGGTCGAGATCCGGGCGCCGGGCCGGCGAAGGCTCTGGGAGGCACTGCGGCCGCGCTGGGGTTCCCCGGTCCGGTGTCGGCGCCTGCTCCGACGCCAGCGCCGAGTCCGACGCCCGGACCGTCCACGGGAGGCGGAGGGGGCGGCTCGGGTGGTACAACTCCGTCGAAGAGCTCGTCCTTGCCGCTGCTGGTGGGTGGCGCGCTTCTCCTTCGATTCCTACTAGGGTGAAACCATGACCACGATGGGTTGTTGCGGCTACGGTCCGCGTCGCGTGTCGATCGCGGGGTTGCTCGCGGACGCCGACTTCCACCCGGCCAACACCCCGCAGGGACGTCGAGCGCGCGCGCGCCTGGCTTACTCCGTGGCGGCCGCGCAGGCCGCGCGCACGAACAATCCGAGCGCCTACCGGCGCGCGCTCTCCGGCCTCGCGAACCTCGGCGACGAGATCACGTCGACCGACTCGAGCGCGGCCGCGCAGGGCATCAACGGTGCCCTCCAGCGGCTCGGGACGAACGCCTCGTTCCGCAACTCCCTGAGCCAGGCGAGCGCGTACATCGGCCTGGCGTTGAACGCCGCGTCGCTCGGCACTGGCATTGCCGCGACGGCGTGCAACGGCTGCGATCGCACCGGCATCGACGTGGTCAACAACGTGATCTCGTGGATCCGGGCGCTCATGAACGGCAGCGTCCCGTCGGTCTCGGGGCTCACGCCGGAGCAGCTCAACGGCTTCGTCGACTTCTGCGCGGTGAAGGACCAGATCAAGGGCGCCGCGCAGATCGCCTTCACGGCGGCGTCGGCGGCGGCCAATGCGGCTGCGGCGGGCGGCACCGCAGGTGCGGCGCAGGCGGCGACCGCGCTCGACACCATCCAGTCGTTCATCGGCAGCTTCCTCGACTCCATCTGCCAGATCCCGCAGGTGCAGACCGCGATCGCGAACCGGGCAGCGGCCGCAGCAGCTCCGCCGCCCCCGCCCGCGCAGCCGGCGCAGCCCGCGACCTTGAGCACGCGCTGCTGGGACGGCTCGACGCAGACGGCCGTGTGGAGCCCGTCGACAGGGCGCTGGAACTACACCCGCGTCTGTCCGCCGTGCACCCCTGCGAAGGAACTCCGGCCGATCGATATCGGCCCGTGTGGCGCGCGGGGTCCGGGAGCCTACTCGCCGTTGCCGCCGAACGGCATGCGTCTCTCGCCCACGCTCGTCGCGCCGCGCACCTCGAGCAACTGCTCGAGGTGCTGCGGGCCGAACGTCATCTTCACCCCAGGCGTCCCGAACGCGGCGGGCGACGCGTGGATCACTCCTCCGCGGTGTCGGACGGCGGGCGCAGGCGGTGCTGGCGGTGGCAGCGGCAGCGGCAGCGGTGGGAGTTCGAGTTCCGGTGCTGGCTTCGTGATCCCGGCGGCCGCTGCGGCCGCTCTCTGGTTCCTGTTGTGATGTTGCCGCGCTGAATCAGCGCGTGGTAGGAGAATCGACATGGCCTGCAAGCACGTTCGAGTCAAGGGGCACCACGTGAAGGCGTATCGCGTCAAGGCGACCCGCAAGCACAAGGGCTACACGGTGAAGGCCCATCACGTGAAGGGGTACACCCGCAAGGTGTGCTGACCTCGGCCTCCCCGTTCCTCAACCCAGTTCCTCAGGAGAGACGATCATGGCTCACTGTCCGTCCCGCTGGCGCGGCAAGAAGGTTCACAAGGGCAAGGGCGGCATCTGCTACGTGAAGACCCGCAAGGGCGCACGTCGCGTCAAGGCGAAGTGAGCCGTGGCGCGCAGTCGTCGTCGGCGTGCAGGCAAGCTCGGCTCGAAGGTCGGCTGCGTCTGCACCAAGAACGGGATGAAGCTCTGTCGCTCTCGAGCTGGGGCACGGCCGAAGTTCGTCGGCAAGTGCCGCTGAACTGAAGGAGAACCCATGGCCAAGGCCAAGAAGTCCGTGAAGTCGTCGCGCGCATGCCCTCCGTGCACGATGCTCGTCGTCGCCGAGCGTGCAGCGAGCCACGCAAAGACGTGTGACGACAAGCAGCGCGCCGCCGAGAACTTCCGCAAGGTGGCCGCGCCCACCATCGCGTCGCGCTTCGTGTCCAAGGCCAAGAAACAGGCGATCTTCGACAAGGCCTTGCATTTCGAGAAGCGCGCTTCGATGTGCAAGGGATCGACTGCCCGCGCGGCGACCGTGCAGGCCGTACAGGACACGCGATCGTGGGCACAGCGGCACGCGGATGCCGCCGTCTGAGGCGCTGCCGACACTAGCATCTGCTCCATGGAGTACGTGCCGGTGTCTCAGTGGCAGCAGTGGCTCGCGGCTCGCAGCGCGGTCTTCCATCCGGACCGCGGTTCCGCCGAGGGCAAGTGGCAAGTTTTCTGGAGCCACCCGCAGCGACGGTGGATCAAGGCCATTCCAATCGCAGCCAAGGCCGGTGGCCCCACGACGCATATGGCTATCAGCTGGCACGCTCAGTGCCCCTGTCGTTTTAGCTGAGGTGTAATCATGGGCTTCTTCATCCCGTTCGCACTCGGCTGGGCCGGTGGCTACATCGCGTGGAAGGCGATCGACCCGTCGTGCCGCGTCGGCAAGGGCTACGGCCTCAGCGGGATGACCCGGAAGAATCGGGCAGCGCGTCGCGCGCGCCGCTGATTCATTCCTGGGTAGCTCAGTTGGTAGAGCGCGCGGCTGTTAATCGCGTCTGCGCTGGTTCGAGTCCAGCCTCAGGAGCTCGAGATGCAGTGCCCCTCGGCCAAGCGATTCCGCGAGCTCGTCAACATGACGCCTGCTGAGATTCGCCGCTGGGCGCGCGATCCGCGCTCGAAGAGCTTCTCGTGGGAGAGCACGCGCCGTCGCCTCCCCGCGCTCGCCGCGCTCCGGGCCAAGCCGCCCGCGCAGTGGACCTCGCGCGACTGCGCGTTCGCCGCGCGCGTCGTCGCCTTCAACGCCCGGATGCGCGGCGCGCTTCGGCGCGATGGCTGCACGCAAGGCTACGCGGTGAGCTTGCGGAACTGGGGCCACGCCCCGCGCAAGTGTCCGGTGCGCTAGGTTAGAGCATGCTCGCCCTCATCGGCATCGGTGTCGCGCTCGCGGTCCTGTCCGCCCCGAAGCGGTCCTCGAGCCTCGGGGACGTGCCGGCGCTGCCGAGCGGCGAAGAGCTGCGCGACGAGGGCGTGGAGGTCTTCCTCTTGATGCCGAAGGACTTCGCGCACCCCGCGCTCCGCCAGAAGGTCGCCGAGCGCGCCGAGGCCGAGGGCGGCCCGTGGGCCGTCGTGCCGAGCTCGGGCTGGACCGGCGCCAAGCACTTCCCTACAGCACGCCAGGCGCGGACGGCGCTCAAGGCCGCCGGCTTCAAGGGGCCTAGTGGGAAAGGGGCCTTCAGCAAATGGGTTCGGTAAAGAAATACACCGTGGCGGAGGCATACGCGCGCCGACAGGAACGGAAGCGCGCGTATGCCAACACCCCGGCAGCGAAAGAGCGCAAAAATGCGTACATGCGAGAGTACGCCAAATCGCCGGCAGGTAGAGCCACTGCTGAACGACGTAGAGTGAAGCGCAAGGCCGAGCGCGAGGCCCGCAGGCGCGCGAAAGCCGCGAACGAGCGTAAACAAGCGAAATACCAAGCCAGCCTGACACCCGAGAAACGGGAGTTGTTGAAAGCCTCAGCCAAGGCGAGACGTCAGGCGCGCGCCGACGAGATTCGCGAGCAGCACAGGATGTACAGGGCGCGTCCGGACAGGAAAGCGTTCCAAGCCACTCGATCGGCCAAGCGCAGGTTGCCAGGCCTGCTAAGTAAGGTTGCGGTACGGCAGACGCTCTCGTCTCGTGTTTGCTATTATTGCGGCGTCGGTATCGAGCAGATGAACGGGCGCAAGTACCACCCGTGTAGGGCCACACTGGATCACAAGACTCCTATCGCGAGGGGTGGAGATCACAGCCCTGACAACCTCGCGGCGGCCTGTGCGGAGTGCAACTGCACGAAGCACACGAAAACGGCCGAGGAGTTTCTGGCACGTGGTGCCCGGTGACTCCCTCAGCGTGCGTTCGTTCTCGGAAGTCACGGTGACGCGGTGACCTACGCCTGCGCCATCCCGCCGCTCGATCAGTCGGCGACGAGCCTCGGCTGGAGCCCCGGCTTCTATCGGCGCGACCCGTGCGGCGTGATCGACACGTGCTCGTGGAACGACTACAGCCTCCAGTTCCTTGCCGACCCGGGTACGCCCGTCGTCGCGCCGTTCCCGGTGCGCGTCATCTCGACGAGCCCGTTCGTGCTGCGGCCGAACTTCACGCTCGACTGGAGCTACCACGACGTGGCGACCGACATCCGCGTCACCGGCGTCACGCCGGCGGTGAGCGTGGGCGCGGTGCTCGACAAGGGCGCGCTGCTCGGCCGTGTCGGCCGGGACCGAGCCACCAAGTGGGTCCTTTGGGGACTGAACGCTTTCGAGCGGCCGGCGCAGCAGCAGTTCATCGTCCCGTTCTTCCGCTCGGTCGGGCTCGAGATCGTCGGCGCACACCCGCAGGAGCAGGCCGGCTTCGACCGTACCCCGAACTTCGGCGGGCGGCTCCTCGCGCGCACCGGCGGACCGGCCGACTGCCCCGGCTCCACACTGCGCGGGCTCGGGGCCTATCTGGGCTCGGCGCCGAGCGGCTACGTCGAGACGTCGAGCTCGGTGTACGACCGCTACGGCACGAGCGGGCAGAGCGACACGAGCGTCCCGCCTCCGCGGCACGAGAACGTCGCGCGCCAGGTCGCCGAGGGGGGCGCGGGCCTGCTCGGCGTCGCCGCGCTCGCGGCGCTGGGCTGGTGGTGGATCCAGCGCGGGTCCTGAACGCTCCGATCTGATAGAGTCCGGACGTGATCCTCGCCCTCCTCGTCACCGCCGCGATCGCGCTGACCGTTCCGGGCTTCGTGCTCGCCGTGCGCGCGCTCCCCTGGGTCTCGCGCCAGGTCGAGGCCGGCATCAAGCCCTGGGCCTGCGATATCTGCATGTGCTTCTGGTCGACGGGCGCGCTCGCGCTCGCCGTCGCCGCCTGGCTCGGCTGGGAGCTCGTTCTCTGCGCCGGGCCCGCGTACACCGTGGCCCTGATCGTGATCAGCCACATGGAGCGCCCGACGACGCCGCCCCCGATCCCGGCGGCCTCGGCCCTTCTCCCCGAGGGGCTCGCCGAGCGTCTCGAGCCGAAGGAGGAGTCGTGAGCGCCGAAGATCCGTCGTCGTGGGAAGGCCTCGACACGTCCGAGCAGGACGTCGCGGAGTACCTCAACTTCCCCGGCTCGACCCCGGCCCCGACTCCGACCGGGCCTCTCGTCTCTCCGCTGGCCCTCGGCGGTGCGCTACCTCCTTCCGGCGCACCCTCTCCCCCTCCCCGCCGAGGGCTGGCGGGGGGCCTTGGAACGTTCACGTCCCTCGCGGTCTGTGAGCTCAAGGCCCTCTCGCGCCTCTCCTACCTGTTCCTGACCCACGTCTCGGCCGGCGACACGCAGAAGGCGCTCGCCGTGCTCGGCGTGTTCCGCGCGCTCTACAACGACGCGCAGGCGACGATCCGGACCGGGTTCAGCACGAGCGCGCAGGCGGCGCTCCCGACCGTGGTCGCCGAGACGGCGTGGACGACGCAGATGCAGGTGGCCATGGGCCTCTCGCTCACGGCCGCGCTCGGTGAGAGCAACACGGCGCTGCGGACGGCGATCTCGAACATGCCGGGCAACATGGCGGCGCTCGCCGCGTGGTTCCCGACGTTCCAGGCCTCGCTCGCCCCCGGCGACACGTCGATCGCCGACTACGCCAACACGCCGATCATGACGAGCAGCAACTACGCTGCATCGGTCGGCGCGATCGCGCGCGAAGACCTCCAGAGCTGCATCGCACCGGCGGCGCCCGCGCCCTCGACCGCCGACCAGTTCTACCGCGCGCCGAGCGGCACGCCGTTGCGCGTTCCGACGCCGGCCCCTTCCGGCGGCGGCGCAGGGGGTGGTTCGACAGGTACCGGCTCGAGATCGAGCTCGGGCGGACCCACGCCCGTCGGCGGCACGGCCGGCAACATCATGACCATCGCGTTCCTCGCGCTCGTCGGCTACGGCGCCTACCTGGCGTTCGTGAAGGACGGGCAGACGCCGAACAAGGGGCTCTCGGGCGCGCCCGATCTCCTCGACAAGGCGCGGAAGGCCGCCAAGGCGGACGCCCCTAAGATGAAGTGCGTCGCGAACAAGGAGATGCGTCAGCGCGTCTCGATGGACGAGCTCGTCGGCCCCCGCGGCTACAAGCTCGCCGAGCAGATCGCGGCGCTGCCGCCGGCGCAGGCCCACCCGATCGAGGACGCCTACTTCGCCGAGCTCGAGCGCCTGCGCCCCGGCGCCCCGCGCTGCGTGTAGATTCGACGCAGCGGCTCTGCTATACGGGGAGTCATGGCAAAATACAGCATCCAGCTGACCCGCACGGCGAACGCCGCGGCCTCCCTCGGGACCTTCTCGTCGAGCGCCACCGTGCGCCGCGTGAAGCTGTACGAGGCCACGGTGGGCTCGCCCGCCAGCCCCGCCGACAACGTCTTCCAGTTCATCTTCCAGCGCATCACCGCGCCCGGGACGAACACCGCCGTAACCCCGCAGCCGCTCGATCTGGCGGACGCGGCCGCGCTGACGGCGGCAGGGACGAACAACACGGTCGAGCCGACCTACACGGCGAACGCCGTGCTGCTCACCATCCCGCTCAACCAGCGTGCGACGTTCCGCTGGGTGGCGCCGCCCTACGGCGAGCTCGTCACGCCAGCGACGAACAACGCCGGCCTCGGCATCCAGACGCCGACCGCGACGGCGGTCACGATCAACGCGGACCTCAAGATCGAAGAGCAGTGACCTCGTGAGCCAGCCGCACGGCTACATGGTCATCCTCGATCCGTCGGCACCCACTCCCGTCAAGGAGTGGGACACGATCACGTGCTGCCACTGTCAACAGATCGTGCGCGTGAAGGCCGACCCGGGTGGCTTCTGCCTGCGATGCATGAAGGGCATCTGCGGCACGTGCGCCGACAAGGACTGCACGCCGTTCGAGAAGTGGCTCGAGGCGCAGGAAGAGCGAGCGCGCTTCCGCCGTCAGTTGGGGGTGTGAGATGGGAGCCCAAGGCACCACGACCGTGGACTTCGGTGCATTTCCAGGTGTGAGCGACACATCCGTTGTGGTGACGGGGCAGGCGAGCATTCTCGCGAGCTCTCTCGTAGAGGCTTGGCTGTACCCTATTGCAACGGCAGATCACACGGCAGACGAGCATCTGGTCGAAACCATCATCGTACGGGCCGGGAACATCGTAGCTGGCACTGGGTTCACCATCTACGCGCTGAACTATTCGCAGGTGAATGAGCCTCTCGAGACGGCAGGACCCGCCCTGTTTCGGACCGCAGCCGCCTCGGTCTATGGCTACGTAGCCCCCAGCGTCGGTGGGAGGGGCACGCGTATTTACGGTCTGTGGACCGTTGCGTGGGTGTGGAACTGATGAGTGACCAGGAAGTCCACAGGCAACGACTTGTCGAGCAGCTCCGTCGCAACCCAGTGCTCCCGGACGCGCCTGACGGTCCCGTGCTGCCTTGCTTTGCGGCGCTCGAGCTCGCGCAGGCGCTTGAGCAAGAGGTCAACCGCGCGAACGGCCGTGGACACACGAAGATCCAGATCAACATGAACTTCGAGGACGCCACAGCGCTCGCGAGTTATCTGCGTCGTGCCGTCTTGCTGGGGGCTTGAGTGGCAATCCAGATTCAAGGCAACAGCGGAACGGTAGCGGAGGTCGGCGGAACCACATTCCGCGCGCTGATCGTCTCGCAAAAGCCGCTCGAGTACGGGGCGCTGGGGATCTATCGCAAATCGCTCACGAGCGGCACGATGGCGGCAGGTCTTGCAGCAGGCAGCACTGTCTACTCATGGCGATGGGGTGACGCGACGCGCCTCGGTGTCGTTATGAAGATCATACTGAACGGCCTCGCGGGATCAGCGACCGCATTCACCGCCGGTTTTGCGACGGTGCGCGGATTTCAAGCGCGCTCCTTCACTGCCTCAGATTCCGGCGGTACTGCCGGTACACTGACGGGCAACAACAGCAAACTTCGCACATCCATGGGCACGACGTTGCTCACCGATGTACGCATCGCGTCCACAGCGGCTCTCACTGCCGGAACGCGCACGCTCGACACCGATCCGTTCTGCCAACTCACCTTCGCGATCGGCACCGCAGCGAGCGTGATCTACTCCGGCGTAGTGCCCCTGTTTGGCGAGGATGTCGGTCCGACGATGCCGTGGGTTTGCGCGCAGAACGAGGGTTGCATCCTACAAGCGACCGTCCCCGCGACCGGGACTTGGCAGTTCGGCGTATCGACGCTTTGGGGCGAAGTTTCTAGCTTCTGATCAGGAGGGCCCGTGTCGCTTCTCCTGTCGCGACTGACGCCGGCTGCGACGCCGACATATATCGCACCAGTTGCACCGGAGTCGTTGCCGCGCGCGAGCCCGCAACAACCGCCATCGCTCGTTTTCACGCCGCAGGTGGCGGCTGTTGTCCCCTTCGTGGGGGCGGTCTTTCCGAGCGCGCTTCCGCGACCGGCCCCGCAGCAACCTGACGCGCTCGTCGAGCCGGTGCGCGATCGGCGCAACATCGCGGCGGCCATTGCTCCGGAGCGTCTGGACCGCCATCGACCTGCGCAGCCCGATGCGTTCGTAGCGATTCTGCGCGAGCGCACGGCGACCTTCTTCGACGCGCAAGGGCCCCCGCGTTTAGACCGATCGCGCCCGCAGCAGCCCGCAGAGCTCGTCGAGACGCCACGCGATCGCGCAGTTCCGTACTCGAGCGCCATCGGCCCCGAGCGCCTCGAGCGGCCAGCGCCGCAGCAGCCGCTCAACTCGCCGGTCGTCGTCATCTCGGCTGCGCCCGTCGTTCCGACCTACTTTGCAGCTACTTCGCCGGAGCGTCTCGACCGACCGCGACCCCAACAGCCTGATTCCTCGGTGGAGGTGGTGCGAGAGAGGACTTCACCTCTCGCCACCGTCACGGCACCGGAGCGTCTCGACCGACCGCGACCCCAACAGCCTGATTCCTCGGTGGAGGTGGTGCGAGAGAGGACTTCACCTCTCGCCACCGTCACGGCACCGGAGCGTCTCGACCGACCGCGACCCCA
>JBGAHX010000035.1:0-74801 GCA_044225935.1 Gemmatimonadaceae bacterium
GTACAAGACGTCGTATCGCCTCGATGATCGCCGGCAGCCGGAAATCGACCCCGGCGCCCTGGAGGCGGTCGGAAGCGAGCGCATGATCCAGGCGGGATTCATCGTCCGCGAAGCTGGTCGCATCTGGGATGTCCCCGATCCCAGCTCGTCGCTCGTCTTCGCCAAGCGTCAACTCGGTGCCGAGGAACCGTGGGAGATCCTGCGCCTCTCGCGCGACGGGCGCGTCCTCTGGCGAACGACGACTGGGCTCCCTAATCCTGGAATGCTGCTCGACCTCGACACGCATCTCGCCCTCCTCGGCGAGGTCGCGGGCGCGCGCCCGGGCGAGCGCTTCGAGCGACTCGTCTGGATCGATCAGTCGACCGGCGCGCGGCAGACGTTGGCGCTCGAGAGCGACGAGGTGCGCTGACGGTACGGTGCGCTGGCCCCTCGGCGGGGCCGCGTCTCGGCGGGGCCACGTCTCGGCGGGCCAAGCCTCAGCAGGGCCGGGTCTCGGTGCGCCGCCGACTCGGTGCGTCGACGCGTGCGTGCGCCGCTCACCCTCGCGCCCCCCGTGCGATAGTGTTCGCTCCGTCTCCCGATCGACTGGTCACGCTCCTCGGTTCCGGCACTTCGACATGACGACTCCGCTGCAGGATCTCTATCCCGATTCGTACTCGCACTGTCACGGCTGCGGGCGCCTCAACGCCGAGGGGCTGCACATCAAGAGCACCTGGCACGACGGGGAGGCGCGCGCACGCTTCTCCCCCGCGCCGTATCACCTGTCGATGCCGGGCTACGTGTACGGGGGGCTGATCGCCTCGCTCATCGATTGCCACTCCATGGCGACCGCGGCGGCTGCCACGATGGTTGCCGCGGGCGAGGTCCCCGGACGCGACGAGACTCGGCGCTTCGTCACCGCGTCGCTGCACGTCGACTACCTCAAGCCGACGCCGATGGGTGTCGAACTCCTCCTTCGCGCGCGGGCTGTGGAGGTGGGCGAGCGAAAGGTCGTCGTGGAGGTGACGGTCGCTGCCGGAGAAGTCGACGTCGCGCGAGGTCGCGTCACGGCCGTCCGTCTGCCGGCACACATGGGTGCATAGCTGACGGGAGGGGGGGCCGCGCGAACTTCCGGGCACCCTTCGAGCCACTCTTCGCGCGCCGCGGGGAGATACCGCGCAAATCAAACATCCCGCCCTTGCAGAGCGTTAACACTGTGGGGCGCGGTTGCTGAAGCGGGTCGCGCCCGATGACCCACTTCCCAGGATCCGATGCCGGTACCCAATCGCGCGCACAGCCGCGCGTTGCTCTCTTTGTCCCTCTTGGCTCCACTCATTGCCTGCGGCGGAGCTGGCGAAGCGCGCACCACAACGAAGGGGCGCCCCGGGCGTGGAGGACCCACCACTACCCCCGTGGAAGTCGCGCTCGCTGAGTATGGCCGCGTGTCGAGAACGTCGAACGTGGCGGGGATCATTGAGCCTGTCCGAGTGGTCGGCGTGAATGCACAGCTGGCGGGAGCGCTCGGGAGGGTTCGAGTGCTGGAGGGGGCGCGGGTTGAGGAGGGCGACACTCTGGCGACGATCGTCGTCCCCGAGTTGGACGCGCAGCTACAGAGCAGCGAGGCGGCGCTGGAATTCGCCCGATCAACGGCCGCTCGGTCAGAGGAACTGTTCAAGGGGCGGATCATCACTGCCGCCGAAGTCGAACGCGACCGCGCCGCCCTCGCCGCTGCGCGCTCGACGCTTGCCGCTCTTCAGGCGAGGCTGGCCTACGCGACGGTGCGGGCGTCGATGACGGGAGTGATTACTGAACGATCGGTCGAAACCGGTGACATCGTATCTCCCAACCAGCGTCTCTTCACGATCGCCGATGTTTCGACGCTGGTCACTCGGGTGCAAGTCTCGGAGTTGGAAGTCGGTGCCCTATCATCCGGTCAGGAAGTGAGGCTGACCGTTGATGCAGTCCCGGATGTGCAGTTCAGCGGCCGAATTCGCCGGATATTCCCGTCGGCAGACTCCACGACGCGCATGATTCCCGTGGAGGTGGCACTGACCGGTCAGTCGACGGCGAGATTGCGCCCGGGATACACCGCTCGCACGACCTTCCACCTCCAGTCTCGGAACGACGCGCTGCTCGTTCCGGTCAGGGCGGTGCAGGGAGGCGCGGGGAGTCAGTCGGTCTTCGTCGTCCGTGAGGGGAAGCCCGCCCGCCAGCCGGTCCGTACCGGGACCGAGGTGAACGGACGAGTCGAAATCATCGATGGGCTGAAGGTCGGCGACACCGTCATCGTGGCGGGTGCGACTGAGGTGCGCGAGGGCGGGTCGATTCGCATTGTCGAGCCGCTCGCGCCAGACGAGGCGGGGGGGAGCGCGGGCGCGCGCAGCGCGCCAATGCGAGATACAAGCAAGGCGAGCGGCCAGGAGAAGCGATGAGCGACGAACGGCACGACGCGAGCGAGCACGGCGAGCACGGCGAGGGGGGGGCTGGCGAGATCAAGCGCCGAGGACTGTCGAGCTGGGCGATCGCCCGCCCGATAGGGACGGTGATGCTCACGCTGACTTTGCTGGTGCTGGGGGTGGTCTACATCGGTCGGGTCCCGGTCGACCTTCTTCCGCGCATCGTGTATCCGCAGGTGCGAGTCAACGTGAGCAACTCCGGCGTCGAGCCGCTGGTCCTCGAAGAGACGATCGCCAAGCCGCTCGAGTCGGCGCTCGCGACGACCGAGAACCTCTCGCGCTTGCAGACCGACGTGAGCGAGGGGCGTGTTTCCATCACCCTCGACTTCGAGTACGGGACCAACGTCGACTTCGCCCTGCAGGACGCGGCGAAGAACGTCGAGCGCGTGCGTTCGCAGCTTCCTGAGGAGTCCGACCCGCCGGTGATCAGCAAGTCCGAGCCGACGGCGATGCCCATCTATTCGATCGCCTTCTCCTCGAAGACGCGGTCACTCGTGGCGTTGCGGCAGTGGGTCGACCAGCGACTCGGCCCCCAGCTTTTGAGCGTTCCAGGTGTCGCCGCGGTCGATCTTTCGGGCGGGCTGGTGCGCGAGATTCTGGTCGAGCTCGACCCGGAGCGCCTGCGGGGGTACGGGCTCTCGGTGTCGCAGGTGATCACCGGGCTTCGCAACGAGAACCAGGACGTTGCAGCTGGGCGCATTTCCTCGGACGATCGGGAAGTCGTGGGGAAGACCGCGGGGCGCTTCAAGTCGGTGGAGCAGATCGCCGGCGTGCTCCTCCCCACGCGTGGCGGGCGCGTGGCGCTGCGCGACGTCGCGGCGGTGCGCGACACGAGCGCGGAGCAGCGGTTGTGGACGCGACTGGATGGCGTGCCCGCGGTGCGCTTGCAGCTGCGCAAGCAACCCGAGGCGAACACGGTGGAGGTGGCCGACGGGATCCGGGCGCGCCTCGAGCAGCTGCAAGCATCGGGGTTCCTGCCGCCCGACATCCGCTACCAGGTCACCTTCGACCAGTCGGGCTTCATTCGCGATGCGCTCGACTCGGTGAAGAGTGCGGCGGTGACCGGGGCGATCCTGGCGATGTTCATCGTCATCATCTTCCTGCGGTCGTTCCGGAAGACCTTCATCATCGGCGTCTCGATCCCGCTGGCGATCCTGGCGACGTTCGTGATGATGGGGATGTCGAGCCTGACGCTCAACATCATGTCGCTGGGAGGGCTGGCGTTAGGCACCGGGCTCCTGCTCGACAACGCGATCGTGATGCTGGAGAACATCTACCGCCGGCGCGAGGACGGCGGACTCGACTCGGTCGAGGGGGCGCACGCCGGCGCCGGCGAGGTCACGAGCGCCGTGGTCGCCTCGACCACGACGAACCTGGCCTCGGTCGCGCCGTTCCTGCTGATCACGGGGATGACGTCGCTCATCTTCCGCGAACTGATCCTGACGATTTCATTCGCCATCCTCGCCTCGCTCCCGATTGCGCTCACGCTGGTGCCGATGCTCGCGGCGCAGTTGGGGAAGGTGCGTTTCACGAGCGGACTCGAACGCTTTCGCCCGTTAGTGGCGTTCGACCGTGCCTTCATGCGGCTGACCGATCGTTACCGTCGCGCGGCGCGCGTTGCGGTGCGGCACCGCTGGTGGGTGATGGGTGGCGCGGCGGCTTCGCTGGTCTGGGCCTTCTTCCTCTTCGAAGGCTTCGAGTCCGAGTTCCTCCCGCAGGTGGACAACGGGAACGTCTCGGCGTACGTGCGCCTCGGGCCGGGCTCGTCGCCGGTGCAGACCAATCGCATCACCAAGGAAGTCGAGGCGATGATCGGGGAGATGCCCGGCGTGCAGTCGGTCTTCGCCACGGCGGGAGGGTGGCTGTCGTCGGGGAGCACGGCGGGGAACGCCGGTCGCGGGTCGATCGACATCATGCTCGGCCCGCCGGAGGCTCGGAACGGGATGTCGGGGGACGAGTGGGTCCGCGAGCTGCAATCGCGGATCGATGCACGCGGATTCGCCGGCGCCCGCGTGGGGGTGCGCCCGCCGCGCATCCCGGGGCTTCGCACCAACTCGTCGGGGCAGGACGTCTCGCTGCGCATCGTTGGCGACGACCTCGGGCGCCTCAACCAGATCGCACAGGAAATCGTGCGCCGCATGCGCGGCGTCCCGGGGCTCGAGAACTTCCAGGTCGGGACCGACGAGCCCGTCCCCCTCCTGTCGATCGACCTCGATCGCGAGCGGGCCCGCGCGCTCGGGCTCGACGTGGCGACCGTGGGGCAGACGGTGCGCACGGCGCTCGACGGAACCATTGCCACGCAGTACGCCGACGGGAACTTCGAGTACGACGTGCGCGTGCGCTTCCCGCGCGACCGCTTCAACGACGCGAGCGACCTGGGGAACGTGCTCCTCTTCCCCGGTGTCGGCGGGAACGCGCCGGTCATGCTGCGCGACGTGGCGAAGATTCGCCCCACGCTGGGGCCGACGTCGATCAAGCGCGAGAACCAGAACCGAATTCTGGAGCTCGACGGAAACGTGCTCACCGAGCAGTACCCGATCACCGCGGTCGCCGACTCGATGCGCGCGCGCCTCGACGGGTTGCAGCTCCCGGACGACTACGGGATCGTCTTCGGCGGTGAGGAAGAGGCGATCGCCGAGTCCAACCAACAAATGCTGTTGGTCGTGACCCTCGCGATCTTCCTGGTCTTCGTGGTGATGGCGGTGCAGTACGAGTCGCTCCTCGATCCGCTGGTGATACTCATCGCGGTCCCGCTGGCGCTCGTTGGGGTGATGATCGCGCTGTGGGTCACCGACTCCTCGCTGAGCGCGCCGGTGTACCTGGGGATGATCATGCTGGCGGGGATCGTGGTGAACAACGCGATCTTGCTGGTGGAGTTCATCGAGCACTACCGGCACGAGAAGAACGTCGTGCTCGAGTCGGCGGTGATCGAGGCCGGTGCCGTGCGCATGCGCCCGATCCTCATGACGACGGTGACGTCGATCATGGGTTCGCTCCCGCTGGCGCTGGGGTTGGGTGCGGGGGGCGAGCTGATGCGACCGCTGGCGATCGCGGTGGTCGGGGGGCTCGTCGTCTCGACACTTCTCACGCTCTTCGTCGTGCCGTGCGCGTATGTGCTCGTGCAGCGCGGTGGTGAGCGGGTGAAAGTCTTCCTTGTCGGGGAGCGGAAGGGGGCGGCGCTAGCGGGAGAACCGGTGGAGGGAGCGGGGGACTAGGAGGGAGCGGGGTGCGCCGGGTCGTGTCTGCAGACTTGACAGCCGCGCCCGATTGCGTGCAATAGAGGAGCTCGCCCACGCCGTGCTCCCCTAACTACTCCCGCGCGCGAGCAATCGCCGCGCAGCACTCGCAACGCCGTCATGATCACCTTCAAGGACTGGAAGTCGGGCACCAGCGCACTGCTCACGACCGGACGCAGCGATGAACTGAAGGCGATCGGTGACGCCTTCCAGGCCTACGAAAGTGCAACCGGCGCGGCGAAGGACGGCGCGCGGGGACGCCTGCAGGCCGCCTTTACCGCGTGGAAGGCGTCGAAGGGTACGGGCAACGAGTGGATGTCGTCCAAGCGCAACTCGAGCCGGGCGATGGAGAAGCTCGCCGCGATGCTCGAGGGCGGGAACGAGGAGACAGCGTTCAGTCGCGGGACCGCGCCCGACTACATGCACGCCGAGCTGGTGAACGCTCGGCTCGGGGTGCTGTATCTGTTTAGTCGGTTGAACGTCACCCCCGGGCTGTTCAAGATGCTGCTCGAGGGAGGGCTCGACATCACCGGGCAGGCGCTCGATGTCGGCGGCGCGAGCGAGACGGTCAAGGACAACTTCGGCAAGGTCCAGTCGGCGCACGGGAAGCTCAAAGGGAAGATAGACGAAAAGCTCGACTCGCTCGAAGGAAAGCTGGTGAAGCAGGTCCCCGTGAAAAACGTCAATCTCCCCGTGGGACAGGCGCCGAGCATCGACCTCACGCCCAAGGTGGCGCCGGTCACCGTGACCTCGACCGGGTTGCTGGCGCAGACGAGCGCCTCCCGCCAGCTCACGAACCCGAAGCTCGATGCCATTCGCGTGAAGATCGAAGGGCTGCTCGACAAGTTCGTCGACAAGATCAAGGCGATCCTGCAGGAGAAGTTCGGCACCATCGAGGACGCCGCCGGGACGATCAAGCAGCTGATCAAGGCGATCGCCAAACTCGTGGCAGCGAAAGCGGCGCCGTACATCGGGTCGAGCATGGACGTGGTGAAGTCGTGCGCGACGATGCTCGATGCGTCGGTCACCAAGTTCCGCACCTGGAAGGAAGGGCGGGGCGTCGAGATCGCGCAGGGACACCCGACCACGGTCGTCGACTCGATCAACCGCGCGATGACGGCGTCGGTCTTCTCCGGCCTCTACGACGTACTCAAGGGAGCGGGCTCACTGGCGATGGATGCCGCGGCGTTCGGGGCCGGCGGTCTCGTGAACCTCGTGATCTCGGCGGTCGAACTGATCATCAAGTTCATCTGGCGCCTGGCCGAGACGGTGCGCTTCAACAAGTTCTGTGCGCAAGCGCGCGAGCACTATGAGAATTCGAAACGCCCCGATTCGATCCTCAATCACCCCTTCGCTTTTTCGGACTGGTATCGCTCGCACGCGCTCAACCTCCCGCTGATCGCCGTGCTCACGCTCAATTCCGGCATCTGCGGCGACAAGATGCGCTACCTCACGATGTTCAACGGGGACGCGCAAATCACCACCGAGCGATTCCAGGCTGGTGTGCGCTTCCTCGATAACCTCAAGCCGTGGGGAGCGCAGTACATCAAGGACACTGGCTACGAGATCCGGAGCGTCGGCGACCCGCTGGTCAACAACCTGGTGAATACGTTTGCCGTCTCGCACACGGCCGAGAAGTCGACGTTCGACAAGGTGGTGGGGGTGCTCAAGGCGTAGCTCCCCTCGCACCTTCCCGCTTCGTGAAGCGGGTCGCCACTCGCAACGAGATGATCCGCGTCGCAGTGAACTGATGCGAGCGCCGACGCCGCACTCCCCGATCGTGGGGCATGCGGCAACCTCTCATCACTTGCGCGCGCCGCCGAGCCGAGGCGAAGCTATGTCCATGCCCGCCGCGTTGGACCAGTTCTACACGAGGAAGGAAGTGCTGGCGTTCCCCGATGACGGGAATCGCTACGAGCTGGTGCATGGCGAGCTGCTGGTGAGCCCTTCGCCTCGTCGGATGCACCAGCGCGTCGTGCTCAACCTCGCGATGCAGCTTCGCGAATACGTTCGCCTGCACCGACTCGGCGAAGTGCACGTGTCTCCCGCAGACATTTCCTTCGGTGGACTCGAAGACGTGCTCGTGCAGCCCGACGTCTTCGTGGTCGGTTCGGCGTACAGCGAGGCGCAGGAGTGGGATGCGGTGATGACGCTGGCGTTGGCGGCCGAGGTGTCGAGCCCATCGACGGCACGCTTCGATCGATTCACCAAACGCCGACTCTACCAGGAGATGCGAGTGCCGGTGTACTGGGTTATCGACATCGAGAAGCGCCGGGCCGAGGTGTGGACTCCGGACGCGACTTTTCCGATTCCGCAGACTGAGACGCTCACCTGGCGGCCGGCGGGAGTAGAGGCGCCGCTGATGGTAGACGTCGCCGCTTTGTTCTTGGCGTAGATGAGGAGCGAGGGCAACGACTCGACACCCGTCGAATGCCAAACGTCGCGGTGCAGCCATATCAAGTCGAGTCGAGACCCAGTGGCTGCGCGAGACGCCACGTCGATTTGTGTTTTGGCGGCGCGACCGGTACTCTAGGACCATCCCTCCGCTTCGCGGCGGGGTGGGCAGCGAAGGCGTCGCCCGCCCGGGGCACGAATGATCGACCGATTGGCGCTGACCGTGCTCCTCCGCCCCATCGCGGACTCGATTCCCGGGAGATTCGCATGTCCGCTACCGGACTCGCCGCTTTCGTGTTGGTAGGATTCCTCCTACCGGTCCCGCTGCTCGCTTGGCTCGACCGACCTCGCGGGAGGGCTTAGCGGTGTACGTGGGACACTTCGCCGCGGGCCTGGCCATCAAGGGCGCGCGACCCGAGGCGCCCACATGGGGATTGCTGATCGGCGTCGGCGTGCTCGATATCCTCTTTGGCCCGTTTGTCTACTTCGGGCTCGAGCGGGTGACGATGACGCCGGGTGTCACGCCAGGCTTTTCGCTCGACTACATCGATTGGTCGCACTCGCTGGCGATGTCGCTCGTCTGGGCGGCGCTATACAGCGCTGCGTTCCTCAAACGCGGAGGAGCGGTGGCGCTGGCGATGGGAATCGCCGTCTTCTCGCACTTCGTCCTCGACTGGGTAATGCATCCCGGTGACTTGGCGTTGTGGCCCGGGTCGAGCGCGCATGTCGGGCTCGGACTGTGGCAATTGCTCCCCCTTGGATGGTGGTTCGTGGAGTTGGCCTTCATCGCGGCGTGCTGGTTCTACTACCTCGGCAAGAGTCGAGGCGCCCAGACGTTTGGTGGACGACCGTACGCCGTGGGGGTGGCCCTGCTGGCGCTGCACGTCTTCAACTCGCCCTGGCTCTCCATGACGTAGCGTGACGCTTCATCGTGCCACACTCTACCCGCGTGGATCGGTCAGAGCTTGAGGCGCCGCTCACATCCCCAGCTTCCGCAGTTCCGTCGCCCGCTGACGGCTCACCGCCAGCTGCACGCCGTTGCGCAGCTCGGCGGTCATCCCACTGCGCCCATGCCGGCGAAAGGCGGCAACGAAGTCGAGGTTCACGATGTGCGTACGATGGATGCGCACGAACTTCGCCGGGTCGAGCCGTGTTTCCAGCCGGTTGAGTGCCAGGTGAACCCAGTGGCGCGCACCGCCGGCGTGCGCGACCACGTAATCGCCGTCGGCTTCGAACCAGGCGACCTCCGACACGGCGAGAGGAACGATGGCCGTGCCGCGCCTAACGAAGAGCCGAGTCATCGGCCCGTTGCGGAGCACCTCGCCGAGCCGGTCGAGCGGCGGCGTCGCGACCGGTTCGCCCAGTGCCGCGCGCACGCGTTCGAGTGCCGCCGCGAGTCGTTCCTCTCCAAACGGCTTGAGTAGGTAGTCGACGGCACCGAGCTCGAACGCCGTCACGGCGTGCTGCCCGTACGCGGTGGTGAAGACGACGAACGGTTGGTGCGCGATGCGTTCCAGCACCTCGGTGCCGAGGAGCCCGGGCATCTGCACGTCGAGGAAGACGAGCTCGGGGCGCAGCATGTTGATCGCCTCGACGGCGGCAAGTCCGTGCGCCGCTTCGCCGACACACCGAATCCAGTCGTGCGCCCCGAGCATCTGTCGCAAACCGGCGCGAGCAACGGGCTCGTCGTCGGCGATCAGCGTCCTGACTCCCTCGGGTCCCGCCATCACGCTACGCGTCCTCTCCGCGTTCGATCGGGAGGGCGACCATCGCAGTGAAGCCGCGCCCGGGTTCCGAGGCGAGCGAGAGCGCTGCCCGTCGTCCGTATAGCGCCTCGAGCCGCTCGGCGAGGCGTCGAAGTCCCGTCCCGGCGGACTGCGGGAGGACGACGACCTGCTCGCCACCGCCAGGCGCAAGGCCGGCCATCCCTACGCCAGAGTCGCGCACCGTCAAGATCAATCGCTCGCCGGTCGCGCGCGCCGACACGACGATGGCGGTCGCCTCAACCTGCGGCGCGGCGCCGTGTCGGACCGCGTTCTCCACCAGCGTCTGCACGACAAACGATGGAATGAGCGCATCGCCGAGCGAAGGGTCGATGTCGAAGCGCACCTGCAGGCGATCGCCGAATCGAACGCGCTCCACCTCCAGGTAGCGCTCGACGAACCGGCGCTCGTCCTCGAGTGGAATGAGGTCGCGATCCTCCTCGATGACGGTGCGAAGGAGCGTCGCCACCTCCTCGGCGGCCTGCGCGGCGCGTTTAGGCTCGATGGGGATCAGCTGCACGACGGCGTGCAGCGCATTGAAGAGGAAGTGCGGGTTGAGCTGGGCGCGCAGCGCGGCGAGCTGCGTGGTTGCCGCGGCAGCTTCGGCGCGCGCGGCGCGTTCGGTGGCGCGCACGGCGTACGCGATTCCAGCCACCATGAAGTAGAGAAAGGCACCGAGAATAAGGAAGGCGAAGAGCCCCGAAGGCGGGAGGAACCATCGTCCACCGACCACCCGCTCGAGGAGCGAGACGAGCCCCACCCATGCGCCAGCGAAGGCGAGCGCGCCGAAGGCATGCGCCGCTACGAATCGCACGTTGAGCGGTCGCGGCCACTGCAGGCGATCGGTGAAGCGTTGGACGAGGAGTCCGAGCAGGGCGGCGATGCCGACTGCGCGCGAACCGGCGATCGCCGCGCGCGCGAGACTCGCCCCATGCGCCGCCGCGATCAGCGAGGAGTAGAGGACCCAGACCGGGAGCCAGGCGAGAAAGAGGTGCAACCATGTCAAACCACGGGCAGCAGGGCTCGGTCGCCGCCCCGCCGTCGGAGGCGGTGCAGGCAACACGGTGCGCCCAGGACCCGTGGCTGGCGCGGTCATCGCGGCGCGACGGCGGCGACGCGCTTGGCTTCCATCTTCAGCACGGCAGTCTCCCAGGTGCGGCCGCCATCCGTCGACCGGTCGCTCTGGTACTTGAACGCGGTCGGCGTGATGTCATAGAAGCGCGAGCGGGTGAGCGAAGGCTTCCCCTCGGCGTCGGTTCCGGTGCTCGTCAACGTCATTTCTCCATTCGCCCAGCTGCCGTCGGCAGTGGTGAAGCGTCCACGATAGACGTCGAGCATGGTCTGCGTCCAGCGTCCCTTTGCCGGGTCGAAGGTGCGCATCGCGTGGGCGAGGGTGCTCGGGTTGCCTGATCGGTCGCTGATCCGGAGCTCATCCTCGATGCCGAAGCCGTCGAAGGCCTTCCACGCCTTCCACGTCGCGCGAAAACGAGGGGCACCATGTATGCGCGCGGCGAGGCTCGTGTTCTTCGGTGTCACGACGACGTCCCACAGTCCGATGAGGAAGGCGAATTGTGCGCCTTCCCGTGGCGCGGTCGTCGCCGATGGGCCACCTGAGCCGCCGCTGCCGCCGTCGTGCTGCGCGCCGACGGCGACGGGCGTGAAAGAGGCGAGCGAGATGCCGAGCGAGATGACGAGCAGCAAGCGAGGGATCATGAGACGACTCCAGTTCGAGACGGTAGTTGGTACGCACGCGCGCATTCCCAGAGTACCTCGAAGCGAGTGCGCCCTGGAGGCGCGCTTCGCTGAACGGTGTCGTGAGACCGATGGACGGTAGCCGCGATGCGAGCCGCCGTTCGTAGGTTGCGGCACCCTCGACTCCACCAGCCATGACCGATACCTCCCGACCCTTCTCCGATCCGCTCATCACGTTGCGCGGCGTGGGGAAGGACTACCCATCCGCAGCAGGCGTCTTCGTGGCGTTGCACGATGTGTCGCTGACAATCGAGCGCGGGGCGTTCACGGCGATCGTCGGTGCGTCGGGGAGCGGGAAGTCGACGCTGATGAGCCTCATCGGCGGGATCGACCGGGCGACGCGCGGTGAGATCCTGGTCGACGGGACGGCGGTGCACGCACTCGGCGAGCGGGCGATGTCGGCGTGGCGAGGGCGAAACGTGGGGATCGTCTTCCAGTTCTTCCAGCTCCTCCCGACGCTCACCGTGGCAGAGAACGTCATGCTCCCCATGGATTTCTGCGACGTGTGGCCGTCGCGCGAGCGGCGCGCCCGGGCGTTCGACCTGCTGGATTCGTTAGGTGTGGCCGATCAGGGGGACAAGCTTCCGTCGCGCCTTTCGGGGGGGCAGCAACAGCGGGTGGCGATCGCCCGCGCACTGGCCAACGATCCGCCCCTGCTGCTCGCCGACGAGCCAACAGGGAACCTCGATTCGCGCACGGCGCAAGCGATCCTCGACCTGTTCGCCGGGATCGTCGAGACGAGTGGCGGGAGCAAGACGGTGGTGCTGGTGACGCACGAGGGAGCGGCGTTGCGCCGCGCGTCGCAGGCGATCACCATCAGCGACGGGCGCATTGTCGAGGGTGGCGCGGATGTCGTCCATGCTTAGTCCGCGCTGGCGCAAGGTGCTGCGCGACAGCTGGCTGCATCGCGGGCGCACGATCCTCGTGATCGTGGCGATCGCCGTGTCGCTCGCCGGCGCCGGGGTGATCCTCAACGCGTGGGCACTGGTGGAGGTCGCAACGCGGGAGGGATTCCACAAGAGCAACCCTGCCTCGGCGACGCTGCGTGTGGCCGACCTCGACGAGTCGGCTCTCGCGTTGGCGCGCACGCAACCGGACGTGCGCATGGCACAGGCGCACAGGACGACGATCGCACGCGTACAAATCGGGGGTGCGACGTTCACGGCGATGCTCTTCACCGTGGGAGACTTCGGTGACATTCGCATCGGGACCGTCGAGCCGCTCAGCGGGCGCTGGCCGCCGCGCGACGGCGCGCTGGTCATCGAGCACTCGTCGCTCGACATGTCGGGGGCGTCGGTGGGGGACGAGGTTCGTCTGTCCCGCGGCGATGGCGAGCCGGTGAGCGTGCCGATCACCGGGATCGCCCGTGACGTCGGGCTTGCACCGGGGTGGATGGAGCACGTGGTCTACGGCTTCGTGACACAGGCGACGCTCGAGCAGCTGCACGCTCCTGCCACGCTCGACGAGTTGCAGCTGCTGATCGGCGACGGCTCGCTCGACCAGGAGGGCGTGCGCGAGCGGGCGTACGCCGTGGCGAAGGCGCTCGAGGCGGCTGGATACCATGTGAGTGACGTGAGCGTGCCGGTTCCTGGCGAGCATCCGCACGCCGCCCAGATGGATTCGCTCCTCTACACGCAGGGAGCGTTCGCCGTGATGGCGCTTCTCCTGAGCGCCTTCCTCGTCGTCAACCTGATGTCGGCGCTGTTGGTCGGGCAGGTGCGCGAGATCGGAGTCATGAAGACGATCGGTGCGGCGTGGGGACAGCTCGCGCTGATGTACCTGTCGATGGCGGCGCTGCTCGGCGCGGTGGCCGTCGCGCTGGCGCTCCCGGTGTCGATCGCCGGAGGGCGCGCATACGCCGCGCTCAAGGGGGAGATGCTCAACTTCGAGGTGCAGTCGTACGGGATTCCGATGTGGGTCATCGCACTGCAGATCGTCGTTGGACTTCTGGTGCCCGTGCTCGCCGCTGCGCTCCCGGTCTGGCGCGGCTGTCGCATCGCGGTCAACGAGGCACTACGCGACGTGGGGATTTCGTCGGCAGCCGACCCCGGCGCGCTCTCTCAGCGGATCCGCGGCGTCTCGCGTCCGATCGTCCTCTCGCTTCGGAATGCCTTTCGCCGTCGACAGCGCCTGGCCTTCACCCTCCTCGCCCTCTCGAGCGGCGGCGCCGTCTTTCTCGGCTCGCAGAACTTGCGCACCTCGGTCATCGGCGCGACCGACCTCATGTTCGAGGCCCAGCACTTCGACTTCTCTCTTCGGCTGACCGATCCACAGGATCCGGCGCGTCTGGATTCGGTGGTGCGGTCGGTGCAGGGGGTGCGTGCACTCGAGACGTGGACGGGGACGCGGGCGATCCTCGATCATGGCGATGGCGTGCGTGGAAACTCCTTCGCGATAGTCGCCCCGCCAGCCGCAACGCATCTTCTCGTGCCCCGTCCCGACTCGGGGCGCTGGATGGCAGCTGGCGACGACCGGGTGATCGTGGTCAACCGCGCTCTCGTCCGTGCCGAACCGTCCCTTCGGCTCGGCGGTCGCACGCGGCTCCTCATCGATGGTGAAGCGAGCGAGTGGACGGTGGTCGGCGTCGCCGAGTCGGGGCCGACGGCGACCGCGTTCGCGCCGCGCGAGGCACTCGACGCGTTGCGCGGTCGCCCAGCTGCAACGAGCGTCGTCGTGGCGAGCGCGTACGAGAGCGAGAGCGCGACGATCGACCTGATACTCCGCCTCCGCTCGGCGCTCGGCGACGCGGGGATGCCGGTGTCGTCGAGCCAGCTCGTCGCCGAGGGGCGTCGGGTGATCGAGGATCACCTCCTGCTCGTCGTCGACTTCCTGGCATCGGTGGGGTGGCTGATGCTCCTCGTCGGTGGACTCGCCCTCGGCTCGACCATGGGGTTGTCGGTGCTGGAGCGGACGCGGGAAATCGGGGTGTTGCGCGCAATCGGCGCCGGACACGGGCAGATCGTCTCGCTCGTGCAGGTGGAGGGACTCACGATCGCACTGCTGAGTTGGGCGGTGGCGATCCCGCTCTCGGTGCCGATCAGCGCAGCGCTGGCGTCGGCGTTTGCGCGCATCATGCTGCGAGTCCCCGTGCGCTATGTCCCCGAGATGTATGGCGTGGTGGCATGGCTCGCGCTCGTGCTCGTGGTGTCGGTGGCGGCGTGCGCGTGGCCGGCGATGCGCGCGCTGCGCGTGTCGGTGGCGGGAGCGCTGGGATGGGAGTGATAGCGAGCGAGGACGAATGCGACGTCGATGCGACGAGCGGCAAGTCCTTCGAGCGCGCGCTCTAGCTGCGAGCCATCGAACGGCTGAGGTAGCAATTCTGCGCCGTGCGTGGCGCTGCCGGCACTAAACAGTTTGTATGCTCGAGACTGGCGCGCACGCGAAATGTGACGAGCCCCGTCGCGCGCGCGCCACAGGGTGGCGTGTGTTTCCGAGCTTCCTCACATTCGGATCACGATGCCGCGAAGACGCGCACATCGACACCATCAAGCTGTCGAGGCGACGCACATGACGAATCGAGATGAGGGACGGGACTTTATCCCACGCACACCAACAGTGCGCGCGCTGGAGCACGCGCTCTCGGGCGGGGGCGTCGGCACGATCGCGTCGGGGAAGCCCGACCCGCATCGATACAAGGAGATTCCGATCGATCCGGATGCTCCTGATGCTCCGGTCTGTTCCGGTCGCAAGTACATCGTGGCCGATCCCGACGACCCGAATGCCCCGCACTGCAAGCCGAAGCGCTACATCGTTGCGCCCGACACCGCCCCCGGCAGCGTAACCAAATCCGGAGAGCGAGTGGCGTGGGCGACGGAGCTCGGCGAGGCTCTCGTCGAGCGCTTCAAGTAGGCGCGCGGCACATGCGGTTCGCCCCATCTCGCTACAACACGGTTGCCGATGCAGCCGTGGGGGGTGGGCACCTGGTCTTCAACGCCTTCACCGGCGCGCTGCTCGAACTCGACGACGCGGAGTTCGGCGCGGCGCGCAGCGCGGCGGTGCTCGGCGCGCAGGATGGCGGGCGCGAGCCGCAGTTCCCGGCGCCGCTGGCGACGGAGCGTGACTTGCCGGACCAGCTCGAGCAACGCCTGGTGCAGGCGGGCGTCCTCGTGCCCGAAGGATTCGACGAACGGGCGGCGCTCTTCGACATCCGACGGCGATCGCTCGCCGCTCCCGACACGCTCCTGCTCACGATCGCTCCAACGATTCAGTGCAACTTTCGTTGTACCTACTGCTTCGAGACGCATCGGCAGGAGGTGATGTCGCCGGCGATCGAGCGCGACTTGATGCGCTTCATCGTCGACCGATCGGCGTGCGCTCGCGCCATCACCACGACCTGGTTCGGCGGGGAGCCGCTGTTGCATCCCGAAATCCTCGAACGGGTGCAACGCTTCACGAATGCGTGGGGGGAGTCGCGCGCGCTGCGCGTGGCGCGGGGTATCGTGACCAACGGGTACTTCCTGTCGCCCAACATCGTCGCGCGCCTGCAAGCGCTCGGGGAGTGGGACATGGTGCAGGTCACGCTGGACGGCCTCCCCGACGTGCACAACCGGCGCCGCGTGTTGCACGGAGGACAGGGGACTTGGCACCGGATCGTCTCCAACTCGCGGGAGGCGCTGGCTGCGGGCCTCCCCGTCAACCTCCGCATCAACGTCGACCGCCGAAACGCGGCGTCGCTGGGGGATCTGCTCGACGTGCTCATCGACGCCGACGTGGTTCCGCAGGCGCACGTCAGCCTTGGATTCGTCGTCGATTCCACCGGAGCCTGCGCGCACGTGGTCGACGACGTGCTGAGCGATGAGGAGCGCGCGCGGCTCTCGATACGCTTCGACGCGGAGCTGTTGCGTCGCGGCATCGCCCCTTCGGCCGCACTTCCGGGGCCGATTTGCGGGGCGATCTGCTCGGTCGAATCGTCGCTCGGCTACGTCATTGCTCCCAGCGGCTTGATCTTCAAGTGCTGGAACCAGATCGACCGCGACGCGTCGCAGGCAATCGGCCATGTATCGGGAACGCCGGTGCCTAACGCGGTAGGGGAGCGTGCGCGATGGACGCGCTACGACCCGTCGGGACGTCGCGGCTGTTCCAACTGCTCGGCACTCCCCACGTGCATGGGAGGATGCCCGTGGGAGTATGAGCGGCTGGGGCGCGTGGACCGGGGGGAGTGCGACCCGTTTCGCTTCTTTCCGCGGGAACTGGTGACGCTCGCGCACGCCGGACGAGTGATGCGGCGGCAGTCGGGGGAGTCGGAGAGCGCGCCGAGGCTCGCGCGGTAGGGGAGCGTCGGGAGACGCGCGCCCCAGGGCTGATGATCGGACGCTCGAGCGCAGCGCGATACCGTTGCCCCGCGCACTTGCGGCGGGCGCGGTGTCAACGCTAGTTCGCGGCATGCCGATACGCCTGCGACTTCCCTCCACCGCCGAGCTGTTGCTCCTCGCCGCTGCTCTCCTCGCGCACCCCGCCGCTGCGCAAAGCGACAGCATCCCACAATTGACAGCGGCGCAGCGGCGCGCACGCCTCGCCAATCCGGCGCACTCGTATTGGAAGACGCACGCTCCGGACACGGCGCTCTTCGACGTCGAGACGTCGCGCGGGACAATGGTGCTCCAACTCGTGCGTGCGTGGGCGCCGGCTGGCGTCGACCGCTTCTACAACCTCGCACGCGCCGGCTTCTACGACGACACGCGATTCTATCGGGTGCTCCCGTTCTACATCGCCCAATTCGGAATGGCCGCCAGTCCGGCGACCGACGCGATCTGGCGCGCACGCAAGCTTCCGCGCGACTCGGTGCGGGCGAGCAACGTGCGCGGCGCGCTCACGTTCGCGCAGAACACGCCGCGTGACCGGAGCACCACGCTCTTCTTCAACCTGCGCGACAACCCCACGCTCGATTCGCTCGGCTTCGCCCCGATCGGGTTGGTGATCGAGGGGATGGAGGCCGCAGACAGCATCTACTCGGGCTATGGCGAGATCCCGTCGAGTGCCGCGCCGATGGGGAATCCGCGGCGCTTCTACGGGGAGTCGAATCGCTTTCTCGACAAGGAGTATCCCAAACTCGACCGGATCATCAGCATCCGGCTGCGGCAATAGGAGTTACGCGTCGTGCGCGTCGTTCGCCCCGCCGCGCCCGCCGACGCCTAACGCGGTGCAGTCCTGGCCGCGCTCCCCTGCTTCCATTGCAGCGCGACCTCGCATAGTACCAGCGGGCCAACCCACGACAGCCAGATAAAAGCCTCTCCGCCGCCGAGATCGCCGATGGCCGGGACCCGGCTCGCGAGTCGACAGAAGACGAACGACCAGACGAGCACATAGCTGCGAATCATCCAGTCGCGATGCGTGGCGATGCGCCGGTTGCGGATGGCGCGATAGGCCATCGCCGAGGCGAGCATGCAGGCGACGGCGAGCGTCCCGATCGAGATACCGACGTTGGTGACGGCCGCAAGGGTGAACGGTTCCCCGCCGGCGAGTGGGTGAGCGGGGCCGACCGCGAGCGCGAACGCCACCAGGGCGCCCACGCCGCCACCGATCAGATATGTCTGCCCGATCAACCGGTGCCAGGCGAAGAAGTGGCGTGTTGCGCCGATGTAGAGGTTGGCCGCCCCGCAGGTGAGCATGATCGTCCCACCCAGAATGTGCAGGTAGAGAGGCGGGAAGTGATCGGCGTGCCGCGCCACCACGCGCAGCGTGGCGACCGGGAAGGCGATGAGCCACCACGCGGCCCACGTCCAACTCACCGCGCCTTGACAGTCACCGAGACGTTTGCGCCGATCGATCCGACCGAAGCACGCACAACCGCGCTACCGGGCTCCGCACCCCAGATCCACATACCGAAGAGATAGCTGGACGCCTTCGCAACCTCGGCAGGGTTGACCGAGATCACCGGTATCTCGGCGTTGCAGAGAAAGCGGTCGTTTCCCCTGGCGTCGAGTTGCGAGACGGTGACGTACGCGCTGTCGCCGGTCTGCAGGAGCAACTGGCTCGGAGAGACCTTCACTCGCTGAAGCGGGCCGACGTTCTTGCAGAAGTCGAGATCCACTCCATCGAGCGAGATCATCTGGCCACATGCCGCCAAGGCGCAGCTGGCCACGACGATGGCAACGATGCGACCGACGGCACGCAGTCGGACGGGGGCGGCGAGAGCAGCGATGAGGTTCGGCATGGCTCGAGAGGGTCGGGGTGGGACGCCGGGAATGTCCCGGCGCGCATCCCCAACCTGTCGCCGCTCCGCGCAATGCTTCATCCGAACGATGACGTAGTGCGGCGACCAGGATGACGTAGGCGAGGGCGTCCCCTTGCGCGTTCGGCTCTGGTCGGGGAACGTCACGCGCGCCGTCCTCTCTCGCCCGCTGCCGCATGTCGCCAACCCCTGACCACTTCTCCCCCCAAGCCGCCGACTACGCGTCGTTCCGCCCAACCTACCCGCCGCCGTTTGTCGCGCACATCGCGTCGTTGGCGCCAACGCACGATCTCGCGTGGGACGTCGGGACGGGGAACGGGCAGGCGGCAGTGCTCCTCGCCGATCACTTCGCACGCGTTCATGCCACCGACTCGAGCGCCCGGCAGCTGCAACACGCGACCGCGAATCCGCGCGTGCGCTACGTGGAGGCGCCGGCAGAAGCGTCGGGGCTCGATGCGGCGAGCGTGGACCTCGTGACGATCGCGCAGGCCCTGCACTGGTTCGATCCCGATGCCTTTCACGCCGAGGTCGCGCGCGTCCTCAAGCCCGCGGGCATCGTCGCGGCGTGGAGCTACGGGATGGTCATGGTCGATCCCGAGGTCGATGCGGTCATCGACTGGTTCTATCGCGAACGCGTGGGGCGTTACTGGCCGGCCGAACGTGCGCACATCGAGACGGGGTATCGTGAACTCGCCTTCCCCTACGAGGAGATCCCGATCGGCGAGTGGCGCATCGACGCCCTGCTCACCCGCATGCAGCTGACGGGATACATCGGGACTTGGTCCGCGCTCCGCCATGCACGCGACGCCGAAACAACGGACCCGCTCCTCGAGTTCGTCGTGCGACTCGATGAGGTCTGGCCGGGGGACGAGCGCCGGGCAGCGTACTGGCCGATGATCGCGCGGGTGGGGCGCCGCCGCTCGCCGTAGGGCGTTGGTGGCACCAGCGCCTCGGCCGATCGTGAACTAAACGACGACTGCCGGCGGCTCGATCGGGAGGCTGACGCGGAACTCGGTGTGCCCGGGACGCGACTCGACGTCGATCTCCCCTTCGTGTCGCTGCAGGATGCGACGCACGATGTCGAGGCCGAGTCCGGTCCCCTGTCCGACGCCCTTGGTGGTGAAGAACGGGTCCCAGATGCGCTTGATCACCTCGGGCGGGATGCCGGCGCCGTCGTCGATGATACGCACGACCACGCGCCCGAGCTCCTCGCGCGCTTCCACGGTGAGGTTGCCGCCGACGGGAAGCGCGTCGAGCGCGTTGTCGATCAGGTTCATCCAGACCTGGTTGAGCTCCGCACCGACCGCGTGCGCGTCGGGGAGGTCGGGAGCGAAGTGCACCGATACGTTCACGCTCTTCGAACGACACTTCGCCCCGAGCATCATGAAGGTGTCGTTGATTCCCCGCCGGATGTCGAGACGTTCGGGCGAGGTGGCGCGATCCATGAAGGTGAACCCCTTGATGCTCGCCACGAGGTCGTGGATGCGCGAGGTTGCGGTCTCGATCTCACGCGCGAGGGTGCGCACGTGGCACCCGCTCGAGATCCAACAGAGTGCAGCATCGAGCGGACGTCCGGACACCACCGCTGCCAACTCGTCCAGCAGTTCGATCGTCACCGCGGTCTCTGCAAGCGGCTCGGCGCAGCCGGCGTAGGCGCCGTGGTCCGCCAGCCAGTCGCTGATCTCGTCCTCCCGATCGGCGCGCGCCATCGCCGATCGCGGGACGCTCACGGTCTCGGCGCATAACGCGCGTACGCGTTCGATCGCCGCGAGCTGCTCGTCGGACAGGCGGGCCGCGCCTAACGCGGCGGCCGCTCGCTCGGCGCCGCTCAACCCGGCGGCGAGGAGCTTGGCGCTGCGCACGGCGGCTGAGGCGGGATTGTTCAACTCGTGCGCCAGTCCGGCAGCGAGCCGACCGAGGGAGACGAGCTTCTCGTCGCGCAGGTCGCTGGAATTGAAGTCACGCGCCCGGTCGAGCATCGCGTGCACGCACGCGGTGGTGACCGTGGGGCAGGTGTGCTTCATCTCCTCCAGTGCATCGAGCGGGATCATCAGGAGCTCGGTGTCGGCCATTGCCACCGCGTCGTTCGGGGCGCGGGCGCCACGCGAATACGGGAGGTTGCCGGCGACATCGCCACCGTGCCATTCGAAGATCTTGTGCGAGCCGAGGCCGCGATCGACGTGAATCACGATGTGTCCCGACAGGATGATGTGCATCCCGTCGGCGAGCGCACCGCCTTTCGTGAGGATCTCGCCTGCCCTGACGAAGCGCCGCACACCGCGCTCGACCAGCCAGACATGCTCGCGTTTCGGCGCGCCTCCGAGCTTGCGATGCGTGAGCAGGATTTCGAGGGTCGATGATTCGTCCGTCACGGCTGCAGCCCTCGGCTAGACGGTGCGGAGGTAGCGATGGACGGAGTAGATGGCTGCCGATCCCTCACCCACGGCGGCAGCGACGCGTCGGTTGGCGCCGGCGCGCACGTCGCCCGCGGCGAAGACGCCGGGCATGCTCGTCTCGAATGCATACGGTGCACGGGCGAGCGGCCATCCGCGCTCGCGCCCGTGCTCGCGCGGGAGGTCTCCCCCCGTGAGGATCGAGCCGGAGTCGTCGAGCTCGAGCACCCCGGCGAACGCATCCGCATGCGGCTTCACGCCGATGAAGATGAACATCGCCGACGCGGGGATCGTGCGACGTTCGCCCGACTTCGAATGCTTCGTCACCACCGTCGTCAGCGAACCCTCACCCGCGACCGACTCCACGTCGACGTTGGGCACGACCTCGATGTTCTCCGTTGCGTGGATGCGGTCGATGAGGTACTGCGACATCACCGGTTCGAGCCCGTTGGCGCGCACGAGGATGTACACGCGCCGAGCATAACGAGAGAAGAAGAGCGCCCCCTGGCCGGCGGAGTTGGCTCCGCCCACCACGCAGACGTCGGTACCGCGGTAGCGCGCCGCTTCAGACATCGCCGCGCCGTAGTAGACGCCGCGCCCTTGCAGCGCTTCGAGTCCGGGAACGGTGAGCTTGCGCGCGCTCATCCCGGTGGTGATCACCACACAGTAGGCCGTGAGTTCGGTTCCGTCGGCGAGAACGACGACGCGATACGGATCCTCGCGCCGCAGTCCGACCACGGCCTGACCGGCGATGACTTCGGCGCCGAATCGTCGCGCCTGGGCAGTGGCGCGATGCGCGAGGTCGGCGCCGGTTACGCCCGAGGGGAAGCCGAGGTAGTTCTCGATCAACGAACTGGTCCCGGCCTGGCCACCGGTGGCATGCGATTCGACGATCGCCATGCGCAATCCTTCCGACGCGCCGTACACCGCGTTGGCGAGACCGGCCGGCCCGCCGCCGATCACGATCACGTCGTAGAACGGGCGCGCGGGCATCGTCTGCATTCCGGCTTTGGCCGCCAGCTCGACGTTGGATGGTGCGACGAGGTGCGTGCCGTCGGGGAAGACGACGATCGGGAGCTTCTCCACGCCGCCAGCGAGCGACTCGGCGAGTGCGCGCGCCGTGGCATCCTGGTCGAGGTCGACCCACTGGTACGGGACGCGATTGCGCGACAGGAACTCCTTGGTCTCGTACGACGCGGGCGACCACTGCGACCCCATCACCCGAATCCCCTCAAACGACGGAATGACGCGCGCGCGCCACTCGGCGAGCAGGTCGTCGAGGACGGGATACAAGCGCTGCTCGGGGGGATCCCACGGCTTCATCAGGTAGTGATCGAGCCCGATGGAGTTGATCCCGGCGATAGCGACGTCGGTGTCGGCGTAGGCTGTGAGGAGAACGCGACGCGAGTCGGGATGAAGCGGCATCACCTGGGCCAGGAGTTCGAGCCCGGTCATTCCCGGCATGCGCTGGTCCACGAGGAAGAGCGCGACGGGGACGTTGCGCGCGGCGAGTTCCCTCGCGGTCTCGAGCCCTTCGGCGGGGGTCCCCGCCTTCATGACGCGGTACTCTGCGCGATACTGCTGCCTCAGGTCGCGTTCGATCGCGCCGAGCACTGCGGCGTCGTCGTCGACGGCGAGGATGACGGGCTTCCTCATGAGCGGCGCATGTTGCCAATCATTGGCTGTCGTGGCTTCGCTTCATCTCGTCGAGCCGCTCCTGCGAGAATCCGTTGAGCTGCGTGACCTTGGCGTGGGCGCGAAAGTCGGGTGGGACCACGTTGCGCGCGTGCTCGTGCGAATCGGATTCGAGGATGATCCATGCGGTGTGCTCGCCGTCGAGACATCCCCAATCCGCATGCGTGAGGAAGTGCGAGCCGGTGCGCAGGAAGACCTCCACGGCGTGCACGCAGGCGCCGAACGTCGGTTCGTGGGACACCGCGACGAGATAGCGGGGCATGGGCGTTTACCGGGTGTCGTGGGGAGCGAGAATCCTACACCGCGGTGTCGCGCGGCGTTACCCCTCGAGGCGCGGGTGCTCCGCTCAGAGCGAGGGTGCAACACGCCGCGCCCGTCATGACACGACTACCGGCAGCTCAGTCCCTCGCACGCGCCGCTCGAGGAACACAAAGAGCGCGAGACAGGCAGCGCCAACGCCGAATTCGAGGAGGAGCATCCCGCTTGTCGCCCAGCGGTCGTGGGCCCACCCGTCGGCGCGAAGCATGAGGAGACCGAAGAGTGTGTTCATCGCGAAGTACACGTTGATCTTCGTGGCCGCGGAGCGATCCCCGATGACTTCCATCACCATGCCGGTGAGCGTCGCAGTGCACAGTCCGAGGGCGAACGAGTAGAAGAGTGTGCTGGCGGCATAGCCAAACGAGGTGCGCGGCGAGACGAGGAGGAGAAGTGCCGCCGACGCCGAGATCGCGCAGGCGATGGCGTACGCCCGCGCGCTCTGCACGCGCGTCGCGAGCACTCCCCCCAACATGCACCCCGCGACGATCGCGATCCCGCCTCCCGCGCCGAGGACGAAGGCGACCGAGTCGGCGGAGGCGTTCCACTCGGGGCCGAGCGACCCGAAGAGGAACTGCGCCGACCCGGTGCCAATGGGGAGAATCGCCAGGAGCAATCCGATGCGCCCGACGCGACTGCGGAGGAGCGAGACGAGTTCGTTCCACGCGTCGCGCCCGCGTGCGACGAGGGGCGCGTGACGATGCGTCGCCTCGGGTTCGGCCAGTCCCATCAGCGCCAACGAGCAGCAGAGGAGCAGCACACCGAGCGCGACGCCGGCGATCCATGGCGCGGGTGTGTGTCGCGTGAGCCAGAGTCCCAGCCCGCCCCCCGCCGTTTGTCCAAACTGATTGCCGCTCTGGAACCACCCGCTCGCGCGCGCGCGTCCGTGGGCGCCGGCGTTGAACGCCATCAGCCCTTCGGTGGCAAACGCGACGAAGGTGGCGGCGAGATTCCCGGTGAGGACCAGCAGTGAAAGGAGCGCGATGTTCCCGCTTCGCATCGGCGTCGCGGTCATGGCGAGGAGCGTCGCCGCCATCACGGCGATGGCGATGCGATACCACGCCTTGCGCGAGAGCGAGTAGTCGGCGAGCGGAGCCCAGAGAAACTTGAAGGCGTGGGCAAAGAACGCCGACCCCACCATTGCAGCTGCCGCCGAGACGGCGAGGCCGGCGCGTGCGGAGAGGTAGCCCAGGGCGACGCT
This sequence comes from Gemmatimonadaceae bacterium, assembly GCA_044225935.1. Lineage (GTDB taxonomy): Bacteria > Gemmatimonadota > Gemmatimonadetes > Gemmatimonadales > Gemmatimonadaceae > SCN-70-22. The sequence continues at coordinate 24,356 of JBGAHX010000035.1, forward strand.
CGGATAGCCGATCATCAAGCCCATGGGGAAGTAGAGCACGGCGTAGCGCCACGGGTGCGGCGCGCGAGCGGTGGAAGCGTGCGCGTTCATCGGCGGGATTCTGTCTCGCCACTCGTGCGGGCGCCAGTCGCGCTCATCGCGTGTAGGTTACCTGACACAATCGCCCACCCACTTGCGTAGCGACTGCATGGCCGGTCCCGTCATCGAAGTCCAACATCTCGAGAAGCGCTACGGCAGCACGCGCGCGGTGCAGAACGTCTCGCTCGAGGTGCGCGAGGGGGAGATCTTCGGCATCATCGGGCCAAACGGGGCGGGGAAAACCACAACCATGGAGTGCATCCAAGGGTTGCGCCGCCACGATGCGGGAACGATCCGGGTCCTCGGGCTCGATCCGCACGCCGACGCCTCGCGCCTTCGGCAGCAGATCGGCGTGCAGCATCAGGAGGCGCACCTGCAGAAGCGCATCAAGGTGTGGGAAGCGGTCGATCTCTGGTCGTCGCTCTACGACGGCGCGGTGGACAGCGACGCGCTCCTCGACCGGTTGGGCCTCACGCCGAAGCGCAACGCCTGGTTCATGACGCTCTCTGGAGGTCAGAAGCAGCGCCTCTTCATCGCGCTCGCCCTGATCCACGAGCCACGCGTCGTCTTCCTCGACGAACTCACCACCGGGCTCGACCCGCAGGCGCGACGCGCGATCTGGGAGCTGGTGACCGACATTCGCGCGCGTGGCACCACGGTGCTTCTCACGACACACCTCATGGAGGAAGCCGAGCGCCTGTGCGACCGGGTCGCGATCATCGAGCACGGGCGCACGATCGAGTTGGGGACGCCTGACGAGTTGGTGCGCCGCCACTGTCCGCAGCGCCGCGTGACGTTCAGCGGTACTGGCGAAGCGATCGAGGCGCGGCTCGCGAGCATCCCCGGGATCAAGGACTCGTCGAGCGATGGCACCACGCACACGCTGTCGGGGGAGGGAGACGCCTTCGTCTCCGAAGTGATTGCCTTCATCGCCCGCGAGGGAATTCGCGTGACCAGCTTCCGTACCAACGAGCCGTCGCTCGAGGATGTCTTCCTCACGCTCACCGGCCACACTGTGCGGGGATAGGCGATGCTCAAGGGATTCTGGAAACTGACCTGGCTCGAGGCGAAGATCTTCGTGCGCGAACCGATGGGGGTGATCGGGACGCTCTTCGTTCCGGTGATCCTCTTCCTGGTGCTCGGGCGTTCGTTCGGCGGCGAAGTGGCGCCCGACGCCACGGGCGCCCCGTTCAACGTCGCCATCCTCGCGGCGCTCTTCATCGCGCTCGGTGCGGTCTCGTCGCTGGTAGCGATCATCGCCATCTATCGCGAAGGCGGGATCCTCAAGCGCCTGCGCGCCACGCCGCTCTCGCCGATCACCATTCTCGGCTCGCACGTGGTGGTGAAGATGGTCTTCACCGTGATCGGGCTCGGGCTGTTGCTGCTGGCGGGGAAGCGCATCTTCCCGGGAGCCATGCAGGTGAACGTCGTGAGCTTCACCGCCGCGGTGCTGGTGGGCACGCTCAGCATTCTATCGTTGGGGTTCATCATCGCCAGCATGGTCCCGACGGCGCGCTTTGCCCAGCCGATCTCGGCGGCGCTCCTCTATCCGATGGCGGCGATTTCGGGACTGTTCTTTCCGCTCGAGCGCGCGCCGGTGGCGTTGCGCGCGATCGCGAGCGTCCTCCCCACCACGCACGCGGTCGCACTGATGCAGGGGGTGTGGGACGGGAGTGGCTGGTGGGCGCATCGCATCGATGTCGTCGCGCTTGCAGCCATCGCGGCGGTCGGGATCGCGATCGCTGCACGCGTCTTTCGGTGGGAGTGATCGCGGCTGGCGTTCGCTGATCGTCTGGCGTTCGCCGCTCGATCGCAGCCTGTGCGCGCTGGCTCCGCTGTGCGGGCTGTGCGGGCTGTGCGGGCTCTGCGCGACTTGCCGGCGCGGCTCGTTCGCGGCGCACCGGTGCGGCAGTTCTCGGCCTACCTCCCCGAAGAGCACCGCGCCCGCCCTCTCGCGCGTAGGTGCGAGCGCCCCGAGATTGTGAGACTGAAACAGTGCGGAGATGCTCCCCAATGCCGACACACGATCGCGTTGCACACCTGCGCCCCCGGGCGATTGGGACGATTGCTGCGGCCGGAGCGCTGCTCGTCGCCTCGCTCGCCTGTTCCGAGCAGGCGGGCGGCGAGCGCGCGCACGACGTGGCGGCGGATCGCGCCGAAGTCCTCGCGCGCCTCGATGCCTACACGGCGGCAGCGCGCGCGGTCGACGCCGATGCGAGCGCCGCGTTCTTCACCGCTGGCGGCACGCTGTTCGAACCGGGAATTCCGCCGATCGTCAGCCGCGACTCGATCCGTGCCTTCGTGCAGTCGTTCCCCGGCGTCGTGGTCGACTCGGCGGTGGCCACGGCCGACACCGTCGAACTGTTCGGCACCACAGCGCTGGTCTGGGGGACGTACTTCGAGAAGCTGCGCTTCGCCGGGCAGCCGCCGAGCGCGCAGTACGGACGCTTCGTGATGGAGTGGCGGCGCGAGAACGACGGCGCCTGGCGCATCGATCGCTACTATCGCGTCCCGCTCCCCGAGAACTGGAGGCCGGCGCCGTAGTGCGCGGCGCACTCACCCCCCCGAATCGCCCGGCGAGCCGGCCACGCAGAGCGCCTCGACCTGGCGCGTGACCACCGGTTCGAGTTGATCCACATAGGTGAGGTACTGGCGCGCCGCTTCGGGAGCCACCTCGGCGCCTAACGTGAGCTTCTCGCGCGCCACCGGGAGGAGTGAACTCGCCAGTCGCGAGAGGGCGCATTCGTTGGTCTTGGGAGCCTCGGTTGCCGCAACCTGCGAGACGGCGAGTGCGGTGGCACCGAACAGGAAGCGCGACTGCGGCGTGGCGTGCACGCTGTCGGCAAACGCGAGAAAGCCGAGCGCCACGGAAAAATCGCGCCGTTCCTTGCTTTGGTTGGCAGCGCGGAAGAGGGCGTTCCCGCGAGCGAGGGCGAACTGCGCGACGAGGACGCTGTCATCGCCCGCGGCGAGCGCGCGATGCACCGACACGAGCGCCGAATCGGCGTCGCCGTGATCGGCCTGCGCCTGCGCCAGGAGAAGGAATCCCTGGTCGAGGGTCGAGTCGATCACGAGGGCGCGACGCAGCGACTCGAGCGCGTCGTCGGCGCGTCCGCTGCGGCGCTGTTCCTGCGACTGCAGCAGCTGCAACTCGGCGACCTCGGGGAATCGGTCGATCCCGCGCGCGGCGGCCACGGTCGCCTCGCCCTGGACGGCTTGGGCATAGAAGGCGTAGAGACGCCCGTCGCCGGGAAATCGCAGGACACCGTTTGCCGCGACGGCGAGCGCCTTCACGCCGTCGCCGGCGAGGCGGGTTGCAGAGGCGAGTTGGAGGACGAAGGTGCTGTCGTCGCGCGACTCGGCGTCGCGCGCCATCAGCTTCTCGCCGACCGTTGCCGCCTCGCGCCACTCCTTGAGCGAGAAGACCGCCTGCCATCGCATGCGGAGCATCCCCACGTCGTCGGGATCGGCGTTCGACAGGCGCTCGGCCAGCGGACGGGCCAGGCGCGAATTGCCGTCGCGCACCAGCGCCCGCACCACGCGGCGGGTGAGGTCGACGTTGAACGAATCGGTCGCCGCCAGGCGCAACCAGTGCGCGCCGGCGCGTCCCTTGTCGCCGAGCGCGTCGTACGCGCTTGCCGCGCTCTCGAGGGCCCAGTAGCTCTCCGGCGTCACGGCCAGGACCGCGTCCGCCTCGTGCAGCACCTGGCGCGAATCGGCGCCGATCTGCACGAGCGACGTCATCAGGCAGGTGCGCAGGATCGCCTGCGGCGCATCGGCCACGAGCCCCGCACGTGCGGCGTCGATTGCCTGCTGGAAGCGCAGCTGCCGGGCCGCGTTCTCGCAACGCCGATGCGGATAGAGCTGCACGCGCGCCGCCTGCACTGATAACGCAAAGAGAGTGGCCGCCGAGTCGAGCGTCGGGGCGCGCACGGCGCGGAGCGGTTGCACGAGGCGCTCATCGCGCACCAGGCTAAGTCTCCCGTCGAGCTGGATCGACTCGCCCCCAAGCGAGGTCACCTTCCCCGAAAGGATCTCGTCAGAGCGAAGGGCACGCGCCACGCCCGTGAGCGCTCCGCCGGTGAGTGGGAGACTCACGTCGATACCGCTGCCGGCCAGGAGGACCGACGCGTCCCCCGTCCCCGCCACGACGACGTCGCGCCGAGAGTAGAGCCGCTGCACGCGTCCGCGGATCGCCGACGCCGCCTGGCGCCCAAGTCGCGGGTCGCTGCTCTCGAAGTTGTTGACGAGGATTTCCTGCCGAGTGAACTCGCGCGTCCCCTGCGCGAAAGCTGGGCGCGCGCAGAGCGACAGGAACAGGAATGCAGCGAGCCAGCGCGCGAGCAGGATTGCACGCGTGGGTGAGCGGGACGTCGATGGCGCTCGGCGCGGCGAAGCGAGGGACTTCATGATGCCATCGTGACCTGCTTCGTCGTCGCTACGGGAGGGAACCGGTGGCGACGTCGCGTCACCTGCCGCGGGTGAAGGGGAAGAGGGGAGATGGGACGCCCCTTCTCTCGTTCACGTTGTACGACGCACCGCGTCGGGGCAAGATCGCGCGAGCGTCGTCACTCCGTCGTCATGCTCGGCAAGGGATAGGCGCCCTTACCGCGCCGCTTGCGAGAGCAGTCCCGTGGCGAGCATCAGGCGCTCCGTGCGCACTCCGCGCGAGACGAGCACAAAGCGGCTCCCGTCGCGCGAGACGTCGTACATGGGGAGTTCGTTCGGCGTATACGCCGCGCGAAAGAGGAGCTCCGGTGGCGCGAACCAGGGCGAGCCCCCCGTCGGCGAAACCTTCATCGCGACCGAGACGAGACGATCGTCCTGCCAATACAGGATCTCCCGGCCGTTGCTCCCCCACATCGGATTCACACCGCCCGACGGGGAGATGCGCGTCGGGCTCGCCGCGTCGGGCATCGCGGCCACGTAGATCTCCGTGCTCCCGCTCTCATCCGATTGGTAGGTGAGCCAGCGTCCGTCGGGGGAGAGGCTGGCGCCGGTCTCATGGGCATGCGTGCCGACGAGTCGGCGCGGCGCTCCGCCAGCTGCGGGTTGCAGCCAGATGTCGCCCTGGTCGCCGTCGCTCCACTGCGTGAAGACCACCTGCTTTCCGTCGCTGGACCAACCAGTGGGCCACTCCGACCCTTCCGCTGCCGTGAGCTGTCGCGGGACACCGCCGGATACGGGCCTGACGAAGAGATCCTTGCCGCGGTTGGCGATGGCCGAGTAGGCGAGCCACCGGCCGTCGGGACTCCAGCGCGGGTCGTTGTTGTCGCGTCCGTCGTCGGTGAGCTGGACGGTGGTCCCGGAGACGAGGTCGGTGACCCACAGCTCGCTCGGCCCGCGTCCAGCGGGGAAGGCGCCGTAGGCGATGCGCCCGCCGTCGGGGGAGAAGCGCGGGGACCAGGGGACGCGGGTGGGGATGGTGCGTTGCACGCGTCCGGCGCGGTCGGCGACGACGAGCCGGACCGACTCTTCATCGGCGTTGCCGTCGACGGTACGGTAAGCGACGGCTCCGTTCGGTGACACGTCGAAGAGTCCCGCCAGCTGCAATGGCGTGGTGGCCGAGCCATCGAGCCCCCGCTCCAGGCGCGAGGGGGATCCCGTCGGCTGCAATGCTTCCGCGTCGAACGGCTGGCGATAGAGTTCGCCGCCGCGCCGAGCGAAGACGATGTGGCCGGCGGCGTAGCGCGCCCCGGCGCCGGGCTCCAGCTCGCGTAGCCTCCCGGTGGCGAGATCGAGCACCCCGACGCGCCCGGCATCATCGCCACGCGCCACGGTCACGAGTGCGGCGCGCGCCCCGGGGATGTAGTGCGGGTGGAGGAGGCGCCCCGCCGGCGCGGCGGCGGTGACTGCGATCGGCTCTCCCCCGGTGGACGGGACGCGGAAGAGCCCACCTTCCTCCACGCTGAAGAGGATCTCATCGTTGCTCCCCCACGACCCGCCGGCGAACTCGCCGTCGTTAGGGATCGCGGCGAGCTTTTGTGGTGTCCCTCCCGCCAAGTCCAGGCGCCAGAGTGCGCCTTTCGCCGCGTAGGCAATCGCCGAGCCATCGCTCGAGAAGAAGGGAGATTCGGCATCGTCGGTCCCCGGGAGTGCGCGCGCGGCGAACTCCCCAGTGCGCCGGACGAGGAGGACCGGGCCGCGCGCCGAGCTCCCGAGGTAGACCACGCTATTTCCGTCAGGTGCAATAGCCGGGGCGCCGAGCCCTCGCACGCTCGAATCGGCGTCGAGGGCGAAACGGACGACGGCGGGCGCCGGAAGTGACGCCACGCGCTCCGCGTTCGCCCGGTCGGCGACCGCGCGCCCACGGAGCCACCCGGCCACCGCCGCGATGGCGACGAGCCCCAGCGCCCAGCCGGCCATCATCCCGACGGCGCGCCGTGAGAACGTGCGCTCGACGTTTGCAGCTGGCGGCGTAGCTTTCGGCGGCGGCACCGCCTGCGCGTCCTGCAACGCTGCGGCGAAGGCGGCGGCGCTGGCGAATCGATCGGCGGGGATCTTCTCCATCGCCGTACGAATCGCCAGGTCGGCGTGGGGCGGCACGTGGGGGCGGCGTGCGGCGAGCGGCGGCGGCGATTCGGTGAGGACGCGCGCCACGACCGCCTGCGCAGTGGTGCCGGCGAACGGCGGCTCCCCGGCCAGCATCTCGTACGTCACCGCGCCTAACGCATACACGTCGGCGCGCGCGTCCACCACCCGGTCCCCCATTGCCTGCTCGGGGGCCATGTACTGCGGAGTGCCGAGCGAGAGTCCGGTGCGCGTCATGCGCTCGCCCCCGGCGTGTTGCACGGCCAGGGCGATGCCGAAATCGGCGACGACGGCGTGCTCCCCCTGCAGGAGGATGTTCTCCGGCTTGATGTCGCGGTGCACGATGCCGCGCGCGTGCGCGTACGAAAGCGCGCCGGCAACCTCGCCCGCGATGCGCAACGCATCGGCGACCGGGAGATGACGCTCCCGCTCGAGGCGCGCCCGCAGCGTCTCTCCCTCCACGTACGGCATCACGTAATAGAGGAGTCCGTCTGCGCTCCCCGAGTCGTACAGCGGGAGGATGTGCGGATGCTGCAGCGAGGCGGTGAGTTCGATCTCCTTGAGGAAGCGATCGGGGCCCAGCACCGCCGAGAGTTCGGGGTAGAGCACCTTGATCGCCACGAGGCGGCGGTGGCGCATGTCGCGCGCGAGGAAGACCATCGCCATCCCGCCCTGCCCAAGCGCATGCTCGATCTCGTACCGGTCGGCTACAGCGCCGGTGAGGCGCGCGGCGATGCTCACGCCGAGTGCCCCTGCAAGTGAGGGTTGGAGTGAGTGCTCGCGCTCGTTCTCGTCGTCTGGCGAGGGGCGCAGCTCGGGGAGGACCGGACGCTCGAGAAAGCCGGTCACCGGCTCCGACGCGATCAACGACTCCACTTCGCGGCGCATCGCGGGGTCGCCGGCGCAGGCCACGTCGAGAAACGCGGCGCGCTCGTGCGGCGCGAGCGCGAGCGCCCGCTCGAGCGTTGCCTCGATTGCCTGCCACCGCTCGGGCGTAGGAGCGGGAGAGGGAGTACCGGCGGCGGGAGTCGTCACGACGAGAGTTCGCGGTGGAGCCAGCGACGCGCGAGGTTCCAGTCGCGAATCACCGTCGCCTGCGACACCTCCATCGCCTCGGCGGCCTCGGGAATGGAGAAGCCGGCGAAGTAGCGAAGCTCGACTAATCGCGCCTTGCGGGGATCGAAGGCCGCGAGACGCTCGAGGGCGTCGTCGAGCGCGAGGAGGTCGATCGCGTCATCTGTTGTGGCGGCGTTCGCGCTCGCATCGAGGCGCGCATCGATGAGCGTCACGTGCTGTGCGCCTGCGCCGCGCTTTCCCGCGAGTCGCGCGCGCGCATGATCGACGAGGACGCGCCGCATGACGCGCGCGGCGATCGCGAAGAACTGCGCGCGCCCCTCCCAGCGCACGCGCTGCTGATCCACCAGGCGCAGGTACGCTTCGTGGACAAGGGCGGTGGGCTGGAGCGTATGACCGGCGCGCTCGCGCCCGAGTACGCGACCGGCGCGCTGCCGCAGCTCGTCGTACACGATGGGGAAGAGCGCTTCGAGCGCCCCCGAATCCCCCGCACTCCACGCCTGCAGCAGTCCGGTGACCGCGTGCTGGTCGCCCGACGACTCCGGTTCGGCGACGGCGTCTTCGTCGCGATCGGCGCCGTGAAGCGGTTCGGCGACGAAGGGAGGAGGAGAGGGGTGCATGCGATACGTGATCCAGCCGACGACAAGGATCGGGGGCGCGATGCGCGCGACCACCGGTAAGGGTTAGAACGTGAGATCGGACAAACGGTTTCTCTCAGGATGCATGAGTGGGTTCGTGGCGAATTCTCGCGTCAGGAAGCAGGCGCCTCTCGGACGCCCGATGGCGCTCGTCGCCGTCCGCAGCTCGACCACCCTGGAGGATCCCATGTTTCTCATAAAACGGCGCGCGTTCCTCGCGCCCTTCGTCCTGCTCATCGGCGCCGGCCTGCTCGAGGGGTGTGCGCGTGCGTCGGTTCGTCCCGAACCCCTCGATACGTCTCGCATTCGCGCCGAGTCGCTGCGCTTCGACAATGAGGGGCGGGATCGCCTGGACATCTATCTGGTGGGCGAGAAGCGCTCCTGGCGCCTCGGCCGGCTCGAACCGGGCGCGACTCGCTGGCTGCGGGTCCCCTCCGACATCCCGCCTAACGACCTCGCGCGCATGCAGCTGGTGGTGCTGGCCAACGCCGAGGTGACGGTGGCGCCGATGCGCGACCCGCGCGCGGTGACGACGATTCGCCAGCCTGTCTTCGTGATGGCGGCGCAGCGCTGGGCCTTCGCCGACGGGCAGCTCAAGGGGGTGCGCGCGCGATAGCGCGAAGGCCAGATTGTCCTCATGCCCGTTTCGTCCACCAATCCGTTCACCACGTCGTATCTCGTCGTGCGCGGCGTCATCCAGACGACGTTTGGACTCCGCGTGCACGGCTTCGACCTCGGCGGCAAGGACGTGGGCGACCTGGATGGCGCCTCGATCTTCATCGATGACGACGTGGCGCTCGACGTGCGCCTGGCGACGCTGCTGCACCTGTTCGGACACACGGTGCAGTGGCACCAGAGTGCGCTCTATCGCGAGCTCGGTGCGCTCCCGCTCGACAAGGCGATCGCCCGCTTTCCGCTTCGCTTCTGGATCTACGAGCGCATGGCCTGGCGGTACGGATTGCGCCTATTGATCGAAAGCGGTTTGCCGCACATGACAGAATGGCTGCGCGAGGCCGCGCGCGAGGATGAAACGATGCTGCGCGCCGCTCTTCGCTGCGGTCCGTCCCCGACGCCTCTTCCCGCGCTGCGCCCGATCCCCATCCCCGAATTCACGCCGACCAAATTCCGCCGACGCGCTCCCGGTTCGCTCGTGGTGCTGCTGGGGTGAGGCGTTGGGGTGAGGCGTCGGGGTGACGCGCGATGCAGCGTCTGCGCGCCTTGCGGCAGCGCGACAGCTCCCCCCACATTCGCGTCCCAACCCCCCGTCTCCCGTCCCCCGTCCCCCGTCCCCCTTGAAAAACGTTTACGACCCCGAGCGCGTCGCGGAGCTCGATGCGCGCATCCGCGCCATTCGCCCCGACGCGGCGCGGCAATGGGGGAAGATGTCGCTCCCGCAGGCCGTCGCGCACATGGCCATCGGATTCGAGTCGGCGCTCGGCGACGTGGAGATCAAGCGCGTCTTCCTCGGGCGGTTGATCGGCGGCTTCGTCAAGGGAATGGTCGTCAACGACGACAAGCCGCTCCGGCAGAACAGTCCGACGGCGCCGGAGTTCATCATCACCAATACGCCCGACCTGGAGCGCGAGCGGGCGCGCTTGCTGGCACTGCTCCACCGCTTCGCCGATGGGGGCCCCACGGCGTGCACGAAGAATCCGCACGGCTTCTTTGGACCGATGACGCCCGACCAATGGGCGGTGCTGTTGTACAAGCACACCGACCACCACCTGCGGCAGTTCAGCGCCTAACGCGTCACCGCTCGATGCGCGACGCACGGGGGTCGGCGCCCAAAACAGCCGCGCGCGCTCCCGTCGTCGCGCTTGACTTCGCGACCGGCCTAACGCGATGAGATGCGCCAGCGCACGCGCCCGGCGTAGGGGTCCTTCGCCAGACGCCCGCTGCGGACAACGAGCGGCTGCACGTCTCCATCCGGGAGCGTGACGCTCCCCGTCGCCTCGCCGCCGCCGACATTGAATGTCTGAATCTCGATGTCATTCCACTGCATGGCGGCCGTGCTCTGGGCGACGGCCAGGTGCGGGATCGCCGAGTGGTTCTTCACGAGGAGGATGATGGGGATCGCCCCGGCCTTCATGTCGTACCAGCGCCCCCCCTCGTACGGCTGGCGCGACTGGTAGTCGATCCACGTTCCGGGCGGGAGGTAGACACGCCGCGAGGGTGACTCCTCGAAGAGGGGCGCGACGAGGAGCTGCGAGCCGAACATGTACTCGTCCTCGACCATCCACGATGTGGGATCGTCGGGATGCTCGAAGAACAGTGTGCGCAGCATCGGCCACCCGTTGGCAGACGACAGTTTGGCCTGCGCGTAGATGTACGGCATGAGCCGGTACTTGAGCTCGACCGCGCGGCGGAAGTCGACGACCATCGCCGAGTCGTACTCCCACGGCTCGCGCGGCGGTGCGCCGTGGGTGCGCGTGTGCGAGGTGAGGACGCCGAACGCGAGCCAGCGCCGATAGAGGTCGCGCGGGGCGCGGTCCACGAAGCCGCCAGCGTCGTGACTCCAATAGGTAAAGCCGGAGAGCCCGAACGAGAGCCCCGCTCGCAGCGACGCCGCCATCGCCGAATTGGTGTTCTCGGCGTCGCCTCCCCAGTGCAGCGGGTAGCGCTGGCTCCCGGCCCACGCGCTCCGCGCCCAGATGACGCCTTCGCCGTTCACTTCCTTCGTGAGATCGAAGACGGCCTTGTTGTAGCGCAGCGGATAGAGGTTGTGCTCGTACCACCCGGTACGCCCGGAGTGGTAGATGCCATCGGTCGGCGCATTCTCGCCGAAGTCCACCTTGATCGCGCCGACGCCGAGCTTGAGGAGCGGCGTGAGCTTGGCGCGATACCAGGCAAGCGCGTCGGGGTTGGAGAAGTCGAGCACTGCATCTTCGCTCGCCTGTTCTCCCTTGGCGTCCTTCACCGTCAGCCCCTGACTGGCCAGCTCGCGTGACAACGCGTTCTTCGGCGTGAAGTACGTGTACTGCCAGAGGCTGATGTGGAAGCCGTCTTTCCCGAGGTCGCGGATCATCGCCGCGGGGTCGGTGAAGCGCGACTTCGAGAACTGGTAGTCGCTCCGCCAATCGGTTTCGAACCACCCGGTGTCGAGGTGCAGCACGTCGGCGGGGATGCGGTACTGTCGCAGCTTGGCCGCCACGTCGCGCACTTCGGCTTCGGACTTGTAGGTGATCCGGCTCATCCAGAGCCCGAACGACCAGAGCGGGGGGACCGGGCTTCGTCCGGTGAGCGCCGTGTATTCCGAGAGGAGCGCCTTGGGCTCGCCGAGGAAGACGAAGAGGTCGAGGAAGTCGTCGCCGGAATAGATGGTGTGGTGTGCGTCGAACTCGGCGCCGACGTCGAAGGTGACCGGGGCGCTGGTGTGGACGAACATCGCGTAGCCGCGGCTGCTCACGAAGAATGGGACTGCCTTGTACTGCCGCTGGCTCTGAGCCCCCATCCCGTCTCGAATGAAGGCGACGACGCGCTGCCCGCGCTTGTTGAGGCGGGTGAACGACTCCCCGAATCCATAGATGCGTTCGTCGGGCGCGAGTTCGAAGGTTGCTGCCGTGCTCTGCCCCGCGTCGCGGGCGCGGCGCAGGAAGGAGAAGGGGATGTACGGCGAGAACGACTTCGGCTCGCCCAGCCGCTGCGTACGTGTGAGGCGCTCCCCCTTCGCATTGAGGAGCTCGATGCTCCAGGGGTTCTTCGTTATGCGTACCTGGCCGTAGGCGCTCGCGTAGGTGACCACGCTGTCGCCGTCGGTCACGCGCCACGAGTCATCGCGGGGGACCGGCCCCGCCAGCATCAGCGACTCCGGGGCATCGCTCCCTGCAGCCGGGAGGTTGCGGGTATTGAAGCGCAGCCGAAGGGTGCGCGGTGAGGCGAAGGAGATCTGGAAGGGGAGCGCAGGATCGCGGTCGTACTCGGTCCCGGGAAACTCGCTGGACGGCGCGCGAGACCACCCGAGATCGATTTTGCTGAAATTGAACGAGGGCTGAATCGCGTAGCGATCCCATTGGAGCGTGCCTCGTCCGCTGGCGGCGTCGAAGGCCGTGAGTCGCGAGGCGGCAAACAGGAGTTGGTTGGATTCGCGAAAGGCCGCCCCAGCATCGACGACGTCTCCGAGGACTTGTGCCGCGATGTCGCGAAACGGGGCGACGAGGGGCGCGAGGAGAAGCGTGGCGAAGCAGATGCGCCGACGAAGACGGGCTACGGGGCGGGTGAACGGGGAGAGCATGTCGGCACGGCTCGCTAGGCGTTCGGAACGAAGGGCGCGGTCGCTCCCCCCGGTTGGGTGTGACGCGACAAAAGGACGAGATCGTGTCGCATGGTCAAGGGTGTCTGCGGCGATCCCATCGGCGCATCGCCGCACCGCGAGTCGCAAGAAGACGATGACACGTTCTTGACAACCTGAAAATGGAGTGGTAATACGACTCCGCTTTGGGATGTCGGGCGGCGACCGGCATCCAGCATCCGGCAATCCATAGCTCTTTCAGCGCCCAACTTCCGGACCGGGAAGGCAGATGCGGCTGCGCGGTGGTAGGACCGAGTTGCGAAGTGGCATGAAGTCATCGACCTCGCGTTCCCCATTGGGGAGAGCGGGGTCGTTCTCTGATGTGCCTCGCTCGCAGTCGGGACGTCGCGTTGCTGCTGCGAAGGACCGGGGGGGAGTCCGGCCAGCGCGTGGCGACGCGTGTGCCGCGCCGGACACATGGTCGAGTGACGAGGAGTCTCGCCGTTTTTGGCCGCGCAACGCGCGGCCGCCATCAGCGCGCGCCGGAGGTGAGATCCCAGGCGTGTCCTAGCGACGCCCTTGGGGAGATCCCCCGCCATTCGACCCCCCGACTGACAGCCGCACGACCGCAAGACCTGCCGGAGACTCGACGTTCGGCAGGAAGAGGCACAGGTGCCATTCTCGGAGGATCAACCATGGAGCCGCATTCGTTCGGTAGCACGATCGTTCGGCGCTCCCTCACCCGTCGCGTGCGCGCGGCGGGAATTGGGCTCGCGCTGGCGATGGCGATGAGTGGGACGGCGTACGGTCAGGTGCCGACGCCCCCCCCAGGACAAACCACCATTACGGGGACCGTCACGTCGACGGAAGGCCAACCCCTGCGCAACGTGAACGTCCAGGTGCAAGGGACGGACATTCGCGCGCTCACCAACGCGGCCGGCCGGTATTCGATCAACGCACCGCCCAACGGAACGCTCAACTTCACCATCATCGGACGTCGTCCGGAGCAGGTGGAGATCGGCGGGCGCACGACGATCGACGTGCAGATGACCCAAGTCGTATACCTGGAACAAGTGGTCGTGACCTCGTACACCGAGCAGCGACGCGCCGACATCACGGGCGCGGTCGCGAGCCTCAGCACCGACGCTGCCGCGCGCCAGACGGGCCCCAGCGTCCTGCAGAAGCTCAACACGGTGGCCGGCGTGACGGTCGACAACAGCGGGTCGCCGGGGTCGCGCGCCACGGTGCGCATCCGCGGCATCTCGTCGTTCCAGAACAACGATCCGCTGTACATCGTTGACGGGACGCCAGTGCAGGACTCGTACATCAACTGGCTCAACCCGAACGACATCGAGTCGATCCAGGTGCTCAAGGACGCCTCGGCGGCGTCGATCTACGGCTCGCGCGCGAGCAACGGCGTCGTGATCATCTCGACGACCAAGAAGGGCGCGGCGGGACCGCCAAAGGCGCGCTTCACGGCGCGTACGGGCGTGGCGACGCCGGCGCGCGGCTACAACGACTTCCTGATCACCAACGCGCTCGACTACTTCAAGATCGTCAAGGCCAGCTACGAGAACGCCGGGCTTCCGGTGCCGACGAACATCTACGGCGACCCGAACAACCCGACCGTTCCGGCCTACATCTACGCAGCGGGCGGCACGGCGACGGCCACGGACTCGTACGGGCGCCCGACCACGGTCGATCCGACGAAGTATTCGTATCCGAATTCGCTCATCATGCCGGGGAGCGCCGGCACCGACTGGTGGAGCGCGGTCTTCGGGCCGGCGATGGTCGGCGACTACAACCTGAGCGTTGCCGGCGGTGGTGCGGACAACACGTACGGCGTGTCGTTCAACTATTTCGACCAGGACGGCACCGCGGCGTACAACCGCTTCCGCCGCGGCAGCGTCCGCGCCAATACGCTGTTCAACCGCAAGCGCTTCAACTTCGGTGAAAACGTTGCCCTATCGCTCGAGCGTCACGTGGGCGGCCTCCCCGACGATCCGGGCGGATACGCCGAAGACGGAATCCTCGGCAAGAACATCCTGATGCAGCCGGTCGTGCCGGTGCGCGACATCAATGGCAACTTCGCGTCGGGCAAGTCGGTGGGCCTGGGCAACCAGAGCAACCCGCTCAAGCGTGCCTTCGAGGCGCGCAACAACATCAGCAGCAACAACCGCGTCTTCGGCAACGTCTTCGCCGGCTACGAGGTCACGAAGAACATCGCTGCCCGCACGTCCTTCGGCTTCAACCTGGGATCGGGCGGCTTCAGCGGCTTCAACGACATCACGCCCGAAAACTCGGAGCCTGGCTTCACGAACTCGATCAACGAGAACTCCTCCTCGTCGACCGACTGGACGTGGTCCAACACGCTCACGATGAACAAGACGTACGGCTCGAGCAACATCAACATCCTGCTCGGGCAGGAAGCGAACGCTGGGTACAACCACTTCATCACGGCCAGCCTCGCCTCCCTGCTGTCGACCGGCACCGATTCGCGTTACGTGCAGGACGCGCTCGGCGATGCCTCGACGAAGAACGTGTCGAGCACCGGCGGGCACTACGCGCTGCTCTCGTACTTCGGCAAGGCGGACTACAACTTCGCCGACAAGTACGTCGCCAGCGTCACCGTTCGTCGCGACGGTTCGTCGCGCCTCGGCCCCGACAACCGCTGGGGGACGTTCCCGGCCTTTGGTCTCGGCTGGCGCATCTCGCGCGAGCCGTTCCTCCAGGGGAACAAGACGCTCTCCGACGCCATGATCCGCGTGGGCTACGGCGTCACCGGCAACCAGGCGATCCCGCCGGGCCGCATCGTCTCGCAGTTCGGCGGCGACCGCGGCGACACGTACTACGACGTGACCGGATCGAACAGCACCGTCGCCGCGGGCTTCCGCCAGACGTCGCTCGGCAATCCGAACCTCAAGTGGGAAGAGAACCGCTCGACGAACGTCGGTGCCGACCTCGCCTTCTTCGATGGCAAGATCAACGTCGTGCTCGACGTTTATCAGCGTGAGACGAACAACCTCCTGTTCGACCCGCGCCTCCCGGCGACCGCCGGTATCGCCGCCCCGCCGATCGTCAACATCGGCAAGATGCAGAACAAGGGCGTCGACTTCTCGATCGGGCACGCCGGCGCCAACTGGGACCTGACGTTCCAGGGGAGCCACTACAAGAACAAAATCGTCTCGATCGACGGGACGCAGGACTTCTTCTACGGCCCGATCTCGACGCGCTTCGGCAACCAGGTCATCAACCAGGTCGGCCAGCCGATCGGCTCGTTCTACGGGCTCGTTGCCCAGGGGATGTTCAAGGATGCCGCCGATGTCACCGCGCACGCGCAGCAGGATGGCGCCGCGCCCGGTCGCATCAAGTTCAAGGACGTGAACGGCGACGGCGTCATCACGTCGGCCGACCGCACCATCATCGGGTCGCCGCACCCCGACTTCACCGGGAGCATCGACCTCGGACTCCGTCGCGGCAACTGGGAACTGTCGGGCACCGTCTTCGGATCGTTTGGCAACGAGATCTTCGACG
The DNA here is from genome assembly GCA_044225935.1 of Gemmatimonadaceae bacterium. Taxonomy (GTDB): domain Bacteria; phylum Gemmatimonadota; class Gemmatimonadetes; order Gemmatimonadales; family Gemmatimonadaceae; genus SCN-70-22. The sequence continues at coordinate 40,439 of JBGAHX010000035.1, forward strand.
TGCAGAAGGAGTTCTACGTCTTCCGCCAGTTCTCCACGAACGTTCGCAAGGACCTGCTCGACAATTCCTGGACGCCGCAGAACCTCAACGCGAAGTATCCGCGCCTGGACGTGAACGACAACTACAGCCACGCCGTCTCGTCGTTCTACGTCGAGGACGGGTCGTACGTGCGCATGCGCAACCTGCAGTTGGGGTACAACGTGCCGCCGTCGATGATCCGCTGGCTCTCGCAGACCAAGGTGTACGTGCAGGCCGAAAACCTGTTCACCATCACCGGCTACGACGGCCTCGACCCGGTGCTCCCGGCGGCCAACGTCGCCGGCGCAGCCGGCGACATCCGTGACCAATACCGCGGCATCGACCGTGGCAGCTATCCCAGCAGCCGCGTGTTCAGCTTCGGCATCGTGACTTCGTTCTGACGCGTGAAATACTTTCTGGAGGGCAATCGATGAAAAGAGTACTATCGAGGCAGCCTCTGCTCGTCGGGACGGCCTTGCTGTGCAGCATGCTGACGCTGTACGGGTGCAAGGATTTCCTGAGCGAAGCAGCGACGCCGCAGGGGACGCTGGATTCGGGAACGCTTTCGAACAAGGCAGGGGTCGAAGGGACGCTCGTCGCGGCCTATCGCGCCCTGGACTGGACGACCGGCGTTGGCGGCACGCAGGGCGCCGCGGTCAGCGACTGGATCTGGGGGAGCGTCGTCAGCGACGACGCCTACAAGGGCTCGGAGTCGACCGATGCCACCGGCATCAACGACGTCGAGGCCTACCACTGGGGAACAGCCGACGCCGAAGGGTGGATCAACGACAAGTGGCGGGCTGCCTATGAAGGCATCGTCCGTTCCAACGCGACGATCAACCTGCTCAAGAAGGTGCAGGAAGCCTCCCCGAACGAGATCTCCGCCGCCGACGCGGCCGGGATCGAGGGCGAAGCGACCTTCCTTCGCGCGCACTACCACTTCGAACTGTGGCGGATGTTCGGGAATATCCCGTACTACCGCGAGACAGACGAAGATTTCCGCAAGGCCAACATGGCCGCAGCCGACGTACCGGCCGAGATCATCAAGGATCTGGACGCCGCGATCGGCAAGCTCACGGCGACGCCGCGCAACGGCAACGTCGGACGCGCCACGAGCTGGGCAGCCAAGGCCTACAAGGGACGCGTGCAGATGTACGCCAAGCTCTATCCGGCGGCGCTGACCACGCTCCGCGAAGTCGTCAACAGCGGGCCGTACGCGCTGGAGACGAGCTTCGACAAGGTGTGGACCGGCTACCAGGACGCCGCCAACGGCAAGGAGACGATCTTCGCCTACCAGGCCTCGGCTAACGACGGCGAGCCGAACGGCAACAACGCCAACTACGGCGAGCGCCTCAACTTCCCGCACTCGGGAAGTCCGTTCGGCTGCTGCGGCTTCCACCAGCCGTCGCAGAACCTGGTCAATTTCTTCGTCACCAACTCGACGACCGGTCTCCCGATCGCGTTGACCGACGCGAACTGGAACTCGAGCGATGCCAACTTCACCGCCACGGCCGCCTTCACGGGGACCAAGACGGTGGATCCGCGCCTCGACTTCACGGTCGGGCGTGACGGCACGCCGTACAAGGACTGGGGGAACCACGCCTCGGACTGGATCCGCTCACCCTCCTTCGGTGGCTACTACAGCCCGAAGAAGAACGTGCACGAGAAGGGGAGCGGTGCGCAGTCCAACGTGGGATGGGTGAACACCCAGCTCAACTCGGTGAACATCCACATCCTGCGCTATGCCGACGTCCTCTTGCTCCTGGCGGAAGCCGAGATCGAGGCCGGGAGCATGGAAACCGCTCGCAACCTCATCAACCAGGTCCGTGCCCGCGCGGCGCAGAAGGCTCAGGGGGTCGGGGCCGATCGCGCGACGCTCGCCGTGCCGATCAACGACCCGAGCATCACCTGGGCGCACTACAAGATCGGGCAGTACACGACGCCGTTCGCCTCGCAAGATGACGCGCGTACCGCGGTGCGGTATGAGCGGCGCCTTGAGCTGGCGATGGAAGGGCAGCGCTTCTTCGACCTCAAGCGCTGGGGCATCGCGGCGACGACGCTCAATGGCTACATCAACGGCGTGGCCGGTGGTGCCGAGAAGCTGCGGCGCCTCCAACTCGGCAATGCCGAAGCGTTCGCGACGCGTCACCAATGGTACCCGATCCCCTCGGTTCAGCTCGAGCTGAGCAAGGTCGGGACCGAGTCGCGCCTGACCCAGAACCCGGGCTGGTAAGCGCTCGAATCGCAGGACCGCTACACCGCACGACCCAGAACACGGCACCGGTGCAATCGCACCGGTGCCGTGTTCGCTTCAGCGCACGAGGAAGGTCTGGAGCGAGTCGCCAGTGTTGGCGACGAAGAGCGCGTGCCCGGATGCGGTGCGCGCCAGCGCGAGTGCCGCGACGTTGCGCGAGGCGAGGAGCCCGCTCGCGCGCGCAACGATTGGCGTGAAGTGTCCGGCGCCATCGCCCTTGAGCCAAAGCCCGTTGCCGGCGTCGGCACGCGCGACGTTAGGCTCGGAGTCGTAGAGGTTCCCCGCCACCACGAGGTCGAGGTGTCCGTCGCCATCCACGTCCATCGGGATGATTCCGCGGATGGCCGAGATCTGTGCCATCCGCGGGAGGGGCGTGCTGGTGAACTTCCCGCCGCCGTCGTTATGCAGGTACGTGCTGGCGAAGGTGTCGACCTGGTAGTGTACCGCCTGCTGCAACGCGGCCGGCTCGAAGAGTTGCTGCAGGGTGGCCGAGGCGAACGAGGCAAACGTCGGGAAGCGCAGCCCGAGCGTGTACAGCTCGCGTCCGAGCGGCACCATTCCGCCCACGGAGTACTCCGCGCCGCCGTGCTCCTCGGTGAGGACGATGTCGGTCGTGCGATTCCCGGTGAAGTCGGCCGCGACGACGCCGAACCGCGCGGAGTCGGAGGTGGTGTAGCTGTAGTTGAGCCCGAGATTCCCCGCGATCAGGTCGGGGCGCCCGTCCTTGTCGACGTCGGCGGCGGCAAGGGAGAACCACCAGCCTCGCATCGAGGGGAGCGAGGTAGTCGGCGCGGCATCGGTGAGTTTGCCGTCGCCGCCCTTGAAGAAGCGAAGCGGCATCCACTCCCCCGCGGTCACCAGGTCCGCATGACCATCGCCGTCAAAGTCGACCCACTCCGCGGCGGTCACCATGCCGTAGTCTTTCGAGAGCTCAGGTGCGTACTGGGCCGTGACATCGACAAAGCGCCCGCTCTGGTTCTCCAGCAGGTAGCTGCGCGCCGCCTTCGGGTAGTCGCGTGGCGTGAGACGCCCGCCGACGAAGAGATCGGGGCGTCCGTCGCCGGTAAAGTCACCGACGGCGATCGCCGAGGTGCTGGTGAGCATCTCGGGGAGCGCCGAGCTGTCGCGCACGAATCGCCCGCCCCCCTTGTTGAGGTAGAGGCGATCCTGCAGGAGCGGTGAGCTGGCCGAGATGAAGTAGCCACCGCTCGCGACGTAGAGGTCCGGTCGCCCGTCGCCATTGGCGTCGAAGAAGCGCGCCCCCCAGTCGTCGAACTCCTTGTCGCGCACGAAGGGCGACTGATCGGGGGCACGCACGAAGCCACCGGCGGCATTTTGCAGGTAGAGCACGCCGGCGCTCCCCGGCCCTCCTCCTACGTACAGGTCGTCCAACCCGTCGCCATTCACGTCGGCGGTGGCGACCGGCGGTCCCTGCCGCGAGATGAGATAGGGGAGGAGCGCTTGCACGCTGTAGTCGACCGACGTCGATGCCTGATGCAGGTACTGGGCGCCGTGCGTTGCGTCCGCGAGCACGAAGGGCGTTGCGGCTGGCGGTGCGGGCGGCGCCGCGCCCGGCGCGCTGGCGTCGGACTGCTTGAGCGTGATGTAGCGATCACCCTCGACATTGGTGAGCACCTGACGGCGTCCGTCGGGCCAGGTGATCTCGAGCGTGTCGACTCGTGAGGCGCCGCCGAGCCCGAAATGGGGACGGTCATCCATCGACGACATGAAGCCGCGATACGGGATGGCATCGAGGTATTGCTTGACGCCTCCCGCGGAGATTGCGAGGCGCGAGCCGATCCCCTGACGGTTGGGCGAATCGCCGGCGAGGATGACTCCAAGGGAGTGGTGCAGGGAGTCCGGCTTGTGCGCGTTGCGATAGACGAATGCCTCGGCGTCGATGTTGTTGACGACGAGATCGAGGCGACCGTCGTTGTCGAGGTCCACGTAGGCGGCGCCGTAGGAGAGGCTCGGGCGTTCCATTCCCCACGCACGAGACTCGTCGGCGAAGGTGAGGTCGCCGCGGTTGCGGAAGACGTAGTTCGAGACGTCGTAGGCCGGGAGCGCGTGGACGATGTCGAGTCCCGCCTTGCGAGTCCCCGCGCTCGCGCCGGGGCGACGCGCCGCGTTGGTTGCCGACATGTAGTCCAGGTCGTTCACCGCCTTGGGATAGCCGTTGCCGATGAAGATGTCCTTGAGTCCGTCGTTGTCGAAGTCGGCGAAGAGCGCGCTCCAACTCCAGTCGGTGTGCGAGATCCCCGCCATGCGCCCGACCTCGCTGAACGTCACCTCGCCGCCGGCAACGCGCCCGTTGTTCAGCTGCAACGTGTTTTCGGAGTAGTCGTCGAGGAAGCCGCGACTCCGCGAGTCGAGCAGGCCGGGATAGGTGAGGAAGCCGGTGGTGCGCTTCCGGCGCACCAGGTCGGCCGCCATCATGTCCACCTGCAGCACGTCGGCCCAACCATCGTTGTTGAAGTCGGCGACGTCGACTCCCATCCCCGCGTAGCTGGTGTGCCGGAGCGCGGTCGGGCGCTTGTCGGTGAAGGTCCCGTCGCCGTTGTTGACATACAGCACGTCGTTGGTCACGACGTCGTTCGAGACGTAGATGTCGGGGCGCCCGTCGTTGTTCACGTCGGCAACGGCGACGCCGAGCCCGTATCCCGACCTTCGAAGGATCCCCGCCTGCTCGCTGGTGTTGGTGAAGTGGTGCGATCCTTGGCAGTCGTTATGAAGGAGCTGATTGTAGCTGTCGGGCGTCTCGCTCCGCATTCCGGCGGGAATGCCGGAGACGTCGGCACGGGTGAAGTCGCGCGGCGAGTTCTCGAGGAGAAAGAGGTCGAGGCAACCGTCGCCGTCGTAGTCGAGGAAGGCGGCGTGTGTCGTGAAGCCATTGGAGTCGACGCCGTACGCCTTCGCCGACTCGGTGAACGTGTGGTCCTTGTTGTTGATGAAGAGGAGGTTCCGGCGCGACTCGGGCGACGACCACTCGGGCCCCGATACCGAGACGTAGATGTCGAGCCATCCATCGTCGTTGACGTCGACCATGCTCACGCCGGTCGCCCAACGGTCGGTCCCCACGCCAGCCGATGTCGTGATGTCCTCGAACTTCATCCCTCCCTTGTTGAGGTAGAGGCGGCTCGAGACCATGTTCCCCGCGAAGAACAGATCGGGCAACCCGTCGTTATCGATGTCGCCAGCGGCGACGCCTGCCCCGTTGTAGATGTAGACATCCGTCTGCACATTGACCGAGTCGCTCGCGGTGATCGTGTTGGCGAACGTCACCCCGCTGCGCGACGCCGGTTGCAGCTCGAAGAGTGCGCCGCTCGAACCGGTGTCGCCGCATCCTGCGAGCAGCAGCGCGAGCGCGAAGTGATGCGCGCGAGAAAGCAGCATGGACGGGCGATGGCCCCGGACGCGACGAGAACTCATGAAATTGGCACGGTTCGAAGAAGACTTGAGCGCCGCCAAAGCTGCACGCCTGACGAGGAATGTGCACTCCCGACGTCGCTCTCGCGCGCGGGTGCTCGCCGCCGCACCGCTCGCCCTCCTCGCGACGTGCCGAGTGGCGCCACCTCCACCGACACCCGTCGCGGTCCCCGCGCCGGTGGTCGAACCGGCTGCCGCGTTCGCCCCATTGGTCGTCCGCTTCTCCCCCGACTCGGCGGCACGCCTCTCCGCCGAGGGGCGCGATTCGGTATCGGCGCGCCTCGCCCCGGGGCTCTCGCTCAAGCTGTGGGCGCCTGAACCGATGATCGCCGATCCGATCGGGCTCACGTTCGATGACAACGGGCGACTGTACGTCACGCGCACCACGCGCACCGGCGAGAACGAGATCGACATTCGCGCGCACCGCGACTGGATGGTTCCCTCGATCACCTTCAGCAACGTCGAAGACAAGCGCGCCTTCTACCAGCGCATCCTCGCGCCGGAGAACAGCGACAAGAACCAGTGGCTCAAGGATTTCAACGGCGACGGCGTGCGCGACTGGCACGACCTCACCGTGCTCAAGGAAGAGCTCTATCGCATCGAGGACACCAACGGCGACGGGATCGCCGACGTGTCGACGCGCATCCTCCAGGACTTCAATGACCTCGTGTCGGACGTGGCGCACGACGTCCTGTGGTACAAGAACTCTCTCTATCTCACCGTCTCCCCCGATCTCTGGCGACTGCGCGACACGAACGGCGATGGCGTGATCGACACCAAGGAGTCGCTCGCGCACGGGTCCGGGGTGCACATCGGCTTTGGGGGACACGGGCTCTCGTCGCCGATCATCGGCCCCGACGGGCGACTCTACTGGAAGCAGGGAGACCTGGGCGTCAACATCACCACGCGTGACGGACGCAAGCTGGTCAATCCGTGGAGCGGCGTGATCATGCGCGCCAACCCCGATGGCACCGACGCCGAGCTGTTCGCCACCGGGCTGCGCAACCCGCAGGACTTCACCTTCGACGAGTACGGCAACCTCATCGCGCCGGACAACGACGGCGATCACCCCGGCGAATTCGAACGCCTCGTCTACGTCGTCGACGGAATGGAAGTCGGGTGGCGCATCAATTGGCAGTTTGGGAAGTACGTCGATCCCGACAACAACACCTACAAGGTGTGGATGGACGAGAAGCTCTTCCAGCCGCGCTGGCAAGGGCAGGCCGCCTACATCACGCCGCCGCTCGCACCGTGGCACGCCGGCCCGTCGGGCTTCGACTACAACCCCGGAACAGCACTCGGCGAAGCCTGGCGCAACATGTTCTTCAGCTCGTCGTTCCCGGGCGAACCGGGAGGCGCGACGATCCAGGGCTTCAGGCTCGCGCCGCAGGGGGCAAGCTTCCGCCTCGCCAGCGACTCGACCGTCGTTCGCGGCGTGCTCACCACTGGTGTGAAGTTCGGCCCCGACGGAGCGCTCTACCTCGCCGATTGGATTCGCGGATGGGGGACCAAGGGGCGCGGGCGCATCTGGAAGGTCGACGTCACCGACAACGCTGACCCGTTGCGCGCCGAGGTGCGCACCCTGATCGCCGCCGACTTCGCGTCCAAGTCGACCAAGGAGCTGGTGGGGCTGCTGCATCATCAGGACATGCGCATCAGGCGCAAGGCACAGTTTGCGCTGGTGGACCGCAACGCGATCGGCGACCTCGTTGGCGTCGCCCGCAAGGATGCCAACCAGCTCGCGCGCATCCACGCGATCTGGGGAATCGGGCAGCTGGCACGCGCCGACCTGCGTCGTGCCAGCGCGCTCGCGCCGCTCCTCTCTGACAGGGATCCCGAGATTCGTGCGCAGGCGGCGAAGATCATCGGCGATGTGCGATACTCGGCGCCGGCTCCGGCGCTCATCGCGCAGCTGGCCGACACCTCGGCGCGCGCGAAATTCTTTGCCGCCGAGGCGCTGGGGCGCATACGGTATCAGCCGGCAATTGCGCCGCTGATTGCCATGCTGCGCGCCAACGACGACCGGGACACCTACCTGCGGCATGCCGGGGTGACGGCGCTGGCGCGCATCGGCGATCCGGCCCCGATCGTGGCGCTCGCCGACAATCCGTCGCGCGCCGTGCGGTTGGCGGCGGTCGTGGTGCTCCGCCGGATGCACGATGCGGGAGTCGCGCGCTTCCTGAACGATCGCGACGAACTCGTGGTGACCGAGGCGGCACGAGCGATCAACGACGATCGCGGGATCGCCGACGCCTTCCCGGCGCTCGCGGCGGTCCTCGACGCCAACTGGACCGGGGAGCCACTCGTAAGGCGCGCGATCAGCGCGAACCTGCGCGTGGCAACGCCCGAGGCGGCGCAGCGCGTGGCGCGGTACGCGGCGCGTGCGTCGGCGAGCGACGCGCTACGCCGCGAGGCGCTGGCGGTGCTCGCCGTCTGGCCCAAGCCGTCGATCCTCGACCGTGTCGATGGTTCGTACATCGGAGCAGTGACGCACGACTCGACGGTCGCGCGCGCTGCGCTCGCGCCCGTCGTCGAACCGATCCTCGCCAGCACCAATCACCCCGTGCAGGTCGCACTCCTCGACGCCATCGGCCGTCTGCAGCTGTCGGACGCGTCGCCCAGCGTCGCGCGCACGTTGCAGTCGGCGGCGGCGCCCGAACTGCGCGTGGCCGCGCTCAAGACGCTCGTCACCTTGCGCCCCGCCAACCTCGACGCGGCCATGCGCACGGCGCTGCAGGACGCCGATCCCAGCGTGCGCACCGCCGCCATCAGCGCCATGCCGGGGCTCGACTTCCCCGAGGCGACGACCGCACAGCTGCTTGCCAGCGTCGTCGAGAAGGGGACGCTCGCCGAGCAACAGTCGGCCGTCGAGGCGCTCGGCAAGATGCAAGGAGCAGAAGCCCGCGCCGTGCTCGCCCGTCTGGTCGAGCGCGCGTCGACCGATACCACCCCCTCGGCGATCCAGCTCGACATCGCCGAGGCGGCGAAGACGTCAAACGATGCGAAGCTCAAGGCGCGGGTCGAAGCCCTGGAGAGGGCGCGCGAGGCGAAGGCACCGCGCTCGGCCAACGCCGACCTCCTGAGCGGCGGCGACGCGCGACGCGGGCAGCGCATCGTCAACGAGAGCGTGGCGGCGCAGTGCGTCCGCTGTCACACCTTCACGGCCGATTCCGGGGCGAGTGTGGGACCACGCCTATTGCACGTCGCCTCGCGCCTGTCGCGCGACCAGCTCCTCGACGCGCTCCTCGACCCGAGCGCCCGCATCTCCCCGGGGTTCGGTCCGGTGCAGCTAACGCTCAAGAACGGGCAGCGCGTCGTCGGAACCCTAATGGAGGAGAGCGACGCGGCGGTGGTCGTCGACGCTGGCGGGAGTTCGCGGCGCGTGGCGAAGGGCGACATCGCCCGGCGCGTGAACGGTCCCTCGGCGATGCCGCCCATGGGGACGATCCTCTCGCGGCGCGAGCTTCGCGATGTGCTGGAGTACCTCTCCTCGCTCAAGTGAGCGAGGAGGGGTGAGGCTCGCCTACCGCTTCTTCTTCGGCGGCGGCGGGCGGCGCAAGTCGCGCCACGAGTCGTAGCAACGGCGCGCAGTCTCGTACTCGGTGAAGCGACTCCCTTCCTGTTCCATGAGATAGAACTCGATCCCGCCGACCGACTCGGCGGCGGCGATGATGCTCTTCCATGGCGAGATCCCTTCGCGGAAGAGGACGCGGTACCCCTTCTCCTGCTCCTCCGAGCCAGGCGCCCAGTCCTTGAGGTGGATGCTGCGGATGCGTCCCGGGTTGGCCTTGATCCAGGCGATCGGATCGGCACCGGCCTGCACGCAGGTTCCCACGTCGAGCTGCAGCACGAAGTTTGAGGGAGTGTTGGCCGCGATCACGTCCATGATGCGACGTCCATCCTCGAGTTTCTGCCACTCGGCGGCGTGGTTGTGATAGCCGGCCATCAGCCCCGACGACTCGAGCTGCTTTGACGCTGCGGCGAGTTGCGCGCTGAGCTGCGTCCACCCTTCCACCCCGCTCGTGCTCTGCGGCGCCGAGGCGAGGATGATGTGGCGAGCTCCGAGGATCTGGTTGATCTCGATCGCCTTCGTCATCGTCTCGCCCGGCGTGAGCGCAGCGATCGAGTTGTGCGTCGAGAAGCACTTGAGGCCGAGGTCATCGAGCTGCTGGCGAACTTCCTTGGCGTAGGGGAGCGACCAGGCGAGATACGGGGCGTAGAACTCGACGGCCTGATAGCCGATTCCGGCGACCGTCTTGAGGCAGTCGGGGAGATCGCGGGCGAGCTCGCGGCGCACGGCGAAGAGCTCGATCCCGATCGGATATGTCTGCTGCGTCTGGAGCGCCGACGAGGCGGACGTCAGCACTCCGACCTGCTCGGCGAGCGCCTTCGAGCCGAGAGCGACCGTGGCGATCGAGCCGGCGACTGCGCCCACGAAGCCACGGCGCGAGAGGGAAGAACCGGGTGCGTTGGGGGGAGGCGGCGACTTCTTGGGGGACATGAATGGGCGGCTGATGGCGCGGTGTGCGTGCGGTCGTGTTGGGACGACAGGGAGAAGGTATACCCTGCAATGTCGTGGTTCGGTGCGCGGTCGGAAGGGGTACAGCGCACATCCGCCCGGTGACGAGTGCGTGCAGTGCAGCTGCCGGACCGGTCGACAGCGACGCGTTCGGGGCGGATACTTGGGGCGCGCGCCTCAGTCTTCATGAAGGGATCCGGCGCGACATCGATCTGGCGACAGGAGCGTTGCGGTGGCGAGGGTCCTCTTCCTGAGTCTCCCCCTGTACGGACACGTCAATCCCACGCTCCCGCTGGTGGGTGAGCTGGCGCGTTCGGGCGACGACGTGACGTATTACGCCACGGAACACTTCCGGGGGGCGATCGAGGGAGTCGGAGGGAGCTTCAGGGCGTATCGCGACGCGTATCTGCGTGAGATGCACGAGCTCCCGGTCAACACCGACGAGCTGTCGTGGCTCCTGATGCGCACCGCGTCGACCGTGCTGGCGGCCGAGCTGGAGGATTTTCGGCGCGAGCGCCCCGACTACGTGATCACCGATGCCGTCGCGCCGTGGGGGCAGTGGGTCGGGAAGATCCTCGGCGTCCCGGTGGTGACATCGGTTCCGACGTTCGCCGTCAACCGGCACGTGATGGCGTTCGCCGTGCGGCAGGGGCTCCGGCCCAGGAGCGGGCGGCGGTTTCTCTCCAAGCTTCGGCACATGATGATGGCCAAGCGGCTGCATGGCGAGCTGCGTCGCACCTATGGGGTGGACGGTCCGGGGGTGATCGCCTCGGTGACCGGTCGTTCCGGGCTCAACATCGTCTACACGTCGCGTGCCTTTCAGCCCTGCGCTGAGTCGTTCGACGAGAGCTACGTGTTCGTGGGTCCGTCGACCACGCGGGCGGAAGACCTGGCCGCGTTCCCCTGGGATGCGTTAGGCGATCGTCCGCTGGTCTACGTGTCGCTCGGGACGCTCTTCAACGACAACGCCGCGTTCTATCGGACCTGCTTCGAGGCGTTTGGGCGGGAAGACATCCAGGTGGTGCTGGCGCTCGGCACCAAGGTCTCACTCGAGTCCATCGGTGCGCCACCGCCGAACTTCGTGATCGTACCGCGCGTGCCGCAGCTGGCGTTGCTGGAGCGGGTGCAGGTGTTCGTTTCGCACGGAGGGATGAACAGCGTGAACGAGTCGCTGTCGCGTGGGGTGCCACTGGTGGTGATCCCGCAGATGAGCGAGCAGGAACTGGTGGGGCGTCAGGTGCAGGCGTTGGGGGCGGGGGTGTGCCTCGCGCGGGAGGGAGTGACGCCGGAGTTGCTGCGGAGCGCGGTGCAGCGGGTGCTCAGCGAGGGTGGGTTTCGTGAGTCGGCGGCGCGGTTGCGGGCGGGGTTTGGGGAGGCGGGGGGAGTGGGGCGGGGGGTGGAGCGGATACGGGAGTATGTGGGGGGACGATGATGCACGCGCTACTGCACGTCGGGTTGTGCTACCAATTCGCCGCAGCGGGTGAAGAAGAACTCGACCGTGTGACGACCATCGTGGAGTATGGCGTGTAGCATTTCGTGGCGCACGAGTAGCGAGTCATCGACGAGCTCGGCGCGGAGCGTGATGCGGTTGCCGCGCTCGCTCCACGCGCCCAATCTTTCGCCGTAGTCGCTGGACCAACTCGCCCCTGCGGGCAATGCGTACCAGGAGACCTCGTGGTAGTCAGCAGTGCGGCCGGAGCAGGCTTCCGTTTGCTGCCAGAGTGCGGGGTAGTACGACGGCGGTGTGAAGCGCGTCGCTCCGCTGGGCGCGAAGCTGTTGTGCGGATCCGCGCACGCACTCAGGTAAAGCCACGGCACACCCGCTATCGCAATCCAACCATGTCTCCGCGTTCTCATCCCCTCGCTCCTACTCCCCGCCTGATCCGCTTTGCGCAGCTGCGGCGCGGTGGACGCGCGCGGCGCTACGGGTGGTTTGCGCTCGCTGGTGCACTGACGCTCGCCGCGTGCGGCACCACCGAGCCCGTCGCGGCGACACCGGCGCAACTGCGCGTCTTCGCGACCGTCGTCCCCGGCTTTGTGTCGCTTGGTAACCTTGGAGACAGTATACGGGTTCGCGTTGCCGCCGAGAACCGTGCGAAGAACGCGGTGCGCATCGACCTTGGCGAGTGGGACAGAGATCCCTTTGGCCCTCCACGGTATCCCAATGAGGGGGCGTCGTTCGGCTACCAGATTTTTCGCGTCGAATCAGGATCCAGTGTCCTGGTGACGGGTGCGCGAGAGATTCCGCAGGAGCGCTACTTCGCGATCGAGGCGGATTCGTACCGTTCCACCGACTTCTATCTCCATCTCTCGGGCGAGTCGGTAGTCGTTCTGACACCGGGGGCGTACGAGATACGCCCTTTCTTCAACTCGAACGAGAGTGCGCAGCCGGTGCGACTCGAGGTGGTGCCATAGCTCGCCCAATTCGGCGGCGTGACAGGCAGGGTGTCGGGCGGACTCGGTCCACGCGCAGCGCCGACACCAGTCTCTGGAGGTGTACGCGCCGTAGCGGTTAACTGGCGCTCGCTGTCGCCACCCGCGATCCTTCGGCGCGATGACCGACTCCCCCGAGAATCCAGCGCCGAAGCCTCAGGCCCGCAATCCGCTCCACGGCGTCACGCTGGAGCGAATGCTCACCGAACTCGAGGCGGCCATCGGTTGGGAGCGGATGGCGCGTCGCGTGCGCATCGCCTGCTTCACCAACGATCCGAGCGTCTCGTCGAGCCTCAAGTTCCTGCGGCGCACGCCGTGGGCGCGCGAGAAGGTGGAGCGGATGTATGTCGACGTGATTGCGCGGCGAAAGAAACCGGCGCCGAAGGCGGAGTAGGGCAGTCCGCGCGGAAGCGGGAGCCGATCCTACGCTTCCCCCCGCACCGCCGCATCGATCGCCACCGCCGACACCCGCCGGTGCGACGCATGCCACACCACGCTTCCGCCTCGAACCAGGAGCACCTGCGGCGACTCGTGGCGCACCCCGGTCGCGTCCTCGATCGCATCCGACATCGCCCGCTGCCGGATCACGTCGATCATCGTTACCGGGACCGTGTCCCCCTCGCCGGCAAAGCGCCGCACCTGCTCCTCGGCGACGAACGAGAGCGAGCAGTACGGGGAGTGCTTGTAGATCAGGTGCAGGGGATGACGGTCGAGGAGCGCGGTCGCGTCCGCAACGTCAGCGTCCTGGCGCGAGAGGAGCTCGAGTGGCATGCAGCGAAGGTGGAGACGTGTGGTGGGCGACGCGACAAGCATAGTCAGAGCGCCGCGACGCGTGTAGCCAGTCGCGGCGCTCCCGCATGAATGACTCACTCGTCGGGCGCGCCGTCACCTCGACCGGTTACCAGGCGATCCCGTACGCCTCCCGCCGGTAGTCCGACCCCACCATGCGCGCCTTCGAACGGGGATCGATCACGATCATCTGCGCTCCGCCGAAATCCGCACTCGGCTGCTCGACCGAGACGCGCTGCCCGCGGCGCGCGAGCTCGGCACGCACCTGGTCGCTGAGCCCTGGCTCGACCCCTAACCGCCCATTGCCGAAGATGCGCCAGCGCGGCGCCTCGACGGCCTGCTGCGGCGTCATCCCGAAGCGGAGCACGTTGTTGAGGATCTGGATCAGCGTCTGCGGCTGCCCGTCTCCCCCCGGCGTGCCGAAGGTGGCGAAGAGCGACCCATCGCCGTTGAGCGCCATGGCCGGGCTTAGTGTGTGGAAGGGGCGTTTGCCGGGGGCGATGATGTTGGGGTGCGACGGATCGAGCGAGTAGAGCGAGCCGCGGTTGTGCAGCGTGATCCCTGTGCCGGGGACCATGCGCCCGCTCCCGAAGGCGGCGAAGAGCGACTGGATCATCGAGACGGCATTCCCGTCCTTGTCGATCACCGTCAGATAGATCGTGTCGCCATTGCCGTCGCGCGTCCCGTCGCCCGCCGACTCGGCGGCGATGGAGTCGCGGCGGATACGGCGCGCGAGTTCCTTCGCGTACTCCTTGGAGAGCAATCGATTGAGCGGGACCTTGGCGAAGTCGGGGTCGGCGATGTAGGCGTCACGATCGGCATACGCCAGTTTGGCTCCCTCGACCAGCGTGTGCACGTAATCCGCAGAGGTGCGCCCCATCGCCGTCAGGTCCTGCTGCTCGGCGAGGTTCAGCATTTCGAGGAAGGTCGCGCCCTGCGTATTGGGTGGGAACGCGAGCACCGTCTTGCCGAGGTAGGTCGTGCTGATCGGCTCAGTCCAGGTTGCGCGGTGAGCGGCGAGGTCCCTGGCGGTGACGAGTCCGCCTTCCTTCTCCATGAACGCCGCGATCTTCGCGGCGATCGGACCGCGGTAGAAGGCGTTGGCGCCGCCAGCCGCAATCGTGCGGAGCGTGGCGGCGAGGTCGCGCTGCACGAGGACGGTCCCCGGCGCCGGTGCATGACCGTTCACCAGGAAGATGCGGGCGAGCGACGTGTCGGCGGCGACCTTCTTCTCCTCGCCGGCGATGTCCATCGAGAGGCGCGTCGACACCGGGAAGCCATGCTCGGCGTAGCCGATCGCCGGCTGCAACGCCTGCTTGAGCGTGGTCGTGCCGTAGCGTTTGAGTGCCTCTTCCCATCCCTGGACGGCGCCCGGAACCGAGACCGACAGGATCCCAGTCCCCGGCACCGCCTTGAGTCCCTTCTCGGAAAAGAACGCCGGCGTGGCGCGGCTCCCCGCGCGCCCGGAGCCGTTGAGCGCGACGACCTTCCCGGTCTTCGCCATGCGGATGAGCATGAAGTTGTCGCCCCCCACACCGTTCATGTGCGGGCGGACGACGGCGAGGACGCCGGCCATCGCGATCGCTGCGTCGACGGCATTCCCGCCGCGCCTGAGCACGTCGGCGCCGGTCGCGCTGGCGAGGACGTGGTCCGAGGTGACGGCGCCAGCGGTCCCCATCACGTCGGGGCGGAGCGACGGTTGCTGGGCGGCGAGGGGGAGAGTCAGCGCGGCGCAGGCGGTGGCTAGCGGGAGTGCGAGGCGCGCGACACGCCCGCAGGCACGCTCGGCGGATGCGAAAACATTTCGAGGGCGCATGATCGTTGACTCCAGTGTGGTATCAGACTCAAAGGCTCGCGATACGAGTCGACCCTAATGCTCAGGTGCGTCGAGCTGCGCTTCGCGCCGCGCGGCATCCCACTGCGCATCTGCTCCCAGCACGGCAATCCACTGGGTCAGATACTCGTAGTCCATTTCGGCGCCGCGTACTTGCAGCAGGCCGGCAACGTCTTGGATCTGACGGAGAGAACCGCCCAGTCTTGCCCATTCCAACTTCGAGATCACGACATCCTCGATCGAAGCGACGTCGAGCGACATTCCATCGAACTGGATCCTCACGCGCCGATCGAACTCCGTTCGACTGAACGCACGCGTCTTCCTGATGATCAGGTCGACTTTCCAACCCGTCGAAGGGTCGATGACGTTGAACATCGACTCGAGCTCGAGAGCCTCGAGCGCAGCTTCCAGCGAGACATACTGCCCGCGCGACTCGAGTAACGCCACCAACGCACGAAGCTGAGCGTCCGTCGGATGGACGACGAGGTCGATGTCGAGGGTCGCGCGGGGGACACCATGATACGCGGCAGCGAAGGATCCCGTGAGCATGAACGGAATCCCTGCCTCGTCGAGCGCCGTCACGATTCTCCGGAGAACTCCGGCGCTTGTCACGCTTCGGTCGGAGTCGCCCTTTCGGACGATCGCCCGCCCGCCGACTCTCCCCTCACGCTACCTTCGGCCACGCGCGTGGCCGCGAGCCGACGCAACGTGTCGCTCAGATCCAGCGCCAGTCGAAGCCGGTCAACCGGGTCCAGCCTTCTCAGGGCTGCCAATCTCACCGCGGCGGCGGTAGCGGACGTGTCGTTCATCGTCTCGAAAAATAGCGCCCAGCGCCCGTAGATACATCACGGGGCGCTGGGCGCCTGGAACTCGGAGAAGGCCGCTACATCGTCGTAAACCGCCCCAGATACTTCCGCACGCGCTCCAGCGCCGCGCGCAGCTCCGTCGCCAACTCCTTCCCCAGCTTCTGCTGCGCCGCTGTCGGCGGGAAATTCCCCGAGTCGATGTTGCGCAACAGCGCCCCGATGCGATCGCTGATCCGCGGCCCGTCGCTCCAGTACGGCACATCCGCCGGCTTCACGAGGATGTCGAAGAGCGAATCGACCTGCGCCAGCTCTCCATCCAGCGTCTTCACCACCGCCGCCCCGCCATTGTCGGGAATCGCCGCCGCCGCCGCGCGCCTCGCCTCCAACTCGGCCTTGCGCCCGTCGAGCGCACGCAGCGTGTCGTTGGCCAGCGACTGCAGGTCGCGCAGCTCCATCGCCACGGTGAACTGCTCGCGCAACGCATCGGGCGTCGTCTTAGAGGTCGGGTCGACGCGCACGTTCACCGGCTGCTCGTACTTGTCGCTCCCCACCGTCAGCCGCACGACGTAGCGCCCCGGAAGGACGCGCGGCCCGGATGGCATTCCGAAGAAGCGGATCGCGGGGTCCTCCGGGTTGATCGGCTTGCGCTGGCGCGGCGCGGAGTATCCCAGGTCCCACGACGTCGTGTTGATCCCGGCCTCGCGCGGCACGCGCCCAAGATCGCGCACCAACTCTCCGTTGCCGTCGAAGACCTCGACCTTCACCGCGGTCTCCTTGGCGGGCGCGCTCTTGAGGTAGTAACGGACGATCGCCCCGTACGGCGGGTTCGGTCCCATGAAGAGCGAATTGCCGAGCGAGCCCTTGAACTGCTTGGTCGCAAAGCGGGTCGCGGTGCGCATGGGGAAGAGGTGCGCCGGCGTGGCGACGCCAGCTGCGAGTTCCTGGATCGCCGACGCATCGTCGAGGATCCAGACACCGCGTCCGTGCGTGGCGACGATGAGGTCGTTCTCGCGCGGATGCACGATGATCTCGTGCACCGGGACCGCCGGGAGATTCCCTCCGATGCGGAACCAGTCGTTCCCGCCGGCAACACTCACGTAGAGTCCCGTCTCCGTTCCCGCATACAGCACGTCGGGATTCTTCGGGTCCTCGCGCAGCACCTGCAGATACGCACCGTCCGGAAGGTTGCCGCTCAGGTTCGTCCAGGTCGCGCCGCAATCATTCGTACGGAAGACGTATGGCTTGAGGTCGTCCATGAACTTGCGCTCGAAGGTCGCGTAGGCGGTGCACGCCGCGCGGCGCGACGCCTCGATGTGGCTCACCACGGCCTCAGGTCCGACGCCAGGGACGTTTTTCTCGAGACGCGTCCACGTGGCGCCGTCGTCCTTCGTCAGCTGCAATGAGCCGTCGTCCGCCCCCACCCAGATCAACCCCTTCTGCACCGGCGACTCGGCGACGCTGTAGATCGTGTTGTAGTACTCGGCGGTCGTCTCCTCGGTGATCACCGGGCCGCCGGCCCACCCGTGGCGCGTCGTGTCATTCTTGGTGAGGTCGGGAGAGATCGCCGTCCACGTGGCGCCGAAGTCCTTCGAGCGGAAGAGGACCTGCGATCCGAAGTAGATCGTCTTCCCGTCGTGCGGCGACGCGACGATCGGGGCGTTCCAGTTGAAGCGATACTGCAGCGCGTTCACCGGCGCGCCGTCGTTGCGCCGAGGTTGCGGGGAGATGTCTTCCTGCTCGCGCGTCTTCATCTGCGTGCGGAAGATCATCCCGCCTTGCGAGTCGGTGATGATGAAGTCGGGGTCGTCGGGATTCGCGACCTGGTAGTAGCCGTCGCCGTACGACACGAGGTTCCAGTCATCGACCAGGATGCCTAACGGGTCGCGCGTGCGACTGGGGCCGACCCAGTTCCCGTTGTCCTGCAAGCCGCCGCCCACGTAGTAAAACGGCTCGCGGTTGTCCGCATGCAGCTGGTAGAACTGCGCCAGCGGGAAGTAGTTGGGGAAGTTCCACGTCTCCCCCTGGTCGCGCGACTCGGCGATCCCGCCGTCGTTCGTCTGCCAGATGCGCTTTGGATCCATAGGGTCGATCCACATCGACTGGTGGTCGCCGTGGATCGCGAGCGAGATCGGGCGGAAGCTCTTCCCGCCGTCGATCGAGAGCGACATCTGGCAGGCGATCGAGTAGAGGCGCTCGGGGTTCACCGGGTCGACGCGCAGGTCGGCATAATAGAAGCCGCGACACAGCGTCACGGCGTCGTCGCTCGTCTTGCGCCAGTGCTCGCCCGAGTCGTCGCTCCGCCAGACGTACCCTTCGCGCGCTTCGGCGACTGCATACACGATGTTGGGAGACGATGGCGCCACCTTCACGCCCACGCGCCCGAGGAGCTTGGGGAGCCCCCCGCCGAGCTTCTTCCACGTCGCGCCGCCGTCGACCGACTTGAAGATCCCGCCGTTCTCCGATCCGCTGGTGAACGTCCACTGCTTGCGGTCGAAGAGCCACATCACCGCGTAGACGATGTTGGGGTTCCGCGGGTCGATGTCCATGTCGGCGCAGCCGTGCTTGTCGTCGACATAGAGCGACTTGGTCCACGTCGCGCCACCGTCGTGCGAGACGAACAGCCCACGCTCGGCGTTAGGCGCGGCCATGTGTCCCACCGCGCAGGCGTACACCGTCTGATGGTCGGCCGGACTCACCATCACGCGGGCGATGTGGCGCGTGTCGCCGAGCCCGATGGAGCGCCACGTCGTGCCGCCGTCCGTCGACTTGTACATCCCGCGCCCGAACGACGCCGAGTTACGCGTGTTCGCCTCGCCGGTCCCCACGTAGACGACGTCAGGATTGCCCGGCTCGAGGGCGATGTCGCCGATGGAGAGGGTGCGCTCGCGATCGAAGAGCGCCTTCCACGTCGTGCCGCCGTTCGTCGTCTTCCAGACGCCGCCAGCCGCAGCGCCGACGTAGACGATGTTGGGATCGCCCGGCACCCCTTCGACGTCGGTGGCGCGCCCCATCATGTTGGCCGGCCCGATGGAGCGGAACGTGAGGCGCGAGAGGATGGTGGTGTCGATCGCCGAGCGCGGTGCCGATGACGCGCTCGCGGGGGCGCGTTGCGCGGCGAGCGGGATTGCGGCGCCGAGTGCGGCGGCGGTGAGCGCGGGGAGAACGGAGCGTCGCGACGTGGGGATGAACATCATCGGAAGAACGGGGATGCGAGGGACGAACCGGCGGGCGCGTCGATGTTGCCGCGGGGGAGGAGCGGGCGCAAGCGAAATTGCTGTAGAGGCGCGTGGGGGAATCGCGGTGATCACTTCCTCCCGCTGCCCAGCTCTCCCCGCCATGTATGACGCCGGATAACCTTCGTGCATGCGATTCATCTTCCCCTCTCGACTCGTGGCCCTCTGCGGTATCGGAGTCGTCGCGTCGTGCGCCCCAGCCTCGTCGCGTAACGCGTCGCCCTCGCCGGTAGCCGCTGCAGCGCCACTCGCCCCCAACGCCCCCCTTACCCCCACCCAATCCGCCTGGGTCGAGCGCACCCTCGCCTCGCTCTCGCTCCGCGAGCGCATCGGGCAGATGATCACCGTCTGGGTGCTCGGCGACTACACCAGCACCGGCGACTCGACCTTCGCCGAGGTGAAGCGGTGGATCGAGCACGATGGCGTCGGTGGGATGACGCTCTCCCTCGGCTCCCCGATCGAGGTCGCGGCGAAGATCAACGCCTTCCAGGCCATGAGCAAAGTGCCGCTCGAAGTCTCGTCGGACCTCGAGCCGGCGTTAGGCAGGCTGGAAGGGGGCGTCTTCACGCACTACATGATGGATGCCGGCGGAGCGACCGTTTTCCCGACGGCGATGGCGATCGCCGCCACCGGGCGCGACGACGACGCCTACGATGTCGGGCGCATCATCGGCGCCGAGGCGCATGCGGTGGGGATCACGATCAACTTTGCGCCGGTGGTCGACGTCAACAACAACCCGCGCAACCCGGTCATCAACACGCGGTCGTTCGGCGAGGATCCGGCGAGGGTGGCGCGACTCGCGGCGCGCTTCATCGAAGGGTCGCACGCCGCCGGGACGATCGCGGCGGCCAAGCACTTTCCGGGTCACGGCGACACCGACGTGGATTCGCACGTCGGGCTCCCGGTGGTCGCGGCGAACTGGGGGCGTGTCAGCACGACGGAGCTCGTCCCATTCCGCGCCGCTGTTGCAGCTGGCGTCGATCTCGTGATGTCCGCGCACATCGCCTTCCCCGCGTTGGAGGGGGACTCGACCACACCGGCAACGCTGGCCCCCTCGATCATGACGGGGCTCCTCCGCGACTCGCTCGGCTTCCGCGGCGTCGCGATTACCGACGCGATGTCGATGGACGGGGTAGGGAAAGGGTACGGCGTCGCTGAGAGCAGCATCCTGGCGGTGAAGGCCGGTGCCGACATCCTCCTCAAGCCTAACGATCCGACCAAGGCGATCGACGCCGTGCTCGGCGCGGTGGAGCGCGGGGAGATTTCGCGGGCGCGCATTGATTCGTCGGTGCGTCGCATCCTTTCGCTCAAGGCGCGGAGCGGCGTTGCATACAGGCGCAGCGTCTCGCTCGACAGTGTGCGCGCCGTCGTCGGTTCGCCGGCGCATCGCGCGGCAGCGGTCGATATCGCCCGTCGCTCGATCACCCTGCTGCGCGACCGCAGCTCACTCGTTCCACTCAAGGGGAAGCGCACCGTCGTCGTGCAGTACATGCCCGAGACGGAGCTGCGCGCGGGACGGATCTTCGCCGCGACCATGCGAAAGGGAGATCCCGCCACGCGCGTCATCAAGATCTCTCCAGCGACTGCTGCGTCGCAGCTCGAAGCGCTCGCCCCAACGATCACCAGCGCCGACCAGGTGATTCTCGCGCCATATGTGCGGCGCATCGAGGGAGAGGGGCGCCCGGCGATCCCCGAGCATATCGCCTCGTGGATGGCTGGGATCGCGAGCGCCGATTCGGCGCAGGGGAGCAAGCGGGTGGTGCTGGTGGCCTTCGGGAATCCCTACCTGATACGACAGGTGCCGGCGGCGGGGACATATCTCGTAACCTACAGCGTCGGCGATGCGTCTGAGCTGGCGGCGGCCGAGGCGCTGCTCGGGCGGCAACGCATCGGGGGGAGGACGCCGGTGTCGTTGCCGGGATTCTTCGCGTTAGGCGACGGGTTGACTCGCGAACCGGCGCGATGAGCGCACCGGCGCGATGAGCGCACCGGCGCGATGACTCATGGTCTACAGGGGGCGCATCCAGCCGGATGCGCCCCCATCGCTCACGTCAGTTCAACACCACCTGATAAATCGCCGTCGTCCCGCTCACCTCGTTCCCCACGATGAGCAGCGGTGCACCGTTCGGCGACTTCGACGCGGGGACGAAGAACAACCCCTCTGGACCAAGGTCGCCCGCGCTCCCCTGCCGCGCGTTCGCGTACGTCATGAACTGCGGGCTGTTGGGATTCGTGATATCGTAGACCATCACGCCCCCCACGCGCTCCAGGCCAATGAACGCGACGGTCTTCGCACCGAAGCGCGCCAGAATGACGCCCTCGGGCTCGGGCCCCTTGTTGTCGCTGCGGTCGTCGAGCGCGTTGCCGGTGTTGCTGGCGTTGAAGGCGACGTTGGAGAGCATCGACGTGCGCTGCTCCAGCTGGTCCCCCGAATCCCACACGAGCTGCCCGGCATCGGTCCAGATGCTGAACGAGCGCGCCCCAAAGGCGTACAGCGCATCGTACTCGCCGGTCGCCGGGTTGAGCCCGAGCGTCTTGGTGACGGTGAGGCGGCCGAGTCGCGAGTTGGCGCTGCAGGGACCATCGCAGGCCGCGTCGGTGAAGATCGACGTGTTGATCCTGAGCGAGCCGACGCGCGCCTCCTCCTGGAAGCCGGGCGTACCGCCGTAGTCACGCGCATCACCCTCGTTCGCTGTCACGAGGTAGGTCTGGCCGGCCACCCGGTACGACGCGATCGCATCGGGCTGGTACATCCCCAGCACGGGACGACGACGGATCTTGACCGCCGGGCCGCCCCCCGGGCCGTCGCGATCGCTTGCGTCGAGGGCGTTGCCGGCGAGGCTGTGATCCTTGAAGCCGAGCGGGACGATGTCCGTCACGATCGCCGAGGTGAGGTCGACGATGGCGATGGCGTTGTTCTCCTGGAGCGTCACCCACGCGGTGCGCCCATTCTCGGCGACCGTGATGTACTCCGGCTCGAGGTCCTGCGCGACGGTGGCGTTCGGGCCAAAGATGCGGACGCCCTTGGCGCGCAGCGCGTCGATCTGCCCGTTGTACGACGTAAAGCTCGCCGTACGCACGCTCGGGTTGGCGATGTCGCGCACGTCGATGATGCTGACCGACCCCTCGGGGTCGACGGTATAGTCGTCGTTAGGCTCGCCTTCGTTGGCGACGAGGAGCTGGGTGCCCCGCTCGTCGAACGTGACCATGTCGGGGAGCGCGCCAACGGTCACCGAACTGATCACGTTGAGCGTTGCGGCGTCGTAGAACGCGACGGTCCCGGGCTGCGTCTTGATGTGCCCCTCGATCGCCACCGCTACGACACCGTCGTGCGTGTCGACGCTGTTGGCCGAGGCGCCGAACTGGCTCACCGAGAGCGTCGCGATCTTCACCGGGTTCGCCGGATCCTGGAGATCAACCACGTCGACCGTCTGCAGCGCACCGTTGACGACGAAGAGGCGCTTGGTCACATGGTCGAAGGCGGTGATCTCGGCGGCCGCCGCTCCACCGCCATCGACGTTCCCGATCTTGGTCAAGGAGATCGAGGTCGGAGTGATATCGGCCGAGGCGTCGATCGGTCCGCTGGTGAGCGTGCGCGCCGGAGCGACCGGCCGGTCGGTGGCGCAAGCCGCCAATGCAGCGGCCGCGCCCGCGAGGGCGATGGTTCGAATGCGGGACATG
The DNA here is from genome assembly GCA_044225935.1 of Gemmatimonadaceae bacterium. Taxonomy (GTDB): domain Bacteria; phylum Gemmatimonadota; class Gemmatimonadetes; order Gemmatimonadales; family Gemmatimonadaceae; genus SCN-70-22. The sequence goes on from JBGAHX010000035.1 coordinate 63,432, forward strand.
GGAGGGGAGGGCGTGCGGGAGCGAAGGCGGTCGCCAACACGAGCATGTGCGTGCGCGGCGAACCGATGCGAACGGCTTTACGATTCCTTCACTTCGTCACGTCGATACCACCGCTGCGTAACGGTTGTGTGTGTTGAGCGATTCTCGCTCCTCGCGCGCGTGGACTCGCGAGCCCTCACGCTCGCAGGCGCTCACGCGCATGCGCGCGCTCACGCGCGCTCACGCGCGGCACGCCTTCACGTACGCGTCGGCGCGATCCCCAGGCGCGCGATCCAGAGGCGAATCGAGGTTGAAGGCGATGTGCGCCGCCTCATGCTCGATCGTCCAGACGATCTCGTCGAACGGGCGCATCCCCACGTTGAGCGAGTCGATCTCGCGGGCGAAGATCATCGCACCGTCGGGACGTGCCTGTCCCGATGCGAGCTGCGCGCCCACACGCCACATGTAGGGGCGCATGCTGATCTGTCCACCACGCACCGAGCGCTCCATCACCTCGGCGTATGTGGAGCAAGGCTCGCCGCGCTCACGCAGCTCGGCGATGCGCTTCTCGATCGTGGCGATTTCCGCGGGGGTGAGCGCCGCCGCGGTGCACCCTTCGCAAGGCGTCGCCGACGCGGGCGCGGGTTTCACGTCGGGCGCGGCACTCGTCCTGCCAGTCGCGGGAGAGGCAGGGCGCTCGCGAACGATGGGCGCCGAGTCACTCGTCAGGCGCGCACTCCCCACACCGTGCATGCAGGCAAGCGATGACAAGGCGGTCGCAGCGATGGTCGCAACGCGCGCCAGTCGAAGCAAGGATACAGCAGGTGCCGACGTGCGAGTCATGCGCGCGCGCCTCACATCAACAGAGTCGAAGCCGGCGGAAGCTCGTATCGCTCCGCACAGGCAATGCAGCCAGTGTCGCTGGTGCAGCGAGCGCGCGGCCCACGGAACGGATTCCGTGAACCGCGCGCCGGTGTTGCAGCTGTCAGTAGCCGCCGCGACGTCCACCACCGCCGCCGCCGCCGCCACCACCACCACCGCCGCCACGCGATCCGCTCCCAGGCGTCCCGCCGCCCAGGCGCAGCACGTTCTCCGCGGCCGGGCCCTTCTGCCCCTGCACCACGTCGAATTCCACGCTCTCGCCTTCGTCGAGCGACTTGAACCCGCTTCCCTGGATCGCCGAGTGGTGCACGAACAGGTCCTTGCTTCCATCCTCAGGGGTGATGAAGCCGAATCCCTTCGCGTCGTTGAACCACTTTACTGTTCCCTTCGTTCGCATGTGCCCTGCTCCGTCCGTGTGCCAAGTGTGTGTGAGAGATCGGCCGGTCGATCACCCAACGGAATAATGGGGCTTTCCGTCGCACCTGTCACCGCTCAACAGGACGGGAGGCGCAAGAAGTTGGTTGCAGCGAGCTCAGCGTGAAGGCGCCCCGACGGCCAACACTTGCGGCCTAGGTCCCCCGACCATAAGTCAGCTCCCGACTCGTTCAGCCCATCTTTGGAGCCTCCATGTCCAGTCGCGCCTTTCACTTCCGCCGGGCGCTGCCCGGCTTTCTCCTCCTCGCCTTGGCGCTGCCGGCCGGCGCGCAGAACGCCGGCGACTCCACCGCCCGCCGCACCGCCCCCGAGACCGAGCTCCCGCTCATCCCCACGCGCCCCCTCAACTTCACGACCGACGAGGGGACGTGGATGTCGCTCGACCTGTCGCCCGACGGAAAGACGATCGTCTTCGACCTCCTGGGCGACCTGTACACGATCCCGGCGACGGGCGGAGCGGCGACGCGCATTACGAGCGGCTCGGGCTTCGACGGCCAGCCGCGATTCTCGCCGGACGGGAAGTCGATCGTCTTCGTGAGTGACCGCTCGGGAAGCGAGAACCTCTACCTGATCTCACCCGACGGGAAGAACCTGCGCCCGGTCACTCGCGGCGCGAACATGGCGTATATCTCGCCCGACTGGACGCCCGACGGGCAATACATCGTCGTCTCGCGCACCAACGACCTCTGGCTGTACCACAAGGACGGCGGGAGCGGGTTGCGCCTGACGGGACAGCCGTCGGGTGCCGCAGGCGGGGGTGGCGGACCGGGTGGAGGCAATGCGCCGTCGAACTTCATGGGGGCGTCGGTCTCCCCCGACGGGCGCTACATCTATTCTGCAGCTCGCGTCGGCCCCGCTGGCTACAACCAGATGATGGGATCGACGCAGATCGTGATGTACGATCGCGAGAGCGGACGCGTGGCGCGCCGCACGCTCAACCTCGGCAATGGCGTCAGGCCGGCGGTGAGCCCCGATGGGAAGTGGCTCGCCTACGGCTCGCGGCAGATGGCGGTGACCGGACTCAAGCTGCGCGAACTTGGGTCGGGGGACGAGCGGTGGCTCGCCCACGACATCCAGCGCGACGACATCGAGTCGCGGGGCTCGCGCGACCTGCTGCCGGGCTACTCGTGGACGCCGGATTCCAAGGCGTTGATCATCTCCCATCACGGGAAGATCTGGAACGTCGACGCGGCGACCGGGCGGCAGACGCAGATCCCGTTCACCGCAACGGTCGACCAGATGCTCGGCGAGCTGGTGCGCTTCGAGTATCCGGTCAACGACTCGGTGCTCACGGTGCGGCAGATCCGCGGGGCGCGCCCGTCGCCCGACGGGAAGCGCCTCGTCTTCTCGGCGCTCGACCGGTTGTGGATCATGGACCTTCCGAACGGGACGCCCAAGCGCCTGACGACGGCAAACGAGGGAGAGCATTCGCCGGTCTGGTCGCCGGACGGGCGCTACATCGCGTATGTGTCGTGGACCGAAGACGGCGGTGACATCTGGCGCATTGCGGCGCAGGGCGGGCGCCCCGAGAAGCTCACGACGCAGACCGCGTTCTACGACGACATCATGTACTCGCCCACGGGGTCGCGTATCGTCGCGGCGCGCGCGCCGCGCACCGAGCGTGCCATCGTGAACGACGAGATCAACCCGAAGCTGGTGATCACCGACCTGGTGTGGCTCCCGGCGACGGGCGGGGCGGCCACCTTCATCACCGGGATCACGAACGCCGGACGCCCGCACTTCACCAGCGACACGACGAGGGTCTGGATCTACGAAGGGGGAGACGGGCTCGTCTCGATGCGCTGGGACGGGACCGATCGCAAGGAGCACGTGAAGCTCACCGGGTACCAGGCACCGGGGGGCGGGCCTAACGCGCGCCCGCGCGAGGCGCAGGAGATGCAGGTCTCGCCCGACGGCAACCGCGTCCTGGCGCTGGTCGACAACAAGCTCTTCGTCGTCCCGCTCCCGATGACCGGCGGCGCGACGCCGACGATCTCGATCAACCAGGCCAACGGCGGAGCCGTCCCCTTCCGCCGCCTCTCGCGCATCGGTGGTGATTTCATCGGATGGCAGGGCGATTCGCGCGGCGTCTTCTACTCGTTAGGGCGCTCGTTCTTCTCCTACGACCTCCAGCGCGCCGACTCGCTCGCTGCCGACTCCGCGGCCAAGGCGCCGCAGCGTCCGGCCGGCGGCGGCGGCGGCGGTGGCGGTGGCGGTGGTGGTGGCGCAGGCGGCGGCGCTTCGACGGTCGCCAACAAGCCGGTCTACGAGGCGTCGCGCATTGACGTGACGATCACCACGCCCAAGGATCGCCCGACGGGGACGGTCGTACTCCGTGGGGCGCGCATCATCACGATGAAGGGGGACGAAGTGATCCCGAGCGGCGACGTCGTCGTGACGGGAAATCGGATTGCAGCTGTCGGCGCGACGGGGAGCGTGACGGTGCCGTCGGGGGCGCGCGTCATCGACGTGGCCGGCAAGACGATCATGCCCGGCCTGGTCGACGTGCACGCGCACATGTGGCCGCAGTGGGGGGTGCACTCGCCGCAGCCCTACATGTACACAGCAAACCTCGCCTACGGCGTGACGACGACGCGCGATCCGCAAACGTCGACGTCGGACGTGATCTCGTACGGCGACGCCGTCGATGCCGGACAGATCATCGGCCCGCGCATCTACACGACGGGCCCCGGGATCTTCGTCTGGGACAACGTCTCCAGCGCCCCCGACGCGCAGGAGGTCATGAAGCGCTACTCCGAGTTCTATCTCACGGAGACGATCAAGCAGTACATGGCGGGCGATCGCCGTCAGCGGCAATGGATCGTGATGGCAGCCAAGGACCAGCACATCACGCCGACGCTCGAGGGAGGGCTCGACTTCAAGAAGAACATGACCGAGGCGATGGACGGCTACGCCGGGATCGAGCACACGCTCCCCATCGCCCCGATGTACAAGGATGCGGTGCAGCTCTTCGCCAGGAGCGGGACGACCTGGACCCCTACGCTCCTCGTGCAGTACGGCGGGCCGTGGGCGGAGAACTGGTGGTACGAGCACTACGACATCCTGAGCGATCCCAAGCTTACGCACTTCACGCCGTTCTCGGAGCTCGAGCGCCGCGGCCTGCGCCGCCCGCAGTGGTTCCGCGACAGCGAGTACTCGTTCAAGCTCTTCGCCGAGCAGACCAAGAAGGTCGTCGAGGCCGGCGGGCGCGTGGGGCTTGGCGGACACGGTCAGCTGCAAGGGCTGGGTGTGCACTGGGAACTGTGGAACATCGCCAGCGGCGGGATGAAGCCGATGGACGCCTTGCGCGTCGCGACCATCTTCGGCGCCGAGTCGATCGGGCTGCAGAAGGAGATCGGGACGGTGGAAGGGGGGAAGCTCGCCGACCTCCTGGTTCTCGACGCCAACCCGCTCGACGACATCAAGAACACCAATACGATCCGCTACGTGATGAAGAACGGGCGGGTGTACGAGGGGAACACGTTGAACGAGATCTGGCCGCGCCAGCGGGCGTTGCCGAAGCAGTGGTGGATGACGAACGATGCGTTGCCGGTGATGGAGGGGCGGTAGGCTCTCACTTCGGCGCGCGGTGCTGACGTCTTAAAGATCTTGAACCGCGGAGTCCGCGGAGATCGCGGAGTGCTGGAACGAAGCACGAATCTCCTCCGCGTACTCCGCGGACTCTGCGGTTGAATGGTTTTGCCCTTTTGAACCGCAGAGTTCGCAGAGATCGCAGAGTATTGGAAATCGGGAAGAATCTCCTCCGCGTACTCCGCGGTCTCCGCGGTAAATTGTTTTCGACCAGGCAGATGACCCGACTCCCACTCGTGCTCTGCACGGCGCTCGCGCTTGGCGCAACGGATACCTATCCACGCCAGCCCGTCGACGTCGAGCACTATCGCTTCGCGTTGCAGCTCGCGGACAGCACTGACACGATTCAAGGCGTCGCAACCGTGCGATTGCGGGTATTGCCGCCGGGGATCTCGGCGGTATCGCTCGACTTGGGAAGCACCACGCCTGACAAGTCGGGACGCGGGATGACGGTGCGACAAGTGAGGGTCGACGGCGAAACGGCGCGCTTCACACACGCCAACGATCGTCTCTGACAACTGGCCCGACAAGGCGCGCCAGTGGCTCCCGGTCATCGACCATATCGGCGACAAGGCGACCATGGAGATGGACGTCACGGCGCCGGTGCACTACCAGGTGATCTCCAATGGCGCGCGTGTGGAGGAGACCGACCTGCCTAACGGTACACGCCGCACGGTCTGGCGCGAATCAGTGCCGATCGCGCCGTGGCTCTACGTACTTGGCGCTGCGAAGTTCGCGGTGCAGCACCTGAATGATTATCGCGGGATTCCGATCGAGACCTGGGTGCTCGCGCCCGATCGCGACGCCGGCTTCCACGACTTTGCCGTTCCGGCGCGCGACGTGCTGGCCTTCTACAATGAGTGGATCGGCCCGTACTCGTACGAGAAGCTGGCCAACGTGCAGTCCAACTCGGTGAGCGGCGGCATGGAGGCGGCATCGGCGATCTTCTACAGCGCATCGAGCGTCACGGGGAAGCGCGATCGCCGGTGGCGCAACGTGGTCATCCACGAGATCGCCCACCAATGGTTCGGCAACGCGGTGACGGAGCGCGACTGGGATGACGTCTGGCTGAGCGAAGGCTTTGCGACGTACTTCACACTCCTGTACATCGAGCATGCCTACGGACGCGACGAATTCGTCGCCGGGTTGCGCGATTCACGCAAGACGGTGGTCGACTTCGACGTCAAATCTCCGGACTACCGTGTCGTGCACGACCAGCTCGCCGACATGTCCAAGGTCACCTCGGCGATGACGTACCAGAAGGGGAGCTGGATCCTCCACATGTTGCGCGCGACGATGGGAGACGACGCCTTCTGGGCGGGAATCCGCGACTACTATCGCACGCACCGTGACGCGAACGCGTCGACGACCGAGTTTCGCGAAGCGATGGAGCGCGCGGCGGGACGCGACCTGAAGCCGTTCTTCGATCAGTGGCTGTATCGCGGCGGGATTCCACACTTGGAGGGAACGTGGCAGTGGGACGCGGCGAGCAAACACGTCACCATTGACATTCGTCAGGTGCAATCCGGCGAGCCGCTCGTCTTTCCGGTCGATGTGGGCGTCGAGTCGGCGGGAAGCGTCACACGCGTCGAGCATGGCGAGATGGCCGGGCGCACGCTGCGGATCGCGTTCGATGCACCGCAGGAACCGACGCGCGTCGCCCTGGATCCCAATGTGCGACTTCTACACACTGGCGCGCTGGAGCGACGGTGAGATGACGCGACGTCGGCGCGGGAGCGCGAACGGTCGTCAGGTGCTTCGCGCATTCGCGTGCGTGGTGCTCCCGTCGCTGCGCATTCTCCCCGCCGAGCGCGCCTCATACGAACGCCTGATACGCGCACGCGTCCGTGCGGTTGAGCGGGCGCGCTTGCTGGTGCGATGGTCCGAGACCGGGCGCTTCCTCGTCAGCGACGGATGGGACTGCATACGCTTCATCAGCATCGCGTCGTTGGGCGATTGGCAACGCTATCGCGAAGCGCTCGACAAGGCCGGGGCATGGGACGCGATCGATCGTCTCGTCCTCGCGCGCAAGACGACGATCGTGCTCCAGGCGCCGACTGTCTCGGTGCGCTAGGCGTCGCGCACTCCCTCACGCGTTGGACTCCTGCTGCATCCGCGCCAAGTCGACCGCGAGGTCGAGCAGCTCCACGAAGCGCTCAGGCGATGGGATCCACCCGGGGCTCACATCCTCCTCGACGAAGAGGTAGCGGCTGTGGCGCTCGAACCAGGCGGAGCGGATTCTCGCCTTCTCCAGTCTCGCGACGACACCAGCTCGGCGCAGTCGATCGCCAAGCGCGTCGTCGTCGCTCAGTATCTTCACGGCGATGCGGGGGATCGTGCGCCAGCTGGATCGTCCATCCTGCTCGGCGACTCCTACCGCGAAGAGGTTCTCGTAGTTCGAGTATTCGGACTCCCGCACCTGTGGCGTCATGCGGGCGTGGATCGTGTAGCCCTTCCATCGACCGGAAATCCAGCTGCTCGCGCCACCGCCCTGCGGGTCCTCATGCACCTCACCGCCGATCACCCCAATGATGGGCTGCCACGCGCGCGTGTAGCGCAGGTGCTTGATCTTGTTGACCAGCAGCCCCAGCACCACGCACGCTCCGACGAAGGCGATGATACCGAGAACCGTGAGCACGTTCTGCATCATGGCCGTGTCAGCTCCACGCGGCGATTGCGCGCGCGCCCTTCGGACGTGTCGTTACGGTCGACTGGGCGCGACGCGCCGGCGCCGGAGGTCGAGAGTCTCGACACATCGATGCCGTAGCGTTCGCCTAACGCTGCGCGCACAGCTGCGGCCCGACGGACGGAAAGATCCTGGTTGAACGTCGCCCCACCGATCGAGTCGGTGTGTCCCTCGATGCGCAGCGTCCAGTCGGCGTGCGCCCGGAGCGCGTCGGCGATTTCCTCGAGGACGACCTCCGACTCGGCGCGAATCACTGCGCTGTTGTAGTCGAAGTAGATGCCGTACACCACGCTCTCGCGCGCTTGGGCGAGATCGCGCTCGATCGCCGTCCTGCGCGGCCACGTGATGCGCACGAAACGGATACCCGCGCCGGTGGATTCCCGCTGATTGTCGAGCACGACCGGGACGCGTTCGTCATCGAGCACGACGAAGTGCTCGAGCTGGTCTCCCTTCTTTCCCTGCAGGTCGTGCAGCGTGATGTCGGCGCGTATGACCGGGAGCTCCACGAGCGAGTCGTTCAGCTGCACGCGAGTGGTCCCGGTCCCCGTCCTGGTGAGTGTTCCCGCGACGTCTTCGTTGACGTAGACAGTGGCGTCGGGATCCGGTGCTTCGGCCCCCTCCTGCCAGGTCGACGCAACGAGGTGCACCTGACGGATCTGCGTCTGTCCCCGGTCGCGCAGCTCGCGAAAGGCGCGGCGTGACATGATGCTCATCGTGGTCCCTGCGACAAGGTCGGGGACTCGTACGCCGAACTCCGTTCGATAGATCGCGCCATCGCGGAGGTCGGCGCGGCACAGCTGGGTGCGGCGCCTGACGCCACTCGAATCCCGCGGATCGGAGCAACGGCTCATGAAGACGACGCGGCTCGCCTCGACTGCGGTCGCCTGGGTGAGGCACTCGTGGTCGAAGTCGGTCTTCCCCGTGTCGGGACCTACCCAGATGTAGCCGAATGTGAGCCCCTCGACCATCGGGATGGTGGCATTCTGCTGCTCGCGGATTTCGTCCACGGCGGTCGCGACCGAATCGCACGCCTTTCCGGTTACGAGCGGAGCGTCTTCGATCGATGTCTCGGGAGAAGTATCCGAATCAGGCGCGTCCGACGTAGCGGCAGCTGGCAGTCGCGCGGGATCCTCGTCACCATGCGCGGGGGAGGGGGCGCAACCGTGCAAGGCGAGTGTCGCGACGAGCAGCGCCAGTGCGCGTGAGAGCGTCAATGCAGACATGACGTCGTTCCCCGCTGCCTAACGTGTGCCCTGCAGGATGCTCGGCGGGCCGAGCGAGCCGGCGCGTGCGCGGGGGCCAACGCGCACCGTTCCGACGTAGCCACCCCCCGACGACATCGAGCCGGCGAAGACGAGCGGCTCCCCCGATGCGTCGGTGAGGAGGAACGCCCCATATCCCTGCATTCCCGATCGCATCTTGGCGCTGGGGACGTCGCCGGAGAACAGCGAGAGCGTGGCGCCCGACTCGCCGTCGTCGGAGGTGAGGACCGCCGAGTGGGCGCGCGAGAGCACCCGCAGCTGGCCGTGCCCCTCCGACCCGATGAGGATGACGCGATCGGTATTCCCCGCGTCTCGCACGCGGACGATGCCGCCTCCGGCCGAGCCGGTGCCAAGTTCCACCTGTCCTCCCTTGTCCTCGCCGATCATGAGGCGCGGCGTCTTGCCGCCGGTCACTCTGAGAATGACGCTTCCATCGTCGTCCTCGACGACGAACGGGGCACGAACCGTTCGCGCGGCGCTTGCAGCGGTCGTGTTGCCTCCACCCTTGGACGCGCTCGCACGTTCGAGTGCAATGACGCGCTGCTCGAGCGAGAGTAGCAGCTTGGCGGACGCCTGCTTCTCCACTTCCTCGGCCGCGTCCTTCGTGTCGGCCTTCTCGCTGGCATTCTCGAGCACGAGAAGGCGCGACTCGAGGCGGGCGAGCGTGGAATCCATCTTCCGTTGTGCTGCCGCGAGTTTGTTGATCTGGGCCTGCAGTGCGCTCACGGCCTGCGCACTGGCTGGCTGCGCGCAGACGGGGGTGCTGCCTCGCGCGAGAAGCACGAGCAGGACGAGGGCGAGCGTGAATCGTGGTATCCGCATGATTGGCTCTTGGTCGTTGGAAGCGGGTGGATCACTGGGTGTCTACTTCACGCCCTGGATGAAACTCTGGGGGCCCGAAGTACCGGCGCGTACGCGCGGTCCGGTCCACACGACGCCCACCGCGGGGCCGTCGGCCTTCAACACGCCGGCGCGCACGAGCTGTGTCCCCGACTTTTCGCTCAGGATCATCGCGCCGTGTCCTTCCATGCCTGAGCGCAGGCGCGCCGTGGGAATGTCTCCGGTGAAGAGCGACAGCACGGCACCATCCTTCTGGTCGTCTGCCGAGAGGTAGGCAGAGTGCGTGTGCGTCGTGGCGCGAAACTGCCCATACCACGACGACGCGATCATGGCGGCGCGCACTTCGTTCTTGGGGTCACGCACGCTGACGACGCCGCCCTGCTCTGGCGTCAGCGTCAGTTCCACACTGCCGCCTTTGTCGTCGTCGCCGAACCACAGCCTGCGCTTCTCTCCTCCCTGCACGCTGAGGATCGGGCTGCCATCCTGGTCGACGACGATGAAGGGGGCCTTCACGGTCTGCTGCCCCAATGTCGCGCTCCGTTCGAGCGCGTCGATGCGTGCTTCGAGAAGCGCGATCTCCGCATGGGCGGCACGGAGGTCGGCGCGTGGCGCGGCGGACGCAGCGGCCAGTGAGATGAAGCCGACGCCGGCGGCGAGCGATGTCATGATGTCGCGCTCCGTTCGAGCGCGTCGATGCGTGCTTCGAGAAGCGCGATCTCCGCATGGGCGGCACGGAGGTCGGCGCGTGGCGCGGCGGACGCAGCGGCCAGTGAGATGAAGCCGACGCCGGCGGCGAGCGATGTCATGACGGTGCGCATGGGATCCTCTGTCAGTGGTTAGTGTCGCCTGCGCCCGCCGCCTGGGCGATCTCCTTCACAAGCTCGCGCGACGCCGCGACGAACGCCTTCCCCATCGGCGACTCGAGAAAGGCGGCGTGGTCTCCCACATCCCATGAGCCCCATGATGACCAGACACGCCCGGCGTACGCCTTGTCCTTGTGCGCCCCGCGCGTCGTCTTGGTGAAGAGTCGTTCTCCACGCGTCACGTCGTACAGCGCGCCTTGCAACACGGCCTTGGCCTCGATCGAGTGCACGGTGAGATAGACGGTCTGTCCCTTGATCTTCGGGAGCCAGCCGCCGCGGTTCGATTCCTTGTTCGATGCCTCGAGAACCGTCGCGACGAGGACGTATCGGGTCCCGCGCTCCTTCCCGAGTGCGAGCGCCTGCTCCTGGTCAATGGCCGCGGCGCCTGACGATTCCCCGATCGTCACGCCCACCAACCGCGAACCCATTGCCAGCTCGTTGATCAGCACCTCGCTCGCGGCCACACCGGCAGAGCGGTTGTTGCCGCCGGTTCCGTCGATGAGGGGGAAGACGCCGACCTGGCGGTGCACGTCCTGTGCATGCATCGCGCGCGGCGCCGACACCGCGTGGGCCAGCAGGAGCGCGACGGCGATCCGCGCCGCGAGAACGGCTCGATGAATTGGCATGCGGGTGCTCCTCGGGTTGTCGGAAGTGGTGGAACTCACAGGCGCCCCACGGCAATGCGCGCGAGTTTCACCGCGCCGACGTCGTCGAGCTTGGAGCCGCGGTGTTGCAGCTGAAGCATGCGATCTCCCTTGAGGAAGTACCGCGTGCCGGCCACGCCCGTGGTCGTCTCATCCCATGGACCCGCAACGCTGGTGGTGGCGCGTTC
>JBGAHX010000036.1:0-74563 GCA_044225935.1 Gemmatimonadaceae bacterium
AAGCCGGGCACCGCGGCGATCGCCTCGGGCGTGGCGTCTTTCACGCCTTGCAGCGAACCAAAGACCTTGAGCAGCGCGCGCCGCTTCCCGGGGCCGATCCCGGGAATGCGAAGGAGTTCGGAGGTGAGTGTGCGCATCGTGCGACGCGCACGATTGAACGTCACGGCGAAGCGATGCGCCTCGTCGCGCGCCTGCTGCAACGTACGAAGCGCCGGGGAGCGCCTCGACAGCCGCAACGATTCGCTCCGCCCCAGGATGAAGACTTCTTCCTCACGCTTCGCCAGCGAAATCAGGGGGAGTTCGCCCAGTCCGAGTGCCTGGAGCGCCTCATGCGCCGCATTCAGCTGTCCCTTGCCGCCGTCGATCACCACGAGGTCGGGGAGCGCCTTCTGCTCTTCGAGGCGTCGCCCGAAGTATCGCCCCACGACCTCGCGCATCGACGCGAAGTCATCAGTCCCCTCGACGGTCTTCACCTTGAACTTGCGATATTCGGCACGCCGCGCGCGACCATTCTCGAACCAGACGCACGACCCGACCGTGTCGGTCCCTTGCGTCGTGGAGATGTCGAAGCAGACAAAGGCGCGCGGGAGCTTCTGGAGTCCAAGCTCGCGTTGCAGGTCGTACACCGGACTCGCGGCCCGCTCCTCGGCCTCGAACGCGGCGAGCTTGAATTCCTCGAGCAGGTGCCGGGCGTTCTGTTCCGCCAGCTGCACGAGCTCGCGGCGCGGGCCGCGCTGCGGTACCACGATGCGCGTTCGCCCGAGCGACTCCTCGAGCAGCTCGCGATCCTCGAAGTCGATCGGGACGAGGAGTTCCGCGGCTCGCTCCTCGGATATCACATAGGTGCGCGCGAGATACGCCGACAGAATCGCCTGGTCCTCTTCCCCCTCGACGTTCTCCACGAAGCGCTGGTCGCGCGCGAGGAGTTTCCCGCCGCGGATGCGCAGGATCGCCACGCAGGCGTCGTCGCCATCGCGCGCGTAGCCGATCACGTCGCGATCTCCCCCTTCCACCTGCACGACGACGGTAGGTTCCTCGAGCGAGTCGAGCTTCATCAGCGCATCGCGCAATTCCGCCGCCCGCTCGAAGTTGAGCTGCGCTGCCGCCTCCTGCATCCGCTCGCGCACGCGCTTGATCACGTCCGTTGTGCGACCGTCGAGGAAGAGCACGACTTCGTCGATCATGCTGCGATAGTCGGCTTCGGTCTGGTAGCGCACACACGGCGCCTTGCACTTCCCGATGTGATAGTCGAGGCACGGTCGATCGGGGACCTCGTCCATCAGCGCGTAGTGGCACGAGCGCACCGTGAAGATGCGCTTCACCACGTTGAGCGCTCGTCGCATCGCCCCGACGTCGGTGTATGGGCCGAAGTAGCGCGCGCCGTCGCTTACCAATCGTCGCGTGACGTACACCCGGGGAAACGGCTCCTGCAGCGTGACTTTGATGTACGGGTACGACTTGTCGTCGCGCAGCGCGATGTTGAAGCGAGGACGGTACTCCTTGATCAGGTTCGCCTCGAGGATCAGCGCGTGCGCCTCGGTAGGGACGACGATCGTGTCGAGCGAGTCGATCAATCGCACCATCGCTCGCGTCTTCACCGATTCGAGGTGGTCGCTCCCGAAGTAGCTCCGCACGCGCGAGCGCAGGCGCTTGGCCTTTCCCACGTACAGCACCGTCCCCTCGGCGTCCTTCCAGAGGTATACGCCGGGGGAGTCGGGGAGATGTGGGAGCTTCGCGGCGACGGAGGGTGGGGCCTCGAACATGCCGAAAGTTACTGCGCGGCAGCCGTCAGCGGCGCCGGATCACCGTCCGTACGCGAGCGGCGATCGCCTCGGCCTGCGTGATCCCTGCCGAGAGCGTCGCTACTCCGTACGCGAGCGAATAGATAGAGAGGACGACCGCGCTCATGAGGAGCGGCGAGATCCCCGAGAGAAAGTGGCGCACCAGCCAGCCCGCGAGCGCCGCAGCGGCCGCACATCCCCAGAGCGTGACGAGTGTGGCAGGGGGAATGGCCACCTCGCCGATCATTCGCCCGACCGCGCGGCGTAACAGGGCGAACTCGACCCACGCCGCGATACCGGCCGACGCGGTAAGCCCCGAGACCGCCCACCGTGGATCGATCGGCACAACGCGGGGAAGCCAGAGCGCTGCAGCGAACCCGAGTGCGGTGGTGAGCGCGACGCGGACCATCGCGAAGCGAAGCGGCGTCTTGGTGTCGCGCATCGCGTAGAGTGCGCTCGCGTACAGGCGACTCAGCGTCGAAGCCAGCAGTCCCACCGCCGATCCGGCGAGCACGCCCCACACCCACTCCACTTCCTTCGCGCCGAAGTTGCCTCCCTCGTAGACCACGCGCGCCAAGAGGTCTCCAAAGGCGAGAAACGCCACCGCCGACGGGACGATGAAGAACGCGATGCGGCGCAACCCGAGCGCGAGACGCTCGCGAAGCCGCTCCGACACTTCGTGATCCTCACCCGTGACGCTCGACATCGCCGGGAGTTCGGCCGCCGAGATCGACATCCCGAAGAGCGAGACCGGGAGCATGTACAGCAGCTGCACGTTGTTGAGAATCGTGACCGCGCCGACGACGAGGAACGACGCGATGAACGAATCCACATACGCGCTCAGCTGCGCCACGCCACGCCCGACGAAGACCGGGCCGAAGTTGCGGAGCACCGTGCGCACATGCGGCGACCGCGTGCTCATCGTGACGCGCCATGCGCCGAGCACCTGCGACACGTTCCGCCACTGCACCACCAGCTGCAACGCGCTCCCTGCCACGCTTCCCCACGCGAGGATGATGGCGAGCCGGGGAAGCGTCACGCTCCCGCCCCACCCCAGGAGCGCGCCGATCATGCAGGCGTTCCACAACACCGGCGCAGCGTACGACAGGAAGAACTTCCCGTGGCTGTTGAGCACTCCCAGGCACCACGCCGCGAGCACGAGCAATCCCGCTCCCGGGAACAGCACACGCACCAGCTGCACCGTGAGTTCGCGCTTCGCCCCTTCGAACCCGGGGGCGATGACGTGCACGAGGATCGGCGCCGCCGCAACACCGATCAGGACGACGACCGCTGAGAGGAAGGCGAGCACGCCGAGCACCGCGCCCGCCACCTCCTGGCGCGCCACGTCGTCGCCCTTCGCCCGCAGCTGCGAATACACGGGGATGAACGACGCCGAGAGCACCCCTTCTCCAAAGAGATTCTGCAGGATGTTGGGGATGCGGAACGCCTGCGTGAACGCGTCGGCCTCGTCGCCGGCACCGAAGTAGTAGGCGAAGACGCGCTGCCGTACCAATCCGACGAGACGGCTGAGCAGGATCCCGATGGCGACGAGCGCCGCCGGACGACGACTCGCCAACGAGTCGTCGCCGCCAGCTGCCACATCGCGCTTGGAATTCACGCCGGGTCGACGGGGATCGAGGTCCCCGCGACGAGCGCCTCGGCGTGATTTCGTGCCGCACCGCGCATGGCGTCGATCACTCCCATCCCGTGCCGCGCGAGGATCGGCACGAGGTTGAGTGCGCGCTCCTGGCGCCTTCCCCCTGGATACAGGGCGCCGGCGAGCGTAGCGATGTCGCCCTGTCGATCTGCATCGCGTCGTTTGAGCGCCGCCACGAGCCGACGCTCGAGGCGTTCGGTGCGCCATTGCATCTGTCGGCGCGCCCCTTCGACGACTTCCGGCGGAACGATTGACCCTGCCTCCCGCGCAGCTGCGCCGAGCGTGTCAGCGCCCTCGCCGATCGATGCGCGCCACGCCTCGAGCGCCTCCATCAGACCGGGTGGCGCCGACTCACGCGCCAGACGCCCCTGGACGGCCGCAGGGTCGGCGAGTTCCTCCACCGTCGTTCCGCGCGCCGCCAGCATCGCCTCGATGTGCGGCTCGACGATCGTGCACGACCAGCGCGGAAGGACGAGCGGCGTCGCCACGCCTAACGCGGTCGCGACGGCACTCACCTGCGCGAAGTACGAGATCTCGCCGGGCCCGGCCAGGTACGCCACCGTGGGGAGGACCGCCTGTTCGACGACCGGGCGCAAGAGGACGTTAGGAGAGAGGCGTTCGCTGGCGCCGTGCGCAATCACGCGGTCGGCGTCGGCGATGGCAACGCGGACCTTGCGCCCCTCGTCATCGCGACGGAACACGAGCGACAGTCCGGCCACGTCGGCCACCTGCGGCGAGTACCCCGATCCTTGCAGTGCGACAGCACGCTCGGCGAGCGACTCGGCGACCACGGCTCCGCGGCGGAGTGCCCGCTCGAGGAGCGGACGCTCGGCATCCAGTAACGCCGGATGCGACGCGTCGAGCACGGCGATGCCCAGCGGCTCCAGCATCGTTCGCAGGAAGGCGAGGTACGCCCCACCGATCGTGGCGCTGGGCTTGTAGGTCTCACGGAGCCGGGCGAGGACGCTGGGGTCGATCGCCGACCCTGCGGCACGTTCGAGTCGCTCCAGTAGCGCTCCGACGTCGCCAAGCGGACAATCGGCCATGGGGATGCCGTCCGCTTCCTGAGACGCCATCTGCAATCGCTCCGCACCGCCGCGAAGGGCGATCCACGTGGTGCTGGCCTCGGCGAAGTCCGCATCGTCGGTCGCCGCCCAGAAGACGGGGGCCGTTGGTATTCCGGTCGATCGCTCGAGCGCGTCGGCGAATTCGAGCGCGGAGATCGCTTTCGACCAGGTGTAGATCGGTCCCCCGAAAAGGCCGGGCTGCTGTCCGGTCGTGACGACGACGCCGCGCTGGAGAGCAACACGCTCGAGGCGCTCGCGCGCCGAGCCACGGGCGTCGAACGCCGGAGACAGCGCGGCGAACCAGTCGGACGCGGTCCGCAATCGCGTCTCCTCGCTGCGCACCCTCCACTCCGCCGCGGTCGAGGGACGCGGGAGATACCATTCCCGGGGCGTTTCTCCTCCGATCAGTCGCCTCGCGAGTGGCGAACCGCCAAGCGATTCGCTGCGGATCTGCGGCAAGCTCACGGCATCCTCCGCCACGCGCGCTCCGATGCCCCACGCTGTCGCCATGCGAGGCATCCCCCGCTCGCCCGTCCGGCGTTGGGGGCCGCGCGTCCTGCGGCGCTACATCGAATGTGGAGCGGCGAAATCATCGGAGGGGGTGTTCGGTTCGTCCGCGAGGCGGGCGGCGTGCCGCCGGATGCGCAGCAGCGCATGGCCGGCGAGGGCGCCTGCGGTCCGGCGAAATCTCGCGAACTGCGCCCCGGTTTCGCGAGTCCGCCACGCGGGAATCTCTCGTCCGTTCACGACCGTGACGGACGGCGCTCAGCCCGGATCCGGCCGGACTACGCCTTGTGGTACGGCTCGCGCCTAACGATCGTCCCGGCGCGATAGAGCTGCTCGGCGAGGACGAGTCGCGCCATCTCGTGCGGGAGCGTGAATGGAGCGAGCGTCAACCGTCGCGCCGACGCATCGCGCACCGCGCCGTCGAGCCCGAACGCCCCGCCGATCACGAAGGTGACGTCGCGTCCCCCTTCGCGCAGCTGCTGCAACCACGCTGCGAACTGCTCCGACGTGAGCGAGTCGCCCCGCTCGTCGCAGGCGATCACGAGGCTGGCCCCCGCCTTCTCGAGGAGCCGTGCCCCCTCGCGCGCCTTGACCAGCTCACCGTCTCGCCCGTGCTCCTCCCGCACTTCCAGCACCTCGAGCGGCCAGTAGCGAGCAGCGCGCGTCTCGAAGCCGGCGATCACCTCGGCGAGCGCGCGATCGCGTACCTTCCCCACCACGACGCAGCGGATCTTCACGCGTGCGCTCCCACGGTCGCCATGTGCACGCGCGGGCGGGGCGCGCCTGCGCCCCGCCCGCGGTATGGCGACGGATGCCGCCAGCTGCACATCGGCTACGCGTAGATCCCGCGAAGTCGGTGCACGGTGGCCACGCGACTGATCGACAACATGTACGCAGCCGTACGCATGTTGACCTTGTGCTGCTTCGACAGGTCCAGCACGTCGCGGAACGACTTCACCATGAGGTCGCGCAGGCGGTCGTTGACCACTTCCTCGCTCCAGAAATAGCCGGCGCGGTCCTGCACCCACTCGAAGTACGACACGGTCACGCCACCGGCATTCGCCAGGATGTCGGGGATCACGAACACCCCCTTCTCGTCGAGGATCGCATCGGCGGCGGCGGTCGTCGGGCCGTTGGCCCCTTCGCAGATCACCTTGGCGCGGATCTTCATCGCGTTCTTCGTCGTGATGACGTTTTCCAACGCCGCAGGCACGAGCACATCGACGTCGAGCGTCAGCAACTCTTCGTTGGGAATCTTCTCGCCGTGCACGTACCCCTCGAGCACCTTGTTCTTGCGCACGTACGCGATCGCGTCGTCGACATCGAATCCGCTCGAGTTGTAGTACGCGCCGCTGCGATCGCCGATTGCGACGATCTTGCACCCCTCGCGCTGGAGGAGCTGCGCCGAGACCGAGCCGACGTTGCCGAAGCCCTGCACGGCAACGGTGCTCCCCTTCACGCTCATCCCAAGGTGAGCCAGCGCCTCCTTGACCATGAACATGCACCCGCGCCCGGTGGCCTCACGGCGCCCGAGCGATCCGCCCATCTCGATCGGCTTCCCCGTAACGACGGCGGTGACGGTGTGGCGCATCTGCATGGAATACGTATCCATGATCCACGCCATCACGCGCTCGTTGGTGTTCACGTCAGGCGCGGGGACGTCGGAATCGGGGCCGAGCAGCGACATGATGCCGGAGGTATAGCGGCGCGTGAGTCGTTCGAGTTCACCGGCGCTCATCTTGAGCGGGTCGCAGATCACCCCGCCCTTCGCCCCGCCGAACGGAACGTTGACCACCGCGCACTTCCACGTCATCCACGCGGCGAGCGCGGTCACCTCGTCGAGCGTGACGTTGAGGTCGAAGCGAATACCACCCTTGGCCGGGCCACGCGAGGTGTTGTAGAGCACACGGATTCCCGTGTAGACCTCGATCTCGCCGTTGTCCATCAGCACCGGACACGAGACGATCAGCTGCTTTTCGGCACTGCGAAGGACCTTGTACAAGCCGGGCTCGAGATCGAGCAGCTCGGCGGCCCGGTCGAAGCGCGACATCATCGCCTCGAATGGGTTTTCCTCGTTGAGAAAGCGATCTTTGTCCGGCTGGACGATGGCGTTCGTCGGAAGGCGGAGATCGGTTGGCATGAGAGCGTTAGTGATCCGGCTGAGCCGGCGGTTGGCGGAGGGAGTGTTGGCGCGCGCGGGCATCGAGCGCGCGCTGGATGGCGGCGCGGTAGTTGTCCTGCCCATCCTCGAGCGCAATGCGCTGCGAAACATACCACAGGGGCGTCGAGGCGCGAGGCCAGTACCGCTCGAGCTTCACTGCGTCCTTGAGCGTACAGACGACCATCGATGTTGCCGGGACACGGCGGAGCAGCGCATCGACATCGCCCTGCGTGAACGCATGATGATCTGGAAACGATACCAGCTCCACATGCGCTCCAGCATCTTCGAGTTGCCCGGCGAAGGCGCGCGGAGAACCAATCCCGGCAACGGCGAGCACCGCTTGTCCGGCGAGCGCTGACACTGGTTGCACCTCCTCCGGCGCTCCCACACGGCGGATTGCGTCGAGCGCGAAGGCCATGCGAACGACCGGCGCGGACGTCCACCGCCTCAGTTCCACCGCGACGCGCGACCCTTCGTCGGGCGGCGCCACCTTGCGGGTGACGATCACCAGCGACGCGCGCCCGAGCGCCGAAGGGGGCTCCCGATAGCGCCCAGCGGGCAGGCAGTGCCACGCGCCGGTCCACTGCTCTGCTGCGACGAGCACGAAGTTCTCGACGCGATCGGCCCAGCGATGCTGAAAGGCGTCGTCCAGGACGGCAATGTCGCACCCTTGTCGCTCGGCCTCGGCCGTGGCGGCCACCCGGTTGGGACTCGTTAGGACCGGCACGTCCGGATTGAGCAGGGCGTGCACGCGAGGCTCGTCCCCCCCGTAGCCGCGCAGGATGAGCGCTGGCTTGCCACCCCCCGCTCGCAGCCGGTGCGCGACGTCAGCCGCTACCGGCGTCTTGCCGGTGCCGCCGACGCTGAGGTTGCCGACGGAGATCGCGGGAATCGCCGTCGCACGCGACACGAAAACGCCGGCGTCGAAGAGCGCGTTGCGTGCGGCCACCGCGCCGCGATACGCCCAGCTCGCCGGAATGAGGAGTCCGCGCGCCAGCCGCGCGGCGCCCCCACTCCCGT
Source organism: Gemmatimonadaceae bacterium (assembly GCA_044225935.1). Taxonomy (GTDB): domain Bacteria; phylum Gemmatimonadota; class Gemmatimonadetes; order Gemmatimonadales; family Gemmatimonadaceae; genus SCN-70-22. Next base: position 8,194 of record JBGAHX010000036.1, read on the forward strand.
CCCACACGGCGTCGGGCGTCATCGCTCAGCGCTCGTCCGTATCGGCGACCGCCAGCAGCAACTCGGCGAAGCGTGACACCTCGTCCTCCGCATCGCGCGCATTCGACGCGGCGACCTCCGCAGCGGAGCTGTAGCGCACCTCGACGCCAGCGAACGGCTTGGGGATCACGAAGCGGTCCCACGAGTGCAGGCGCCACGCCCGGTCCACCCGCGCGCCAAAGGCGATGATGGGGACCTTCGCCCGCATCGCGGCGACGATCGCGCCAGCTGCAAAGACGCGTCGCGGGCCGCGCGGACCATCGGGCGTGATCGCCACCTCGTGTCCCGCGTCGAGTTCGCGCACGAGTTCGAGCAGCGCGCGCACGCCGCCGCGACTCGACGATCCGCGCACCGTGCGGCACCCCAGGGACTCGCAGATGCGCGCGATGATCTCCCCGTCGGCGTGCGTACTGATGAGCACCGCGATCCCCTGATCGCGGTGCGCCCACAGGATCGGCAGCAATTCGCCGTGCCACAGCACGATCACCATCGGGCGTCCGGTAGCGCGTAGCGCCGTTAGGCGTTCCTCGCCCGTTCGTGACACGCGCCAGGTGCGCGCCAGGAGTCGCAGAAAGCCACCGCCGAGTACGGACGCCAGCGCGACCTTGAGTCGCTGTCGCCACCCCCGCGGGCGCTCGGCGCGCACCGCCGCGGCGTCGCTCACGGCACCAGTGCGCTCGCCATCGCCGCCACGCGCGCCGCCGCTCCCGGAGCGCCGAGCATGTCGCGCACCTCGCCTAACGCGGCCACCTGGGCCTCGCGCGCTGAGTTCCCCGGCTCCAGCAGTGGCGCGAGCGCGTCCGTCACGTCACGCGGCACGAGCGCGTCCTGAACGAATTCCCGCGCCACCTCCCGTCCCGCCACCACGTTCACCAGCCCGATGTACGGGATCTTCACCGCGCGACGGGCAATCGCATACGTCCACCCGCTCGTGCGATACGCGACCACCAGCGGACACCCGGCCACTGCCGACTCCAACGTCGTCGTGCCGCTCTTGCACATGGCGGCATCAGCGGCTCGGAGCACCGTGAATGAACCATCGTGCACCTGACGGTACGGACAGCGCGAGGCATCGAGCTGCACCGTGGGTGCCACGCTCACGACCACTTCGAGCCCGGGGATTCGCGCTTCGAGCAGTCGCGCCGTCGCCACGAAGTCATCGAGATGCCGATGGATTTCCTGCGCCCGACTCCCGGGAAAGAGGGCGAGCACGCGAGCATCCGCCGGGATCCCCAGCGCCCGGCGCGCCTCCTCCTGCGACGGCATCGACTGGGCGCGATCGAGGAGCGGATGACCGACGAAGGTCGCATCGATCCCATGTTGCCGAAGGAGCGGCTCCTCGAACGGGAGGATCACCGCCGCCTTGGTGATCAGCTTCGCCAGCTTAGGGAGCCGGTTCGCACCCCACGCCCACACCTGCGGCGTGATGTAGTAGAGCACGGGGACGCCGTGTCGGCGCGCCGCCGCAGCCACTTTCATGTTGAAGCCGGGGTAGTCGATCGTCACGAGGAGCGCGACGTTGCCGCTCGCGAGTCGCTCCTCGAGCCGCCGCAGCAGCGCCCAGTGATGCGGGACCTTGCGGATCACCTCGACGAATCCCATCACCGCCATGCGCTCGGCGTCCTCGAGCAGTTCCACGCCCGCAGCGCGCATGTTGCGTCCCCCCATCCCGACGAGCTGCAGCTCCGGACGAATCGACGCGAGCGCGTGGGCGAGCCCCGCCGCGTGCAGATCGCCGGACGCCTCGCCGGCGATCACCAGGACCTCACGCACGCGCACGCTCCGGCGCGGCGATCGTGGCGCGCGTCCGCTCGATCTCGGCAACGATCCGCAACGCCACCGCGAGCGCCTCACGACCGTCGTCACCGCTCACCGTCACCGGCGCCACGCCACGGATCGCGTCGATGAACGACCGGAACTCCAGGCGGAGCGGTTCCCCCTCAGGAGCCTCGAGCGGGATCCGCTCGACGAACGCCTCGAGCTGCTGCGGCGACTTTGTCAGCTCCCCCAGATCGACGTCGCCGCGGATGCGGTAGAACTCCCCGTTCCCCGCCGCGAGGTCGAGCGAAAGGTAGCCGCTCTGCTGGAAGAGGCGCAGCTTGCGCATGCGCTCGCGCGATACCCGGCTCGCGGTGACGATGGCCACCGCCCCCGATGTGAAGGTGATGCGTGCGTTGGCGATGTCCACGAACGGCGTCAGCACCGGGATCCCGACTGCTGCAACATCCTGCGCCGCGCTCTTCACCAGCGTGAGCAGGAGGTCGATGTCGTGGATCATGAGGTCGAGGACGACCGCCACATCGGACCCGCGCGGATTGAACGGCGCGAGGCGGTCGCTCTCGAGGAAGCGCGGGCGGTCGACGTACGGCATTGCCGCACGGATCGCCCGGTTGAAACGCTCCACGTGCCCGGTCTGGATCAGCGCCCCGTTCTCTCGCGCGATACTCAGCAGCTCATCCGCCTCGGCGAGCGTCGTGGTCAGTGGCTTCTCGATGAGCACGTGGCGCCCGCGCACGAGCGCATCCTTCGCGACCGCGTAGTGCGCCGGCGTCGGGACCACGATCGTGAGCGCATCGCACGCCTCGACGAGCGAAGCAACGTCGGCAAAAGACGGAACTCCAAGCTCCGCCGAGACTGCGGCCGCGCGATCTGCGTTCGCTTCGTGGAACCCGACGAAGGTGACATCCTCCATCTCGCGCATGATCCGCACGTGGTGGAAGCCGAGTGCCCCCGCGCCGATCACCCCAACCCGCGGCGTGCCGGCGCTCAAATCACCACCCCGCGACCGGAGTCCTCGAGGAAGCGCAGGAAGTGGTCCACTTCCTCGATCTGATGCAGCTCCGAGCGCGCACGTTCCATTGCCTGCGAAACGTTGAGCTCGGAGCGGAAGAAGAGGCGATAGGCGCGCTTGAGCTCGCGCACCGTCTCCTCGGCGAATCCGCTGCGTGTGAGCCCCACGCTGTTGAGCCCATACAGCTTCACCGGGTTCCCCACCGCCTTGAGGAAGGGAGGAACGTCCTTGGCTACGCGCGAGCAACCCCCAACGAAGGCGTGCCGGCCGATCTTCACGAATTGATGCACCGCGACCAGTCCCGAAATGATCGCCCGGTCCTCGATCGTCACGTGTCCGGCAAGCTGCGTCCCGTTGGAGATGATCACGCCGTCGCCCACGTGGCAGTCGTGCGCGAGGTGCACGTACGACATCACGAAGCACCCCTTCCCGACCGTGGTGCGCAGCGACTGCGCCGTACCGCGATTGATCGTCGCGTACTCGCGCACCCGCGTCCCCTCGCCGATCTCGACCCAGGTGTCTTCGCCCTTGAACTTGAGGTCCTGCGGATCGCCACCGATTACCGAGCCGACGCCGATCATCACGTTGGCCGCCAGCTTCACGTTGCGCTCGAGGACCGCATGCGGTTCCAGCACGGTGCCGTCGCCGATCTCGCAGCGCTCGCCGACGATGGCATACGGTCCAATGCGAACGTTGTCTCCCAGCGTTGCCGACGGCGACACGATCGCCGTCGGATGAACCTCGGCGCTCATTTGTCCCTCAGCATGGCGGCCATGTCGGCCTCGGCGACGACCGCGCCGTCGACCTTGGCGACGCCCTTCATCTTGCACAGCGCCCCGCGGATCTGCACCACGTCGAGCTCGAAGCGCAACTGGTCGCCCGGGCGCACCGGCTTTCGCCACTTGACGTTGTCTAACGAGACGAAGTAGACAACCTTGCTCTCCGGATCCGGCACCGTCCCCATCAGCAGGATTCCGCCAACCTGCGCCATCGCCTCGATGATGAGCACCCCGGGCATGATCGGATGCCCCGGGAAATGTCCCTGAAAGAACGGCTCGTTGATCGTGACGTTCTTGATCCCCACCACCCGCTTCCCTTCCTCCATCTCGATCACGCGGTCCACCAGCAGGAAGGGATAGCGATGCGGCAGTACCCGCATGATTTCTTCGATTTCGATCACCTGCGTCTCCTTGCTTTCCATGCGAGTCATTTCGCGAACCAGTCGCACCGTTCCGGCGTGACTGGGACGATGCGCCACCACGCGCGCGCGCACACGTTTGCCGGCGAGCGCGAGGTCGCCGACGCAATCCATCGCCTTGTGCCGCACGAATTCGTCCGGCCACCGCAACGTCGTTCCCACGATCCCCTCCGCCCCCAGCACCACCGCGTTCTCCGTCGAGCCACCCTTGATCAACCCGCGCGAGCGAAGGTACTCCACCTCGTGCGCAAAGCCGAATGTGCGCGCGTCGGCCAGCTCTCGCTCGAATAGCTCCGTCGACAGCGCGTAGGTCGCCGACTGCACCCCGATCAAGGGATGCGAAAAGTCGATCGTCACCTCGACGGATAGCGCATCGGCAGGAAAGGCCTCGTACCACGAGTCTCCGTGCTCGACCCGCACCGGCGCCGCAAGTGTCAGAACCTCCACGCGACCGCCGTGTGGCGCAATCCCCGCCTCGGCCAGCGCGCGAAAGAACGGGCCCGCGCTTCCGTCCATGATCGGCGGTTCGGGCCCGTCGATCTCGATGATGACGTCGTCGATCTCGTGCGCGGCGACCGCGGCGAGCACGTGTTCCACCGTGTGGATCGCTCCGTCCCCCTCGCCGATCTGCGTCCGGCGCTCCGTCTCGACCGCGATCGAAACATGCGCGCGAAGCGCGGGCCTGCCAGCGACATCCGTCCGCACGAACTGGATCCCACTCCCGATCGGCGCGGGGCGGAACGTGAGGCGGCACGACTCGCCCAGGTGAAGTCCCACCCCTTCGAGCGAGACGTCACGAGCGATCGTCTGCCGGCGCGCCGACGCCGTGGCGTTCGACGAACCGCTCACGCCTCGTCGTCTCCCACGAGCTTTTCGATGCGGCGGAGCATCTTGCTCAGCTTGAACAGCGCCCCTTGGGCGCGCAGCGCTTCGCGATGCGGACGCGCGGGGTACCCCGACCAGGTTTCGCCCGCGGGGATGTCGCCGAATACGCCGGCCTGCGCGCCGAGGCGCGCGCGCGCGCCGATCTGCACATGTCCGGAAATCCCCGCCTGGCCGCCGATCACGCACCCATCGCCGATCCGCGCGCTCCCGGCGATTCCCGCCTGCGAGACGATGAGGCAAAGCCGTCCGACGCGCACGTTGTGGGCGATCATGACGAGGTTGTCGATCTTCGTCCCGGCGCCGACGACCGTATCGTCGATGCTCCCGCGATCGATCGTGGTGTTGGCCCCGATCTCGACGTCGTCCTCGATGATGCAGCGGCCGACATGCGGAATCTTCTCGTGCACCCCGTTGGCGAACACGAACCCAAACCCGTCGCTGCCGAGCCGAACGCCTGCGTGCGCCACGACACGCTTTCCCACGGTTGTTCCAGAATAGGCCGTTACGTGCGGAAAGAGGTGCGAGTCCTCGCCGATGGTGACGCCGTCGCCCACCACGACGCTCGCCTCGAGCCGCACCCGGTCGCCGATCACTGCGCCATCACCGATCACGACAAACGGCGCAATGGAGACGCTGTCGCCGAGCACCACCCCGCGTCCGATACGCACACTCGGATCGATCCCGCTCTTGTGCGGAACGGCGACGAAGAGCCGCGGCAGGACGCGCAGCATCGCCTCTTGCGGACGGGCGACAACGACGCGGGCCGACACCCCGCCAGGGGCGTCGGCCAGCTCTGGTGCGACGAGCGCCACGCTCGCCTCGCACGTCGCAAGCAGGGGGGCGTACTTCGCGACGCCGAGAAAGGTGAGTTGCCCTTCTCCTGCGCGATCGATTGGCGCGACGCGGTCGACCGACACATCCGGGTTACCGCGGAGCTCCCCGCCCACCAGCTCGGCAATCTGCCGTGCTGTCAACATGCGAATTGCGGGCGCGACCGGTCGTGGGCCGGCGCGCGCCCCATGCTCAGAACTCTTCCGGCTTCTTCGGAATCACTCCGGCCGGCTGCGCCTTCACGGCTGAGGGCTTGGCCTCAGCGGCAACAGGTATCGGCTTGAGTCGCGCGACCACCTTGTCGGTGATGTTCAGCGTCGAGTCGGCGGCAACTATTACACTCGCATTCGTTCCGATATCGAAGATGAAGGAGTAGCCGTCCTCCTTTCGCAACGAGTCGAGGACTTCGCGAATCTGGTTCATCATCGGCTGCACGAGCTCACCCTGACGCTGCTGCATCTGCGCTTCGAGGAGACGCGCCGCATTTTCGAACGACTGCTGCTTGTCGCGAATCTCCTTCTCGCGCAGTTCCCGCGTGACCGCGCTCAGCGTGGGCTGCGCCTTCTGGTAGGCATTCGCCATCGCCTCGAGCGTATCCTGCATCTTCTTGATCTTAGCCTGCGCGGCGTCGTACTCCTTCTGGAAGGTGCTCTCCGCCGCGGCCCGTCCCGGGGCCTTGTCGAGCACGACGCGCGAGTCGATATAGGCCATCTTGCCGGCGGCGGCCTGCGCCGACGCAGTGCCAGTCACGAACGCGATGAGCCCGAGGGCTACGAGGGTCGCACGAACACGTAAACGCATGATATCTCCGAAGCTAGAAGAGCTGGCCGAGCCTGAAGTGAAGCTGCCATTTGGGAGCCTTGCGCCCTTGGGCATCAAGGCGATCGAATCCGTACGCGTAGTCGAGGCCCAGCGGTCCGAGCGGAGTCACCGTGGACGCACTGATGCCCGCACCGCGGAAGAGTCGCGTGGGGTCGAAGTCACGAGGGCGGTTGTACACGTTACCTGCCTCGTAGAATCCGGCAAGATAGAGCGCCTGGTTCACGCGCATCCCGATCTCCGCCGTCGAGCTGAAAAACGCCTTGCCGAACGATGAGCGCTGGGCGTTGAACGTCGACGTCCCCGTCACATAACCGTTGGGGGAAATCGAGAACTCGTCATAGCCGCGCAGTCGCTCGCCGAACTGCACACCACCCAGCGCAAACTCCTGCGAGAAGAAGAAGGGACCGGTGTTGCCGAACACCGCGCCGCTGCGGGCAGTCAGGCCGGCCACGAACTTGATCGGCTGCGATCCCGGCCGACCGCCGCCAATTTGTCCTAACGGCGCATAGGCGCTGGCATCCGCGGTGTAGCGCTGGAACGATGTGGTCCCGCCGAGGATGCCGCCGTTGAAGTTCGCCGCGAGATTGTACTGCGCCCCCGCCGTCGGGAACGGGAGGTCGATGCGCGTATCGCGGGCGAGCGAAAAGCCGAGCGTCGAACGGAACGACTTGTTCGCCCCGTCGCTGCGGAAATCGCCAAGCAGCCCCTGTGTCCCGAACGCCACGTTCTCGGCGCCGTAGCTCACGAACACACGCGTGTACGGCGAGTGTGGAAGCGGGATGCCGAATTGCAGCTGGGCTCCGGTGCGGAGCGAGCGACCGAGGTCGGCGATGTAGTAGCGCTGTAGCGAGCGGTACATCGACAGCGTGCCGGAGATCAGCGACTGGCGAATCCGCGGATCGCTGTACGACAGGTTGAAGTCGTTGATATAGCGCCCAAACTGCCATTGCAGCGACCCACGCTTGCACTGCCCGAACAGGTTTGGCTGGTCCAGTCCGATGAAGCCGCCGACCCCCGTGCCCTGCCCCATCGACGCACCGAAATTGATGTTGCCGGTGCGCTTCTCCTTCACGCGGAAGATGACGTCCACGTCACCCTGATCGTTCGCCGTACGCGTGTCGGGCGCCGGGATCGGCGTCTCGAAGAAACCGAGGTTCCCGAGGCTTTGCCACGAGCGGATGAGCGCTTCCTGGTTGAATACCTGCCCCGGAAGGATCACCAGCTGGTCGCGAATACACGTTTCGTGCGTGTAGTCGTTGCCGAAGATGTCGATGCGATTGATCACCGCCGGCGTGCGCTCGTCCACCTCCCAGCGGAGGTCGACATAGTGCGTCGAGTCGTCGGCGACGCGGCGCTCCACGACGGGGCGAACGTTGGCGTAGATGTACCCCTCGGTCGCATACGCCGAGGAAATCTTCTGCCGCGCATCGTCCCACGCCGCCTGGTCGAACACCCCCTTGGGAGTGGGCGTGCGGCGCTTCAGGAAGTCGGTCACGCGCGACATGATCGGACGCGACTGATCGCCAAACGGATAGAAGCGTGCGAGGTCCTCGCTGGAGAAGTGCTTGTTCCCCGTCACCTCGAAGTCGCCGACCTTGTAGCGCGGCCCCTCGTCGACGGCGATGTCGACCAGCGCCTTGCCGCGCGTGCGGTCGATGATGAGCGTGTCGCGCGCGACGCGGAAGTCGATGAATCCGCGCTTCGCGTACAACTGCGGAATGCGTTCCGAGAGGTCGCCGGCGTAGTTGTCGTCGTCGAACTCGCCGCGATGCCAGAAGAAAAATCCTTCGGGGCGCGTCTTCATCGCCCCGACGACGTCGCCATCCTTGATCGAACGATTTCCGTCGACCTGCACGCCAGACACTGCGAGGCGACGCCCTTCCTCGATGCGGAACAGGAGCTTCACCGCGTCGTCGCCCACCTTTGTCGTATCGACGTGCACGCGCGCGAGGAAGTAGCCGTTCTTCTCGTACAGCGAATCGATGCGATGCACCGACAGCGCGAGCTTGGCCGGATCGAGCGGGGCGTTGTAGGCGAGGTCGATCTTGTCGCGCACGCCGCGTCCTGAAAGGCGATCGACGCCCTGCACATCCGTCTCGACCAGCAGCGGGCGCTCAGCCACGTCGATGACCAGGACGGCGTGGTTACGAGCCTCCTCGAAGTCGCAGACCACGTCGACCCGTTGATACTGACCCGTCCCGTACAGGGCGCGGATCGCTCGTTGGATCGCCTTGTAATTGAGCTGCGTGCCGGCAATCAGCCCGGCATCACCAAGCACGTCGGCAGATGCGACGCGCTTGTTCCCTCGGACCGCGACGGAGTCCGGGGTGGTGCAGCGACCTTGGGCGGCAGGATCCTGGGCGGCAAGGGGGGCAGAAACCAGACCGATTGCCAGGAGTGATAACAGCGTACGCGACATAGCCGACGAATATACACAATGAGAACGACCGGGTTCAGTGCGAACCCGGTCGTTCTTTTGACACTTGAGCGCCCGAATCGGCTTACGCCTTGGGAGCAGAATTGCTCATGACCCGGAAAGCGAGCTTCTGGCCGTCCTCGGCCACGTCCACATCGATCTCGTCTCCCTTCGAGAAGTCGCCCACCAGAATCTTCTCGCTCAGCGGATCCTCGATGTACTTCTGGATCGCCCGCTTGAGCGGCCGGGCCCCGTACTGCTCGTCGTAGCCGTGCGTCGCCAGGAAGTCGGAGGCCGCGTCGCTCAGCTTGAGCGTCAGCTCCCCTTCCGACATCCGCTTCTGCACTTCCTTGAGCATGATCCCCACGATCTGGGCGATATGCTCCTTCTGCAGCGGGTGGAAGACGATCACGTCGTCGAGTCGGTTGAGGAACTCCGGGTTGAATACGTGCTGGAGCTCCTCGCGCACCTTCTCCGCCATCCGCTCGAACGAGGCCTTGAAGTCGGGGGCGGTGAAGCCCAGCGACTTGTTCTTGGCCACGTCCTTGGCACCGACGTTCGAGGTCATGATCACGACCGTGTTCTTGAAGTCGATGACCCGCCCGTAGTTGTCGGTCAGGTGCCCCTCGTCGAGGACCTGGAGGAGGATGTTGAAGACATCGGGGTGCGCCTTCTCGATTTCGTCGAGGAGAACGACGCTGTACGGCTTGCGACGGATCGCCTTGGTCAACGTCCCCGAATCCTCGTAGCCCACGTAGCCGGGAGGCGCACCGATCAGGCGAGACACGGAGAACTTCTCCATGTACTCGCTCATGTCAACGCGAATGAGCGCCGATGCATCGGCGAAGAGGAAGCGGGCGAGCGAACGTGCCAGCTCCGTCTTACCGACACCGGTGGGACCGCAGAAGATGAACGAACCGATCGGGCGCTTGGGATCCTTGAGCCCCGCGCGGCTGCGCCGAATGGAGCGCGAGATGGCCTTGATCGCCTCTTCCTGCGCGACCACCGACTCGTGCAACTCCTCCTCCATCCGCAGCAAACGGGAGCTCTCTGCCTCCTGAAGACGCGTGACGGGAATCCCAGTCCAGCGGCTCACGATAAAGGCGACTTCTTCCTCGCCGAGCACCGGGCGATGCGACTGACGCCGCTTCTCCCACTCGTCCTGCTTGGTGCGGATCTCACCCTGCAGCTCGCGCTCGGTGTCACGCAGCGCTGCTGCGCGTTCGAAGTTCTGGTCGCGGACCGCGGCTTCCTTCTCGGTGTTGACGCGCTCGAGGTTCTCCTTGAGCTGCGCGACTTCCGGGGGCGGGACCTGCGCCGCCAGACGTGCGCGCGCGCCAGCCTCGTCGATCACGTCGATCGCCTTGTCCGGGAGGAAGCGGTCGGTGATGTAGCGCTCCGACAGCTTCGCCGATGAGACGAGCGTATCGTCAGGGATCACCACGCGGTGGTGGTCCTCGTACTTCTTCTTGAGTCCCTTGAGGATCTCGACCGTCTCGTCGATCGACGGCGGGTCCACGATGACCGTCTGGAAGCGGCGCTCGAGCGCGCCGTCCTTCTCGATGTACTTGCGGTATTCGTTGAGTGTCGAGGCGCCGACGCACTGCAGCTCGCCGCGCGCGAGCGCCGGCTTGAGCATGTTCGAGGCGTCGATGGCCCCTTCGGCCGCGCCAGCCCCAACGAGCGTGTGCAACTCGTCGATGAACAGGATCACGTTCTTGTTCTGCGCGATCTCGTTCATGACGGCCTTGAGCCGCTCCTCGAACTGGCCGCGATACTTGGTACCGGCGATGACGGCCGCCATGTCGAGCGACAGCACGCGATGCTCACGCAGCGCGTCCGGGCACTCGCCGGTCGCGATGAGCTGGGCGAGTCCTTCGACGATGGCCGTCTTGCCGACGCCAGGCTCGCCGATGAGCACCGGGTTGTTCTTCTTGCGGCGCGTGAGGATCTCCATCACGCGCTCGATCTCCTTGGCGCGCCCGATCGTGGGATCGAGCTGCTGCTCCGAGGCGAGCTGCGTGAGGTCGCGGCAGAAGTGGTCGAGCGCCGGCGTCTTGGACTTCTTCTCCCCCTTGGGCGGCGTTGCGGCTGGCGGCGTGTTTCCCGGCTGCGGCGGGTTGTTCCCGCCTTGCGGCGGCATCTCCGTCCCGAGCAGGCGCAGCGTCTCCGCGCGCGCGGCATCGAGGTTCACGCCAGCATCGGAGAGCACCTGGGCGGCAATCCCCTTCTCCTCGCGCAGGAGGCCGAGCAGCAGGTGCTCGGTTCCGACGTACGAGTGATTGAGCTCGCGCGCCTCGCTCATCGCCAGCTCCAGCACCTTCTTCGCACGCGATGTGTAGGGGAGGTCGGGGCCCGTCGTCTGGGCCGCCTTCCCCTTCTTCACGGTCTCCTCGATCTTCTGCTGGATCTCGTCGAGGTCGACGTTGAGGTTTTGCAGGACGGCTGCCGCCACTCCCTCGCCTTCGCGAATGAGCCCGAGCAGGATGTGCTCCGTACCCACGTACTCGTGGTGCAGACGCTGCGCTTCCTCCCGTGCCATCTGGAGGACCTTCCGCACTCGCTCGGTGAAGTTATAGCCGTTCATGAATCCCTCGGATCAAGTCCCGCTCTGCCGTTAGGCAATCGGGTCCGCCTCAGCTTCGAGCGCTTGCCGTACGTAGCGCGCCCGCGCCACGCTGGCTTCACTCTCCGTCAACGCGCGCCCTTCCGCATAGGCGAGGTGCGCGCTTTGGCAAAAGATCAGGAGCTTGTTGAGCGTGTATACACTGAGCCCACTGATCAGTTTCAGCCCCACCGCCAGCCGCACGCCGCTGAGGTAGTTCATCGCCTCGTCGAACGTGAGGCTTCGCGCGAAGCGAAGCGTCCCGTAGGCCCGCCACAGCTTGTCCTCAATAATATATCCGGCATCGCGCCAGAGTACCCGACGCGCTTCGTGCTCTCGCTGGATCACGTGTCGCACCACACGTACCAGGTGATCGGCCAACTCCTCCTCCGTTCTCCCCAGCGTCGTCTGGTTGGAGATCTGAAAGAAGTTGCCCACCACCTCACTCCCCTCCCCGTACAACCCGCGATACGTCAACCCCATCGTCTGCAGCCCCGCCAGCACCTTCGCGATCTCCTTCGTCAGCACCAACCCCGGCAAATGAATGAGCACCGACGCGCGCATCCCGGTTCCCGTATTCGTCGGGCACGCGGTGAGGAACCCGAAGTCCTCGTGATACGCATAGGGAAGCCGCGCGCCGAGTTCGCGATCCAACCGCTCCACAGCGCTCAACGTCCCGCTCACTTCCAGCCCCGATCGCAGAGACTGCAACCGCAGGTGGTCCTCCTCGTTCACCATCACGCCGACGCCCTCGCCCAGTACCACCGCCGCCCCGCCCCGCAACGGGAGTGCGCTCTCCAGTCCGGCGAGCTCCTTGCTCACCAGGTGCCGCTCGTGCAGCAACTGGCGATCGTTAGGCGCCATCTCGTCCACCCGGAGCACTACCCCGCCGCGCAGGCTCCCCACATGCGGCATCGCATCCCGCACCTGCTGCAACACCCGCAACCGCTCCCCTTCTCGCGCGCGCCCGGTGAACGCGTACCCCTCCACATTCCGTGCCAGCCGGATGCGCGTGGAGAGCACCACATCGGCGTGCTCCCCCGAACCGTCCAGCCACCCCATTCCGCCATCCGGCAGCAGCGTGAGGTCCAGCATCACTCGACGTCCCTGATCTTGTCGCGCAGCGTCGCCGCGACCTCGAACTCTTCGTTCTCCACCGCACGACGCAGCCGGTCGCGCAATTCGCCGATAGTCGTTGCGCGGTCCAGCACGTCCGGCTCCGGCGGGACGTAGCGCCGCCCTACGTGCTTCGCGCTCCCCTGCACCTGCCGCAGGAGCTCGCGCAGGCTCGGCTCGAACGTCGCATAGCACCGGGAGCACCCCAAACGACCCGTCGTCTTGAAGTCCTCCAGCGTCATCGAGCAATACGTGCATTGCTTCGCCGCTGGAGTCGATCCTTCCGACTTGGCCAGCGTCCCCTTGATCAATCCCCCCAGCACGTTCTGCGGCGGTGACATCACCGTCGTCTCAATCCCCTGCTCCGACGCGCACTTCGAACAGAGGTGGCGTTGCCGCACCTCCCCCTCGACCGCCTGGGTCAGGTGGACGCTCGCGTCCCGTTCTCGGCACACCTCACAGAGCATCAGGCTACCACTCCTCTGACATCAGTGTCGGCAAGCACCCCGTCCTCCAACAGGAGTACCCGGTCGGCGCGTGCCGCCAGCGAACGATTGTGGGTTACCACGACCATTCCAATCTCGAGATCCCGAGCCAGCTCCGCCAACAGATCGTGCAGGCGTTCGGCGTTCGCGTGATCGAGATTCCCCGAGGGTTCATCGGCCAACAGGAGCACCGGATCCATGGCCAGGGAGCGCGCGACCGCTGTTCGCTGCTGCTCGCCCCCCGACAGTTCCGACGGACGATGGTGCATGCGCCCGCTCAGCCCCACCCGGGACAGGAGTTCCTCCGCGCGGCTCCGCGCCGCCCGAAGGTCTCGTCCCGCGATCCGAGCAGGCATCATCACATTCTCCAGGGCAGTGAACTCGCGCAGGAGATGATGGAACTGAAAGACGAAGCCCACCTTGTGGTTACGGATCCGCGCCAGCTCCTCGTCCGACCGCCCGTCGAGCGACTCGCCGTCCACCGTGACGCGCCCCTTGGTCGGCCGGTCGAGCGCTCCCAACACATGGAGCAGCGTACTCTTGCCGGCACCGCTCGTCCCGACCACGGCGATCATTTCGCCTCGGGAGACCTGAAACTCCACTCCGTTCAGGATGTGGAGTATTCCACCGTCCCCACCGCGATACGATTTGACGATTCCTTCCGCTGTCAGGACCAACATCCCCGATCGGCTCCGGCACGGCGGCTCTACGTAAACACGTTGCCTTGAGGACGATCCTCAGGCAACTAGCCCGAATGGGCGACGAAGGGTTCCCGCCTGCCTTCGTCGATCGCGCTCCTGCGTCGTACTCCCGCGACTTGCTCTATTCGTGCCGAATGGCCTCGATCGGATACAGCTTCGCCGCCTGCTGCGCAGGATACAACGTCGCCAGCGCGGCGATCGCCACCGAAGCCAACACCGTCAGCACCACGTCGGTCCACTCCGTAGCGACGGGGAGATGATCGATGAAATACACGGACGGGTCGAGCTTGATCAGCTTGTACGTCCCCAGCGCCAGCGACACCACCAGCCCCAGCGCCAGCCCGAGCATCGTCCCCGCCGTCCCGATCACCAGTCCCTGCGTGAGAAAGACCTTTCGAACGCTCTTCGCGGTCATCCCCATCGCCTTGAGAATTCCGATCTCCTTGGTCTTGTCGGCCACGACCATCGTCAGATTGCTGACAATGTTGAAGGCCGCCACGACGACGATCAGGAGGAGGATCACCCCCATTCCCAGCTTCTCGAGCTTGAGTGCCTGAAACAGCGACGAGTTCTGCTCCTGCCAGTCGACAGTACGGTAGGGAAAGCCCAGTCGCTCGGCCAGCACCGGTGCGACTTCAGGAGCGCTCCATCGATCGGTTGTCTTCACCTCGAGCCCGGTAACCGCGGTGTCGAGCCCAGCCAGCTCCTGCGCCGCCGGAAGTGCGAGGTAGATGTAGGCGTTGTCGTACTCGTACATCCCCGTCTCGAAGACGCCGGTGACTTCGAAGCGAACCGGGCGCGGGACGATGCTTCCGGTCACGCGGTTCACCTGTGTGCCGGCAATCGTGATCACCACGATCGTGTCGCCCGGATAGGCGTTCAGCTTCGCGGCGAGCAGCTTGCCGATCACCACGCCGCGCTGCTGTCCGTCGGAACTGGCGAATCGGAAGTCGCCCTGCACCGCGTGCTCGCGAATCGTGGTCACCGAGGCGACGTCGCGCGACTGCGGCTCGATCCCCGCGATGTATGCTCCCTCGCTGTAGTCATGCCCCGCGCTGATCACGCCCTGCGTCAGGACGAAGGGCGCAACGGCGACGACCCCCTTCTCCGCCTTGACCCGTGCCATCACGTTCTTCCAGTCGAGGATCTTGAGATCCTCGCCGTAGCTCAGGACGCGGATGTCGGGCGAGCCGATGAGGATCTTCTCGCGCAGGTCGCGCTGGAGACCGTTCATCACCCCCATCACCACGATGAGGGCGCTCACGCCGACGACGACGCCGCCGATGGCAATCACGCTAATGAACGACAGCAGCTTGGAACCACGGCGGCTGCGCAGGTATCGCCAGGCGATGTCGAACTCGATCGCGCTCATTCCGGACGCATGGTGGGAAAGAGAATCACATCGCGAATGTTCGCCGTGCCGGAGAGGTACATGAACAATCGGTCCACGCCGATGCCGACGCCACCCATGGGCGGCATCCCGTATTCCATCGCGCGCAGGTAGTCCTCGTCCACGCCGCTGGCCTCGTCGTCCCCCTCGGCCTTGAGGCGCGCCTGCGCCTCGAAGCGGCGCCGCTGGTCGAGTGGGTCGTTGAGCTCACTGAAGGCGTTGGCCAACTCCTTCCCGCGCGCGAAGAGCTCGAACCGTTCGGTGAGGCCCGCGCCGCCGCGCTTCGGCTTCGCGAGGGGTGAAAGCTCGACGGGATAGTCGACCACGAAGGTCGGCGTGTCGATCGTTGATTCCACCAGCGCCTGGAACATCTCGTCGAGGAGCTTGGGACGGCTCAGCGTCTCGACCTTGTGCACGCCGACGCGCTGCGCCATCTGCCGCAGGCTCGCGATGTCGAGCGTCATGCAATCCGCGCCCAACGCACGATTGAGCGACGGCACCCACTCGATGCGCGGGAATGGCGGCGCGAAACGTGGGACTTCGGCAAAGGCCTCGTTCGTCAGGAGCAACCGCTCCTCCGCACTTGCAGCTGACGGATCCAGGACCGCACGCACCGCGTCCGACGCGCGAATGAGCAGCTGCTCCACGCGCCCCATCATCACGGTGTAGTCGGCGTATGCCTCGTAGAACTCGAGCATCGTGAACTCGGGATTGTGCGTGCGGTCGATCCCTTCGTTCCGGAAATCGTGCCCGATCTCGTACACCCGATCCAGTCCGCCGACCACGAGGCGCTTGAGGTACAGCTCGTCCGCAATGCGCAGGAAGAGCGGCATGTCGAGCGCGTTGTGATGCGTGTGGAACGGGCGCGCCGTCGCGCCGCCGTACAGCGGCTGCAAGACCGGTGTCTCGACTTCGAGGTATCCGAGTTCGTCGAGCCCGCGGCGCACTTCGGTGATCATGCGCGATCGCGCCACGAACCGGCGCCGAACGTCGGCGTTCACCGCGAGGTCGGCGTAGCGCTGCCGATACCGCATCTCCGGATCGGCGAACCCCGAGTGGCGCACGAGCGTGCCGTCGACGATCTCATCCTTCCCGTACGGGAGCGGGCGTAACGACTTCGCCAGCAGCGTCGCCGACTCGACCTTGATCGTCGTCTCGCCGGTGCGCGTGCGGAACAGGCCCCCCGACACACCGATCACGTCGCCGATATCGTAGAGCGCCAGCTGTGCGAACACGTCGTCGCCCAGCGCATCGCGCCGGAAGTAGAGCTGAATGCGCGACGTCGCGTCGGCAATGTGGCCGAAGATCGTCTTCCCGTGCGGGCGCCAGGCCACGACACGCCCGGCCACTGTCACACGCTCCCCCTCCTCCACTCCCTCGGGGAGCGCGCGCAATGCCGACGCCGCGTCGTGCGTCACGTCGAAGCCGTAGGCAAACGGCGGAACGCCCAGCGCTTCGAGCTGCGCAAGCTTCTCGCGTCGCGCCTTGAGAACGAAGTTGAGATCGTCGCTCACCGTGCCTCCGTCGCGCCCGCACCGAACTGCTTCAGGTATGCCTCGATGAACTCGTCGATGTCGCCATCCATGATGCGCTGGACGTCGGGAATCTTGAGCTCCGTGCGATGGTCGTTCACCATGGTATACGGCTGGAAGACGTAGCTGCGGATCTGGCTGCCGAACGACACGTCCGACTTGGTGGCGTCGAGCTTCGCTTTCGCTGCGGCCTGTTTGTCGGCCTCGATCTGGTACAGGCGATTCTTGAGCTGCTTCATCGCCGTCGCCTTGTTCTTGAACTGCGAACGCTCCTGCTGCGACGATACCACGACACCCGACGGAATGTGCGTGAGGCGCACCGCCGAACTCGTCTTGTTCACGTGCTGTCCGCCGGCGCCGCTCGCGCGGAAGACGTCCATCTTGATGTCTTCGTCGCGGATCTCGATGTTGATCTCTTCGTCGACCACCGGATAGACGAAGACCGACGCAAAGCTGGTGTGCCGGCGCGCATTCGAGTCGAAGGGGGAGATGCGCACCAGGCGGTGCACCCCCGTTTCGGGACGAAGAAAGCCGTAGGCGTAGTGCCCCTTGATCTCGAGCACTGCCCCCTTGATCCCGGCCTCTTCGCCGTCGGACTGGTCGAGGATCTCGATGCCGAATCCGTGACGCTCCGCCCAGCGCGTGTACATGCGCATGAGCATCTGCGCCCAATCCATCGCCTCGGTGCCGCCGGCGCCGGCGGAGATTTCCACCTGTGCGTCGCGCCAGTCGTCCGGTCCCTGCAGGAGCGATCGCAACTCGTAGGTGCGCAAGTCACCCTCGATCGCCGTCGTCTCGGCATCGAGTTCGCGCGCCATCTCGTCATCGGGTTCATCGCCGAGCAGCTCGTCGAGCTCTCGCGCACTCCGCACGCGTCCGTCGAGCCGGTCGAACGGCTCGATCCATGCCTTGAGCGTCTTCACACGCTGCACCACGTCGCGGGCGCGATCCTGGTTGTCCCAGAATCCGCTCCCGGTCATTTGTCCCTCGAGCGTCTCTAACGATTCACGCTTGCCGGCGAGGTCAAAGATACCTCCGCAGTTCGGTCAATCGCTCATCGTATCCGGCCAGGGTGCGCGCCCGCTCCATGTCTGCCATTGGCTCCGTCTCTCCGCCATGCCGCACGTGACGCGAGCCGCCCTCCGCCTGGGAGAACGGCTCGCTCGCTGTGATCCTGCGATTGCCACAAGCTAGCGATCGCGAGGATCGCGTTCCACCCCGGTCAGAAGATGCGCTTCCCCCCTGCGAGGATGTCGTTCAGCGCTTCCTGAAAGTGCGTCGTGCTCTCGGCGAACTCGCGCCCCACTTGTTCGACGTACTCCTCGTAACTCTTCTTGATCTCTTCGCGGAAGAGCGACTTGAGTGTCCCGGCGCGCGCGCCCTCCTCACGCTTCTGCGGATGATACGCGACCATGTCCGACACGAGCGCGCGCGCCAGGCGCCGCGCCTTCTGGTTCGGATCGTTGGAGAGAAATGGATTGATCGGACGGCGAGCCGGCGCGGCCGGTGCACCCGCAGGCGGCGCGCTCCGAGCCGGTGTCGCCGGAGGAACGCTGCGCGTCGCAGCGGGCGTCGCGCCACCGATCGCGAATGGCGAGACGGGAGTGACGGCCGCCGGACGTGCCGGGGCCATCGGCGTCGACGGTACCGGAGTCGCGCTCTCCACTGGAGGCGGCGAGCTCGAAGCCGCCCCCCCCGGGGTCGGTGCCGACGACGCACTCGGCGCGGCGCTCGGGGGAGCACTCGTCGGTGCGCTGAATGGGGCGACTCTCGACGGGGGCGCGAAGCGCTCGTCGCCACCTGCGGCCCCGGGCCGCGCAGCTGGCGAAGAGGGTGCCGCCGACAGCGGCGCGCCAAATGGTGGCGCGAACTGCGCAGGAGGAGCGGACGGCCCTTCAGCCGTCGGCGCGCCCGGTTCCGAATCGGTGGCGGGGACCGATCCACGCGCCGGCGCATGCACCGGCGACGGTGGATGCACCGGCGTCACATGCGCTGGGGTAAGCGGCGTCGGGCGACGAATTGGATCCGGGGATGAGACTGCGCTCTCGTACGGACCCGTTGGTCGCACCGGCGTTGGTGACGGCAAACGGCTCGCTGCCAGTTCCTCTCGCGAGGCTTCCGCGGCAGGCGGGACCGCTGTAGGGCGCGGCGTGGGAGGCATTGCAGCCGGCGGAGCCTCGGGCCCGCGTGGCGCGGCAACCGGAACGGGGGGCGCTGCAACTGGCGGCGGCGACACCGCGCGCGCGGGCGAGCCGCCCGGCGTGCGAGTCGTCGTCGGGAATTCGTCGGCCCAGCGCACGCTTGCGCCAACAGGAATCAGACCCGCGCAGATGGAGCATCGTGCACGGAGGTTGGTCCCGGTGACTTTCGCCGGATCTACTCGAAAGACGGAATGGCACTCCGGACAGGAGACGTTCATGACTCGTCGATCACACTGATGGCACGCGGTGGGCGTGGAGGACTCGGCTCTCCTCCGGAGAGCGGCGCTTCCGTACGACGATCCACAGTATACACCGACCCGGCAAGGGTCTTGGCGTAGCCCTTCATTTCCGTTGCAAGTTCGCTGACTTGTGCCGCCGACGTGAACACCCGGCGCTCATTGGTGACGACTCCGATCGAAAGTGTCATCAGCGGAACGCGGTGCAGCTGTCCTCGGCGATCCTTCCCGAAGAAATATCCCGCGCGCTGATCGGCTTCCGAATACTGATAGGGCACGATGAGGTCGAACACCGAGACGATCTCGGCGCAGACCTCGTTCACATCTTCGACTGGAACGATGCAGATGAAGTCGTCGCCGCCAATATGCCCGACGAATCCGCGTTCGCCACACAGTCCTTTCACCACATCGTGCAAAAGCTTGGCGAGGAGGCGAATGACTCGATCGCCGTCGAAGTAGCTGTAGCGATCGTTGTACTCCTTGAAGTGATCGAGATCAGCATAGCAGACACCGAACACCTCGCCGAGCTGCATGCGGCGCGTCATCTCGGCTTCTATCTCGATCGTGCCTGGGAGCCGGGTGGACGGATGCACGTTGGCGTCTCGATCGGACCGCCGGAGCAGGAGCGCCAAGCGCTGCACTACCTCCACGTCCGATACGCCAGTGCGGAGAATTTCGTCTGCACCGCTCGACAGCGCCCGCTCGAACGCCGATGCGTCGTCATCGACCAGCATGACCGCCGGCACGATCCCCGTAAACGAATCCGCTTTGAGACGTGCGCAGGCATGCCAGATCTCTGCATCCGCCTGCTCGCCGCGCGCATCGACGATCACGAGGCGTGGACGGCTCCGAAGGGCGATCGCCAGCGCTTCGTCTCCGCTCACGACCGATAGCAGCGGCAGCGCCTCACCCTGCACCCACCCGCGAACCGCTGCGGGAAGCGCAGCGCCGCGCGGAGCCAGCAGCATCGCGGAGGGAGGGGGCACGCTAGACGGGGGGTGAGCAGGACGGGGGCAAATTACCCGGACACCACGATCGAGTCAAAAACTCCAAGTCATTGCAACATCGAACCTTCACCGGTGCGAACGCGCGCGATGCGCGCCTCGCGCCGAGCGAGCTATGCCGTATTCGCAGCTCCATGCATCGCCCCTGTACGACGATTCGGAGGGGGTTTTGCCACAGCGCCAACCGCTTCCGCAGGTGCCGTGAGGGGCCAGCTATCGGCGGATAACCTCGAATGGGAGCGAGAACGTCACGCCGTACACACGCCCGAGCGCGCTCTCCTGTCGCTGCAGTCGGATCGATACCGACGCGTCGATTGTCGAGAGCACGTGGTTCCCCAGCGTCCAACCAATATCGGTGAGCGCCGCGCGATAACCGTCGTTACTGCGTCGAACAAGTTGCTTGAATCGTCCGTACTCGGAGAGATTAGCCTCCCAAGACCAGCGGTACGCCGGTCTCACCGCGCGCTGCAGATAGAACGCTTCGGCGCGAATCCACTCGACCGATTCGCGCGACGGAGCTTCGGCCGGATCGCTCCAATACGTTCGGCGAGCCAGGAGCCACATGGCGCCGTTGTAGGTAGTCGTGTCCTCTTCCGGTCGAAGGGGCAACCCGTCAGATGCGAGGTCGAAGCGCCCGCTGGAGAGGTAGTGCTCCATGCGTTCGTAGTAGTCGAAATCACCGGTGGGACGCACGTCGGAGAAGGGGGATCGTGCGACGTCCGACGCGAGAGAGCGATAGCCATCGCGTGCCCGCCGGGCCTTGCTGGAATTCGAGGCGTAGCTCGAGAGCGCGAGTGCTTCGATCGCGAAATAGACCAGGGCGCGGCGCTGTCGCAGGAGCGCCTGCCCGGATCCCGGAACGACCGCGGACGCGAGCGCGGCCCACGCCGATGTGCGCCGCCGAACAACCGCTGAATCGCGGCTTGTATCCGCGAGAAGAGTCCGAAACGCGCGCAGAGAGTCTTGGCGAGTGCGCGCACCGAAGCCCCCCTCGATCGTCGTGGAAACCTCGTGCGGTGCGAAAGGTCGCTCGATCCGTTGCGCCCGCACTCGTCCGCCCGCTCCCGCGTGAGCGAGCAAGCACGCCGCGAGCACGTATCGGCGCATCGCGATCAGAAGGTAACGCGCAGAGACAGGTAGGTGGGCGCCTGTCCGGCGTCCGCGGAGAGCCCGGCGAAGATGCGCGCGAAATCGATCACCAGCCGGCCGGCGACGAAGCCGAGTCCCAGTGTTGGCCCTCCCGATTCCGACTTGCCGGAGGAGAACACGTAGCCGGCGCGCACGAATCCGCGCTTTTCCCAGGCGAACTCGCCTCCAACTCTCGGAAGGGGCTTTCCGACCGGCACCTGATCGACGACGTCGGCCGACAGACGTACCTCGGCGTCGTCGGCGTATTCCTTCGGGATCGTGTAGCGCGCCATAGCGCCAATCTGCAGTCGCGTCGGGAGCGGATCTGACTGCGGGTTGTCGTTGATCTGGAGCTTGACCCCGACGTTCCGAATCGCCGCTCCGATGGTGATCGGCATCTTCGTCGGGAGGTCGAACTGCGTCCCGAAGTCGAGCGCGCTCGTCGACGCCTGCGTGGTGGGGAGCGACGGGCAGAGCCCCTCGCAGTCGAATCGAAACTGCACAAGCTTGTACGAGACGCCGGCGTGCAGCCGTTTCCCGATAGACGTAGCGTAGGTACCGACCAAGGCGATGTTTCGCGGAAGCACCTTTCCCACGACGTTGCCCTGGTTGTCTACCGCTGGAATCTCGTCGCCGAAGTCGAGGATGTTGGCGGAGAGCGCAACCGCTCCGAGAAGTGAGGAGGACACGCTCGTCGTGAGCGCTTCGCTCGTTCCTACCACGCTTTGCGAGTGGTGTAGCGACGCGTCGCCGCGCTTCACCGTGGCGATCCCGGCGGGGTTCCACCAGACCGCCTCGCCGCTTCCTTGAGCCGCCATCATGGCCTGCCCCATTCCCACCGCACGCGCACTGATCGGCAGAAGGAGGAAGAGCGCCGCCTGTTCGGCGAGTCCGCTCTGCGCCCGCAGCCGCGCGGGGCTCCCGGCCTGGCCGAGAAGTACCGCTGCGAGGAGCACACCCCACCGACAGCGCACGCTACAGCGGCGTGGCCTCATCGACCAGCATGATGGGGATATCGTCCTTGATGGGATAGCGGAGTCGGCAGGAGTGGCAGACGAGTACCGCCTCACTCTCCCGGTGTTCCAACTCCCCCTTGCACCGGGGACACACAAGGACGGCGAGCAGCTGTGGTGAGAGCGTCACGGCGTAGGTTCCTCGGGAACGACGAACCCGAAGCGCTTGAGGGAGCGTTCGTTACGTCGCCAGTTATCAAGCACTTTCACCCACAGGTCGAGATAGACGCGTTGACCGAGTAACACTTCGATTTTCTGCCGGGATTCGGACCCGATCTCCCGAATTCGGGCACCGCCCTGACCGATGACGATCTGCTTCTGGCTCTCGCGTTCGACGTAGATGACGGTGCGAATGTATACCGGATGCCGATCCTCCCGAAACTCCTCCACCTCACAGGCTATGCTGTAGGGCACCTCATCGTCGAGCTGCTCGAGCGCTGTTTCGCGCACAATCTCTTCGACGAAGAAGCGCAGGTGCTGCGTCGAGATGTCTTCGGCGTTGTAAAGAAACGGGCTTTCCGGAAGCTCGGCGATCAGGCGCGCCTCCAGCTCGTCGAGTCCCTCTCCGGTGGTCGCCGAGGCGAAGAGTGCGGTCGGATTCGCGCGCGCAAGATCGTTGCGCTGCTCAGGCGTGAGCAGGTCGGCCTTGTTGATGACGGTGACGACCGGAGCACGTGGTTCGCGATCGAGCTGCGCGACCTCGGCGAGGGGTTGCACCGGCCCGCGACTCCCGTCGACCAGGTACGCGATCACGTCGGCGTCGTCGAGCGCGGCGAGCGCTTCGCTGCGCATCGCGCGATGGAGCGCGTACCGCGGATGCAGGAGGCCCGGAGTGTCGTGGATGATCAGCTGTGCATGATCGCGCGAGAGGATGCCGACGATGCGCTTGCGGGTTGACTGCGGCTTGGGGCTGGTGATTGCGAGCTTCTCACCGATCAGCCGATTGAGGAGCGTGGACTTGCCGGCGTTAGGTCGTCCGGCGACGGTGACGATCCCGGCGCGAGTCATTTGGGAAAGGTAGCGGAAAAACGAAACGCGGGCCGCATGGGGATTCCGAGGAATCTCATGCGGCCCGCGAAGGGGTGCCGGCGACGGCCTACTCTCCCGCGATCTCTCGATCGGAGTACCATCGGCGCTGTAGGGCTTAACGACCGTGTTCGGAATGGGAACGCGAGAAGACGAGAGATCGTCGGCTCGGGATTCTTCCACGTGTCTTCGGGACTGCGAATCATCCTGTTAGAGATGATCGACAGCGGAGGTGTGCGATCGTGGTAATTGGATCTTTTTCGATTTTGCGTGTTCTGCGAGTCTTGAAATTGGGTGAGTCAAGCCGCACGGGCGATTAGGACCGCTGCGCTCGGAATGGATTGCTCCACGTCCACGGGCGGCCTATTGACGGAGTCGTCTCCTCCGGCCCTTCAGGAGGCTCGAGGCCTCGGGGAGTGTTCATCTTGGACGGCGTTTCCCACTTAGATGCATTCAGCGGTTATCGCCACCGATCATCGCTACCCGGCGGTGCCCCTGGCGGGACAACCGGGACACGAGCGGATCGTCCGACTCGGTCCTCTCGTACTAGAGTCCGCATTCCTCAACACTCCAACGCCCACGACGGATACAGACCGAACTGTCTCACGACGTTCTGAACCCAGCTCATGTGCCACTTTAACCGGCGAACAGCCGGACCCTTGGGACCTTCTCCAGCCCCAGGATGTGACAAGCCGACATCGAGGTGCCAAACCGCGCCGTCGATGTGAACTCTCGGGCGCGATAAGCCTGTTATCCCCAGCGTACCTTTTATCCGTTGCGCGATAGCCGTTCCACCCCGGGCTACCGGATCACTACGGCCCACTTTCGTGGCGGGTCGACCCGTCGGTCTCCCCGTCAGGCTGGCTTGTGCCGTTACACTCTAGAAGCGCGAGTACCGACCGCGCTGAGCCAACCTTCGCGCGCCTCCGTTACGCTTTCGGAGGCGACCGCCCCAGTCAAACTGCCCACCTGCCACGGTCCCACCTGAAGTTTGTTCAGGCTGGTGAGGACGTCGTATCTACCAGGGTGGTATTTCACTGGCCCCTCCGCCGACGCTAGCGCGCCGGCCTCGCCGGGTCCCACCTATGCTACACAGTTAGAGACAACGTCCAATGGCAAGCTACAGTAAAGGTGCATGGGGTCTTTTTGTCCTGTCGCGGGGACTCGGAATCCTCACCGAGACTGCAATTTCGCCGAGCGCGTGGTCGAGACAGTGCCCAAGTCGTTACTCCATTCGTGCAGGTCGGAACTTACCCGACAAGGAATTTCGCTACCTTAGGACCGTTATAGTTACGGCCGCCGTTTACCGGGGCTTCGGCTCAAGGCGTCGGGGATTGCTCCCCTAACCTCTCCCCTTAACCTTCCGGCACCGGGCAGGAGTCAGTGCGTATACGGCGCCTTACGCGGCTTGGCACGCACCTGTGTTTTTGCTAAACAGTCGCTTGGGCCGATTCTCTGCGGCCCCCACCAGCTCCCCTGTGCGGGTCACCAGCAAGGGCATCCCTTCTTCCGAAGTTACGGGATCATTATGCCGAGTTCCTTGACCACGTCTCACTCGTGCACCTGAGGCTGCTCGCCTCGCCCACCTGTGTCGGTTTCCGGTACGGACGCCTGAGTTGCTCCCCGACCAGCTTTTCTCGCGTGTCGACTCCACACCACTTGGGATTGGGTTGCCCCGCCCCCTCGTACTCCCGTCTCGGGTTGCCCCTACACGGTTGAACGGCAGTCCACCACGCCGCCAGTGCTTCGTTCCACGGTCCCTGATCGGTTCATCGCTTCCCAGGCGGGGCTGGAATGTTGACCAGCTTGCCATCGGCTACGCCTCTGGGGCCTCGCCTTAGGACCCGCCTCACCCTGCGCTGATTGCCATGGCGCAGGAACCCTTGGGCTTCCGGTGCGCGGGGTTTTCACCCGCGTTTGCGCGTACTCATTCCGGCATCCTCACTTCCGCTCGCTCCAGGGATTGGTTTCCACCTCCCCTTCACCGCACGCGGAACGCTCCCCTACCCCTGCTGCAATGCAGCAAGGCCAAGCTTCGGTGGGCCGCTTAATCCCGACCATTCTCGGCGCATTCCCGCTGGACTGGTGAGCTATTACGCACTCTTTCAAGGAATGGCTGCTTCTAAGCCAACCTCCCAGTTGTCACGGCAGGAACACATCCTTCGCTATACTCAGCGGCCACTCCGGGACCTTAGCTGTGGCTCTGGGTTCTTTCCCTCTCGCCGCTGGACATTATCGCTCAGCGACTGCCTCCCGAGGTCCATACAACAGGTATTCGGAGTTTGGTTGGGGTTGGTACCAGCTTCGCCAGCCCGCGCCCATCCAGTCGCTCTACCCCCTGCGTACACGCCTCGAGGCTCTACCTCAATAGATTTCGGGGAGAACCAGCTATCTCCAGGCTTGATTGGCCTTTCACCCCTACCCACAAGTCATCCGAGCGGTTTTCAACCCACACCGGTTCGGGCCTCCACTAAGTGTTACCTCAGCTTCACCCTGCTCATGGGTAGATCGCCCTGGTTTCGGGTCTACCCCCAGGAACTCACGCGCCCTCGTTGCAGGACTCGCTTTCGCTCCGACTCCGCGGCTGAGCCGCTTAGCCTCGCTCCTGAGGAGTAACTCGCCGGATCATAATGCAAAAGGCACGCAGTCAGCAGCACCGCCGGTTGCCCGACGGCCCGCCTCCTACCGCTTGTAAGCATGTGGTTTCAGGATCTCTTTCACTCCCCGCCCAGGGGTGCTTTTCACCTGTCCCTCACGGTACTCGTCCACTATCGGTCACACAGGAGTCTTTAGCCTTGGAGGGTGGTCCCCCCAGCTTCACGCCCGATTCCACGAGTCGGGCGTTACTCAGGAACTCCACTGGGTCCGCGCTCTTCACCTACCGGGCTGTCACCGTCTTCGGCGCCCCGTTCCAGGGGACTTCGGTTCGTTAACGAACTCCGTCTGTGGGTCCTACAACCCCGGTCCCGCAAGGAGACCGGTTTAGGCTCTGCCCCTTTCGCTCGCCGCTACTCCGGGCATCTCGGTTGATTTCTCTTCCTCCCGGTACTGAGATGTTTCAGTTCCCAGGGTTCGCTTCACTGTTGCCAGTGATGACGGACATCGCTGCCCGCCGGGTTGCCCCATTCGGCCATCTCGGGATCACCGCGTGTGTGCCACTCCCCCGAGCTTATCGCAGCTTACCACGGCCTTCCTCGCCTCTGTGTGCCCAGGCATCCCCCACATGCTTTCGCTCGCTTGACCCATTCATCCGTCAAGCAGAGCACGCGCGATCTACTTCATTACTTACAAGCAATCTCGCGATCGCCGTCCGTCACTCGGATCGACGATCGGAAGGATTCATTTCCCACGATCTTCCCTACCTTCACTTTTCAATCAGCACACCGATGGCATTCACGCCACTCGGCGATCATTCCTGAATTCTTCGCGCACACTTCACGCGATCACTTCGCCTTCCGACACGCACCGCCGCACGCGCAATTTCGCACACGAATCGACGAGGGAATCGGAAGGGCGCGAAGTGTACTCTGCACGGGGCAGCAGATCAACCCCTTGTCGCACCGATGTGCAGCTCTATCCATCGATCCTTCCTCGAAAGGAGCGAGTTGCGCGGCTCCCGCTCCAACGTACCCTGTGCGTGCTCCGTGCTCGCGCTGAATGAGCTCGTGTGGCTGCTCGGTGCATCTGAACCGAGAGTTGCATCGAGCGATGATCTCGGCTCCCTCCACTCCCGAGCGCGCCACGCCACACAACCACATGCGCGCGGACTAACTTTCGCGCATGACCGCCGATCTCGCCGTCGTGTCTGCCCGCGGCGCCGCCCGGTGGCAGCGCGGGCACCCGTGGATCTTCCGCAGCGACGTCGTTCGCTTCCCCGACACGCCCGCCGGACGAGTACGCGTCGATGACCAGCGCGGACGCCCCATCGGGACCGCGCTCTGGTCGCCGCATTCGGAGATCTCGCTCCGCATGATCGATCGCGACCCCGCCGCGACGCTTGATGCGGCGTGGTGGAAGGCGCGCATCCAGCGAGCGGTGGCGCGACGCAACGAAGTCTTCACGCACAGCTCGGCGTGTCGACTCGTGCATGGCGAGGGTGACGCACTCCCATCGCTGGTGTGCGACCGCTACGACCGCTGGTTGGTCGTGCAATTGATGAGCGCAGGACTCGAGGCGTTTCGCGCGGAGATCGTCGCCGCGCTGCTCGACGCGACCGGGTGCGACGGGATCCTCGCGCGCCACGACGCCGCCCTGCGTGACCGCGAAGGGCTCCCGCGCGAGACCGCGCTCCTGCACGGCGACGTGCCTCGCGAGATCGAGGTACACGAGCACGGCGTACGATACCTCGCCGCCCCCTGGACCGGACAGAAGACCGGCGCGTTCCTCGACCAGCGCGAGAACCGTCGCCGCATCGGCATGCTGGCGCGCGGACACGCGCTCGACTGCTTCGCCTACCACGGTTCCTTCGCGTTGCACCTGGCGGAGCGCGCCGACTCCGTCATGGCGATCGACTCCTCGGCGGCGGCGCTGCAACGTGCGCGCGAGAACGCCGAGCGCAACGCCCGCACCAACATCGAGTTCGTCGAGGGCGACGCGTTCGACACGCTGCGTGCGCTCGAACAGGACGGCGCGCGCTTCGACACCATCGTCGTCGATCCCCCAGCCTTTGCCAAGAACCGCGGCGCGCTCCCCGCTGCGCTCCGCGGCTATCACGACATCAACTTGCGCGCCCTGCGACTCCTTGCACCTGGCGGCGTGATGTTCTCCGCCAGCTGCAGCTTTCACCTCGGAAAGGCGCAGTTCCTCGAGATGCTCGAGCGCGCAGCCGCCGACAGCGGTCGCCTCATCGCCCTCCGTGAGGTGATCGGACAACCCGCCGACCATCCGGAAATCCTCACGATCCCCGAGACAGGATACCTCAAGGGAGCGATCGTCGAGGCCATCGACTAGCGGTCGCCCTGTGCCCCGCGCGCGTCGCGCGGTACGGATGCCCCGTGCAACCGTCGCCTAACGCTGACAGTTCGCGCAGTAGTAGGTGCTCCGCCCCGCCTGCACGACGCGCCGGATGGCGCTCCCGCAACGGCGGCAGCGTTTCCCTTCGCGATCGTACACGTTGAAGCGCATCGAGTCGGACGCCGTGGACCCTTCGTAGTACCGCTCCGGATGGGCGAGCGCGCGCGTGAGTGCGCGCTTGACGCCGACGGCAACCGCCGCGTAGCGCGCCATCCCGAGCTTGCCGGCCTGGCGCGCCGGGTTCACCCGAGCGTACCAGAGCGCTTCCGACGCATAGATGTTGCCAATGCCGGCCACCAGCCGCTGGTCGAGGAGCGCCGGCTTGATCGGCGTCGCGCGTCCTGCCAGCTGCTCGGCGAGCCACGCACCATTGAACTCTCGAGCGGTGGCTTCAGGCCCGAGGTCGGGGAGCGGATCGATGCCCGCCGGGTGCAACGCCACGACGGCCAGCGCACGCGAATCGTGGAGCACGAGCCGCGTCCCGTTGTCCAGCTCGAATTGGAGACGGGCGAGGCGCGCCGGCGCATCGGTCGTGCGCTGAACGAGCCAGTCGCCCGTCATGCGAAAATGCACGTGGAGCGTGCGCCCACTCGTCAGGCGCACCAGCTGGTGTTTCCCACGCCGTTCGACCGCCACGACGCGCTCCCCGCGCAGCGAATCGGCGTCCGCATCGGGGAGATGACGTCGCAGCGAGGGATGCAACGCCTGCACGTCGACGATCACCGCGTCGGCGAAGGCCGCGCGCGCGATCCCGGTGGCATACTCGACCTCGGGGAGCTCCGGCACCGTGACGTCAGCCGGCGACCGCCCGCTTGCGCCAGTACCGCGCGAGCCCAAACCACGAGGAGCGGATCGAGTCGCGATCGATGTACTTGAGCTGTTCGGGCGTGAGGCTGCTCGCCAGCCGGGCGAACTCGGCGGCGACAAACTCGTCGGCACGTGCCTCATCGTCGTCGCCAGCCGCAAGCGAGGCGCGCACGGCGAGGCTCCACGCGATGAGCCGGTCCCAGAGCGTATCGATGTGCGCGACCACATGCCGCACAGGCCCGAAGTGCGTGACCATGAGGGCCTCGGGTCCCCACGCGCCCAGAAGATCGAGGCTCGGCTTCCACGCTTCGAGGTCGATGTCGGGGGGCGGCGCGGCGGGGAGCGCCGGTGTCCCGTGCTGCGACGCCTCGCCCGCCACGTCACCCACGAAGGCCGCGCCGGTCGACTCGTCGAGATAACAGACGTGGTGCCATGCGTGCCCCGGTGTGTAGGCCACACGGAGGTGGCGGTCACCAATCGTCAGGCGCTCGTCGCCATGCAGCACGTGGAGCTGCGACTCGTCCACCGGCTCGAATGCGCCCCACAGCCGGTCCATGTCGTCCTTGTAGATGCGGCGCGCGCTGTCGAGGAGCTTGGTGGGCTCGACGAGGTGTGGTGCGCCACGCGCATGCACGTGCACGCGCACGCTAGGGAATTCGCGCGCGAGCGTGCCGGTGACGCCGGCGTGGTCGAGATGGATGTGCGTGAGGAGGATGTGTCGCAGGTCGCCAGGTGCAGCGCCGAAGTCGCGCAGCGCCTGACGAAGTGCCTCACGACAAGACGTCGGTCCGGGATCGACAACCGCGACACCATCGGCAGTCTCGATGAGGTAGACCGCGACCGACTCTTCGCGGCCCAGGTGCAGCAGATCGCCGCATGCGATGCCGTCGGCAACGTGTCGCAAGGGTGTCATGAGACAGGGTGCATGACGAGTGGATGATGGAGTGAACGAAGGAAAATCTAACGAGTGAATGACGAGAGGTCTTGCGCGCCTTACGAGAGTGTCTAGGTTTGTGGCAGCCTAACAGGCGTGGGTTGCATGGCGTCTCAGATCCAGCGATCGCTCAAGCACGAATACGAGATCTTCGTCGAGCAGGAAATCGAGAACTACAAAGACTCGATTCCGCGCTCGGCGTTGCTGCGCATCGGCGATGAAGCCGTCGCCAACCTGCACGACGCCGAGCAGTTCGCCTTCGACGAGATTCTGATCTGGGGTGAAGTAGATCGAATCATCCGCTTGCGGCTCCGCATCCCGTCGTACGCGTCGTGGCGTCGGCGCCGGCTCAAGCTGATCGCCGAATATCGCCGCCCCGAGCGCTGGGGACTCAGCGCCGACGCGCCCATCGTGCGCGAGATTCCGTCGGACACCGAGGCGCACGTCCTGGTCGTCGGTGCGCAGCAGGAAGGTACCGCGTTGTACCTCGCGGCGAACGGATGCCAGGTCACCGCCGTCGAAGAAGATCCCGACGTGGTGGAGAAGGTCATCGCCGCGGCCGGCGTCGTCGGCCTCACCTCGCGCGTGAACGGGTGCGCTACGGGGCTCGGCGCTTGGTATCCCGATAGCCCGCTCCACGCCGTCGTCTGTTCGCCCGCGGCGTTCGAGCGCCTGACGCCTGCGGAACGCGACCGCGTGATCGAGATCCTCAAGAGCGCGACGCTCGACGGCGGCGTGCATCTCGTGCAGACGCTCGTCGCGGGCCACACCGCAGTGGAGCTCGACGAACTTCGGCAACGCTATCGCGGATGGGACATCTCCATCGTGCGCGACGAGAGCGCGTCGCGCACCTTCCTCGCGCGCAAGAACGTCGCCTGACGAGGCGCGGAGCTCCTCGCGATTGACGAGGCGCGGAGCTCCTCGCTACTGACGAGGTGCGTAGCGAGGTACGCCTCGATACGCACCTAACTTGCTCGATTCTGACAACGCGCCACGCGAATCCGAGTCGAACAAGCCGAGGGGACGCCCTAGCGGCGTCCCCTCGGCTACCGCGCCCCGTAAGTATTCGCCAGAACGAAGCCGAGCCTCCAGCACAACTCAACGCGTCACTCGAGTCTGCGTCGAGCACGCCGAGGGGCCCCCCATGTGGCGTCCCGTCGGCTACCGCGCCCCGAAGACTCAATGAAGGAGGACACAGATCCAAGGCAGAGCTCGGCGACGCACCGAGAAACGTCGTGTCGAAATTGCACGTGTCCTTCTGCGACATGAAGACTCCCAACTCGCGAGAATGATTTTCCAAGACGCTGCAAATCAACGACTTGTATTCGCGTCGTTGTTGGCACGGCCGGTGCTTTAGAACCGATTGCGTGGTGGACCGCGTCTCGCCACGCCTCACGGCCGCAGTCGGCGAACCGTTCTCGCCAACTGCGGCCGGAGTCGTATCGCACGGCGAGTTTCTCGTTGCTGCTGCACGAGCAGGCGCAATGCATCGGCCGCGTGGCCGACGCGCACATCTACATATAGAAGCGAGGAGGGCGACGCATGACCACGAGTCGTCAGGGCGTCCAGGTGGAAGAACCCATGGGCATTGTCATCTCGCGCGGGAGCCGCGCCGAACCGGCGCCGCGCGTGTGGGCGTATGTGTGGGGCCCGGTGCCCGAGGGCGATGAATCTGCGCCCGAGGTGAAGGCGGCGTAGCACGCCGCTGGATGCGAACGGGGGCGAACTGCAAACACAAGAAAGCCGGCGCAACTTCGCGCCGGCTTTCTTGTGTTCAATGCGACCGGAAGACCTAGCGCTTCTTGGTCTTCTTGGCGGCCTTCTTGGCCACCTTCTTCGTGGCCTTCTTCGCAGCCTTCTTCTTCGCAGCCATGAGAGAATCTCCTGGTCTGGTGTGGATCACCGGTCCGATCCCCCGGTGGATCGGTCGGCAGCAACCGCAGGCATTCGCCTTCGGTTGGTCCTTCGCGCCTAACTGCGGCGCTATGTCAAAACCAGCGGTGCGTCGATCGAATGTTCTGTGCTTGTCTCGCCAGTCTTTGAATCGTTGATGCGCGATCCGACCATTGACGACTTGACAAGTGGAATCGTTTCAACCCGACAACAATCTATAACGCACGATATCGAGTCGTAAAGTTCAAGTTGCGACTTTTCGATGCGCTCGATGCATGCAACTGCTCGATCCATCGCGCACATGCGCACGCGCGATCGCACTCGTTCGAACTTCTCGATGCGCGCTCTCGCCGCGATTCACATAACGGCGAATTGCTGCGCGCGTCCCCACGCTTGCGTCGCTTCACGCGCGTCCCCACCTCTGTCGCTCGTGAGACGTATCGAAGCGAATGTCAGTACCAATGTCAGTACCAATGCCAGATCGAGTGCCAACTCGCGCCGAAGTCGACGTGCGATGATGAAGCAGCACTGATCGATGTACGCCACGTGGAAAACTCACGAGGCGCGCGAGGACGGCAGCGGAACCGGTGGCGAAGTCGAAGGGAACGCGACGATGCGCACGACGAAGCTGCGTCGATGCGTGCGACGATACCGGGGAATGCGAAGTGGGGAAATGGAGGAGGGAGGCGATCCTCCCTCGCGCGCGGGCTCCGAGTTCGATCGAAGCGCAGCGACAGCGCGAAGTGTTGTGGAGCGACGCGATTGTGAGGAGCTCGTTCGGTGATGACGCCACGCAGGTTCCTCGAGCGCACGCGATAGGTGCTCGCCGCGAATATATGAACCACCTTGCGGACGCGCAATACAGCCCCGGCCGCCCGCGGACTCGTTAGGCATGCGCTCCCCCGGCTCGCCCGACGCCCGGGCGCGACCATCCACACCGCGCACCTCTCGCGCCCTCGCGCCGCACTCCTTCGCGCCGCACTCCCTCGCGCCGCGCTCCCTCGCGCCGCGCTCCCTCGCGCCGCGCTAGGGCGTCTCGAAAAGTTGCGTGCACTTCGCAGCGCGGCGCAGCGCTGCTGGACGCACCACGCGCCGCCGGGCATCTTCCGATGGTACCATCACGCCCGCACGCCCCATCTCCAACTCCCTCGCATTCATGGACCTCGGACTGCAGAACAAGGTGGCGCTCGTCACCGGCGCCTCGAGCGGACTCGGGCTGGCGATCGCGAACGAGTTGAGCCTGGAAGGCGCCGCTGTGGCGCTGGTCGCCCGGCGCAAGGACGAGTTGGAGCGCCACGCCGCCGACATCGCCGCGCGGAGCGGAGGACGAGTGGTAGCGATCGCCGCCGACGTCGGTGACGTCGATGCTCCCGCACGGCTGGCGAAAGAAATCGAAGCCACGCTCGGACCGGTCGACATCCTCGTCGCCAACGCCGGCGGCCCGCCGTCCACGCTCTTCGAGTCGACGAGCGAAGAACAGTATCAGGCGGCGCTCAACCTCAATCTCATGGCGTCGATTCGCCTCGCGCACGCGGTAGTTCCCGGGATGCGCGCGCGCCGCTGGGGGCGCGTGCTCTTCCTCACTTCGATGGCGGCGAAGATGCCGATCCAGGGGCTCCTCCTCTCCAACACGGCGCGCGCTGGATTGTTAGGGTTTGCCAAGACGCTCGCCAACGAAGTCGCGAAGGACAACGTGCTCGTGAACACGGTGATGCCCGGACACTTCGACACTGCTCGCGCGCTCGAACTGGCGAACATGCGCGCCGCCCGCGAGAAACGTCCGGTCGACGAAGTACTCGCCTCGCGCCAGGCCGGAATTCCCATGGGGCGCTCCGGCGACCCCCGCGAATTCGCCGCCGTCGTGACCTTCCTCGCCAGCGAGCGCGCCTCGTTCGTGACCGGCGCGGCCGTGCAGGTCGACGGCGGACAAATCAGCTCTCTGGTATAGCTGTCAGTTTTCTGAAGACGAGAAGACGAGAGGTGGGGGCGCGGGGGCGCGCGGTGCTTGCCCTCAGGGCGTGCGACTGCGTTGATTCAAGTGCTTCGCGTGGCGCGACGGGTTCCCCGTCGCGCCTCTCGTCTTCTCGTCTTCTCTAAACTCGTCTTCTCGTAACAATGCGTGCGCTCATAAAGCCTTCGGCCGCTCCCGGCTTCACCCTCGCCGACGTCCCCGTTCCCACCATTCGAGACGACGAAGTCCTGATTCAGGTGAAGCGCGCCGGGGTCTGCGGCACGGACGTCCACATCTACGAGTGGGATGACTGGGCCAGCAGTCGCTGTCGCCCACCCTTCACCGTCGGACACGAGTTCGCCGGCGACGTGGTCGAAGTCGGATCGCTCGTGCGCGACGTCGCGGTTGGCGATCGCGTGACCGCCGAGGGGCACATCGTCTGTGGTCGCTGCCACCTGTGCCGCACGGGCAACTCGCACGTCTGCCCCAACACGCGCATCATCGGCGTCGATCGCGATGGTTGCTTCGCCGAGTACATCGCGATGCCGGCGACGAACGTCTGGCATCTCGACGCGTCGATCCCGTACGAGATCGGCGGGATCCACGATCCGATGGGGAACGCGTTCCACACGGCGCTTCACGGCACGGAAATCCCCGGTGCTACGGTCCTCGTGACCGGGTGCGGACCGATCGGAATCTTCGCGGTGGGAATCTGCGCAGCGGCCGGTGCGTCGCGTGTGATCGCGAGCGACGTGAACCCGCGCCGGCTCGAGCTCGCGCGCAACATGGGTGCGCATGACGCGGTGCATCCAGCCGACGTCGAGGAGACCGTGCGCAACGCGACCGAAGGTCTTGGCGTCGACGTCGTGCTCGAAATGAGCGGCGTGCCGGCCGCGATTCACCAAGCCTTCAAGGAAGTGCGACTCGGCGGGCGTGTACAGATGCTCGGCATCCCCGCGCGACCGATGGAAGTGAACTTCGCCACCGAGATCATCTTCAAGGGAATCACGATTTACGGCGTGATCGGGCGCCGGATGTACGACACCTGGATCCAGATGTCGCAATTCCTCCGCTCCGGCAAGTTCGATCCCACGCCAGTGATCACGCACCGCTTCCCGCTCGAGGAATACGACGCTGCGATCCATGCGATCAAGAGCGGCGACGCGGGGAAGGTGGTTTTTGAAATCAGTTAGGAGAAGACGAGTTTTCTGAAGACGAGAAGACGAGAGGTTACGGGTTGAGGGGGGTGCGCTCTGCTGGTTACTTCAGGGGCATCGGGATCGGCGTTATCGCCGCTATCGATGCCCTTCCTCGTCATCTCGTCTTCAGAAAACTCGTCTTCTCAGTTACATGCCAAACCTCGCCTTCACACAGGATCTCCAGTCGCGCATCGATCAGCTCAAGGTTGACGGTGTGTACAAGCGGCTCAATCACCTCGCATCGCCGCAGTCGGCGTGGGTGGAGATGGAGGGGCGCGGGCGCACGTTGATTCTCTCGTCCAACAATTACCTCGGACTGTGCGACGAGCCGAGTGTGGTGGAGGCGGGGATCGAGGGGCTGCGAAAGTTTGGAGCGGGGACGGGGAGCGTGCGCTTCATCTGCGGGACCTTCACCGTGCATCGCGAGCTCGAGGCGGCGCTCGCCCGCTTCGTCGGGACCGAAGCATCGATGAGCTACGTCTCGGCGTGGAACGCCAACGAAGGATTGACGGCGACGATCGTGGAGGCGGGAGACTTCGTCATCTCCGACGAGCTCAATCACGCCTCGATCATCGATTCCATTCGACTTGCCAAGTCGATCACCAAGTGCACGACGGCGGTCTACAAGCACTCCGACCTCGACGACCTGGTGGCCAAGCTCGAGGCGAACAAGGGGGCGCGGCGTCGGGTGATCTGGACGGATGGCGTCTTCTCCATGGAAGGGAGCATCGCCAAGCTCCCCGAGCTGTTGCAGATCGCGCGCGATCACGATGCCATCCTCGTGATGGACGACTCGCACGCTACGGGCGTGCTCGGCGCGACCGGACGCGGGACGGCGGAGCACTACGGCGTGCTCGGCGAGGTGGACGTGATCACCTCCACGTTAGGCAAGGCGGTCGGCGGCGCGGCGGGAGGCTTCGTTGCCGGCCCGGAGGCGCTCTGCGACATGCTCACGCAGCGCTCGCGCCCGCAGCTATTCTCCAACGCGCTTCCCCCGACCGTTGCCGCGAGTGCGCTCCAGGCGGTCAAGGTGATCGAGGCGCAGCCCGAGCGGGTGCAACGCCTGCGCGACAACGCCAACTACTTCCGCGGTCGACTCATCGAGGCCGGTTTCAAGCCGTTGGAGGGAGAGACGCCGATCGTCCCGATCATCATCGGTGAGACGGCGGCGGCGATCCAGATGAGCGAGCAGATGCTCGGCGAAGGGGTCTTCGTCACTGGCTTCGGATTCCCCGTCGTTCCGCAGGGGACGGCGCGCGTTCGCTGCCAGGTGTCGGCGGCGCACTCGCGCGATGACCTCGACTTTGCGATCGACGCCTTCAAGAAGGTAGGGAAGCGGCTCGGCATCATCTGAACGGTTCGCCGCGGGAGCGCATCGGCGCCCCGTGTCCTGCAGAACAGTCGATGGCAATCATCGCGCGAGTGGTCGCCGATCGCGCCGGCGCGCCGTCGAGCGAGCGCGGATTGTCGGCAAGCGGACCTGTGTCCACGAGCAATTGTGCCCCGCGTCACCGGCGGCGGCGCTTTTGGGTGTGTGCACCCCGAACGTGACGCGTGCGCTCCCGTCCTCGTCCCTTTCATGGATTGGCGGGAGCACCCGGCGCGCGTAGCGCTGGCGTGCGCCCTGACGTTGCTGTTCCACGCGCTGCTCGCCGGAAAGGTCGCCGGGAGGGCGCTGACACTCACTCGCGCGACACCCGAGGCTCTCCGTATGCGCATCGCTCGCACGTTTCGCCTGGCCCTGAGCGCCGGCGTCATCCTTCCTGCCCTGCTTGGCGCGCAGGCGCCGACGCAGGCCCCACGTGGCTTCGACAACTCGTGGTTCTGGGGCGTGAAGGGGGGATCGACCATGTTCACGACCGGCGTCGACGGGAGCGCGAAGGTCAACGCGCCGACGGTCGGTGGCGAGTGGCTCATCACCCGCACGCACATCGGGCTCTCGCTCTCGGTCGAGCAGGCCTTCTTCGACAACACGGCCGCAGTGTTCGACGCCTCGGCGCCGGGATCGGCGCGCGCGGTGAACATCAGCGACCTGCGGCAGTACAGCGCGAGCATGTACTTCTTCCCGCTGCAGTACGGCAACCTTCGTCCGTACGCCGGCGTCGGACTTGCGATCAACGTGATCCAGAACGCCGACCCGCAGGGGACCTACACGAGCAGTGACGCGCAGACGACGGTCTTCACCACCGTCGACGACCAGAGCAGCCGCGCTGCGGCGGTCTTCACGCTGGGCGCGCAGCTGCAACTGCAGCCGCGGATCTCGGTGTTCGGCCAGGCCGCCACGATGCCCACGCGTAACAACTTCCTGATCAACGGCGCCGCCAATACCTTCGTCTTCGAGGCGGGGCTTCGCTTCAACGTGGCGAGCGCGCTCGAGTCGCTCAAGTAGTCGGGATCGCCGTATCGGCGAAAAGGGCCGGCTCCCCGCGGATGGGAGCCGGCCCTTCTTGCATCTGCCGGTAACGACCTTGCGTGCGCACGTTCGCCGCACGCGTTGCTCTGGCTCGTCGTCCGAAGACCTCCGCTCGGCGCCTCAGCGCAGCTTGCGTTCGCGGAGCCAGCGCATGCTCTCGCTCAGTGAGAGCCGGGGAAAGCTCGTCGGGGTACGCGAGACGTGGGCGTCGCCGTTCACGAGATAGCGGAGCGGCCAATCGGCGCACTGTGAGATACCGATGCGAGGAGTGACGACGACGTCGACGTCTCGCACGGGCGTGCCGCGCACCAGCTGCAATTCTCTGCCCTCGAGCATCGCGCCGTCGAGCGTCGCGCCGTCGAGCGTCGCGCCGTCGAGCGTCGCGCCGTCGAGCGCCCCGGTGATCCCCATCGCCTGACACAGCTTCCCCGGACCGTTTGTCAGCGCGACGCCCGTCGCCCCGCCGCGCCTCGCGCGCATGATGTCCAACCCCTCGAGGGGAGCGAGGGCGCGAATGAGCACCGCGCTTCCGTGGCCGGCGCGGCGAGTGACCGCGTTCACGCACCAGTGCATCCCGTAGATGAGATAGACGTACGCGGTCCCTGGCGGTCCGTGCAGATGGCGATTGCGCGCGGTGAGCCCTACAGCGGCGTGGCAGGAGGCATCGTGCGGACCGAGATAGGCCTCCACCTCCACGATACGCCCCCGGGTGAGTTCGCCGTCGACGCGCGAGACGAGCTCGCACCCGAGTAGCGCCCGTGCGACGCGCGCCGTCCCCCGGTCATAGAACGAGGCGGGGAGCGCCTCGCCCCTGGCGCGAAAGTGCGAACGCCGCGCACGAGGCGCGGCGTTCGGCGTGCTAATCACGTGGCGGCGGTCTTCTTGGCCCGGGCGTTTCGCCCGCGCTTGTTCTCGCCGTCACCTCCGTCGCCGGCTGCTTTCGCCTTCTTGGCCGAAGGGCGCCGCCCTCTGGCCGACTTCGCCGCAGGCGCCGACTCGCCATCGGATGGCGCGGCACTCTTCGCCGCCGACTTCTTGGCACGTCCCCCGCGTCCGCGTTTGGCCTTCGACTTCGGCGCGTCGGCGGCATCGGACGCGCCCTCCTTGTTCGCGGCAGTCGCGGCGACCGAATCGTCTCCCGACTTTGCAGCTGTCGGCGATGCCTCGGGCGTCGCCGCCGAAGCGGACGACGACTCCGGAGCGTGCTCCACCACGCCAACGAGGAGCAGTTCCGGAGGCGGGCCGGATGGGGCACGACGACCACCGCGCGCCGGCGCGCCACGCGGCCCCATCCCACGCGGAGCAGGAGGAGCTGCCGGCGTAGCAGCAGCGGCAGCTGCGGCGTGTGCTGCAGCGGCGCGGTTGAGCTGCTCCGACACCGGGGCGACGGCGGCGGGGAGCGACACCTCGAAGTCATTACCGCGACGACGAAGGTCGATGACTTCCTGGTCGTGCGCGTCCTTGAGGATGCGCTCGAAGTTGCGCTCGCTCAGGCTCTCGCTGTCGCGCCCGAGCGTCTCAAAGGCCTTCACGCGCACGGCGCGCGCGGCGACGGCGTTGTCGCCGCTCACCAGTGCAACCGTCGCCTTCTTCACGAGGTCGAACGCTTCCTGCCGCGTGAGTCGTTCGCCGCTCAGTCCGATGTCATCGCGTGCCTCGGCGCGCGCTTCGCCCCGCGTTTCGGCGCGATGGTCAGCGCGCGGCTGCTCGGGGCGTGGAGCCGGTGTGCGATCCTGACGTGACTCGCCGCGATGTTCACCGCGCGGTTCACTGCGCGGTTCACCACGCGCTTCACTACGCTGTTCGCGCGGCTTTTCGTCGCGCGATTCGGGGCGCGACTCGGCGCGTGCAGCTGGCGGCTCGGCGGCTGGGCGCGCCTCGGCGGCGACTTCCGAGTCGTCGGCCGGCTCGGCACTGGCGTCGACGGCGGCCGGAGCGGCGCGCTCGCCGCGATCTTCACGATCGCGCCCGCGGCGCCCGCCGCGGCGCCCGCGGCGCCCGCCACGCTCCTCGCGCGTGCTCGTGCCCTCTTCGTCGGCTGCCGGACGCCGCCCCTTGTCGGGCGTTGCGGCTGCCGGCGCGCTCGCCGAGGGACCGACCTCGAGCTGTCCGTTCTCCAGCTTGGTGATCGTGACGAGCCCCTTCTCCGACGCATCCGACACGAACTTCGAGAACTTCGAGTAACCGTAGTTCTTCTCGTCGAACGTGGCATCGATGTCCTGCATCACCTGCTTGAGGCGGTCCGAGCGCATCACGTCGCCGTTCTTCTTCATGCGACCGATGGCCTCGACGACCAGCTCCCACGGGTCCCACTTCTGCACGTCCTCCTCGGTGTTCTTCACGAGGCCGGCAAGCGCGTTGTAGGAGTAGTACTCGTCGCAGTTCATGACGAGGAGGTCACTCGACGACTCGCGGATCCCGACGCCGATGACGTACTTCCCGTACTCCTTGAGCTTGGTCACCATCGAGGCGAAGTCGGAGTCACCGGAGAGGAGGATGTAGGTCCCGATCTCGGGGCGGGTGAAGACGAGCTCGATGGCATCGACGGCGAGGCGGATGTCGGTGGCGTTCTTCTTCGACGACCCGTAGGCCGGCGCCATGATCATGTCGATCGACGACTCGGCGAGCGGCACGATGTACTGCGGGTAGCGGCGCCAGTCGGCGTATGCGCGCTGTACGGCAACCTTCCCCTTGATGATGTCCGACGACAGGAGCGAGCGCAGCTCGCTGGCCAGGTCGGAGCGGATCCCCATCGTGACGTTGTCGAAATCGATGAGCAGCGCGGCGTTAGGCGCATGCTGAAACGGGTTGCCGTACGGGATCGCCGAGGGCGACGGGAGCGCCTGGGGGCCCCGGTGTAACGGGGCGACGGGCGCGCGCGGTGCCGCGTGCCGGGGAGTGCGAGCGTTCATGTTGATCAGGCGGGCTGCGGGCGCTTCGGCGCCCCATGGTTTGGGTGCCGCACGCGGGCGCGCCTTGTCGCGCCCGGGGCGAGTACATCGGCGCCGGCGACCGCGCGCCTCATGGCGGCCAATCGCTCCCTGCGCCTTGTCTCCCGGGTGGCGCCCCGCGCGCTCACCGACTCCCCACGACGACGCGGAGACACCGATGTCGCACGAACACGCCGGTACCACGCGGAGGGTTCGGATCCCTGGGATCCGCTGCGCCCCTCGGGCGGTACGACCGTCGGACGCGGTAATGTAATGCATTCCGGCGCAAACGGTTACCACCACCCCATCTCGCCCCCTACACGCCCATGGCCTTGAGAATGACCCGCTTGGCACGCCGGCCATCCCATTCGCCGTAAAAGACGCGCTGCCACGGCCCCAGATCGAGACGCCCCGCAGTCACCGGCACGATCACCTCGTGCCCAACGGTTAGCGACCGCAGGTGCGCCGCGGCGTTGTCCTCCCCTGTTCCGCTGTTGTGTCGATAGGCGTCGGGCTCCCACGGCGCGATCCGGTCCTCGAGCCAGTCGAGGATGTCCTGCCAGAGCCCGGGCTCGTGGTCGTTCACGAAGACGGAGGCCGAGATGTGCATCGCCGAGACGAGGACGAATCCCTCGCGGATTGCCGCGGCGCTCCGGCATTTCTCGACCTCGTCGGTGATGTCGATGATCTCCTGACGCTTCTTCGTGTTGAAGGTGAGGTAGGCGGTGTGGCTCTGCATCGCGGACTCTCGGTGAAGGGGGGAACGTCGACGCCAACACATGGAGGGGCGGCGGGCCTGGCGAAGCGGACTCGAAGCCCCTCGGACAACTTCTCCCCTCGAACGGCGATGCTCCATGCCCTCGCCGCGTGGTGACCGGGTCGTACCTTTCCCGAAACCCCACCTCGTCCGCGTCGTACGTGAACTCACCCGGTTTCCGCACTCGGCTCTTTGCGATCCTCTCGCTCTTCGCGCTTCTCCCGGCGTTGGCGCTGACGCTGGTGTGGGGAGTGGTGGCGTCGCGGGCACTCCCGCTCGTGTCCGGGAGCGCGGCGTGGGAGCGGCTCGCCGAGTCGGGGCGCCGCGCGATGGGGGCGGCGCGGGAAGGGACGCTGACCCCCGCGCAGCGTAGCGCGATCGACGCGCACGAACTCGAACTCGAACAATCGGTGACCCAGGCCCGCCGTTTTCGCTTCCTCGCAACACGCCTCGTTCCGGTGGTCATCGTGAGCGCGATCGTGACGCTCGCGATTCTCTGGATCGCGGCGTCGCGCGTGGCGGGACACCTCTCGCGCCAGATGAGCCGACCGCTCGACGAGCTGGTCGGGTGGACCGGGATGATCGAGCGCGGCGAACAGCTCCCCGAGGGAGCAGGGGCGCGCGGCGCGCCGGAGTTTGCGGTGCTACGCGAGCGCATGCGTGGGATGGCGCGCGAGCTGTCGCTCGGGCGGGAGCGGGCGGTCGAGGCCGAGCGCCTGCGCGCCTATCGCGAGACGGCACAGCGTGTGGCGCACGAGATCAAGAATCCGCTGACGCCGATCCAGTTCGCCATCGCGCGCCTGCGTCGCGATGCTTCCGAGCCGCAGCGCGATGCGCTCGACGTCCTCGAGACGGAGACGCGGCGCCTCGACCTTCTGGCGCGGAGCTTTTCGCAGTTTGGGCGACTCCCCTCCGGCCCGCCGTCGGACGTCGATCTGGCCGAGCTGGCCCGCTACACGGCGCAGGCGTCGGTGCCGCCAGGTGTCGCGGTGACGGTCGACGTGGAGCCCGAGCTCCCGATGATTCGCGGACACCACGACGCGCTGCAGCGCGCACTCTCGAATGTGCTCCTCAACGCGGTCGACGCGTGCGACGGCGTTGGCGAGGTGCACGTCGAGGTCTCGCGCACGTCGCTCGATGAGCGCCCCGCCGTGCGCGTGGCGGTGAGCGACACCGGGCGAGGAATCGCCCCCGAATTGCTCCCGTCGATCTGGGAGCCGTACGTGACACAGAAAGCGGGAGGAACCGGGCTGGGTCTCGCTATCGCGCGCCAGACGATCGTGTCGCATCATGGTCGCGTGGACGCGGCGAGCACACCCGGGCGAGGAACGACGATCGCATTCCTCCTCCCGCTCACATCACCCACACCCGAGGTTGCATGATGGGACCCGAAGTTTTCGTACCACTGGGCGCCTTCACGATGATCACGACGATCGTGATCTCGGTCCTGCGCCATCGCGAGCGCACGCGAAACGCCGACCGGGAAGTCTTCAATCCCGGCAATGCCGACACGTCGATGCGCCTGGAGCGCATCGAGCAGGCGCTCGAGGCGGTGGCGGTCGAAGTCGAGCGCATCTCCGAGGGGCAACGCTTCGTGACCAAGCTCCTCGCCGATCGCACACGGGAGCCGCAGGGAATCCCGGCTGGGGGGCGCGCCGCCTCGTACGCGAGCGCCGAAGACGACGTACGACGCTGACCCGAGCGTTGCCGCGGCCAAGCGGCACGCCGCAGCACCAACGATCGCGAACATCCACACGAGCGGACAGGGGACGAGGACATGCACGCTGGCATGATGACCATCATGGTGAACGCCCCGCTGGCGCTGGTGCCGCGCTCGCCGCAGAACGCGCGCGACGTGCAGACGCAGGTCCAGAAGGCGGTGCAGGACGCAATGCAGGGCGCACAGGAAGGGCTCCGGCAGGCGCAGCTCGCCCAGCAGGGCGGCGCCGTGGCGGCCAATCGTGCCACGATCGAGGCGCTGCAGGGGCAGATCCAGGCCGAGCGCGCCACGATCGACCGCCTCACAAGCCAGCTCACCAGCGGCACCAGCAAGGCCGCGGAAAACGCGATCACCGATCAGATCGAGTCGGCCCAGGAGCGGCTCTCGTCGCTGCAGCGCCAGATGGATCAGGCGTTAGGCATGCCGGTCGTCGCCGAGGGAGTGGCCCCGCCCGCGTTTCCTCCATCGCCCGACGTGATCCCTCCTCAAGCCGTGGAGATGGCGCAGATGTTCTTCGTGACGATTGCCGTGATCGCGATCGGGATTCCACTCGCGCGTGCTTTCGGGCGCTGGCTCGACCGACGCGGCACGGTGCAGGTCGCGAGCAAGTCTGCCGATTACGACCCGCGCTTCGACCGGCTCGAGCAGGCGATCGAGGCGATCGCCATCGAGGTGGAGCGCGTGTCCGAGGGGCAGCGCTTCACCAACAAGCTGATGAGCGAGGCGCGCGCCCTTCCCTCGCCAAACGCGATGGAGCAGTGGCCGCGCGCCGGTGCAAAGGAACCCGTTCCGGTCGAGCGAAAGGGCGAACGCTGAGCGGAACTCTGGCCGACCCGCGATTCCACGTCACACTCTCCCTCACTGACTCCAGCAGCGCCGCGTGCCCACGATCCTCCTGAT
Organism: Gemmatimonadaceae bacterium; assembly: GCA_044225935.1. GTDB lineage: Bacteria > Gemmatimonadota > Gemmatimonadetes > Gemmatimonadales > Gemmatimonadaceae > SCN-70-22. The sequence goes on from JBGAHX010000036.1 coordinate 52,130, forward strand.
CGACGACGAAGCGAACATCCGGCGGATGGTCGGCGCGCTGCTCTCGTCCGAAGGGTACGAGGTGCGCGAGGCCGCGACCGGCGCCGAAGGTGTGGCGATCGCCGCCGAGACGGAGCCCGACGTCGCGCTCGTCGACCTGATGATGCCCGGCACGATGGATGGCATCGCCGTCCTCGGCGCATTGCGTGAGCGTCATCCCGACCTCCCCGTCGTGATGATGAGCGGCAAGGCCGGTTTGGCCGATGCGGTGCGCGCCACGAAGCTCGGCGCCTTCAACTTCCTGGAGAAGCCGCTCACGCCAGAAGGCGTACTCCTCTCGCTCAGTTCCGCGCTCGAGTTGCGGCTGGCGAAGCGCGAGGCGCAGGTGCTGCGCGCCGATCTGGGGCTCGCCGACGAGATGGTTGGCATGAGTGCCGCGATGCAGTCGCTGCGCTCGCTCATCGCGCGCATCGCCCCCACCGATGCGCGCGTCCTCGTGTCTGGCGAGTCGGGAACGGGGAAGGAGCTCGTCGCCGCGGCGATTCACCTCGGGAGCACGCGTCGCGATCGCCCCTTCGTTCGCGTGAACTGCGCAGCGATCCCGCGCGACCTCGTGGAGAGCGAGATGTTCGGGCACGAGCGCGGCGCCTTCACCGGTGCGACCGAGCGGCGCATCGGGCGATTCGAGCTCGCGCACCGCGGCACGCTCTTCCTCGACGAAGTGGGCGACCTCGGCGCCGAGGCTCAGGCCAAGCTCCTGCGAGCGATCGAGGCGGGAGAGATCGAGCGGGTGGGCGGCGGCTCACCAATCGCGGTGAACGTGCGCATCATCGCCGCGACGAACAAGGACCTCGCGCGCGCGGTGCGCGAGCGCGACTTCCGCGAGGATCTCTTCTTTCGCCTGAACGTGATTCCTGTCGCGCTCGTCCCGCTCCGCGAGCGCCCCGACGATATCTCCCTTCTCGTGCAGCACTTCGCCGCGCTCACGCGACTGCGCACCGGGCGCCGACTCCCGGAGTGGAGCGACGAGGCCATGCGGTTGTTAGTGCGCTATCGCTGGCCAGGCAACGTGCGAGAACTCGGCAACATCGTCGAACGACTCATCATCCTTCACCCGGGGCAACACATCAACGCCGACGATGTGCGCCGCGTGATCGCGGTGGACGATGTGAGCGAGCGTCGGGCGCCGCAGGCCGAACTCCCCGATCCAGCCGGGCTCGATGCGCCGCTGAGCACCATGCTCGACGACTACGAGCGCCTCCTCATCACTCGCGCCCTCGCCGCGTCGAGCGGCAACATCGCCGAGGCTGCACGCCGACTGCAGACCGATCGCCCGAATCTCTATCGTCGCATGCGGCGGCTGGAGATCATCCCCGAGAGCAGTGTGACACACCCCGCCTGACGCCTCGGCAGGACAGCGGGCATCGCACGCGCGTGCGCAGAATGCGCGCAAGTCGTTGTGTCACGGCGCATCCGCGGAGATTGTTCGGAACGGTACGCGTCCTGCCTGCGCCGCGGATCGGAGTCTCGACAGGAGCTGATATGCGAATTCGCTGGTGGTGGGTCGCCGCGAGCGTTGCGGCGTTTGCGGCGCGCACGCAGGGGCAGTTGCCGGTCGGCGAGCGGGAGTTGCCGCGCGAGGTCGCAGAAGAGGCGCTCAGGATCTGGAATGCGCCGTCGACGCTGCGGGCGAGCGGCCCCTACATGGTCGAAGGATCACGCGAGGTGATGGGAGACCTCGGCGTTTCGGGGGGCGTGCTCACGATCGCCGGGCATGTCGCGGGACGAGTCGTGGCGATCAACGCGACGGTGCGCCTGACGAGCGGCGCCCGAGTCGACGGCGACGTGCTTGTCGTCGGCGGGACGCTCGAGGGGCGTGAAGTCGCGGTACTGGGTGGTCAGGTCCGTACGTATCCCCAGCGTCTTGACGTTGCGCGCGCCGGTGACCAGATGGTGCGCCCTCCAGAGACGCCCCAGGATGCATCCGGGCGCTGGTGGCAGCGTCGCGAGCGATGGCGCGACCGTGGCTGGAGCAGCCTGCGTCTCGTGTCGGCGCACACCTACAACCGCGTAGAAGGACTGCCGATCCTCTTCGGGCCGAACTTCGGGCGCGACCTGGGGTGGGGGCGACTGTCGGGCGAGGCGGTCGGGATCTGGCGCACGTCGCAGGGATTCGCCTGGAACTCCGACGTGGTGGGACACTCGATCAAAGCGGAGTTGCAGTTCGGGGTGCGACGCGGGTTGCGGCTGGGGGCGCGGCAGTTCGACAAGGTGGAGCCGGTCGAGGCGTGGCAGCTGTCGGATGAGGAAGTGGGGCTGGCCTCGGTCCTCCTGCATCGCGATTTCCGCGACTACTACAACACGCATGGCGGGACGCTGTATGCGTCGCTCTTCCGCGGCGCGGCGGTAGAGGCGACGCTCGCGTACTCCGACGAGCGATGGGACGAGCGCCTCACGCGCGACCCGTGGACACTCTTCCGCAACACCGATGAGTGGCGGGCGAATCCGGCGATGGACGTGGGGAACTTCCATCTCGTGCAGGGGACGCTGCGATACGACACGCGCAACGACGAGTCGCACCCCTGGTCGGGATGGTACATCGTCGGCAATTACGAGTACGGGACCGGGGCGATCGACCGCTATGGTCCCACGTCGCTCGGCACGCGCACGCAGACGCTCGACGGACTCACCACATACGATCGTGCCTTCATCGACGTCAGGCGCTACAACCGCATTGCGCCCGACGCGCAGCTCAACCTGCGACTTGCAGCTGGCGGCTGGCTTTCGGGCGACGACCTCCCGCTCCAGCGCCGCTTCTCGATCGGTGGTCCGGGGAGCATGCCGGGGTACGACTTCCGCCGCACGTCGGGAGAGCCCGACGTGTGGCAGTGCTCGACGCCCGTGGGGAGCGCGCCGACGCCGGGGACACCGGCGCAGTGCGAGCGCTTCGCGATGGCGCAGGTCGAGCTGCGGGGCGACATGCACTTCGACCTCTTCGGCGTACTCGATGAGGAGCGCGACCGCCGACGCGCCGGTTGGGGGCGCGGGACGGAGTGGGTGGTCTTTGCCGACGCGGGGCGCGGGTGGCTGGTCGGCGCGGAAGACAACGGGCTGTCGTACGGCAAGGGGTCGCTCCCTCCCCTCTCGACCTTCAAGGCCGACATCGGCTTCGGGATCGTCCTCGACAACGTCGGCGTCTACGTGGCGAAGGCGCTGTCGCACGGGTCGGAGCCGATCAACATCTTCGTGCGGCTCCGGCCGCGGTTCTAGCGGGCGATGCGCCGGCGGCTGTTCCTCCTCCTCTTCATGATCGCCGCGCCCTTCGGCGTCGCGGCGGCGCAGCCGCGTCCACAACTCGACGTGATGCTCCCGGCCAAGGGGGCGTTAGGCGACGAGGGGCCGATGGTGCAGGTGCGGCACGTGCTCGACGAGCGCTACGTGACCGACATGCTCCGCAACGGCTTCCCCGCGCGCCTGCACTTCCGCGCCGAGCTGTGGACCACCGGGGGATTCTTCAACGCGCGCCGCCGCGCGGCGGAGTGGGACGTCCTCGTGCGCTACGATGCGCTTGCGCGCGAGTACGAGGTCGTGCGCGTGGTGCGCGACTCGGCCTTTGCCCGCACTCGCTTTTCGCAGTTTGCCGATGCGGTGGCCGAGATCGAGCGCCCGGTCCATGCCCCGATCCTCCCGCTCAAGGAGCGGAAGTCGCAGTACTACAACGTGTCGCTGGAGCTGGAGATGCTCTCCGTCTCGGACCTCGACGAGGTCGAGCGCTGGTTGCGAGGGGAGCTCAAGCCGGCGGTGCGCGGCGAGCGCAATCCGGGAACGGCGGTGGGGCGCGGGATGCGCACGTTGCTGGCGCGGGTGCTGGGAGGCGAAATGCGCCGGCTGGAGACGCGCAGCAAGACGTTCAAGCCCTGACGCGACCCGCGGCGCGGCGCCGCGAACGAGCGACCGGCAGACGACGCGCAGACGACGCGCAGACGACGCGCAGACGACGCGCAGACGACGCGCAGACGACGCGCAGACGACCGACGCGGCGGCTCGCAGTCCGTCGTTAGCCGGTCGTCGCGATCTTCTGCGTGCGTGCCTCGAGTTCCTCGAGTTGGTGCAGCGTCGCCTCTCCGTAGAAGAATCGGATGTAGCGCGCCTGGATGGGGGTGAGGCGACGCACCGCCCAACTGAGGTGGACGAAGTGCGGCTCCACCGGCGCGTGCATCGGATACATCCCGATCTCGCTCGGCAAGCGATTCGACTTGCGCGTGTTGCAGCTGGAGCAGGCGGTGACGACGTTCGTCCACGAATTGAGCCCGCCGCGGGAGAGCGGGATCAGGTGGTCACGGGTGAGCGCTTCGCGCGGCTTGAGCTCGTTCCCCTGCCGCCCGCAGTATTGGCACTTGTAGCGGTCGCGGGCGAAGAGGAAGGTGTTCGTGACCTGACGACGGAACTTTCGCGGGACGTGAATGAACTTCGTCAGGCGGATGACCGCGGGGCGCGGGACGGTGAGTCGTTCCGAATGCACCAGACGTCCCTCGTCCGCCTCGACGATCTCGGCCTTGCCGTCGATCACCAGGCGCAGTGCCCGCTTGAGGGGAACCATGGTCAATGGTTCGAACGAGGCGTTGAGTGCGAGACAACCAACGATCACACTGTCCTCCCTCACGGTGGGTACGCGAACTCCCGCCAAGCCAGCTGGCGGGAGTCGCGAAACGTTCAGTCGATAGCGCGGCGCTCCATGGTCCACGCCTGGTCCTGCCGCGCGACACGGCAGGACCGCTCACTACTCGGAAATCCCAACAGTTCGATGCGCCGCATGACAAACGCCAGGGTGCGCATCATCAGCGACTCAGCGCCGACGCCGGCACCGGGGTCAACCATCCGAAGCGATCGGCGACGCGCCCGCGCGCGATGCCGAGGAACTCCGACTGCAGGCGCCGGGTGATCTCCCCAATGCTCCCAGAGCCGACCGGGATACGATCCACCGACCGAACCGGCGTCAGCTCGGCGGCGGTGCCGGTGAAGAACATCTCGTCGGCGATGTAGAGCATCTCGCGCGGGATCTGCTGCTCGCGGACTTCGTAGCCGAAGTCGCGCGCCAACCGGATGATCGTGTCGCGGGTGATGCCGTTCAGGATCGCCGACGACAGGGCCGACGTATAGAGCACCCCGTCGCGCACGACGAAGAGGTTCTCGCCGCTCCCCTCGGACACGTAGCCGAAGGAATCGAGCATGATCGCTTCACTGTACTGGTTCTGTTTTGCCTCGATCTTGGAGAGCTGCGAATTGAGGTAGTTCCCCCCGGCCTTGGCGAGGCTGGGGAACGTGTCCGGCGCCGCGCGGCGCCACGATGACACGCCCACATCGACGCCCTGCTCGAGCGCCGCCGGGGAGAAGAAACTCTGCCAGCGATAGGCGATGATGAAACACTCGACCGGGACGCCGATCGGGTAGAATCCCATTTGTTGCCCGGTGCGCACGACGATCGGGCGCAGGTAGCACTCACGCAGATCGTTGGCCGCGACCGTATCGACCGTCGCCTGCACGAGGTCGTCGACCGAATAGTCGAGCGGCATTCTGTATATGCGCGCCGAATCGAGCAGCCGGCGCATGTGATCGTGCAGGCGGAAGACCGCTCCGCCTGCCGGCGTTTCGTAGCAGCGAATCCCCTCGAAGACCGACGAACCGTAATGCACGACGTGCGACATCACGTGCAGCGTCGCGTCGTCCCAGTTCACCAGTTCGCCGTCGCGCCAGATCTTCTCGGTGCGTCCGGGCGAGGCGTCGGCCATGGAAGTCTCCGCAAGGGGTCTCCAAAGAATAACCGCGGGTGAGAGCGGTCGGGAGTGTCGCGCCCTCCCGTGACGCGACGCAGACGTTTCGCCCCCGCCGTTCGCCTGCACCGCCCGGCCGGAGCACGCGTATGCGGCTTCCTAGCCGCGATCAGCCAAGTGCCACTCCTGCAGGGCGCGGCGCGCCTCGTGGACCTGCGCGAACGCCTCGGTGGGGGGATCGAGGAGACGTCCCTCACGCACGCGCTCCTCGCCGGCGACGACGACGAGCTGCGCCCCGCGTCCGGCGAGCGACCAGACGAGGGCATCGTCGGGGGCAAAGGCCGGCGTGGTGCGGACATCGCCTAACGCGAAGGCGGCCAGGTCGGCCTGCTTCCCCACCTCCAGCGTCCCGACCTGGTGGGCGATCCCCAGTGCGGCCGCCCCGCCGCGCGTGGCCAGGTCGAGCATCCGCGAGGCGGAGTGCGCGTCGTAGCGCCGCCTCACCCCCCGCTGCAGGAGCACCGCCACGCGCGCCTCGTCGAGGATGTCCATCCGGTTGTTGCTGGCCATCGAGTCGGTCCCGAGCCCCACGCGAAGCCCGGCATCGAGCATGGCACCTAACGGCGCAGTGCCGTGCCCCAGCTTGGCGTTGGATGCCGGGCAGTGCGCCACGGCGCAATCGTGGTGCGCCATGCGCCGCACGTCGGGCGCGGTAACCTGCACGCAGTGGATGAGGAGCGGGCGCGCGGCGAGCACGCCGAGGCGGTCGAGGAGGGCCACGGGAGAGTCGGCGCGGGGTGCGACCTCGATCCCGCGGGCACGCAATCCGTCGGCAAAGACACCGCTCGCGTCGCGCACCAGCGTGTCTTCTGCCTCGCTTTCCGCCAGGTGCACCGCCATCGGCCACCCTTCATCTTGCGTGAGGCGGGTGCACGCGGCGAACAGCGCATCGCTCACCGTGTATGGCGCGTGCGGAGAAATCCCGAGCTGCACACGCGCGTTGGTCTGCGGTTGCAGCTCCGTGAGCCGTGCGCGCAGCGCGCCGACCGCCTCGTCGCACTGCGCGGGATCGGGGGCGAAGGTCTCGAGGTACATGATCCCGCGCACGCGCATCCCCTCCAGCGCCTGCAGCACGACCCCCGACGCACAGGTGTCCGCATACGTCGTGATTCCGGCGAGCAGCCCCTCGGCGATCCCGACTCGAGCGGACGCGAGGAGAAGCGCATCGGAGAGGACCGCCTGTCGCGCGCGGGTCAAGCGCATGATCCACGGGCGAAAATCGAGCTCCTCGAGAAAGCCGCGCATGGCGGTGAGTTCGAGGTGGGTGTGCGTGTTGACCAACCCGGGAAGGAGGATCGCCTCGCCCAGGTCAACCGTCTCGCCGCGCGGCGCCCCGGCGAAGGCACCGACGTAGGCGATCCGTTCTCCGTCCACCGCCACGGCGCCATCGGCAATCGGCGTCGTGGCGATCGGGAGGACCCACTGCGCGCGATAGACGCGCATCAACCGCCCCTTCGCGCGAGGCTTCGCCGCCGCCCGTGCACCGCTGGATCGTACAGCGCCTCGTCGGCCACGCCAAGCGCGCGCGTGAGGGCAAGCGAAAAGGAGATCTCGCCGACCTGTTCGCCGCTGTGCCCGTCCGATCCTAACGAGAGGCGCACGCCGGCATCGATGGCGCGGCGCACGAGGCGCTCGTGCGGGCGATACCGCGAAGAAACCTCGAAGACGAGCGACCACTCGGCGAAGAGCTGCACCATCCGCTCCTCCGCCTCCTCGCTCCAGACCTCTTCCGGCGGGAGTGACCGCATGGGAATGGGTAGAAGCGTGGGGTGCGCGACGAGATCGACCGGCATGTCGCGCCCGAGCAGCGCGAGATTGTCGAGGAGCGCCGAGATGTAGCGCTCGGGCGTCAACCCATCGGGGAGCTGCCGCGTGAAGACGCGCTGCAGGTCACCGTTTGGGAGCCAGACCGCGTGCAGCGAACCGATGGTGTGCGTGAAGCGGGCATCGAGCTCCGGCGACACCTGGCGCCACAGCGGATCGTGCCAGCAGAACTCGGCCGAGCGCGCGCAGTCGCTCGCCTCGAGCGCATCGAGATAGGCGGCGAGTCGCTCCATGGAGTCGATAGCGCCATTGACGTCGTGCGAGACGTGGTCGGCGACGGAGGGACGGACGCCGCGCGCGTGGACGATGTCGAGGACGCGATCGAGATCGAGGTGCCCGTCCGACCACGTCGTGTGGGCGTGGCAGTCGAGCGGGGTCCAGGTCATCGCGAATCGGGAATCTTGAAGGGATTCGCCGTGTCGCTCTTGGCTTTCGGCTTGGCGGGGAGTCCGGGGATCGTGCGCACCGCGCCGGGCGCGCGCCCTGCGGAGTCACCTGCTGCCGGTATGTAGAACGGGTCACCGACGACGCCGTTGCACCCGTTGTCGTTCTCGGTGCCGGCGAGGAAGAACTCGGTGTAGCTCCCGTTCGGCCCGCACGCCTGCGCGGTGACGACGGCGTCTGGGCGCGGCCAGTCGGGGGGCGCGGGCTTGCGACGATAGACCTCCATCATCAGCTGCGTGAACGCGGGCGCCGCGAGGCGCCCGCCCTGCGCGTTGCTGATGATCTTCTGCGGCTTGTCGAAGCCCATCCAGACGCCGGCGACGAGGTCCGCGGTGTAGCCGACGTACCAGACGTCGGCGCCGTCATTGGTCGTCCCGGTCTTGCCCCCCGACGGGACGCGGAAGCCCGCCCCCCACACGCTCCCCGCCGCAGTGCCGCGCTGCACCACGTCCTTCATCATGCTCACCATCAGCCACGCTTCACCCGGCGAGAGGACCTGCGTGCGCGTGGGGCGCGGCTGCCAGATCACGTCGCCGTTCTGGTTCTCCACCCGCACGATCGCGTTGGCGGCCACGCGCGAGCCAAGGTTGGCAAACGTTCCGTAGCTGGAAATCAGCTCGAGCGGGAGGACGTCGGCCGAGCCGATGAAGATTGACGGATACGGGGGAATCGGCGTGGTGAGGCCGAAGCGGCGCGCCTCGTCGATCACCGCCTGCTCTCCCATCTCCATCCCTACCTTGATGGCGATGATGTTGCGCGACTGCATGAGGCCGCGACGCATCGGCATCGGCCCCTCGAACTTGAGGTCGTAGTTCTGCGGCGTCCACATCGACCCGTCGACCTGCGGGAGCGAGATCGGGGTGTCGTCGATCATCGTCGCCGGCGAGCGTCCGTTCTGTACGGCGGTCGAGTAGACGATTGGCTTGAACGTTGAGCCGGGCTGACGAAGCGCCTGCGTCGCGCGGTTGAACTTGGAGTCGTCGAAGTCGCGCCCGCCGATCATCGCCCGCACCGCACCGGATCGCGGGTCCACCACCACGGCTGCACCCTGGATGTAGGGCGATTCGCCGCTCGCGGCGTCGTCGCGCGAGGCGGCCTTGGTCTGGTACTGCTCGTAGGTGACGTGATTCCACTTCCCGTACTTCCCGCTCTCCATCGCCCGCAGCTGGTTCTCCAGCGCGCGATCGGCGGCCTGCTGGATGTCGAGGTCGAGCGTGGTGTAGACCTTGAGCCCCTCGTCGTAGAGACGCGCGCCAAACTTCTTCTCCAGCTGCAACCGCACCCACTCGACGTAGTACGGCGCGATCTCTCCCGACTCGATCCGTCGCGCCAGCTGCAACGGATAGGCCTTGGCGAGCGAGGCGTCGGCGTCGCTCACCACGTCGGCGCGGCGCATCAACTCGATGATCGTGTTGCGGCGCTGGACTGCGCGTTCGGGGAAGCGGCGCGGGTTGTAACGCCCGGGCGCCTTCGGCATGGCCGCGAGCGTGGCTGCTTCGGCGAGGTTGAGGTCGGCCACCTTCTTCCCGAAGTAGCGCTGCGACGCGGTCTCCACGCCGTACGCTCCGCTCCCCAGGTTGATCTGGTTCAGGTAAAGCTCGAGGATGCGATCCTTCGGGTAGCGCTGCTCGATCTCGCGGGCGACGCGCGCCTCCTTGATCTTGCGAATCAGCGACTTTTCGCGCGACAAGTGCTCGGGGAAGATGTTCCGCGCGAGCTGCATCGTGATCGTCGAGAAGCCTTCCTTGAAGTAGCCGGCGCGCAGGTTGCTCAGCACCGACCCCGGAATGCGCAGCCAGTCGATCCCGGCGTGCGAGTAGAAGCGCTTGTCTTCGGTGATGACGAAGGCGTTGCGCACCACTTCGGGGATGTCCTCGATTCGGGCGAGCGTGCGCCGCTCGAGTCCCAGCTCGGCGACGAAACGTCCATCGACGGCGTACAGCTTGGATGTCTGCTTGGGCTGGTAGCTCTCCAGCACCGCGATGGACGGACAGCGGTTGCCTCGGCAAATGAGGCTCCACATCCCGTACGCTCCCCCCAGTCCGGCCGCAATCGCGAAGGTCATCCCGAGCGTCGTCCAGCGCACCAGGCGCGGATGCCGGGTGAACCACGAGGCGCGTTTTGCGCGGGGAGGCGAACTCGCCATGCGGAGGGGTGAGGGAGAGCAGGCGGTGGGGACGGACGCTGATACACCTTGGCGCGAGCGTCGGCCACCGGCAGGGTTGGCAAGCTAATCGTCGCCCTGAGGGGCGGCAATTCGACGCGGAGCGGCGCATCTCCGCGAGCGAGCAGCGCTTATCTTCCTCGCATGATGCGACCCTTCCTCGACGAGCTCGCCTGGCGCGGGCTCCTTTTTCAGCATACCGAGGGCGCCCCCGAGGCGCTCGCTGCGGCGCCGACCGCCGGCTACTGCGGCTTCGACGCGAGCGGTGCGAGCATGCACGTCGGTCACCTCGTCCCGGTGATGGCGCTCATGCATCTGCAGCGCGCCGGTCATCGTCCCGTCGCACTCGTGGGCGACGGCACGGGGATGATCGGTGATCCGAGCGGGAAGAGTGCGGAGCGCAATCTCCTCACGGCCGATCAGGTCGCGCACAACTCGGCGGGGCTGCGTGCGCAGCTCGAGCACTTCCTCGACTTCACCGGCTCGAATGCGGCGGTGCTGCGCCACAATGCGACTTGGCTCCTCCCGCTCGGACTGATCGACTTTCTCCGCGACACGGGGAAGTTCTTCAGCGTGAATGCGATGCTGGCGAAGGACTCGGTGAAGTCGCGCCTCGAGACGGGGATTTCGTACACGGAATTCAGCTACATGCTGTTGCAGGCGTACGACTTCCTCGAGCTCAACCGGCGCGATGGCGTCACGTTGCAGCTGGGCGGGAGCGATCAGTGGGGGAACATCACCGCGGGGACGGAACTGCTGCGCAAGGCGGCAGGCGTCGACGCGCACGGCGTCACCATGCCGCTCATCACCAACGCCGACGGGAGCAAGTTCGGAAAGACGGCTGGCGGGACGAGCGTCTGGCTCGATCCGTCGCGCACATCGCCGTACCGCTTCTACCAGTACTGGATCAACGCCGACGACCGCGACGCAGCGCGCTACCTGCGGATGTTCACGCTACTCGAGCGCGAAGCCATCGAGGCGCTCGAGGCGGCGCTCGCCGAGCATCCGGAGCGTCGTGAGGCGCAGGCGGCATTGGCGAGCGATGTCACGACGCGGGTGCACGGATCGGCGGCGACCGACGCGGCGCGTGAGGCGTCGCGCGTCGTCTTCGATCGCAAGGCCGATCCGCGCGACCTTTCCGAGTCGGTGCTGGCGATGTTGTGGGAGGAGCTGCCGCACGCGCACGCATCGACCGCGGCGGGCGCTGCGGGCGCTGCGCTCTCGGTGATCGACGCCCTCGTCGACAGCGGGTTGGTGAAGTCGAAGGGGGATGCTCGCCGTCAGCTGCAACAGGGGGCTGTTTCGGTGAACGGGCGCAAGCTGGCGGCCGATGAGGCGACGATCCCGGCAGGCGACGCGCTCGCTGGCGGATACTTCCTCGTGCGAAAGGGCGCGCGAGAGGTTGCGCTGGCGCGCCTGACGGGGACGACGAGTATCGCTTCCAACTCGTAGCGGTCATCTCGCTCGTGGTCGATGCCCGTCTCGCTGAGGTGGGGCGTTGATGCGGCAGGCGACGATATGTGAGATGACTCGTCGAAGCTCGTGCGCGACGCCAGGGCGGCGTCCCGCGCGAGCACCAGCCCGTCAGCCGGCGCCGAGTCGCTCCAGCTCCTCGATCACGCGGTCGATGTGCTTGTCGGGCGTGAACCAGTGCGGGGAGAGGCGGATCGCCCCCTGCCGCAGGGAGTGCATGACGCCGGCCTCGGTGAGCGCCTCTGACGTGCGCTCGGGGTCGCGCGGGATGATCGAGACGATCCCCGAGCGATGCTGCCGGTCGCGCGACGAGAGCAGCGTGACATCGCTCCGCGTGTCGGCCCAACTCGTCAGGCGCTCGACGTGCGACGCCAGGCGCGCGGCGGCGACGTCCACCCCCACCTCGAAGAAGAGGTCGAGCGCGACGTTGAGCGCCGCGAACTCCTGATACGGGAGCGTGACGACCTCGTAACGGCGCGCATCGTCGCGATAGGTGAAGTCATAGTCGAGCATGTGCGTGAAGTCGTCCGACCCGCGTACCGACATCCATCCCACGTCGGTCGGCTCGAGCCTGTCGATGAGCTCCTGGCGCACGTAGACGAAGCCGGTCCCCCACGGAGAGAGGAGCCATTTCTGCGCTCCGCAGGCAAGGATGTCGATGTGCAGCGCCGACAGGTCCAGCGTGAGCGCACCGACGCCCTGAATTCCGTCGATCACGAAGAAGATTCCGCGCTCGGCGCAGGCACGTCCGATCCGTGCGAGGTCGATCGCGTATCCCGTCTCGAAGGAGACCCACGAGTGGACGAGCACCTTCACGCCGGGGCGATCGAGCGCCGCTATCAGCGCCTCCTCATCGACCACGCGATCGCGGCACGGAATGCGTTCGAACGTGACACCGCGCGTGCGCGACACCGCGTGCCACGGATAGATGTTCGACGGGTATTCGCGATCGCTGGTGAGCACTACGTCGCCCGGCTTCAGCGGAAGTGCGCGTGCGGCGAGGTTGAGTCCGTAGCTCGTGTTCGTCATGACGGCGATCTCGCGAGGCGACGCGCCGATGAGCCGGGCGATGAGCGCGCGCGTTTGCTCGATCGTGCCGAACTGACGCTCGTAGCTGAAGCGCCAGGGCTCGGCGCGGAGCGCGTCGCCCTCGGCGAGGACGGGGAGCGCCGACTCGGGGAGCGGTCCGGTCGATGCATTGTTGACATACGCGATCGCGCCCTCGCGGACGCGAGGAAACTCGCGCGCGGCGACCGCCTCGAGTCGCGCGAGATCGGAGTCGTTTGGGGGAGTTAGGGGTGGCGACGCAGGCGACGAGGTCGAACTCGCGGTGCTCATCGAATATCGAAGCGGTGCGGAGTGGAGAGAATCGCGACGGGGCGAGACCGTCTGCCGCGGGGAGCGATCGTCGTGGCCGAGGTCACGGCTCACGCAGCTCGGCGGGAGTTCCGGGCGGTTGACGCTTCCATCGCCGGTGCTGCCAGAAGTACTGGTCGGGGTAACGCCTGACGAGTCGTTCGAGCGCCTGCGTAAAGCGCGCGACCGTCGCGTCCACGTCGACCTCGCGATGACCGGTGTCGACGACGGGAATTTCCTCGACATGCAGGCGATACTTCCCGCTCGGCTGCAAGACCGCGGCGACGAAGAAGATGGGAACGCCGAAGCGGAGCGCGAAGACGGCGGGGCCGCGCGGCGTCTTGGCCGGCCGGCCGAAGAACGGGACGAAGGTCGAGGCGAGCCCCATCACCCCTTGGTCGGCGAGGAGCCCGACGACGTGCCCTTCCTTCATCGCCCGCGGGATGCGGCGCACGGCGTCGCTGTCGTACACGACTTGCATCCCGAGGTTTGTCCGCGCGGCATTCACGTACGCGTCGAAGAGGCGATTGTTCATCCGGCGTGCCACCGCGTCGACCGGTAGCCCGCGAGACGCTACATATCCGCCTGACAGTTCCCAGTTACCGATGTGCGCGGCGAAGGCGACCACGCCTCGCCCTTCGGCGAACTGCCGCTCGAGCAGTGCGAAGTCGCCGTCCCCCTCGAACATCGAGAGCACGCCCGCCACTCCGAGCCGGGCGACGAGCGCCGTCTCGATCCCGACGCGCCCGAGATTCTCGTACGACCGGCGAGCCAGCGCGCGAACGGCGTCTCGCTCCAACCCGGGAAAGGCGGCAGCGATCTGCCGCTCCACGACGCGACGCCGGATCCCGAGCGGCCAGTAGCCGAGCCGCCCGATCCATTCGCCGATGCGTCGCGCCACGTCGAGTGGGAGCGTCGCGAGCAGGGCGACGATCGCGCGGAGGAGGGCGAACTGCAGGCGATGCGCGAGCGTGGGCGCCGGGTCCGCTGGCTGAGCGCGCGCCGCCGACGGCGCAGGCGTGACAGGGGGCGACGTCATGTGGTGAGTGGCGACCGAGACGGCATCAGGTAGTTCGAGCGGTTGCAGCACACTCGCGCGCGAAGGATAGCGTCTCGCGTGCGACCCGATCCCAATTGTAGTGTGTTTCCACGGCACGGCGCCCCTCATCGCCCATTCGCTGGCGCAACGCCGGCTCGAGCACCAGGCGACGCAGCGCCGTGACGACTGCCTCGACGTCGGTCGGTGGGACGACGAACCCGAACTCCCCGTCGCGCACCGCCGAGCGCACGCCGCCCGAATCTCCGGCGATGCAGGGCGTCCCGCTGGCGGCGGCCTCGACGAACGAGAGACCGAACCCTTCGGCGTTGATCGCGCGGTCGACCCGAGAGAGCCCGAGATAGACGTCGGCCGAGGCGTACGCGTCGGCGATCTCGTCGTCCGAGAGCGCCCCCGTCAGGTGCACGCGCGCACTCATGCCTAACGCCTGCGCGAGCTCGCGCAGGCGCGGGGCGTCGCTCCCCTCTCCCACGAGCGCGAGGTGTACATTGCGCCCGTCGTCTCCGAGCGCGGCAATCGCGCGGATCGCAGTATCCTGTCCCTTGTGCGGCACCAGCCGGGCGACGGTGAGTGCGAGCGGCGCATCGCCGATCCCGAGACGTGCCCGCAGCGCGCCGGTCGCGCGCGTCGGGGCGAACTGCACCGGGTCGGTCCCCAGATCGATCGCGGCGACCGGCGGTGGGTGTCTGACGCCGACCCGGGCCATCACATCGCGGGCGAGGACAGCCGACCAGTCGGATATGGCGACGACGCCCGCGGCGCGGGCGAAGATGTCGCGCCCGGAAGTGCGTTTGACCCAGCTGCGCGCCGTCTTGTCGAGCTCGCGCAGAAGATCGCCGCCGTACACATACACGATGTAGGGGATGTCCACGCGACGTGTCGACAGCTGCACGGCGTACCCGCAGGGGCGGATGTTGCCGAGGTGGACGAGGTCGAGACCGGCACGCGCGCGGCGAGCGATATCGCCGGCCCAGGCAAGCTGGTTGGCGAAGCGCTTGGCGCCGGCGAACGGGAAGGGTTGGCGCGCGATGGCATACTCCTCGCCGCGGTCAAAGGAGTCAGCACCGGGTGACGCGACGGTGGAAACGGTGATCTCGTCGGGGGCGAAGCGGCGACACAGTTCGACGTGCCGGCGGGCCATGCCGCCGAGGTCTGGGGCGTAGTCCTGGGTGACGAAGAGGTGACGCATGCGGGTTATCGTGTCATTTGGGGGGGGCCCCCCGCTTCGCGCCCGAACCCGTCGCGCCCGAACCCGTCGCGCCCGAACCCGTCGCGCTCGAGCCCGTCGCGCGAGAAGTCCCCGCGACAGATCCGGCAGTACTCGAACCCGCCGCGCCCTCCCCCGTCGTACCCTGCCGCGTTGCACCTGCCGACGCGCTGCGCTCGAGCCCCCACAGCTGCGCGTACTTCGCCGCCACGCTCACCCCCGCCAGGACCGCGAGCACCACCCCCTGCACCCCGTCGTGCCACCCACCGCGCAGGACGAGCATGCTCGCGACGCGCCCCCACGGACGGAGCAACAGATCGGAAACCGACGCGCGCCGCCCGCGCGCAAAATGTTGCTCCGCCCAACCACGCGAGTACCGCCGCAACTTCTCGAAATACTCATCGAGCGACGCGTACGGCGTGTGCAGCAACGGCTCGGCGAGTTCGCCGACCGCCCCGTCGACGATCACGTGCTCGTGCACCGGGCGCTCGTCATAGCGGAGGGATGCGGTGAAGACGCGCACCGGCCGGTCGCGCTCCCATCCGCCGTGCTGAATCTCACGTCCGAAGAAGAAGTTGCGCCGGCGCACCCGATATGCGGTCGGCGCCGTGCGAATTGCAACTGACGGAGCGCCGATGAGTGCGGCCAGCGCGCGCCCGAACGAGGGCGTCGCCCGCTCGTCGGCGTCGAGCACGAGGATCCACGGCTCCGCCGCCCGCGCCAGTGCCGCATTGCGCTGCGCTCCGATCGAGACGAATGGGTGGCTGAAGACCGTCGCCCCCGCATCTCGCGCACGCTCGACCGTCGCGTCACGCGAGTCGTTCTCCACGACGATCACCTCGCGCGCCCACTCCACGCTCGCGATGCACGCGGCAATCTCCCCCTCCTCGTCGCGCGCCGCGATGATCACGCTGACCGGCACCGATCGCGCCGGGAGTGTCGCGCTGTCTCCCTCGCTCACGCGCATCACGCGCGCGCCGGCGCGCGATCGCCCGCGCGATCGCGCGTCGCGCGGAGCGCCAGCTCGAAGGCGGCGAGCATGTCGCGCAGCGGAAACTCGCGCTCGACTCGCGCACGCCCCGCCGCCCCCATCGCCATCCGCCGCACCCGGTCCGAAAGGAGGATCGCCGTCTCCGCCGCCATGAGCGGCGGGTCGAGCGTGGCCATCAGCGTCCCCTGGATCCCGTGGTTCACGTAGCGGCTCGCCACCGACGTCCGCTCGGCGAGCACGGCCACGCCGTGCGACATGAGGTGCAACGCGCCTAACGCTGCATCGTCGCCGTCGGCAACCACCCATCCCGCGGCCGCGCCGCGAAACGCAGCGTCGAAGTCGTGCGGATGTCCGACCCACTCGACGCGCTTGGCGATGCCGAGCGCCGCCGCGAGCAGCTTGAGTTCCTCGTCAGCCGCAACGGAGCCAATGATCCGCAGCTTGAGGCCAGCGTGGCGCTGGGCGAGGAGTGCGGCCGCGCGCACGACGTTGGTCGCACGTCGGAGCGACGCGCGCGTCGCAATGCACACGAGCACGGGCGACAGTGGATGGGCCAACCCGTCGACAGCGCCAGCCGATAGTTGCGGGGAGGCATCTCTTCCGTTCTCGCGCGGCGTGCCAAGACCGTTCCCCTCCGCCGTCTCTGCGTAGGACGTCGACTCCCCCGCATACGCCAACGGCGGCGCGAGCGCGACGCCGAGTTCCGCGCGCATCGGCGACAACGCCCCGCTTGGCGCCGCGTGCCCTGTCGGAGGCGATTCGCTCGTGTAGAGGAGGCGTACGGGAACCAGCTGCTCGGCGCGCCGCGCGCGCC
Organism: Gemmatimonadaceae bacterium; assembly: GCA_044225935.1. Taxonomy (GTDB): domain Bacteria; phylum Gemmatimonadota; class Gemmatimonadetes; order Gemmatimonadales; family Gemmatimonadaceae; genus SCN-70-22. Next base: position 69,270 of record JBGAHX010000036.1, read on the forward strand.
AGGTGGAGAGGTGCGTTGCGCCTGACGGGATGCGGCGCACGACACCCCCGCGCCCCGCACGTCGCACCGCGATGGTCGCCGCCAGCTGCTCGCGATCGTTGTGCACGAACACCGCGTCGACGAAGTGCTTCGGGAGCTCCTTGCGCACCCGGCTGGCGATCGACCACGCCCCTCCTCCCTCGGCGAGCGCGATGACGGGGATTCCGCGCTGCACCGCCTGCGTCGCCGCCTCGCTCCCGGCCGGCGCCGCCAGCCACGCCTCGTGCCCGTGTTCGGCGAGACCGCGCGCCGCGCTGGCGAAGACGCGAACGCCACCCTCCCACGCCGTACCCGTGCTGAGAAAGAGCGCGCGCATCGTCAGGCCGGAAGCGCGGCGGCGCGCTCGGCGAACTGCAAGGCGTGCAGTCGCTGGTACGTACCGCCTAACGCCACCAGCGAACCGTGCGTCCCCTGCTCGACGATCCGTCCGTGCTCGAGCACGAGGATCTGCGACGCATGCTGAATCGTGGAGAGGCGATGGGCGATCACGAACACCGTGCGCCCGGAGAGCAGGCGATCGATCGCTTCCTGCACCAGACGCTCCGACTCGGTGTCGAGCGCCGACGTCGCCTCGTCGAGGATGAGAATCGGCGGGTCGGCGAGGAGCGCGCGGGCGATCGCGAGGCGCTGGCGCTGTCCGCCGGAGAGCCGCGTCCCGCGCTCGCCGAGCACCGTGTCGTATCCTTCGGGGAGGGCGGTGATGAATTCGTGGGCGTTCGCCGCGCGCGCCGCCGCCTCGACCTGCGCGTCGGTGAAGCGACCGGCGGCACCATACGCGATGTTGTTGCGCACCGAGTCGTTGAACAGCACCGTGTCCTGCGAGACGATTCCGGTGAGGGAACGGAGCGATGAGAGCGTGATCTCCTGCGTATCGACACCGTCGAGGAGAATCCGCCCACGCGTCGGTTCGTAGAAGCGCGGAATCAGGTCGACCAACGTGCTCTTGCCGGCGCCGCTCGGCCCGACGAGCGCGACCACTTCGCCGCGGCGCGCGGTGAACGAGATGTCCCGCAGCACCGGGTGGTCGTCGTAGGCGAAGCCCACGCCGTCGAACGTCACCGTACCGTCGAGCCGCGCGACGGTGCGTGTCCCGCGGTCACGCGACGTCTCGGTCGGCTCGTCGAAGACCTCGAAGACCCGTTCGGCCGCCGCCAGCGACTGCTGCGCCACCGTCGGCACCTGCGACAGCTGCTTGAGCGGCTGCAGCATGCGCATGACGATCAGGAGGAAGGTGATCAGCTCCGATCCGGTCATCGTCCCGTCGACTTGCACCTGACGGGCCCCGACGAGGAGGATCAGCATCGCGATCGCCGTCGCCACCGTCTCGGTGATCGGCTGGGCGAGGAAGGCCAAGCGGTTGACTCGCACCATCCCCTTCGAGTAGCGATCGCTCGCCTCGCGAAAGCGCCCCTCCTCGTACGGCTCGCCGCGATACGCCTTGACCAGCCGCATCCCGGTGATCGACTCCTGCACCACGCTCGTCAGGTCGCCGTACTGGTTGCCGAGGCGCTTGTGCCCCTTCCGCAGCTTGCGAAGGATCGGCTGCAGCATCCCGATGAGGAGCGGCGCGACCACCAGCGATATCAGCGACAGCTGCCACGACATCACGAACATCGTGGCGATCGACGTGATCACCACCGCCGTGCTCTGGATCGAGCGCGTCACCGCTTCGGTGATCACCTGCTTGGTCTGCTGCGTGTCCTGCAGCACGCGGGCGAGGACCTGCCCCGCCTTGGTGCGCGTGAAGTAGGCGAGCGGGAGGCGCTGCAGGTGCGAGTAGAGGGCGTTCCGCAGGTCGCGCGTGACGTACTCCTGGAGCGCGGCGCCGAACTGCCCGCTCAGCCAGACGAGCAGGTTCTTGAGCGTCACCGCGACCAGGATCACGCCGATGATGTTGCGCAGCGATCCCATCGGATCGTCGGCGCGCAACAGCGCCCCAATCACCCGCTGCTGCAACTCGGTCACCTTCCCCAGCGTCTGCGTCTGGAAGAGGGCGTCGAGGAACGGGATGAGGAGCGTGAGCGAGAAGACGTCGAGCAACGCCGCGCCGATGTTGCAGGCGATCGTCGCCGCCATGCGCGACGTGTGCGGACGCAGGAACTGAAGGAGTCGCCTGTACACTATCCCCCGTCTCCCGTCCCCCGTCTCCCGTCCCGTTGACTCATCTCTTGGGCGTAAGGAGTGCGAGTGGCACTATCACCTCTTCGGGCGTCACTCCACCATGCAGGAACGACCCCCGATACCGGCTCTGATACTCGCGCAGCTTGGTGGGATAGACGAAGAACGTGTTCTGCACGGCGAGAAGCGTATTCGCACCGAGACCACGCCTCGGCAGCCGCAACGCATCCTCGTTAGGGAACAACAGCGCCTGCTCGGCACGCTCGGCGCGCAGGTCTTCCCCGAACTTGTAGCGTAGGTTCTGCGTCGCATCGCGCTTGGCGAAGACCGTCGCCGGCGTGGTGCAATGGATGGAGCCGTGGTCGCTGGTGAGCACCACGGTGACCTTCTTGCGCGCCGCTTCCTTGAGGAGTGAGAGGAGCGCCGAGCGCTGGAACCACTGCAGCGTGAGCTGGCGGAGCGCGATCTCGTCCTTCGCGACTTCAAAAAGGATCGCTGACTCGGAACGTCCGTGCGTGAGCAGGTCGACGAAGTTGAAGACGAAGGCGCTGATCCCCTCGCTGGCGATCGCCGTCGACATGTGCTTTTCGAGCTCGTCGGAGTCGTGCGGCGTCGAGATCTTCTGGTAGCGGACGGGGATGTTGAGCTTGAGCTCCTTCATCTGCGCCTCGAGCAGGTCGCGCTCGTGTGCGTTGAGCGTCTCGTCGTCACGCTCCCCCCACCAGTCGGGGAAGCGCGCGGCGATCTCGCCTGGAAACAGCCCGCTGAAGAGCGCGTTGCGCGAGTACGGCGTCGCGGTCGGGAGGACGGCGAAGTAGTGCGTCGTCTCCACGTCGAAGAGCGAAGCGAGCGTCGGCTCGACGATGCGCCACTGGTCCACACGCATGCAGTCGACGACGACGAGGACTACGCGCGTGTCGCGCTGCAACACCGGGAGGACGAACTCGGGAACGACGTCGATCGAGAGCGGTGGACGCTCTCCCTCGAGGTTGGCGAGCCACGCCGGATACTGCTCCTTCATGTACGCCGCGAACTCGCGCTGCAGGTCAGGATAGAGCCCGCGCAGCGAATCGTACAATCCCATCTCCCCCGACTCGGCGAGGTCGACGTCCCAGCGCATCAGCTCGTCGAAGCGCTCGATCCACCCGCGCCAGTCGAGCGCGCCGTGGCGCTCGTGCTCGATCGCGCGAAAGCGATCGACGAAGGCGCGGGCAACGGCCTGCTTCCGGATCTTCGATCCCTCGAGAATCTTCGTCACCGCGGCGAGCACCTGGCGCGGCGACACCGGCTTCACGAGGTAGTCGCGTACGTTGGCGCCTAACGCCTCGCGCAGGATCGAGTCTTCCTCGCTCTTGGTGACCATTACGACCGGGAGCGCCGGCGCGATCTCCCGTACCTCGCGATACGCCTCGAGCCCACGCTTCCCCGGCATCTGCTCGTCGAGAAGCATCAGGTCGAACGGCTGCCGGCGGAGCATCTCCACGGCGTCGTCGGCATTGGTCGCGACGCTGACCTCGAACCCCTTGTCGGCGAGAAAGAGGCGGTGCGGCTCGAGCAACTCGGCCTCGTCGTCCACCCAGAGGACGTTGCGGACGGGAGGCGCGAGCTTCGGAAAGGTCGGCATAGGTCGGAATGTAGGGGATCGGCGAATCGTTTGCCGAGTTGCGACGAGCCGGTAGATTGCCGCCCGTGCTCACTCCGCCCCCATACAGCCTCGCCCCAGTCGTGTTCCGGTTCCGCGCCCTGGCCACGCTGGCCGGCCGCCTCCCGCTGGGAGGAGAGCGCGAGCTGGTCATGACGCTCATGATGGGGGCGCGACTGGCCGACGGGTGCACCTCGCGCGTTGGTCTGACGGCCGAGTTGCGGAAGGCGCGGGCGACCGGCGCTCGACACTGGATCGGCGCGCTCGCCCTCCCCGCGACAACGCGCTCCGCGGCCTATTCGGTTGCGGAGAGCACGACTGGAGAGTCGAGGGACGGGGTCGTGGCCGCGCTCGAGCGCCTGATGGCGATCGCCGCTCCGCTGCTCGACCCCCCGTCGCGCGCGGAGCTCAAGCAGGTGGTGAGCGCGCTCCGCGCCGGCTGACATTTCCCCACCGCGGTGATGATGGACGATCCGGAACAGCTGGGCGGCGACGACTTCGAACCCCTTCCCCCCGACGGCTTCCTCGAAGCGGCCGAGCCACTGGACGAGGAGCCGGCGCCGCGCGTGCTCGACGCCGCCGGCTATCTCGAGGGGATGGTGGCAGCTGGCGGGGCCGGCGACACGCTGTCGTGCGGCTTTCCATCGCTCGATGCCTTGTTAGGCGGCGGCTTCCGGCGCGGCGATCTAATAGTGGTCGGCGGCGACGTGGGTTGCGGCAAGTCGGCGTTAGCGCTGGCGATGGCATTGCGTGCAGCCGAGTCCGGGAAGAGCGTGGCGTTCTTCTCGGGAGAGCTGTCCGCCGAGCGACTGATGGAGCGTTCGCTCGCCATCCAGGGGCGCGCTCGGCTCGACGACTTGCGGCACGGGCGCTTGGGCGAGGAAGCCTACGCGTCAGTTGCAGGCGCCGCGTTGGCGATGCGGAAGAATCCCGCTCTCTTCTCGCATGTCCCGCCCAACGGCCTCCCGGGGATGTCGGACTTGCTGATTGAACACCTGGGGCTCGATCTCCTGGTAGTCGATCCGCTGCAGTCACTGGCGCGCGGCGCGCTGGCCATGGAGGAGGAGCTGGCGCAGGCGGTGCGCGACCTCAAGGGGATGGCCGTTCGCCGCGACTGCGCCGTGCTCCTCGTCTCGCACCTCGCCGTGCCGGTGCGCGAGCGTGGCGACCCGCGCCCGCGCCTCGATGACTTTGGCGCGTTAGGGAGCGTACGCCATCTCGCCGACGTCGTGCTCGCGCTCTATCGCGAGGAGCTGTACGAGACGTCGCGCGACGTGGATGGCGCCGCCGAGGTGCACGTGCTCAAGCATCGCGGAGGGGGGACAGGGTACGCGGACCTGTACTTCTACAAGCAGTGGTTGCGGTTCGAGGATATGGTGGAGCCGGATCGATAGGGACCGCGCGCCCTTCAGGAGGGCGCGAGGATGCGGGAGTCGTCTTTTTTGGAGTGCTCGACCCCACCCCCCATCCCGCCCCCAATCCCTATATTACCCCT
>JBGAHX010000097.1:0-7994 GCA_044225935.1 Gemmatimonadaceae bacterium
TCTGCACACTCGTCTCGCGCGCCGTTCGCCGCGTCGCGCCCGCCGACTTCTCGCGCCGAACTGCGGCTGGCGGACGCCGGCTGTCACAATGCGTCGCGCTCCTCGCGGCGCTGAGCTCTACCGTCGCGACGGTTGCGCGCGCCCAGCTGCACCCTTCCACCGCCTGCGGCGTCGGAATTCCCGCCGACGAATCGACCGGATACGTCGGTCTCCCCGAGGGCGACGTTTTCTGCCCGCTCGTCGCCGACCCCAAGTCGATCCGTTCGTTCGCGAGCTACCTGCGCGCCCGCGCCACGCAGTTCAATCCCACCACGCAGTCCACCTTCGACACCGACGTGGGAGCGGTGGGAATCAGCGACGCGATCGGCCTGGGGCGCTGGAACGGCGCCCGCCCCAACGATGGCGTGCAGTTCGCCGTGAGTGCCGGAGTCTTCGCACAGTTCGACCTGCGCTCGTCATCTTACGACCTGCTCAACGCCGACTACACCGTCGGGCTCCCGGTCACCTTCCGCTACGGCGCCTTCTCTGGGCGCGCGCGGATCTATCACCAGAGTTCGCACCTGGGCGACGAGTTCCTCCTCCGCCCGTCCGATCCCGCACCCACGCGCGAAAACCTCTCCTTTGAAGCCGCTGAGCTGCTGCTTTCGCTCGACATGGGGGCGCTCCGAGCGTACGGCGGGGGCGAGCGCCTCTTCAACCCCAACCCGGATTCGCTCGCTGCGACGGTATGGCACGCCGGCGGCGAGCTGCGCCCGATGACCGCCCTGCTTTCGCTCGGTACTGTCGCGACGCTTCGCCCGATTGCCGCAGTCGATGTGAAGGCGACGGAAGGCAACTTCGATCGTCCGGCGATGAGCGCGATGGCCGGCCTCGACATTTCCCGTCGCAACGACCCCGGCGGCTCAGGGCGCCGCTGGATGATCCTCGCCCAGTTCTATTCGGGGCCGTCGCCGTACGGGCAGTTCTATCGCGATGATATTCGGTACTACGGAGTGGGGATTTCGTTCAATCCGTAGTCAGAATTGATTCGCCCCCGCCCCCGGCGGCGACACAAAAAAGATCGCCCGCGACGCCGACTCGGGAAATGCGCGGGCGTACTCGCCGGCCCACTGCTGCGCGAACGCATCGGCAGCATCGGTCGCGACCATCGCCCAGACGCTTCCGCCGAAGCCGGCGCCGAACGCCGATGCAGCGATCGCCCCCTCGGCTCTCGCCGCGCGCGCCAGCCAGGTCGTCTCGGGGATCTGGTTGCCCAGCCACGCTTCGGCCGCCTGCTGCGACCGGTCGACCACTGGCCCCAGTTCGGCGATCGCACCGCGCGCGAGGATCGACGCGGCCTGCGGTATCAGGACGAAGCTCTCCAGGAGGAACTGCTCCAGGCGATTGCCTAACGCTTCCGCCGTGAAGTCGGGCGTCGCCGACTCGCGGGCGACTTGGCGCAGGCGGTCGGCGGCGTCGGTGCTGCTGCGCACGGCATCGGCCAGCGTCCCGTCGTCGCGGCTGGTCTCGACGTTCCAGCGCTCGACCAGGTGCCGCACCATGGCTGCTGCGCGGTTGTAGCCCTCGCGCGCCCCCGCGGTCTTCTCGGCGAGAACACCGCATGCCCCGACGACGAAGGTGACCTCGGGCGGCAGCACGTACGCCGCCTCGCGACGCACTGGGCTGAACGAGTACTGCACAATGTGCCCCGACTCGGCGCACATGATCGCCGTGTGATCCTGGCTCCCCCCGAACGTCCCGACGCCGGCATCGCCTTCGAGCGAGCGGAACGACTCGCCGTTCTCCACCGTCCCGAGATACGAGGCCAGTTCCTCGCGCGAGAAGATCGCGCGGCGAAACTCCTCCGAACTCCGCAGGTCGTTCGACTTGGCCAACGCGACGAAGACGGCGATCATCAGCGCGCTCGACGAACTCATCCCGGCGGCGATCGGAAGGTCGGAGGTGAAGGCGAGATCCACCCCGCAGCGCGCGTTTGGGAAGTTGCGGGCGAGTCGGCGGGCGACGGTCGCGACGTAGTTCCCCCACGTGCCGGACGGCGCGCCGGCTTCGGTATCGAGGGCGGTCTCGCAGGTCGAGCCGTTGGCCACGTCGACCGCGCGAATCTGGGCATCGGTGCGCAGCGCTACGCGAACGGCGAAGCCGCGTTCGACGGTGCAGAGGAGCGAGCGCCCCCCCGCGTAGTCGGTGTGCTTGCCGAGCACCTCGATGCGCCCGGGCACCCAGACCGACCATCGGTGCGACGACGCGCCTAACGCGTCGAGGGCGCGGTCGCAGTGCGAGAGCATCGCCGCCTTGGTCGCCGCCTGGGGGGGCGACATCCCCATGCGCAGGAGTTGATCGCGATCGTCCATGCCGGAAAACTACCCCGCCGAAGCACCCCTCGTGATGGGGAGCCGGGTCCGTTGCTACAGTGAGACCTCCACTCCCGCCAGCCGCTCCGCGACCGCAGGGATGTCCCGGCGGTTCGAGAGGTCGAGGACCCCAGCGGCGCAGGGGATCACCGTGAATCGCTCGCCGAAGTCGTGCACCGCCAGTCGCACCGCGTCCTGCAGCTCGAGCTCCCCGCGGACCGACGGCGTCACGCGCCGGCAGGCTTCGAAGATCACCGGCGAGAATGACCAGAGATTCATGCTGATGGGTGCATGCCGCCCCATGCGCGCGAAGGTCGACTCGTCGGGCTTCTCGACGATGGCAGTGAGGGCCCCCGACTCGTCGACTTCGACCAGGGCAAAGCTCCGAATGCGCTCTTCGGGAATGTTGCTCCTGGCGATGAGCGCCTCGCGATCGAAGCCGGCGAGCCCCGAGGCGCCGAGCTTGGCGAGCGCGCGGAACGCATCGACCGGGTAGTAGTTGTCGGCGTTGAGGACGAGGATCGTCTCGCTCCCCGCAAAGTCGCGCGCAGCCGCAACGGCATCGGCCGTCCCGCGCGGCTCCTGCTGGATGGCGTAGTGCACGCGTACGCGCGTCGTGGGGAGCGCGTCGTAGTAGTCGCGCACCCCCTGATGCTCGGGGCCGATGACGAGGCAGACGTCGGTGATCCCGGCGTCGGCGAGGGCGCTGATGACGTAGTCGAGAAAGGGGCGCCCGATGGGAATCATCCCCTTGATCCCGGCGTCGGCGACGGCGCTCTGCGCGGCGTCGAGCGTGGCGCCGGCGTCTCCCTTGCGCATGCGCGTACCCAGCCCGCGGGCGAGGATGACGGCGCGAGTCGTGGGTGCCATGCGCCTAACGCGTGCTCCCGTCGGATGCGGAAGCGGGCGCCCGCGCCGGGAGGGCCTGCAGGTAGGCGTACAGCGCGTCGATCTCGTCGCGGGTGAAGTGCACGAAGCGCGATCGCGCCGTCCGTCCCATCAGCTTGAGATCGCGGCCGTCGCGCGATCGTCCGTCGAGCATCAGCGAGACAAACTGCGATGAGGTATAGCCCATCGCGTGAAAGAGGGGTGGGGTGGTGGCGTCACCCGCGAGGGCCTCGCCATGGCACTCCGCGCAAATGGTGTACGCGAGATACTCTCCGTGCGCCGCCTGCGACGTGTCGTGCTCGGCGTAGCGTCGCGGTGCGTGGTGGTCCATGGTGGCCGCCTCGGGGAGGAACTCGCCTTCGAGTACCCCGAGCTTTCCCATGATGCGCACCTCATTGGGCGGGAGTTCGTGCTCGACGCGCGGCGTCGCGCGCAGGTGGGCGATCAGTCGCCCGACGTCGATGTCGCTCATCTCATAGAACGTCGCGACCGGCATGACGAGAACGCCAGTCGAGTCGCGCCTCACACCGTGGCGGATCAGGCGCGCGAGTTCGGCGTCGCTGTAGTTCGGGACGATTTGCGTGACGTTCGGCGCCACGAGCCGCGCGACGCGCGGTTCGTCGAGAAAGACCTTTCCTTGCAGCTGCGCGTCATGACACCCGTGACAACCGTGCAGCCAGGCGACGCGCTCCCCCTCGGCGATGCTCGCCGAGTCGGCCGGGACGGCGATGTCGACGAGCGGAACGTCAAAGCGCTGGGCCAATACTGTCGAGACGCGATGGTCCAGCCAGACGTATCCGCCGAGGAGCGCCATCGCGACGATCGCCAAGCCGATCCCGATCCCCGTCAACAGTCCCTTCATGTCAACCGTTAGGCGACGGAGAGCCAGGCGGCGCGTCTCCCCATTCGACCCACTGCATCACGACTCCGCCGAGCGCCAGATCTTCGGCAGGATCTGCGACAGCCCGAAGCCGCTCGCCACGAAGACGGCGGTCCACACCAATCCCTGCGTCGTGTTGCGGTAAAGAAAGCTACCCGCGCCGAAGAGCGCAGCATAGACGAAGGCGCAACCGAGGACCCAGCCGAGCATCGACATTGGAAGCGAATCCGCCGACGGGGGGAGACCGGTGCGCTCACGAATCGCGTTCCACCCCGGCCCCGCTGGACGCACGAGGCGGTAGAACGATTCGAGCGTCTTTTCGTCGGTAGCTGGCGCGATGTAGGCCGTGGCGATCCAGACGACCGTCGTGATGACGACGCCGATAATGAGCGTGATGTGCGATGGCATCGTCGAGCCGTTCTTGCTGGCGATGAAAAAGACCAGGGCGACGGCGAATGAGGTGATCATCGCCGCGATCTCGCACCACGCACTCACTCGCCACCAGAACCAGCGTAGCAGGTAGAGAAGTCCGGTTCCGGCGCCGATCGACATCAGCAATTCGAACGACTGGCGCGCCGAGTCGAGGACGAAAGTCAGGAGTGCGGCGAGGACCATCAGCACCGCGGTGACCAGGCGACCGACCATCACGTAGTGCGACTCCGGAGCGTCCTCGCGCACGAAGCGGCGATAGACATCGTGCACCAGGTACGACGTCCCCCAGTTGAGGTGCGTGGAGATGGTCGAGACGTACGCCGAGAGCATCCCGGCGATCATCAATCCCATGAAGCCGACGGGGAGGAACTTGAGCATCGCCGGGTACGCCATGTCGTGCCCGATGAGCTTCGGATCTACATACGGAAAGGTGCGGGCGATGTCGCTCAATTCCGGGAAGACGAGCATCGAGGAGAGCGCGACGATGATCCACGGCCAAGGGCGAATGGCGTAGTGCGCGAAGTTGAAGAACAACGTGCCGGCAAGCGCGTCGTTCTCGCTCTTGGACGCGAGCATGCGCTGCGCGATGTAGCTCCCGCCCCCCGGCTCGGCTCCGGGATACCAGACCGACCACCACTGCACGGTAAGCGGGATGATCAGGACCGAGAGCGTGAGCCCCCAGTCGCTGAAGTCGGGGAGGAGGTGCAGCGTCTGCTGCGGAATCTTGTCGAACAATCCGGTCAGTCCTCCAACTTCTGGTTGCTGCACCGCGAAATAGGCGGCGGCAAACGCGCCGGTGAGCGCGATACCGAACTGGATGAAGTCGGTGACGAGCACGCCCCAGAGCCCCGATGTCGCGGCAAAGGCGATGTTGAGTCCCGCGCAGATGAGGAGCGTCTGCCACATCGGCCAGCCGAGCATGACGTTGGCGATCTTCGCCGCGGCGAGGTTGACGCTCGCCATGATCACGCAGTTGAAGAAGAAACCGAGGTAGACCGCGCGAAACGCGCGCACGACCGTCGCGGCGCGCCCCGAGTAGCGAATCTCGTAAAACTCGAGGTCCGTCAGGACGTTCGAGCGTCGCCAGAGTCGCGCGTAGAAGAAGACGGTCATCATCCCCGTGAGGAGGAACGACCACCACGCCCAGTTGTTGGCGACGCCCTTCTCGCGCACGAGGTTGGTGACGAGGTTCGGCGTGTCGGTCGAGAAGGTCGTCGCGACCATGCTCACGCCTACCAGCCACCACGGCGCACTTCGTCCCGAGGTGAAGAACTCCGCCGTGCTGCTCCCGGCCCGCCGTGCCATCACGATGGCGGGAATGAAGCTCACCACGATGGAGAGGAGGACGATGATCCAGTCGAGCGACGTGAGAAGCATTGCTCTTGAGAAGACGAGAGGTCAGAAGACGAGAAGACGAGAACATACGCTTCAGCTTCGGGGGGCGATACCAAAGGGGGGTGAAGACTGGTTGCGGAGCGGTGTGGGGGGCAGTTTCCAGAGATGTTGAATTCCTTGCGTTCACTCCTCTTCGTTGCGATTGTCGCGCTGCCGGTCTCGCTTGCTGGGCAGGCGAGTTCGCTCCTGCCGGTGCCGTCGTCGCTGCGCACGGGCGAGGGGAGCCTCCCGATCGACAGCACGACCGGTTTCGTCATCACTCGCTTCTCCGACGCGCGGCTCGTGCGCGGAGTGGAGCGGGCGGAGCATCGCCTCGCGGAACGCATCGCGCAGCCGCTGGCGGTGCGGGGCGCGGCGGGGGCGATTCCGACAGCGACCCGTCGGATCGAGATTCGCGTCGACGGCGCGGGAATGGCGGTGCAGGGACTCGCCGAGGATGAGCACTACGCGCTCACCGTTCGCACGAATGGCGCAGAACTGCGCGCGGCGACGGTCGTGGGGGCGCTGCGCGGGCTCGAGACGCTTTTGCAGCTGGTGCAGGGGGACGGCGCGTCGTTCGTCATTCCGGCCGTCGAGATCGACGACTCGCCACGCTTTGCCTGGCGCGGCCTCCTCGTCGATGTGTCGCGCCACTTCATGCCGATCGAGCAGCTCGAGCACACCCTCGACGGGATGGCGCTGGTCAAGCTGAACGTCTTCCACTGGCACCTGAGCGACGACCAGGGCTTTCGGGTCGAGAGCAAGCGGTTTCCGCTCCTGCACCAGCGCGGGAGCGATGGGCTGTACTACACGCAGGCCCAGGTGCGCGAGATCGTGCGATACGCGCGCGACCGCGGCATTCGCGTCGTCCCCGAGTTCGACATGCCGGGGCACACGACGGCGTGGCTCGCCGGCTACCCGCAGTACGGGACGAAGGCGCCCCCGATCGGGATCCGCCGCGAGTGGGGCGGGGCCGATGCGATCTTCGATCCGACGCGTGAGGCGACCTACACGTTCATTGCGCGCTTCATCGACGAGATGGTCCCGCTCTTCCCCGATACCTACTGGCACGTGGGAGGCGACGAGGTCGAATCGAAGCACTGGAACGGCAACGCCCGCATCGTCGCCTGGCGCAAGCGGCATGGGTACAAGGACAACGATGCGCTGCAGGCGTACTTCAACAAGCGCCTCACGGCGATCCTCGCGCGGCACGGGCGCCGCATGGTCGGGTGGGACGAGATCCTCCACCCCGACCTCCCGCCACGCACGGTAGTGCAGTCGTGGCGCGGCGTGCAGTACCTGGCCAACAGCGCAAAGCAGGGCTTCAACGCTCTCCTCTCGGCGCCGTGGTACCTCGATCACATCAAGTCGGCCAGCGAGTACTACGCGGTCGATCCGGTCCCGCAGTTCGACGAACTCACGCCCGCGCAGCGCGCGCTTATCCTCGGGGGAGAGGCGTGCATGTGGGCCGAGTTCATCTCCGAAGAAACGGCCGACTCGCGCATCTGGCCGCGCCTCGGGGCGATCGCCGAGCGCCTTTGGTCGCCGCGCGAGATCACCGACGTCGCCGACCTCTATCGGCGTCTCGATCTCCTCGCCGACCGCCTCGAGGGGATGGGGCTGCGCGTCGAGAGCCATTCGGCGCGGATGCTCGCGCAGATCGCGCCGGGAGTCGACGTCGCGCCGATCGAGTCGCTGTTCACGGCGGTGCAGCCGCCGGCGTTCGGCCAGCGCTTGAACGGTGTCTCGACCAACCAGCTGCAGCCGCTCACCCGCATCGTCGACGCGGCGCGCCCCGACCCCAAGGGGCGGTGGATGACCGAGCGCCTGGTGCGACGCCTGGCCGTCGACCCACGCGACGTGGGGGCGCGCGACACGCTCGTCACGCTCTTCGAAGATTGGTCGTTGCTGCTCCCCAAAGTGGAAGCGTTAGGCGCACGCTCCCCCACGCTCGCCGAGGCGCTCCCGGCCGCACGGGCGCTGGCGCGCGCGGCAGTGATCGGTACGGAGTCGATCGGCTTCATTACGAGCGGAACCACGGCCCCCGCCGAGTGGGCGCGACTGTCGGG
>JBGAHX010000098.1:0-7928 GCA_044225935.1 Gemmatimonadaceae bacterium
GCGACGTCCGTGAACCACGAGCAGTCGCGCGTCCCGCTGGTGCCGGCGCGGTCCACCCGCCTGGCGATGCTGGCGGCGCTGGGCGTCGTGCTGTTGCACGCAGCCGGTGTTTGGGGATACCCGTCGCTCTGGTGGGGTGACAACGGGCGCTGGCTGCACGAGCTCGATCGCGTCGCACACGGCGCCGTATTCTACCGCGACATCTACTGGGCCTTTCCCCCGCTGGCGATGTGGCTCCTTGGGGGGATCACGCGCGTCGTCGGGGCCGACCTGGTGCAGGTCTGGACGCTCACGACGATTCTCGCCGCCTCGATCGCGCTGGCCTACGGCGCGATCGTCGCGCGCCTTGTGCCCGGGCGTCTTGCGGTGCTCGTGGCGGCCACGGGAATGGCGCTCGGTGCCGCATACTCGCAGAATGCCTCGGCGCCGTTGGCGTTAGGCATGTACACGCCGGCCGTGCCGGTAGCCGGTCTCTGCCTCATGTTGCAGCTGGTGGCCTTCCTGCGCGACTGGGAGCGGCCGTCGCTCGGCACCGCGATCACCGTCGGCGTTCTCGGCGGACTCGGATTCCTCGCCAAGCACGACGTCTGGTTCGCCTGCGCCTGGCTTACACTCGCCGCCGGAGTCTTCACCGTGCCGGGGAACGAAGGGCGCGCGAAACGCATGCTCGCCGCCGGTGGGAGCTTCGTGGTGGTTGCCGGAATCGGTGTGGGGATTCTCGCCGCGCAGCACGGGGTCGGCGCACTCCGCGACATCTTCACCGGCTTCGGACACGTCGCCGAGTTCTCGGGGGTGAACCTCCCCGACATGTCGCAGATCGTCGTCGAGCTGGCGGTGTTCGGCGTGGCGCTGGCGATCGTTTGTGCGCTGGCCTTCGTTACCGGGGCCTCGCGCAGCCGAACCGTCGTCCTGGTGTTCGTCGGGGGAGTCGTGCTCTCCGTTGCGGCGATGGCCATCTGGCTCTGGCAGGCCGAACGCATCGGCCGGCAGATGATGGAGCACGCGCCCAAGCTCCCCACGCTGTTCGAGATGGCGTTGCAGCCGGTCGAGGGGAGCGTGGCGGTGCGGGTGCGGAAGGCGTTCGGCGTGTTGCGCCTGCAGATGCTCCGGCACCTCATTCCGCTGTTTGTCCCGCTGGCGATGCTCGCGCTCCTGGTCGCGCTGCGCAAGCGCGTCGCGGACCGTCGGCTGTGGAACCTGGTCGCGATACTCCTCGTGACGGGGCTCGCGCTTCGGGCGCGTCGCATGGTGTCGTTCACCGAGTGGTCGGTGTTGATGGTCGAGCTTCCGGTGTATGTCGCGGCCGCGACGCTCCTCTGGCCATCGCTCCGTCGCAGCGGCGCGCTCTTCTTCCCGCTCGGCTGCGCGGTGCTCCTGGTGTTCGCCGCGCGTATGCATTGGCGCTTTGGCTACGGCGTCGGGAGCAGGCGGGGGGTCGAAACGGCGGTGGCGACGCCGAGGGGGACCGCGCATCTCGCCCCCGGCTTGGCGCGCGACCTCGCCTTCATCCGTCACCTCGCCGATGCCGCGGACCCGAGCGGGACCCGCCCGCTCTTCTCCTTCGGTTACAGCGGCGGGCTCGCGTATTTCGCCGGTCGCCCGTCGGTCGATCCACTGACGCAGGGGTTCCGCCTGTCGCTCCTGCCGACTCCCGACAGTGCGTATCGCATCGTGGCGGCGCAGAAGGACCGCCTCCTGCTTGTCGACAACACCTCATATGTCGATGGTATTCCGTCGGCGCGGTTCGCACCGTGGAAGTGGATGCCGGAGATGCTCCCCAATCCCTACCAGCGCGTGGACCGCGCCTTCTTCGAGAAGCTGCGCGAGGGGTGTAGGGTCGTGACGCTTCCCGGTGAGCGGTCGGCGATTTTCACGATGTATGACTGTGCGCCCTCGGTCGCGACTCCCGTCGCGACTCCCGCAGCATCGGCGCCGACGGATTCGCTGGCGCCGTTCCCCGCATCGCCGAAGGGATCGCGATGAATTCCGCCACCAACTCTGCGGCGGGTCTGCCGCGCGCTGCAGCTGGCGGAGCGACCGGTGGACGCATGCGCTGGTGGGAGCGCCTCGGGCGCCAACGAATGTCGCTGTTCGCCTTGGCGTTCCTCGCCTATGCGCCTGGCTTCTGGTGGGGTGTGCCGTACGCCTCAGGCCCCGATCGGACGAACGCGTGGGGCGTCGACGATGAACCGCCACTCGGCCCGCTCGCGCAGGCCGATGACATCCTGCACCCCAAGGCGACGCAGAATCCGAATCTCGGCTATCCCATGTTGCACCCGTTCCTGGTGCTCGGGAGCTTTGCTCCATACATGGGCTATCTGGTGGTGAGCGGGGGGCTCAAGCATCCCACCGTGGCGTATCCGCACGGTTTCACCGACGCGGTGACGGCGCTCCGGACGCTCACGCTCATCGCCCACTTCCTCTCGGTGTTGTTGGGGATCGGGGTGGTGATGTGTGCCTATGAAATCGGGCGCGTGCAGTGGGGCGAGCGCACCGGCTTCGCCTCGGCGATCGCGGTGATGCTCATGTACCCGATGTTCTACTACGCCCGCAACTCCAACGTCGACGTGCCGGTGCTCTTCTTCACCGCCGCCGCGTTGTGGGCGTTCGCGGTGATCGTGCGCGACGGGCTCACGATGCGACGGGCGCTCACGTTCGGCGTGGCGGTGGGATTGGCCGTCGCGACCAAGGAACCATCCTTTGCGTCGTTTGTCTTCGCCCCGGTGGCGATGCTCTTCCTCCCCGCACCGGGATCGCGGGAAATCCCGGCGCGGTCGCCGGCGTACTGGCGCGTGGCCATCGCTGGCGCGGCGGCGTCGCTCCTGACGTACGCCCTGGCCAGCGGTCTGGTCATCGACCACCGGCGCTGGATCGCACACATCGAGTTCATCCAGTCGCGCCTCTCCGACCTCGAGGCGAACGGGATCGCCTTCGTGCACATGTATCCGCGCACGTGGGAGGGGAACCGCGACTTCGTCATCCGCCTGACGACACTGCTGGCGAACTCGCTCACCTGGCCGGGGCTCGTCTTCGCCGTCGCGTCGATGATCGCGGTGCTCCGCCGGATGCAACGTGACTCCGTCCTCGCCTTCTCGGGGATCGGCTACCTGGCGGTCCTCTTCTTCTCGGCGCGCACCGCACAGCTGCGCTACGTGATGCCGGCGGCGTTCATCCTGGCGATCTACGCCGGGCGCGGCGTCGTGCTCGCGTGGGAGGGGCGAAGCCGGTGGCGCGTCCCCATCCTCGCACTGGCCGCGACGGGCGCGACCGTGCTGGCCTTCTGGGCGCTCGACCTCACCGGGGCGATGATCCGCGATTCGCGCTATGAGGCAGGTCGCTGGATCGCCGCGACCGCGAGCCCTGGCGACGCGATCGAGTATTTCGGCGCGGAATACAAGAATCCCCCGTTCCCTGCGTCGGTCTCGTCGCGACAGGCGATCCCGTTCCAGGGAAGCATGTTTCGCGCAGACACGAGCGACGTTGCGGTGCGCACGATCGAGCAGGCATGGCGCGAGCGGCAACCGCGATTCGTCCTCCTCATGCCTGACTACACAAACCCCGGAAAGCCATACGCGTCGACCTGTCCGCCGGCCACCTTCCGCGCGCTCGAGGACGGCACGATGGGCTACAAGCCGGTCGCGCTCTTCCAGTCGCCGCCGCTCCTCCCGTTCGTGAGCCGCCCGCCGCTCGATTATCCGGTGGTCAACCCGCCGATCCGCATCTACGAGCGGATTGCGCCAGCCGGGGCGGGCGGAGCATGACACCCGAAGCGCGGCAGCGCCTGTGGTCGTTCGTGAGGCTCGCCATCGCGATCGCTCTTCTGGCCTTCCTGGCGGGGAGCGGCGTGATCGAGTGGCCGCGCATGCGCGGGCTGCTGCACGCATGGCCGCTGACGCTCGCTGCGCTCGCCCTCCTCTTTCTCGGAATGGTCCTGGCGTCGTGGCGCTTCTGTCGCCTGACCGAGGCCCAGGGGCTTCACGTGAGCCTCGCCAACTCGGTGCGCCTCACCCTCATCGGCAATGCGGCGAATCTCGTTCTCCCGACCGTGGGGAGCGACCTCGTTCGCCTCTGGTTCGCCTCGGATGGCCACACCGGGCGTCGCACCGAGATCGCCACGATCGTCCTCCTCGACCGCGTCCTCGGCCTCGTGGGGATCCTGCTCCTCCCCATCGCCCTCGCCCCCTTCTTCCCGTCGGTTGTTGCGTCGTCGCCGGTGATCCTCTGGATTCTCGGTGTCTCGGCGGCAGCCTCGATTGCGGTCCTCACCGGAATCCTGGTCGCGCTCTCTCGTCGCGGGATCGCCAGTGCTCCCGTGCAGTGGGCATTGCGCACCTTTCCCTTGCGAGGCTACCCGCAGCGCATCCTCGACACGATCCACCGCTACCGCAGCAACGCCGGCGTGTTGGCGATTGCCGTATTCTGGTCGGTGGCGGCGAACCTCTGTGCCGCCGCCTGCATCGCCTGCTTGCAGCTGGCGACTCACCCGGGATCGGCAGCGCTCCTCGGCGCTTTTCTCACGTCGCTCGCCTTCGTCCTGAACAACGTTCCCATCACGCCGGGCGGGATCGGCTTCACCGAGGCTGCCGTCGCGTCGCTGTACGGGATCGCCGGGCTGCAGGGGGGTGCGGAGACGATGCTGGGGATGCGCGTCCTCTTCCTCATGCTTGCCCCGGTTGGAGTGTACCTCTATTTCCGTGGCGTGCGCTCGTACCTCACGGCGAGCCCAAAGCCCCAGGCGTCGACCGGGCACGCGTGAGCCTCTCTCGCATCCCGTGACCTCTCCCCTGCCAGAAGCGGTTTCCACCCCAAGCCCGGCGCCGGGCGATGGCGTGCGTGCACTCGACATCGGCGACATCCCAGCGCTCCTCGCGCTCGCCCACGAGGCGATTCCCGGCACGATGGCGTCGCGCCTCGGGCCCCGCTTCTCCGAACGCTACCATCGCGCGCTGCTGGAGGAGCCGGCGTTGCAGCTGGACGGGTATTTCGGCGGCGGCGAACTCCAGGGCTTCATCGTCTACAGCCACGACGTCCGCGAGGCGCTGCGTTCCGCGTACAAGCGTCACCGGCTGACGTTTGCGTCGGCGCTGTTGCGATCGGCACTGTCACCCCAGCGCATCGGATACGTGCTTCGCATTGCCGGATCCATCCTCGGGCGTCGGCCGGAGCCGGGCATGGCGATCCGCGCCGAGTTGCTGACGATTGCGGTGCGCCCCGCCGTGCGTGGAAGCGGCGAGGGGCGGCGACAGGGTGGCGTGAACGTCCCTCATGCGCTGGTGGCGCGGGCGATCGACGACCTTCGCGCGCGAGGAGTGCCGGAAGTGAAAGTGTTCTGTCGCCCAGTGGCTCAAGACCCGGCGGCGAATGGCTTCGTGCGAAAGGAGGGGTTCGAATTGCGAGGAGAAGTCGAACGCTGGGGAATCCGCACCAATCTCTATGTGCGGCGTCTCGAATCGCGTGACGGGGCAGGCACTCTCTCCGTCGTTCGGCCATGAAGATCCTCACGATCGTCGGGGCGCGCCCGCAGTTCATCAAGGCGTGGCCCATCGGCCGCGCCCTCGCCGAGGCCGGGATCGACGAGCACCTCGTGCACACCGGTCAGCACTACGACGATCGCATGTCGCAGGTCTTCTTCGACGAGATGGGGATCCGTCGCCCGGACCGGAATCTGGAGATCGGGAGCGGCTCGCACGGCGCGCAGACCGGGCGCATGCTCATTGCGCTCGAGGAAGTCATGCAGGAGGAGCGCCCCGACTGGGTGCTCGTCTACGGCGATACGAACACCACCCTCGCGGGCGCAGTTGCCGCTTGCAAGCTCGAAATCCCCATCGCCCACGTCGAGGCCGGGCTGCGCTCGTTCAACCGCTCGATGCCCGAGGAGCACAATCGGGTGCTGACCGATCACTGCTCCACGCTCCTCTTCTGCCCTACGCAGACGGCCGTGGACAACCTTCGGCGCGAAGGGGTGGGGGTCGATGGCGGAGTCGAGCTGGTGGGGGACGTGATGTACGACGCCGTGCTGCACTTCGGTGCAGTGGCTCGCGCGAGGTCGACGATCCTCCGCGAGGCTGGGGTGGAAGAGGGGAAGTACATCCTCGCCACGATCCACCGCGCCTACAACACCGACGATCCTGCGCGCCTGCTGGGCCTACTGCGGGCGCTCGACCGTCTGGATGACGTCGTGGTGCTCCCCGTTCATCCGCGCACGCAAGCGCGGCTCGCCGAGCACGCTCCCGATGCGAAGTTCTCGAAGCTGCGGATGGTCGAGCCGGTGGGGTACCTCGACATGCTGCAGCTGGAGCAGTACGCCCGGGCAATCGTGACCGATTCCGGCGGAGTGCAGAAGGAGGCGTTCTTCTTTGGCATCCCCTGCTTCACGCTTCGCCCGGAGACCGAGTGGGTCGAGACGGTGGCGAGCGGTTGGAACGTTCTGGTGAGCGATGACGCGAGCGCGTCGGGGGGGCTGGGCGCCCTCGTCGCTGCCTGGCAGCGTCCGGTCGCGCCTCCTCCGCCACTATTCGGCCGAGGTGACGCCGCGACGCGCATCGTAGAGCGACTACAGCGGGAAGCGCGCTGAACCGCGCGCTTGGCGCGCGGAAGCAGCACGCTTCCAACTATTTACGTGCGGAACGCTTTTCCGAGACCTGTCGCCCGCCCGCGAACAATTGACGACGAAATGCAACAACGCCGCTTGGGAAACCAAGCGGCGTCGTCGTTGTGGTCCTGCGAGCTCTGGAAGTGGCTCGATCGCGTCACACTGCGATCACAGCGATCACGACTTAGGAGCAGCGCGCGTTCGGGTTCGTGGTGCAACCGTCGCCGCGACGCACAGCGCCGTCGGTGAGGCCATAACGGCCCTGGAGCGTGATCTCGCGGAACGTGCCGAACTTCGTGAGCTCAGGCGTCTGGTACATCGGAAATTCCTCCTCTTGCTCCGGGAACTGGCCCCGGCGCCTTGCGATCCCCCGTGATCGCACATCCTTCTTGCGAATCGTAAGTGAATCGCAAGATAGCCCTGCCAAACTGTTGATCGCTACTACTCAAAAGTTCGAAGCCACCACTCGGCCTGGGTCGCAGCCACCAGTGCGGCTCCTCGCTCTCGGTCCTTCACTCGCCCTGCCAGGAATCCGTCGATCTCGTCCAACAGTTTCCCGTGATCTGCAATACCCAAGCTTGCGAGAAGCATGCCACCCCGGAATGTCTCGCGTGCCTCTGTCAGATGAGCGTCAAGCGTGCGGTCGAGGTAGGTCGAGGGCATCCCGGTGCGCTCCTTTCGGGGGGCAAGGAGCTCGTCCGGGAGTAGTCCCTTCATGGAGCGTCGCAGCAGGTACTTGTTCTGACGCGCCGAATTGCTCTCCCATCGCGGCCGGGTCGCCGCGAAACGGATGATCCGGGCGTCAAGAAGGGGAGTACGCAACTCCACCCCTTCATTCTGGCAGATCGAGAAGACCAGCGCTGTGATCCGCTCCGCAAATGCGGATCTCAGATACCACGTTCTCTCGGCGGCGGAGTGCCCTTCGCCCGGTCGGCGCCGGTAGTCGTTGCGGCGCCGCGCCAGCAGTTCGGGGGAACGTCGCATCGGCTCGGCCATCCACGCAGGGAGCTCGCGGATCCCCGACTCGGCGAGCGGACGCCCGCCGCGCAGTCGAGCAATCAATGACAGCGCCCCCGGCGACAAGTTCGGCTGCACCGCCGTCTTGAAGACGGCGTACCAGTTCATCGTGCGCCAGATGGCGTGCCACTCGCGGCGAAAGGCGAGGAACCGTCCCTGCCGGAACAGGTCCGCGAGGAAGACGGGGGACGTCGAGAACCAGGGATCGCCGCCATTTCCGTTGAGGGCGATCCTGGCCCCCTGCGCGCGACAACCGAGGGCGAGCGAGCGATTCCACAGCTCGTAGGTGTGATAGAACGGCTCCTCGCGAAGTGCTGCG
>JBGAHX010000099.1:0-7490 GCA_044225935.1 Gemmatimonadaceae bacterium
CCCTGAAAACGGGACCAGAAGGTAGGTTAGGGGCACGAGTCCGGCGGGATGTCGGAGGAGGCCCGCATGAAGCGGAAGCGCTTCACCCAAGAACATTCGTCGCGATCCTGAAGGAGGCGGCGGGTAGTGACGATGCCCGCCTGGTGGTGCGCAAGCACGGCATTACGGACACGACGTTCTACCGCTGAAAGCGAAGGAAAGCGGGATAGGCGTGCCTGAAGTGAAACGACTCAAGGCGCTCGAAGGCGACAACGCGCGCCTCAAACGCCTCGTGGCCGAGTTCAGCCTCGACAACGCGATGCCCAAAGACGTGGCGGGATGAAAGTGCGCCTTCCGGCTGCGATCGCGAAGTCCGTTTTTGTCCTCCTCCGCGAAGTGGGCGAGCCACTTGTACCCGATGCGTCGGCTCACCCCGTAGCGCGCGCAGAGCTCCGCCATGGTGAACCGATCACTCTGCGCATCACAGATGAACTGCGGGCGCTCTTCCATGGGACACGTCTCCAACCAGGGCACGGCACACCTCGCCAGTTCGAGAGGGGCCATGCAGTTTAGAAGGCGTGTTACCTCTGTACTCGGACAGAGGTGTTACCCATGTTCCCGGCGGGCGACGCGCCTCCGGCTTTCATCAAATGTGGCGCAGCTGAACCTAGCGTAATGGAGGACGAGGTTCCGAGTGGAAGTCGAAGCTTGCCGACGCGGCCGCACGCGAGCACTTCCCTTCGCGCCCGCCCGACCCTAACGCCGCTCCACCGCCCCCCTCACCCGCCAAGGCGTCAACGGCAACTCCCGCACCTCCACGCCTAACGCATCGGCCACCGCATTCGCAATCGCCGGCGCCGTCGGAATGATCGGCGGCTCCGCCAGCCCCCGCGCCCCCGTGTGATTCGCCACCGGATCGCTCCCCTCCACGCAGAACGCGTCGATCACGGGGACGTCGGCCATGGTGGGAATCTTGTACTCATGCAGTGACGGATTCACCGGGCGCCCCGTCGCGCGGTCCAGCAGCCGCTCCTCGAACAGCGCGTAGCCCAGCCCCTGCAAGATCGCCCCCTCCATCTGGCTCCCGGCGAGGAGCGGATTGATCACGCGCCCCACGTCGTGCGCCGCGGTGATCCGCACGACGCGCACGACGCCGGTGTCCACATCGACCTCGACCTCGGCGAACTGCACGCCGAACGACATGAGGGCGACGTCTTTCGGGTTCGGGCCGCGGCTCCCCTGACCCATGATCATCACGTTGCCGAGCTTGCGCGTGACGTCGGCGAAGGCGAGGCGCCGGGCGCCGTCGCGCGTCTCGATCGTGGAGTCGTGGGTGCGAAGGTCGTCGACGTGGCATTCCAGGAGCTGGCTTGCCGCTTCGAGGAGGCGCGCTCGAGCTTCTTCTCCCGCCAGGCGCACCGCCGGCCCCACCGAGGCGGTGGTCATCGAGCCCCAGGAATTCCCCGCGTAGGGTGTGCGCTCGGTATCGCCCAGCACGACGCGCACGTCGGCGAGGCGCGCGCCTAACGACTCGGCGGCGATCTGGGCGAGGATGGTGCGCGAGCCGGTGCCGAGGTCCTGGGTGCCGGAGAGGACGTCGACGGTTGCGTCGGAGTTGAGGCGGACGGTGGCGTAGGCCGGCGGGCCGCCGCCGGCGCCCCAGACACAGGCCGCCATCCCCACGCCGCGGCGAAGATTGGGGCTGCCTGACATGGGGGCGCCGGGGTCCCCCCCCGAATCAAATCTCCCCCTCCCGCGCCCCCCGCCCATCACCATTTCCTTCCCACCCCCATCCTCCCGCTGCACCGCCGCCTCCCCCCACCCAAACCGCCGCGCCCCCTCCGCATAACACGCCCGCAACCGATTCGCCGAGTACGGCCGGCTCTTCCCCTCGTCCCGCTCGGCGAAATTCGCCAGCCGCAACGCCATCGGGTCCATCGCCAGCTCCCGCGCGAGCACATCCATCGTCCGCTCCAGCCCGAACGCCCCCTCCACATGCCCCGGCGCGCGAAACGCCATCATCGGCTGCGTGTGCACCCACGCGAACGTCTCGTGCGTCCGCACGTTCTCGCAGGCGTACATCTCGCCGTAGATCGCCGCCACGCTCCCCTCCCACCCGCTCGCGCCTAACGGGATCTCGGTCTTCACATCGATGGCGACGAGGCGCCCATCGCGCATCGCGCCGAGCGTCACGACCTGGCGCGACGGCGCACGGTGTCCACCGTCCGACTGTTCATCCTCCCGCTCCAGCACGCAGCGCACCGCACGCCCGGTCCGCTGGGCAAAGAGCGCGGCGACGTACGTATGCGCGCCGGCGTTGTTCTTTCCTCCGAATCCCCCTCCCATGTACTCCTTGATCACGCGCACGTGCGACTTCGCGAGGCCGAGCGCCCCCGCCACCTCGTCGCGCACGCGGTAGATCCCCTGCGTCGACTCCCACAGCGTGAGGCGATCGCCGTCCCACTCGGCGACGGTGGCGTGCGGCTCCATCGGCGAATGCAGCGCGCTCCCCGTGCGATACTCGCGCGTCACGACGACGTCGGCACGCGCGAGCGCCGCGTCCACGTCGCCGCGCTCTACGATCTTGGGCGAGCCGCGCATGACGTTGCTCGTGCCCCGCACGAGCGGTGCGTTCGGCGCGGTCGCCGCTTCGAAGGTGATGGCGAACGGCTCCGCTTCGTACGTCACCCGCACGGCCGCGGCGCCGGCGAGCGCCGCCGCGCGCGATTCAGCGCAGACGGCCGCGACAGGTTGATGCGGATAGAGGACCGACGTCCCGAGCAGCTGCACGCCCCCCACGCGAATCGCGCGCGGAAGGTCGGCGCCGGTGAGCACCTCGACCACGCCCGCCAGCTGCATCGCCGCCGATGCATCGATCGACGTCACGGTGCCGTGCGCGATCGGCGCGCGAACAAATGCCGCGTGCAGCATCCCCGGGCGCTGAAGATCGGTAGGGAAGCGCGCCCGCCCCGTCACCTTCTGCCGGGCGTCGACGCGCGGGACGGGCTGCCCAACGATGGAGAGCGCGCTTTCGTCCCCCCACGGCGCGGGCTCGCGGTCGGGGAGCTCGACGACCTTCGTCTCCGATCGCCCCTCCACCTCCACGACGGTCGAGACGAAGCGCGCGCGCGGTGTGGCGGGGGGCGCGTCGTCGTTAGGGCTGGACATCGGCTCCCTCCCGCATGGCGGCTGCGGCGGCGTGAATTGCCTGGCGAATGCGCGGATACGTCCCGCAGCGGCACAGGTTCCCGCTGATCGCCGCATCGATATCGGCGTCGCTCGGCGACGGCTGGCGCGACAGGAGCGCCGTTGCCGCCAGCAGCTGCCCCGGCGTACAGAAGCCGCACTGCACGGCGTCGTGCGAGACAAAGGCGTCCTGCAGCGGGCTGAGCGCCTCGCCGCGCGCGAGTCCCTCGACCGTCGTCACGCTCGCACCCTCGCTGGCGATGGTCAGCGTGAGGCAGGCGTAGACCGGTTCCCCCGAAAGCAGCACCGTGCACGCGCCGCACTCCCCTCGATCGCACCCCTGCTTGGCACCGGTCAGGAAGAGGCGCTCGCGCAGCGTGGTGAGCAGCGACTCATCCACCTCCGGATGGACGTCGCGTGTGGCTCCGTTGATCGTCAGTCGCATGAATGTTCATCCAGGGCGATACGCCCGTTCTGTAAACCACGGGTGGGCCGGTGCCGTAAACTACCGGCGAGCCGGTGCAGTACACCGCTGGCGAGCCGGCGCTGAAAAGCGCCTATTGCCGACCGGGTGGAATGCATATCTTGTCACCCCGCCTCATCGTCTGGCTCAACCTACTCCGATCATGCCGTACGTCATCACCGAAGCTTGCGTTGGTACCAAGGACAAGGCCTGCGTCGACGTTTGCCCCGTGGACTGCATCTACGAAGGGGAGCAGCAGCTTTACATCCACCCGGACGAGTGCATCGACTGCGGCGCCTGCGAGCCCGAGTGCCCGGTGACGGCAATCTTCCCGGAGGAGGACGTGCCGGCGAACATGCGCCAGTACGTGCAGATCAATCGCGACGTGTTCAAGGGAGCGAACCCGCCGACGCGCCCGACGCGCTGACCGGCGCGCTGACCAGGGCGACTCGCCCTCCCGTGGGCGGCGTGCTGCGCGCAGTCACCCTCGATTACTGGGACACGATCTACCTCGGCGCCTCCGTGCCGCTGCGCGTTCAGCGGCGTCGCGAGGCGCTGTTGCGCATGCTCGAACGACTCGGCGCTCCCGCCCCCAGCGACTTCGAGGCCCACTACATCGCCTCGGCGCAGGAGGCGAATCGCTGGTGGCGCGACGAGCAGCGCGGCTACACCACCGAGGACCGCATCCACTGGCTCCTCCGCCGCCTCGCCATCGAGCGGCCAGCCGACTGCGTGGAAGTCGCGCGCGCGGCCCGTGAGGTCGACCTCACCCTCACCGACCACCCGCCCCAGCTCCTCGACGGCGCCCGCGCGGCGCTGGCCCGCCTCGCCGAGCGCTATCCGCTGGCGATCGTCTCGGACACCGGCTTCGCCAGCGGCATGGCGCAGGACCGGCTGCTGGAGCAGGACGACCTCCGCCGCTACTTCAAGGCGACCGTCTACTCGATGGACATCGGCCACGCCAAGCCGCGTCCGGAGATCTTCCACGCCGCCCTCGCCGCGTTAGGCGTCGCCCCGCACGAAGCGCTGCATGTGGGTGACATCGAGCGCACGGATGTAGCCGGCGCCCTGGGAGTCGGCATGCGCGCCGTGCGACTCGACGCCGTACGCGAAAGCGGCCCCACCGCCGCCGAGTTCGTAGCCCCGAGCCTCCACTCGCTCGCCGAGTACCTGCTCGCTTCGGCGTAGACTCCTCCGCGGAGTTTATAGATCCCACCCGCACTCGCTCGCCGACTACCTGCTCCGCGCGCCGTAGACCTCGTCTTCTCGTCTTCTCGTCTTCAGAGAACTACGAGAGAGTGAGCGCCGCGAGGTATTCGGAGACCACATGATTGACCGCCGCCGGACGCTCCACGTTAGACACGTGCCCCGCGCCAGTGATCACCTCGAGGCGACTCCCGCGAATCGCCGCGTGAAGGAGCGCGGCCTCCCCTGGTGGAGTGAGCACGTCGTCTTCTCCCACGACGATGAGCGTGGGAACGTCGATCGTACCTAACGACTCACTCGAGTCCATGCGGTCGCGCATCGCCTCGAGCGCGCCGATGACCCCCTCCACCGGCGCGCTCTCCAGCATCCGATGCACGGCGTCCACGACTTCCGGGCACTTCTCCCGCGTGCGCTTTCCCACCATGCCGCCGATCATCGCGTCGGCAATGCCCCCGCTCCCGCGCTCTCGCGCGAGGGCGATCATTTCGTCGCGCTTCTGCTTGCCAGCCGCCGAGTCGCTCCCCGCGCGCGTGTCCATGAGGATGAGGCCGCACACCCGCGCGCGGTGCCGCCGCCAGAGCGCCATCGCGACGTACCCCCCCATGGAGAGCCCGCACACGACCGCGCGCTCGATTCGCAGCACGTCGAGGAGAAGCACGAGGTCGTCGGCGTAGCGATCCATCGAGTACGGCCCACCGACCGTGCTTTCGCCGAAACCGCGCAGGTCGGGGGCGATGCAACGCGCGCGCCCCAGGAGGGCGCCGAGCTGCGCCGACCAGAGCGCTCGATTGTGCGGAAACCCGTGGATGAAGAGCACGACTTCCCCGGCGCCGACGTCATCGTAGCCGATCTCGATGTCGCCACAGAGTGCAAGCATGCGATTGGGACCCGGGGCCCGCTGGTTCGGGTGGGCGTGGGCGCGCGAGGGAAGGGGCGGCGGCGACGACGCGATAACATGCGTCCGCGGAACGCGCGCGCGGTCCGGAACGCGCGGTCCCTCGGGCGAGGGCACCGTGATACATTAAGCCGAGCACCGCTGCGATCCCCTTCGCCTCCGCGCCGGTGCTGAGTGCTGGCCCCTCGAGCATCCCCGTGAATCCTTCGAAATCCTCCGACACGACGCGTACATTCTTCATCGACAGCTCGGATGCGGCCGACCGCTTCCTGGCGTCGATCGCGTCGACCCCGGTGGTGGCGATCGATACCGAGGGGGCGAGCTTTCACCGCTACGTCGACCGCATCTACCTGTTGCAGCTGTCGACCGAGGAGCGGCACGCGATCCTCGACCCGTTGCGCGTCGAGTCGATCGGCGGGCTGGGGCGGCTGCTCGAGTCGCGCGATGTCGAGGTCGTCTTCTACGACGCCGATTACGACCTGCGCCTCCTGCACCAGGATTATGGGGGTGGCCCGCGTCAATCACATCTTCGACACGCGCATCGCCGCCCAGCTCCTCGGATCAAGGCGTTCAGACTTGCCGCGCTCCTCGACTCCTACTTCGGGGTGAAGCTCGACAAGAAGCACCAGCGCGCCGACTGGTCGATGCGCCCGCTCACGACCGACATGCTCGATTACGCGGCGCAGGACACGATGCACCTGCTGGGACTTCGCTCGCGCCTGCGCGACGCGCTGCACCAGAAGGGGCGCCTGCATTGGGCCGGAGGAGTTCTCCCGTCTCGAGGTGCTGATGGGAGGCGGAAGATCAGCGCCGCCTTCCTCCGCCTCAAGGGAGCGCGCGACCTCACGCGTCGCGAGCTGGCGCTCCTGCGCGAGCTGGTGCTCTGGCGCGACGGTGTCGCCAAGGCGGTCGACCGGAGCACCTTCCGCGTCGTGACAAACGACGTACTGCTGGCTGTCGCGCCGGTCGCCGCGCACGCCTGAGGAGTTACGAAGCGTGAAGGGGATCGGACGCGGGATCCTCGAGAATCGGGGCGGAGAAATCCTCGAGGCGGCCGCTCGCGGACGCGCTGTCGCCGAGGGGGAACTGCCGCGTTTTCCCAAGGCGCCGCGGTGGGACCGCGATCCGCAATTCGACGAGCGAGTGTCGCGTCTCAAGGCGGTGCGCGACGAGCACGCTGCGCGCCTCGAGCTGGACCAGGGGGTGCTCTGCGCGCGCGACCGGCTGGAGGCGGTGGCACGGGCAAAGCCGCGCTCTGTCGAAGAGCTGGCCACCCTTCCCGAACTGCGTGGATGGCAGGTCGAGGTGCTTGGCGATGACTTCGTGAAGGCGCTTCGCGACATCGGAAGCTCGACGTCCGACGCCGCACCTCGCGCCGCCGCGGCGAACGCGCCGCGCGCGTCGAAAGGCGGGGGAGCGAGCGGACGCGCAGTACGCAACGACGACGAGCGGTCGCCTTATCGCGATGAGTGAGCGGTACCGGATCGCGCGGGACGGGGCGCCGGTGGCGTCTCGCGGAGCACCTAGGCGGGTACTGACGCGCGCGCGACAGGCGACCGTGCGCTTGGCGACGCTCGTCGCAATCGCGACCGTCCTCGGCGCTCCGACCCTGGTGCGCGCGCAGGGCGACGACGTCCCTAATCGCGGATTGCGCTACGCGGCCGCGGGCACCGCTGCGACCGTCGATACGCTCGCGCCGCCGGTGCCGCGCGAGTTCCGCGCCGTCTGGGTGGCGACGGTATCGAACCTCGACTGGCCCTC
>JBGAHX010000037.1:0-68707 GCA_044225935.1 Gemmatimonadaceae bacterium
GCGGCGCGCGCCGCTACCAGCGCGGGGAGGTTCGTCGTGTGATCGATGATGATCGCACCTTCGGCGAGCCCGGGCCGTAACGCCTCGATCGTCGAATCGACCGTCGCGTCATCGAGCAGGACCAGATGCACCCGCGCCGCGCCTTGCACCGCCTCGGCCGGCGTGTCACAGATCGTCGCGCCAAGCGCCGCGAGCGGCTCCGCCTTGGAGCGCGTCCGGTTCCAGGCACGGACGCTGGTCCCCCCACGCGCCAGCATCCCCTCGACGAATCCCGCGCCGAGCAACCCCGTCCCAAGAAACGCTACCGTCTCCATGATTTCTCGCCGTGAAGTGTCCGCGAGGAAGTCTGGTGTGAGGAACGGTTGAAGTGCACCCTAGTGCACGCGAAATCGCCGCACCCCCTCGTCTTCTCGTCTTCAGAAAACTCGTCTTCTCCCCACCAATGTCTTCCGAACGCGTCGATCAGTACATCGCCAAGGCAGCCCCCTTCGCGCGCCCCATCCTCGCGCACATCCGCGCCGTCGTGCACGCCGCCGCGCCCGACATCGTCGAGGAGATCAAGTGGAGTTCGCCTTTCTTCACGCACGATGGTCAGATCGTCTGCGCGATGAGCGCCTTCAAGGCGCACTGCGGCCTGTTCTTCTGGAAGGGCGCGCTCGTCGTTCCCGACAAGGAGAACAAGGGCGAAGGGATGGGGCAGTTCGGCAAGCTGACGGCGGTCGAGCAACTCCCGGCGGAGGAGGTGCTGGCGAGATACGTCAGAAAGGCGTTGGCGCTGAATGCGGCGGGGGTGCCGGCGCCGCACGTGGTGAAGCGCAAACTGCAGAAGACGAGTTCTCAGAAGACGAGACGTCAGGCGTCGGGGGGGAGGGGGACGGCGACGCCGGCCGGGATGAAAAAGCCCGCGGCGACGAAGAAGGTTGCGAAGCTCGCCGCGAAGAAGGCGCCCGCGAAGAAAGCCGCAACCAGGAGGCCGAGCCCGAAGAAGTAGTACCTCGTCTTCTCGTCTTCAGATAACTCGTCTTCTCGTAGCGAGAACTCGCCTTCTCACAGTCGTTGATAGATCATCTGCATTCCCGCCAACACAATCACCGCCGACAACGCCGTCGCCCACCGGCGTCTCGTTAGGCCTGCGCCTTCACACGCGAGCGCTCCCGCGAGCAGGACACAGGCGACGATCGCCATCTGGCCGAACTCGAGCCCGACGTTGAACGAGAAGAGCGGGACGATGATGCTCTCCTCGCCGCCGAGTATCGCGCGCAGGAAGTTGGAAAAGCCCAGTCCGTGGATCAGCCCGAAGCAGCCGGCGAGAACGTAGAGGAGCGTCTGGCGTTCCGGCGCCGTGGCGCCCGCCGCCGCGCTCCGGCTCGATCCTGAGCCCGTCGCTCGTCCCGCCTGCCACCGCGCGGCGATCGAGTAGCCGGCGGTCACGACGATGGTTATCGGGATGAGCAATTCGATCGTCGGCGCGTGCACGCGCACGATCCCAAGCGTCGCGAGCGCGAGCGTGATGGAGTGCCCGATGGTGAACGCGGTGACGAGCCAGAGGAGACGTCGCCAGTCGCGCGGCGCGTAACCCGCGGTGAGCGCGACGATGAACAGGATGTGGTCGTAGCCGCGCAGGTCGGCGATATGCCCGATCCCGAGCTGGAAATACGTGAGGAATTCGGAGAGGGCGCCGCTATTCATGGTCGGTCAACGGACCGGGAAGTCGAACTGGCCTGTGGAAGTGCTACGCCGCCAGTCGTGCATCGGATCTCCTGACAAGTCACGTTGTCGTTCTGAATCATTGGAGTTCCAATCGTCCGTGCAGTCACGAATCCATAACGATGGGACGAACGGCGGTGCTCGTCGTGTTGTCAGAAGAGCCGCGCGAACCCCGAACAAGCGCGGCGCATTGGGAGCTTGCAAGGGCGGCAACGGCGCCGGGGGGGATCACGTTAACAATCGCCGTACTGCCGAGTCCAATCCCGGACCCCCCAGTGACGAGCCACCAGAGGTTGGATCCCGTGCATCGAAATTCAGGTCTTTTCGGCAGCAAGGTATTGCGCCGAGCCTTGGCAGTTGTTGCGTTCCTGCTTCCCGCCGCGGCGTCGGCGCAGATGGGCGCCACCACCGACATCATCACCGGTACCGTCACTCGCGTGGAGGGCAACCTTCCGGTCGAGGACGCGAACATCGAGGTGATGTCGCTCGAGTCGAATGTCACGCGCCGCGCGCGCACGAACGACAAGGGGAAGTTCACCGTCCTCTTTCCCGATGGTGGCGGTCAGTACCGTGTGACGGCCAAGGCACTCGGACTGGCGCCTCAGGTGGTCAACGTCCAGCGCAATGGCGACGAAGACCGGCTGGTGGTCAACATCAAGATGTCGACCAACCCGACCGTTCTTGCCGCGGTGACCGTGCAGGCGCGCCAGAACGTGCCGCGCGAAGGGGATCGTCCCGCGCCGGGCTCGGTCGAGCGGGCGCTCAACGCCGACCAGGCGGCGCGCCTCCCGGTCGATGCCTCGGACCTCACGCAGCTCGCGCTCACCGCGCCGGGCGTGGTGAGCATCACGGGGAGCGACTCGACTTCCGCCGGCTTCTCGGTCGCCGGCCAGGCCCCAACGGCGAACAACATCACGCTCGACGGGCTTTCGTTCGGCTCGTCGCAGGTGCCGCAGGAAGCCGTGCGCAGCACGCGCGTGATCACTTCGGGCTACGACGTGGCACGCGGGCAGTTCTCCGGCGGGCAGATCGCATCGTCGACGCGCAGCGGGACCAACTCCCCGCAGGGGAACTTCACCTACATCCTCCGCGACCGCGACCTCTCGGTCGAGGGGCAGGATGCCTCGCCGCTCAACCAGGGATACAACCAGAACCAGTTCTCCGGTGGCTTCGGCGGGCCGATCGTCAAGGACAAGCTCTTCTTCTTTGGCGCCGTACAGCTCCGCCGTCGCGAGGACATCATTCCCAACCTGGGGAACGCCGACGCCACAACGCTGGAGCGCTTCGGCGTGGCGCCCGACTCGGTCACGCGCTTCTTCAACATCGCCAGCGCCGACGGGATCGCGCCGCGCTCGGTGCTGGCCAACGATCGCACGTCGAACAACGTGAGCGGGATCGCTCGCTTCGACTACCTCACCGAAGGTGGGCAGTCGCTCTCGATCCGCGGCGACTACAACTACCAGAACTCCGACCCGTCGCGCATCGGGACGCTCTCGCTCCCGCAGACCGGTGGCGACACGCGCAACTGGGGGGGCGGGCTCGCCGCCACGCTCACCTCGAACATCGCCGGGCGCTTCCTCAACGAACTCAAGGTTTACGCCTCGGTCAGCAAGAACGACGGGACGCCGTTCATCACGCTCCCCTTCGGGCGCGTGCAGGTCACGTCGGACCTGGGCGACGGCGAGACCGGCATTTCGTCGTTGACGTTCGGCGGCAACACCGGGCTGCCGCAGGCCGGGAAGACCAACACGCTCGAGGCGACGAACGAGACCTCGTGGCTCTCCGAAGGTGGGGCACACCGCTTCAAGCTCGGCGGGCTCTTCAACCTCCAGTCGTTCGAGCGCGACGTCACCACCAACCGGTGGGGAACGTTCACCTTCAACTCACTGGGTGACTTCGAGGCGGGACTTCCCGCCACGTATACCCGCACGCTCACTCCGCGCTTGCGCGAAGGGGCCGGTGCCAACGCCGCCGTCTACCTCGGCGACACCTGGCGCATGAGCCGAGCGTTTCAGTTGACGATGGGAGCGCGCGCCGAAGGGTCGTACTTCGGGTCGACGCCCAAGTACAACCCCGCAGTACAGCAGGCTTTCGGCTTCCGCACCGACGAGGTACCGACCGAGTTCCGCCTGAGCCCGCGCATCGGCTTCAGCTATTCGTTAGGCGTGCCGGCGCAGGGGCGCTTTGCCCCGCCGGCATGGACCATCCGTGGCGGCATCGGCGAGTTCCGCTCGGCGCCGTCGATCGGGCTCGTGGCGTCGGCCGCAGGGGCGACCGGCTTGCCCGACAATGAGTCGCAGTTGGTCTGCATCGGTGACGGCGTCCCGACGCCGAACTGGGATCTCTACGGGTCGGACCAGTCGACCATCCCCACGCAGTGCGCCAACGGGGCGAGCCAGGTCCTCCCGACGACGCGTCCCAATGTCACGGTCTTTGACAAGGACTTCGCAGCGGCTCGTTCGATCCGTTCGTCGCTCGGGCTGCAGCACCGCTTCCTCCAGCGCTACAACTTCAACATCGACATGCAGTACGCGCGTGGTGTCGCGCTGACCGGTTACAACGACGTGAACCTGCGCTCCACGCCGCAGTTCGCGCTGGCGAGCGAGGGAGGGCGCCCGGTGTATGTCGACGCCTCGACGATCGTTCCGTTCACCGGTGCGACGTCGGTGCTGGGTTCGCGACTGAATTCAGACTTCGGGCAGGTGCTCGCGACCCGATCGGATCTCGCCAGCATTTCGAAGCAGGTCACCTTCTCGCTCGGCGGGATCACCTCGCACGGCGCTGTGCTCAACTTCTCGTACACGTTAGGCAAGACGACCGACCAGGGGGCGACGGGGATGGGTGGCGGCGGCGCCTTCGGTGGATTCGGCGGCGGGGGTGGCGGTGGCTTCGGGAGCCCGACGACTGCGGGGAACCCCAACATCCGCGAGTGGGCGGTGAGCAACTTCGACCGCCGGCACACCTTCACTGGAACCGTCACGTATCCGTTCAGCCAGGCCATCGAGGTGACCGCGTTCGGGCGGCTCAGCTCCGGCTCGCCGTTCACGCCGCTCGTGGGGAGCGACATCAATGGCGACGGGTCGCGCAACGACCGGGCATTCCTGTTCAATCCATCGACGGTTGCGGATGCCAACGTCGCCGCTGCGATGCAGCGCCTCCTCGATAACTCGTCCGATGCGGTGCGCACCTGCCTCAGCAGCCAGATGGGAAGCGTCGCGGCGCGCAACTCGTGCCGCGGACCGTGGCAGCCCTCGCTCGACATGCAGCTCAACTGGCGCCCCAACTTCCTCGGCCTCAATCGCCGCCTGGCGATCTCGGTGCTGACGGTGAACGCGTTAGGCGGATTGGACCAGCTCATCCACGGCTCCAACAACCTGAGCGGGTGGGGGCAGTTCCGCAGCACCGACAACACGCTCCTGTACGTGCGCGGCTTCGATCCCAACACCAAGGCCTACACATACGAAGTCAACGAACGCTTCGGCTCGAACCGCGCTGGGCAGAACGGGATCACCACGCCGTTCCAGATCGGCGTGCAGGCGCGCTACACCGTGGGGCCCGATCGCTTCCGTGACATGATTCGCGGGATGATCGGCGGCGGTGGTGGACGCGGCCCCGGTGGCCCGGGTGGCGGTGGCTTTGGCGGCGGGCCGCAAGGGCAGGGCGGTCCGGGGGGTGGTGGTCCGGGCGGCTTCGGTGGTGGCGGCTTCGGCGGCCTGAATGGCGCCAACGCCAACCCCGTCGCGCAGATCATCGCGCTCAAGGACACGATCAGCCTCACGAGCGAGCAGGTGGCGAAGCTGCAGCCGCTGAGCGACAGCGTTGCGGCGCGCAACAAGGTGCTGGGCGAGGAGGTGCAGAAGATCATGAAGGACGGCGGCGCCAATCCCGACATGGGGGCGCTGTTCAGCAAGATTCGTCCGAAGCTCGAGGCGTCGCAGCGCGAGCGCGAGGCCGTGCTCAAGGAAGTGCAGGGGATCCTGACGACCGAGCAGTGGGAGAAGGTGCCCGAGCGGATTCGCAACCCGCAGCGGGGCGGCCCAGGCGGGCCTAACGGGCAGCGCCGTCCGCCGGGGCGTGAGTAGGTCGCCTACACACGGAATGACGACGGGGCGCGGTGGCCGAGTGGCTGCCGCGCCCCGTTTGTGTGTCGGATGCCCGTGTCGGCGCTCCCCTCAGTGACACCCGTCGGTACATGGAGGCTCACCGCGCAGCCCCTCGAACCCTTCACGCGCGATGATCGGGACCATGAGGAGCGCGGCCACCGGGTCGGACCACCACCACCCCACCACCGCGTTCAGCACCAATCCGCCCAGCAGGATCGCCGAGAGGTACATGCAGAGCGACGTTTGGGACGACTCGGAAACGAGCGCGCGGCTCCCGAGCGCTACGCCAACACGTCGCTTCTCGCGCGCGAGGTACGGCATCACCAACAGTGAGACGGCCGCGAGGACGATTCCAACCATGCTCGCTTCGGGCGCTTCGCGCCGGACCAACGCGCCGGCCGCTTCGTAGGTCACATAGAGTGCGAGGGCGAGGAAGAGCGCCCCAATGGCCCGATGACTCGATCGTTCGGCTCGCGCACGGCGTGCCGGCTCGGCGTCGGCCGATAGGCGCCACAGTGCGACCAGGCTCGCCGAGACTTCGATGGCGCTATCGATCCCGAAGCCCACGAGCGCCACGCTTCCAGCCCCGAGACCGACCGCCACGGCGATGATCCCCTCGAGTGAGTTGTACGCGAGCGTCGCCCCGCTCAACCAGCGCCCGCGGCGCACGAGTCGCGGACGATCCGGCGCGGGAATCTCGGAGAGCGAGGCAGCAGGACGCGGGTGACTCACCCAGCCACCCTAACGATTGTTCCAGGGATTGGCGAATCGCGACTCGACCATGAGGGTCGTATCGCTAAGGCTCCTCAGGAAGGCGACCAGGTCGGCCTTGTCCTGCGCCGTGAGCGAGAGCGGGGCGATGCGCGGATCCTTGAGCGGCGACAGCTTCCCGTCGCCCGCGTTAGGCCCGCTGGCGACAAGGCGACCGCCGCGGGCGTAGTGCTCCACCACGTCTTCGAGCGTGCTGATGCTCCCGTCGTGCATGTACGGGAAGGTGAAGGCGAGGTTACGCAGTGTGGGAATGCGGAACTTCCCCATGTCGGCGCTCTTTCCGGTGAACTCCATCAACCCGCGGTTGTTCGCCGGATAGCTCCCGTCGCCACCGATGTTGTACAGCCCGTTGTTGGCGAAGGCGTCGTCGCCCACGGTGCTCCCTCCCGACACGTCGGCCGCCGCCGAGAAGAGCGGGCCGCGATGACATTCGGCGCAGTGCAGCGCCGGTGACCTGAAGAGCGCCTCTCCGCGCTGCGCCGCCGCGCTCATCGCCCCGGTCTCGCCGCGATGCGCGCGGTCGTACGGACTGCTGAGGGCGACGATCGTACGCTCGAAGCTTGCGATAGCCCGCGTGACGTTGTCGACCGTGAACGGATCGGGCTGCCCGGGAAAGGAGGTGGCGAAGAGTTCGCGATAGAGTCCAACGGCGCGCAGCCGGTCGAGGAGCTCGAGTTCCAGCCCCTTGAGCCCGAGCTCGACGGGACGATCGCTGAACATCGGGACGAGCGCCTGCTGTTCGAGATCGGGCGTGAGCGGATCGCGCCAGGTGAAGCGGGCGAGCCACGCGCTGTTGGCGATGGTGGGCGAGTTCCGTGGATGCGGTTCTCCCGTGCTCCCGACCGGGATGTTGCGCGCGTCGGCGAAGCCGAAATCCTGCCGGTGGCAGGACGCGCAGGAGAATCCGCCGTTCCCGGAGAGGCGCGTGTCGTAGAAGAGGCGTCGCCCGAGTTCGACCTTGGCCGGCGACATCGGGTTGTCGGCCGGAACGGCGGGCGCGGCCCAGCCGGCCGGGAGCTGCCAGGTGAAGTCGGCCGGGTTGCCGGAAAGCCGGATCGACGGGTGACCGTCGCCGGCGCACGCGCCAAGCGCCGCGAGCGCGGCGATGGCGACGAGTGGCGGGCGAAGCTTCCAGCGGCTGAACAACGGTTGAATAGTCCGACGTGGAGGAGGAGGGGGCGCTCGCCCTCGGATGTCGCGCGCACGTGGGGGCGGAGCGCGACGATGACACCAGTTAAGACGCACGAGATCGATCGCGCGAGCAGGTGCCACTCATACAAGCTCGCGGGGGGGCGCGGGAGGTCAAGCGGGGCGCCCCCGGAGTGGATGCCCGGTCGTGTAAGACGGCGCGCGCGAGGTGCGAGCCGACCTGAATTCGCGCTTCCGAAGCGTTCTTGGGCGCGGCGTCCCTCGGGCTACCGAAGCGAAATCGCGTGCAGCCAGGCGTCGGGTGTGGCGATCACAAGCACGCCCTGCGCGCTCAGCGAGAGTTCACCCCCGGCCGGATATTCCCAGACTCTGCGGTGCGCGGTGAGGTCGAGTGCGTAGGTGGTGGCTTCGGTCGACGCGAAGGCGAGGTTCCGCGTGACGAGCACCGTTGGCCGGAGCACACCCGAGGGAGGATTCCAGGCCCAAATCAGCGCGCCGTCCGACTGACGGCGCGCCTCGAACTGCCCGCCATTGATCACGTAGAGCACGTCATCGGCGACCGCGACGGTTCCGGAGAACTCATCGCTCTTTTCCCACGCCAGCTCCCGTGCCTGCAGGTTGAACGAGACGAGTCGCCCAGACTCGGTGGCGAGGAGGTTGTTCGATCCCCCGAGCGTCGGGGCCGACCGCATGCTGTATCCACTCCAGCTGTAGTTCGGATCAGGGATCGTGGCGAGGGAGGTTCCCGTCGCCACGTCGACCACCTGCACCATGGGCGAGCCCGAGCCGGTGTACGCGTACGCCAGCCCGTCGCGTACTGCCGGAGTCCACTGGTCGTCCTGGTTGGCGGTGACGAACCAGCGCTGCGCCCCCGTCGACGCATCGAAGGCATACATCCCGCTCCCTTGGCCGCCGGCCATGACGACGGTAGAGCCCTCGATGACCGGCGCATAGTAGCGCGACCACTGGTTGGCAAAGCTCGACCGGAATCGTCGAGCACCGGTCGCTGCATCCAATGCGTAGAGGTATGAATCGGCGTGCCCGCTCGTCGTGAGATACACGGTGCCGTTCGCGTACGACGGCGCGTGCACGCCATGGATCGGCCCGAAATCGACCGTCCATCGAATCACGCCGCTCGCAAGGTCGACCGCAAAGGCCTTCTCCACTCCGAAAGAGTCGCCCGAGGAGCCGAAGGCCATTCCAGGACCGAAGGTGACCGGAGTCGGGGCTTGTGCCGTACCGAGGAGCGAGCGGGTCCAGCGCCTGGCGAAGACCGTTGGGTCGAGCGTGGCGGCCACGAATCCGGTGTGGCTCGCGTTCCCCTGGTGCATCGTCCACTCGGTCGCCTGACTCCAGTCGGCGACGGGCTTCGCCAGCACCAGTACGCTCACCGTGTCCGTCGTCCCTTCGGCCGACGCGGTGACGATGGCGCTCCCACCACCGGTCGCCGTCAGCGTTCCGTCGGCCACGGTCGCGACGGAGGGATTCGACGACGCCCATGTGACCGTGCGTCCAGTGAGCACGTACCCTTCAGGATCCCGCACGACCGTGGTGAGCTGGCGTACCTGGCCGGGATACAACGCCTCATTGCGCACGGCATCGTCGAGTGCGATGGATCCCACCGGCGTGGCGGCGACGCCGTACGTGGCGCTGACCTGAAAGATGCCGCTCACCGAATGCCTGGTCGTGGAAACCGTGCTTCCGGGCATGACGTGCCAGACACCGTTGACCAGCGAATAGAGTTGCAGCGTGCTCTCACTCGCACCTGCCGGAATTCCTGACGGATTGAACCGGAGCTCCAGCGTCGCCGGGGGGATCGAGCGGCGCGGTGTCGTCACGATTTCGAAGCCGCTTCCGGGAACGATGCGCGAAGTGGCGTCGGCGACCGGCCGCACGCCGAATTCGACAGCTTCGAAGAGCACGCCCGGAGGAATCGTGATCGTGACTGTGCCGTCGAGAACGGAAAGTGTCCCCCCGGCGGGGCCAAGCGCTCCTCCAGTTCTCACGTCGATGGGTGCCGACGCACTCTTGCCACCGGAGGCGACGGAGATGCTCACCAACCCGGCGCCGACTGCGGTGACGAATCCACTCGAGGAAACCGTCGCGATTCCGGGGTCGCTGGAACTCCAGGACAGCGACACGCCATTGATCGTCGCGCCCGTGGCGTTCAGCGCGCTGGCGACAAGCTGCACGCCGTTCGGCGTGTACAGTGGAGTGGTGGGAACGTTCGAAAGGACGATCGACGCGACGGGATCCGGAGCTGGGGGCGTCGGTTCATGTCCCGAACATGCTCCTGCCATTGCAAGCGCCAGCGCCCCGCACACCGCCCGGCGTCCCAACATGCTGCGATACATCACCCGTCCCCGCCGAAAATTGCCGATTGCCGCAACCGCTCGCGCTTTAGTCTATCGAACGAAGGGAACGGCGTCTATCGCCCGGTACGCGGGATAGTCGACCGTGCGTGACCCGATGCCATTCTCGCCGATGCCACGCCGCGTGTATCCGCGTCAGCAGCGCGGACGTTCATGCCGGTTGCCAATGGGTGCGCTTCTCCTCGCGCTCGTGGCATGTTCCCCGCCCGATCGGCGCGCATCGGAGCGAGCGACCGACGCGCGCGCCGCCGAAGAGACTCTCGCCGCCGATGCGGCCACCGATTGGCTCCCCCGCGACGTCCGCGTGACCCTGCTCGCCATCGCCTCCGTCACGAACGAAAACTCCGCTGCCGCGGCGAGCGTCGCACACCCGGGCGTCGTCTTCACGATCAACGACTCGGGGCACGACCCCGAACTCTTCGCCTTCGATACCACTGGCGCCGACCGCGGGCGCTGGCGCATCGAGGGGGCAATGAATCGCGACTGGGAGGCGCTCGCGGTCGGTCGCTGCGCCCCCGATCGCGACGCGTGGTGCGTCTACATCGGCGATGTCGGGGACAACGCGCTGCGGCGAACGCTGATAACGATCTACCGCGTCGCCGAGCCGGCGCCGCTTGCAGCTGGCGAACGAGGCACCCTGCGGGCCGATGTCCTCATCGCCCGGTACCCCGACGGTGCGCATAACGTCGAAGGGATGGTCGTTGCGCCTGACGGCACCGTGCAGCTGGTCACCAAGGAGCTACGACGCAGCGGAGGGCGAGGACCCGCGACGACGCGCATCTACGACTTGCCACCACGCGCGTGGGGAGGGGCAACGCCCGCCGAGGGCGTGCTCGTGGATTCGCTCCCGATGCCTGCCGATGGCGTCCCACGCACCGCCGTTACCGATGCGGCGATGTCGCCCGACGGCACGCTCCTCGTCGTGCGCACACCCGAGCGGATCCTCGCGTACGCCGTCGATCCGGCGACGGCGCTGCGCCTTCCCGGACGTTCTCCCGCTACGTGCGACGTCGCCTCGCTACGCGAGGAGCAAGGGGAGGGCGTCGGTATCCTGCACATGGATTCGACAGGCGTGCGTCTCGTGCTCACCAGTGAGGGGAAGCAGGAACC
The DNA here is from genome assembly GCA_044225935.1 of Gemmatimonadaceae bacterium. Taxonomy (GTDB): domain Bacteria; phylum Gemmatimonadota; class Gemmatimonadetes; order Gemmatimonadales; family Gemmatimonadaceae; genus SCN-70-22. The sequence goes on from JBGAHX010000037.1 coordinate 11,213, forward strand.
GCTCCGCCTGGTGTCCTGCCCGCGTCCGAAGCGTTAGGCACGCAGCGCCTCGCGCTCAGTTATACAGGAGCGCGTCGCGCACGTCGGTGCTCCACGTTCCTGTATCGGCCCAGCGAGACAGGTCGGAACGAGCGGGTGCGGCGGTGAGCGCCTCGAGTTCGGCGGCGAGCTCGTGCCGTCCCGCGAGAAGGGCGAAATGATTCTCCCCGGAGGGGTTGGCGGCGGTGGGGTACGGCGCCCACGTGAAGTGCGCGCGATGGGTGCGTATGACGGCGGCGAGGAGCGACAGGGCGAGCGCGACCGGACGCACGCGCTGCTCGCGCACGATCTCGATCTCGAGACTCGCGCACGTCACGCCAGCGTAGGGCGCGTGCGTCGGTGTCACCGCGATCCGCGAAAGGCGCACACTCGCGTCGTGCACCTCGACGGCGACCGCTTCGGGACGCAGCCACGGCGCCGCGATGCGCTGGAACGCTGCATCGGTCCCGCGACCGACGCTGAGATTCGTCCCCTCGAAAAGGCAGATGCCCGGATAGAGAAGCGCCGACGCGTACGTCGCGATCGCGGGCGACGTCTGTATCCAGGGGAGCCCCCATTCCGGCCAAGGAAGGCTCCGGCGCCATCCTGCGCACGGGATCACCTGCAGGCGCAGCGTCGGGACGCGCGTACGCTGCCAGTGTCGCGCGAGTTCCCCGAGCGTGAGCGAATGTCGAACGGGGATGCTCCATCGCCCGACAAACGACGAACAGCGGTCCTCGTCCAGCATTGGCCCCTCGGCGCACGCGAGGTCACCGCCGAGCGGGTTGGGGCGATCGAGGATCGCGAGCGGAATGCCGGCCGCCGCGCACGACTCCATGAGGTGCGACAGCGTCCAGAGATACGTGTAGAAGCGCGCGCCGACGTCGGGTACGTCGAAGAGCACGAGGTCGAGATCGGCGAGCGACTCTGTTGGGGGCGCGAGCCGGGTGCCGTAGAGCGAGACGACCGGAAGCCCGGTAACCGGATCGGTACCGTCGGGCGACGGAGCGCCGTCCGGGCCGGCGGCACTGAGTCCGTGCTCGGGCGAGAAGAGACGCACGATCGGGAGCCCGGCCGCGAGCAGCGCCACTCGGCTGAGACGTCCGGGATCAGACGCAAGACGCGCCGCATCGTTTGTCACAAGTCCCACTCGCGAGCTGTCGGGGAGGAGCGACGAGTTTCTGATGGCGCGATCGACGGCGAAGAGCATGTCGAAGGTTGGAGGACCGCTGCCTAGTCGAACTGCGCTGAATGAGGCTGCCTGACATTCCCTCTCTGTGTCGGCTGTGTCCTCTGTAGTGAATCGCTCTCAAAAGAACTCTCTCACCATCGAGGTCACGGAGGACACAGAGGTCGCGGAGGTCACGGAGAAATAGGGAGCATACGAGCGTTCGCAACGCGAACGCTGCGAGATCGATCGTCGGACCTCGCACGAACGAGGTCCCCTCCGCGTTCTCCGCGTTCTCCGCGGTTCAAAGCTTTTCAACCGCAGAGTCCGCGGAGAACGCGGCGGAGGTGCGACGTGTCGTTTCAGCTCCACCTACGCGAACGCAGAACAACATGCCACTGAGATCTCCACTGCTCAACGATTGTCGATTCGCTGGATTCCGGCGCGAGAAGGGAGAGCCCGCGGCGCGACTCGCCATCAGCCATGCCCAGTCGTACTCTCCTCGAGTCCATCGAACGCCGAAGGATGCGCCTTGAAGACGCGATAGAGATAGGCCAGCGACGGCACGAGGATGACAGCGCCGGCCGCGAGCGCGATCAGCGTTAGGCGAAGGGTCACGGCCGGCGCCGCGGCGTCGTGTACGGTGAGTGACGGCGGGATGAGATACGGATACTGCGACATCCCCCACCCGCACACGATGAGCGAGACCTGCGCCCCGGCAGCGAGGCGCGCGAGACGGTAGCGGCGCACCAGGATCGCCGCGAACGCCAGGATCGCCGCAACACCAGTCGCCAGCTGCAATGGCAGCGCCACCCCCGAGTGCATCACCCCTTCCATGACCCGCGGGGCGTGCACGTCGGCCATCGCCAGCGTCCCGAAGGCGCACACGAAGACCGCGATCCCCGCCACCAGCGCACGGCGCCGGAAGTCGCGCTGCAGCCCGACATCGTCCCCCGCTTCCACCGTGAGGTACACGGCAGCCAGGAACGAGAAGAGGGCGAGCGTGAACGCTGCCACTCCAAGCACGAATGGATTCGTCCACGGCGCCACGAAGCGCTCGACGAACGACGCCGAGGTCATCGTCGACGCGCGCCCCACGCCCCCCGAGGCGATCGCGCCGATGCACGCGCCTAACGCCGCCGGCGTGAGGATGCTCGACAGCGAAAAGACCAGCCCCCACCGTCGCTGGACGCCATCGTCCTGCGCATCGTAGGTGCGGAACGTGAACGCCGACCCGCGCAGCACCACGCCGAAGAGCATCACCGACAGCGGGATGTGCAGCTCGGTGCTGACGATCGCGAAGGCCGGGGGGAAGCAGGTGAAGAGGAGGACGACGACCAGGATCAGCCAGACATGATTCGCCTCCCAGATCGGCCCGATCGCGTGCGCGATCAGTGCGCGCTGCTGCTCACGCCGCGGCCCGCGCGCGAAGAGGTCCCACATCCCGCCGCCATAGTCGGCGCCGCCGAGGAGGACGTAGGCATTGAGGGCGAGAAGCATGATCCCCGCCATCACCCCGGGGAGCGTCAGCAGCGATTCCATCGCGTCAGTCGCCCGAGGGGAGCGGAACCGGCTCAGGGCTTCCTGATGTGCGACGCGCGCGTTGCGGCTGACGAGGCTCACGCGGCGACGACACGATCTGGCGCTTGAGCAAGTACACGACGATCACGCCGAGGAAGACGTAGAGCAACGTGAACAACACGAAGGGGACGATGAGCCCTGGCATCGGCGTGACCGCGTCAGCGGTCCGCAGCACCCCCTGCACGACCCACGGCTGCCGCCCCACCTCGGTCACCACCCACCCCGCCTCGGTGGCGATGAACCCCATCGGCGCCCCCATCACGATGGCGCCCAGCAGGAGTCGGTCGGACTCGAGCGCACGCCGGCGACGCCAGACCCAAACCACCCACAGCGCGACCAGCGCCATGTACGTGCCAAGCGCGACCATCACCTGGAATCCGATGTGTACGATCGCGACCGGTGGCCAGTCTTCACGGGACACGCGATCCAATCCCTGCACTTCGGCGTTGGGGTCGCCGAACGCGAGGATCGACAGCGCCTTGGGAATCTCCAGCGACCAGCGCGTCGTCGCCGTTTCCTCGTCGGGCCACCCGCCGATGCGCAGCGGCGCCCCCCGCTCCGTGGCGAACTGCCCCTCCATCGCCGCCAGCTTCGCCGGCTGCAGCCGCGCGACCGTCTTCGCCGAGATGTCTCCAGCGATCGGTTGCAGCAACGAAGCCGGGACGGCCATGATCAGCGCGATCTGCAGCGCGCGGCGGTGAAACGTCGCCCCGGGATCCCGGCGCAGCATCAACGCGTGGATCCCGGCCACCGCGAACCCCGTCGCCGCGTACGCGGCGAGCGTCATGTGCAGCGTCTGCGGAAAGACGGCGGGGCTCGTCATCGCTACCAGCGGATCGATGTCGGCCGGCACTCCGTCTCGCATCACGAAGCCGCGCGGCGCGTTCATCCACGCGTTGGCGATCACCACGAAGATCCCCGAGATCGCCCCGCTCGCCGCGACGAGGATCCCCGACCACAAGTGCGCCCGCGGCGAGATCCGCTCCCACCCGTAGAGGTAGACGCCCAGGAAGATCGCTTCGGTGAAGAAAGCAAACCCCTCGAGCGAAAACGGCATTCCGATGATCGCGCCGGCAAACCTCATGAAGCCGGGCCAGAGGAGCCCGAGCTCGAGCGAGAGCACCGTGCCGGATACTGCGCCCACGGCAAAAAGGATCGCCGTCCCCTTCGCCCATCGCCGCGCGAGATCGAGAAATACCGGGTCCCCGGTCCGCTGATGCCGCCACTCGGCCAGGACCATCAGCAACGGCATCCCGATCCCCACCATCGCGAAGATGATGTGGAAGGCCAGGGACATGGCCATTTGCGACCTGGCGGCGAGCAAGTCGGGCACTGGCGTGCTAGAAGACGAGTTTTCTGAAGACGAGAACTAGAAGACGAGTTTTCTGAAGACGAGAAGACGAGAGGTGTCGGTGGGAAGCTAACGGTTGGCGTGCGGGGGCCGTGCCCTTCGCCCTACGCGCACCACTCCCGCGCCCCCACCCCTCGTCTTCTCGTCTTCTCGTCTTCTCAGACCTATTTCCGATAATCCAAAGCAGGCCCGTCGCGATCCAGTCTCGTCTTGTACACGAAGTCCTTCCCCCGCCGCTGGTCGAACTCGGCGCGCGCCTTCAGCAGGAGCGCGGGATCGGTGAAGAGGTCCATCGCGGTCAGCGACATTGTCTTCGCCGCGACCATCATCCCCTTTGCGCCGATGGCCGTACCGCCGGCGGCGACCGCCTGCCACGAGTGTGCAGGCGTCCCCGGCACCCACGTCGCCGCGGTCATCGCCACGGTCGGCACCGCCCACGACACATCGCCCATGTCGGTCGAGGCGGGATCGACGCCGCCTCCCTCGAACGGCATCACCTTCGCCGCATCGTCGATCGGCGGCACCGGCACCTGCAGCGATTTCTGCAGCTCCTGGGCGAAAGCGCGATCTTCGGCGGTGTAGGTCACGCCCCCGACGCGCTCGAGGTTGCGCTGCTGCACACGGGCCAGCACTTCGTTAGGCAGGACGTTGTACACGGCGCCGATGGTCTCGTGATCGACCGTGGTCCCCGTGCCGAGTGCGCCGCCCTGAGCGGCCGCCAGAATGCGCTCCCATATGTCGTCGAGGACGCGCATGTCGCTCTGCCGCGCGTACAGGAACACTTCCGCAAAGTCCGGCACAACGTTAGGCGCGCGCCCGCCGGCGGTGATCACGTAGTGGATGCGCGTGTCCTGCGGGACGTGCTCGCGCATCATGTTCACCATGTGTGTCATCGCCTCCACGCCGTCGAGCGCCGAACGCCCCTTCTCCGGCGCCGCGGCGGCGTGCGCCGAGATGCCGTGGAAGCGGAACTTGGCGGAGATGTTGGCGAGCGTGCTGTTCGCATCGGCGAGATTGCGGTCCCCCGGATGCCAGGAGACGACCGCATCGACGTCCTTGAACAGCCCCGCCCGCACCATGAACACCTTCCCCGACCCGCCCTCCTCCGCGGGCGTGCCGTAGAAGCGCAACGTCCCCGGGATCTTGTTGGTGACCATCCACTCCTTGACCGCGATCGCTGCCGCCGTGGACGCGGTCCCGAAGAGATGGTGCCCGCACCCGTGACCGGCCGCTCCCTCGAAGATCGGCTTCTTCACCGGAGAGGCGTCCTGCGAAAGCCCGGGGAGCGCATCGAACTCGCCGATAATCCCGATGACCGGCTTCCCGCTCCCGAAGGTGGCGGTGAACGCAGTGGGCGCACCGGCAACCCCGACCTGCATCTCGAAGCCGGCGCTCTTGAGCTCCTCCTGCAACAGCGCGCTCGATTTCACCTCCTGATAGCCGACCTCCGCGAACCCCCAGATCTGGTGCGCGACATCGGCGTAGTGGCTCGCGCGCGATTCGAGTTCGGCAAGAAGACGTGTCGCAGCCGGCGATGCGGATGCCGGCGCTTTCTCGCGCTGGGCATGCGCTGCCGCTGGCGTCACGGCCGCAATGGCCGAGATGGCCGCGGAGACGATCAGTGCAGTGGCGATCGCACGCGCTCGGCGCGCAGCGACGGTCGACGTGACTCGGACACACGAGGAACGCATGGGGGGCGTGGATGCGAGGAGTGGTTGTCGCCGCAACGAACGGGCGAAGACCGCAAGGTGTCCAGCCGGCTCGCGCCGCGCGACCCCGCAAGCTCAATCCCCGTCTCCCGCCTCCCGTCCCCCGTCCCGCTCTTCTCCGAACGCGGCGCGAAAAATCGCCGCCAGATCGACCACCAACGGTGCCAGGTCGGCAACCGGTCGCCACTCGAGCGTCTCCGCACACACCTCCGGCCTCTCGTCCCCGTGCCGCCAGCGCTCGATCACCCGCGCCTCAGCGTCGACGATCCAGTACTCGTCGACCGACTCGGACATGTAGATGCCGCGCTTGGTATGCCGATCGTGGCGTGCCGTCGACGGCGACAGGATTTCCACGGCCAGGAAGAGGTGACGCACATCCTCCCATCGATCGGGCAAGCGTCCACCCACGTCCGGCACGACGAACAGGTCCGGCTGTAACAGTCGGCGGGTCGAGAATACGACATCTGCCGGCGCGCCGATCGCCCGCCCGACCCCGACCTGATCGAGATAGTCTTGCAGACTACGATGCAGGCGGAACGAGACATCCTGATGCCGCCAACTCGGCGCCGGCGTCACCGCCAACACCCCGTCCAATACCTCGTACCGCTTCCCGTCCTCAGGCAGCGCCTGCGCACGCTCCGCGGTCCACTCCTCCGCCATGGGCATATGTCCACTGTACGCCATACTCCGCGACCCTTGCAAGAGTACATGCCACAAGCCTAACGCTCGGCGGTTCATCCCTCTCATCGTTCCATTGCGTCCGTCATCCTGCGATTGCAGCACCGCGATCTTCCTCAGCCGATCCCCCGCGCGTAGTCTCTGCGGGCGCCAAGCCACCCCCGGCCGCGCTCGTACGAGTCCGTGCGGACGACGAGCACGCGCGCCTCACCAACAGCAGTCGACCGAGACGCCCGCACCGTGATCACTACCCGCATCCGAGTCATCGCGATCAACGCCAGCGCGCATCGCCGCATCCGCACCGCGGTCACCACCGCCTGCACCGCGCTCGCCCTCGCCGCGCCCGCAACCGCACTACGCGCCCAGGGCGACACGCCAATCCGCCGATCGGTGCCGGTGCGTCAGGATCCGGCGGCAACCGCGCTTCCCACCTGGTCCGATCAGATCAAGATCCGGGAAGGGTGGCTCGCCAAGCGACACGCGATGCTGCTGGATATGATGCGCCGCCACGACGTGCAGATGTGGATCGTGGTCAACGAGGAATTCCACAACGATCCGCTGTCGGAGTTCGTCGCCCCACCGCGCCCCTACACCGGCAATCGCGACTACTTCGTCTTCGTCGATACGGGGGGAACCGCACTGCGGAAGATCGCCGTCACCGGCTACTCCGAGGACAACCTCAAGCGCTTCTTCGAGTCGCCGGACGAGCCGAAGCCGATCACCACCGTCCTCCCGGAGCTGCTCGCGCAGTATCACCCCGCCCATGTCGCGTTAGGCGTCGGCGGGAAGCGTGGTGTGGCCCGGTCGATGACGCACGATACCTACGTGGACCTGTCGACCATGATCGCCGCCGCACCGGGCTCGCAGGTCGTTCCCGCGGCCGACCTCATCGAGGAATACCTCGACACGCGCATCCCCGAGGAGATGCCGTACTACACGCGCGCGGTGCAGCTGACGGAGTCGCTGGCGAAGCGCGCGCTGTCGAACGAAGTGATTACTCCCGGCAAGACTACGGTAGGCGACGTGCGCAACTGGCTCTACGACGCCATGTGGGCCGCCGGCGTGCGCACCTGGTTCCAGCAGGACCTGCGCGTGCAGCGGCAGGGGATGGGGAAGGCGTCGTCGCGCGGCTTTCTCGCCGTGGCGCCGGAGAGCACCGTGATCCGACGAGGCGATGTCGTGCACCTGGATTTCGGCGTGTCGGTGATGGGATTCGATACCGACTGGCAGAAGATGGCCTACGTCCTCCGTGCACGGGAGCGCGACGTCCCCGCCGGGCTCAAGGCGGCGATGAAGAACACCAACACGCTGCAGGACGTGATGATGAAGACGTACTCGCGCCCGGGCGCGCTCGTCTCCGACGTCTACGACTCGACGATGGCCGACATGAAGCGGCGCGGGATCAACGCGATGATCTACTCGCACCCGATCGGCAACCAGGGGCACGGACTCGGCGCCGCGATCGACTTCCGCGCAGCACAACGCCCCGAGCTCGGTGCGCAGGGGAAGCGCCTGCGCAACGGCTCCTACATCTCGATCGAACTCAACACCCGCACCGCCGTCCCCGAGTGGGGAGGGCAGGACGTCTTCGTGATGATGGAGGACGACGCGCACCTCACCGACAGCGGTTGGGTGTTCTTCAGGCCGAGGCAGGAGGCGTGGTATGTGGTCAGATAGGGACGGGGGACGGGAGACGGGGGGGCGGGAACGGACGCCGGCGCCGGCTGCCGAGCGCTGGCCTCTCCCCCTTCGAATCGCCTTCCGCTTCTTCGCGATCTACTTCACGCTGCAGGTCGCGCCATGGAACTGGCTGGGTGGCATTCCGTGGTTAGGGCGTATCACCGATCCGTATGGCACACTCCTCGACTGGAGCGTGCATTGGTCCAATGCACGCTTCTTCCACGTGCGCGACACGCTTGTGCAGCCGAACGGAAGCGGCGACACGTCGTGGGCGTGGGCGCAGCTCTGGCTCTTCCTCTCCATCGCGGCGCTGGGAACGATCGTGTGGAGCGTGCTCGATCGTCGGCGACCAGCGTATCCGCGCGGCTCGTACTACCTGCGCGCGATGGTGCGCTACTACATCGCGACCTTCGCGCTCAGCTACGGAATCATCAAGGTCTTTGCCCTGCAGATGACCTTCCCGTCACTGAGCCAGATGGCGACGCCGTTAGGCGACCTCCTCCCGATGCGCCTCTCGTGGTTGTTCATCGGCTACTCGACGACGTACCAGGTCTTCTCCGGCGTGATGGAGACGATCGCCGGGCTCCTGCTGCTTTGGCGTCGAACGGTGACGCTTGGCCTCATCGCCGCGGCCGGGGCGTTCATCAACGTGGTGATGATCAACCTGAGCTACGACGTCCCGGTCAAGCTCTTCGCCTCGCACCTTCTCCTTGCCTGCGTCTTCCTGCTCGCGCAGGATGCGCCGCGACTGATTTCGTTCCTCGCGCTCAACCGGGGGGCGCCCCCCACCACGCTGTACGAACCCCCTCCCGCCAGCCGCAACGTGCGGGTGCTGCGCATCGCCGCGAAGACGGTGATGATCATCCTCATCCTCATCCTTCCCTTCCAGGCGAGTTGGGCGCGGGCGAAGGCGAATGCACAGGTCGCCGCCGCGGTCCCGCTCCCGGCTGGCGTTTACGAGGTGCGGCGATACGTGGTCAACGGCGACACGGTTCCGGCATACGACGTCGACCGCCCGCGCTGGAGCGACTTCATCATCGACAACGCGACGCAGGGGAGCATCGGGACGACCGACACGCTCTTCTGGCAGCGTTACCGTCGCGGGCACTTCCGCTACAAGGCCGACACCGCCGCGCACACGCTCGCGGTGTGGCGCACCTCATTCCAGTTCGACAGCGTCCCGGCCTTCTCGGCGCGCTACGAGATTCCCGACTCCAGCTCGGCGCGCCTCTGGACGATGATCCGCGGCGACTCGGTGTACGTGGAGCTCCGGCGCAGCGACCGCCACTTCCAGCTCGCCGAGCGGCAGTTCCACTGGTTGTCGGAGTACAACCGTTAGGCGAAGGGGCCCCTCGCGGTCAGTTCTGCGAGGGGCCCGAGTCGCCACGTCCTCTTGGAGTACCTGGCGGCTATTCCCGCCAGGGGATCTGCGACGAACGGTGGAAGTTGATGCCTAACGCCGAGAGCCGCCCCGCCTGATTGCCGAGCCGCACGCGAAAGTCTTCCCACCCGCGACTCGCTTGCTGCGACCAACCCACCTCGGCGAGCGCGATCAGGCGTGGGAAGGCGAGGTACTCGTACTCGCTGCGGCGCTCGATCGTCTCCGACCAGAGCGGCCCTTCCACGCCGAGTACTGCGCGTCCGCTCACGCCCGGGAGAAACGTGTCGGGGTTCCAGTCGTAGCTGTCCTTGACGTCGAAGATCGCTGCCCACGTGTAGCCGAGTACGGTGCTGCTGTCGTACTTCATGTCGAGGTACGTGCGCGGCGCGGGGGAGAGGATGATCTGGCCACCGCGCGCAGCGTGTACGGCCGACGAATCGATCGGTTTGTCGCGCATCGGGCGCCAATGCTGGGCGATCGTCTCGGGCGAGAGCTTCGCCGCGGCGATCTCTGCCCACCCCACGGTCTTTTTCCCGTTCTTTCGCACGATCGACTCCACACGCTCGACAAACGCGATGTAGCCGGCGTGGTCGAGCTTCTCGACCTCATCGCCCCCGATGTGGAAGTAGGGGCCGGGGGTCATCGCCCCGATCTCGCGCACCACGTCGTCGATGAATGCGTACGAGGACTCGCGCGTGACGCAGATCAGCGAGAAGCCGACGCGCGTCCCCGTGTAGAGTGGCGGTGTTTTGTCGTCGCAGTTGAGCGAGGGATACGAGGCCAGCGCCGCATTGATGTGGCTCGGCATGTCGATCTCGGGGACGATCATGATGTAGCGCTCGGCGGCGTACGCGACGATGTCGGCATACTCCGCCTTGGAGTAGAAGCCGCCGAAGCCGCCCCCTACCTCGGTGCGCCCGCCATGCGCGGTGAGATTGGGCCACTTCGCGATCTCGATGCGCCATCCCTGATCATCCGACAGGTGCAAGTGCAAGCGATTCAGCTTGTAGGCGGCCATGTAGTCGATGAAGCGCTTGACGTCGTCCGGCGGAAGGAAGTGGCGCGCCACGTCGAGCATCGCGCCGCGCCATGCATAACGAGGGCGGTCGTCGATGCGGACGCCGGGGACGACGAGCTTGCGAGCGACGGCGGCGTGGTACTCCACCCCCTCCGGAAGGAGCTGTCGCAGCGTCTGCACCCCGGCGAACAATCCCGCGGGCGACGACGAACGGAGCTGCACGCCGTCGCGCGAGGCGATGAGCGTGTAGCCCTCGTCGCCAAGGGTGTCGGTGGCGAGCATGAGGGAGATGCTCCTCGGTGGCGCCGATTCGCCCGCTGCGAGGCGACTCACTCCTCCCTTTGCGGCCGGCGCCAGGAGCGCCGAGAGCTGCAGTGCGACACGTTGCACCTCGATCGTGGCGTCGCTCGAGATCACGATCCGCGTGCTGTCGGTGATCGCGAACGAGTCGCTCGCGGTCGGGCGCACGCTCATCGGTGCCGGAATGATCGCCGCGCTGCGCGGGAGCGGCGCTGCCACGGGGGCGGCGACCGAAGTGGGGCGCGGCGCACTTGCGCACGCCGAGAGAAGAACGAGGGCCAGGACGGTCGGAGAACGACGCTGCATCGCTTGAGTCGGGTGAAGGACGTGGCAATACTATCCCCTTCTCGCTCCCCCGTCACGCGTCTCCGCGACTCTCCCGCCGCCGATGTCTGCCTCAGCGCCGTTGCAGCTCCGACTCAAGAAGGGAAAGGACGGGCGCATCGCCTCCTTTGCCCTGTCGCGAGCGAACGGGAGCGTCACCGTCCAGCGCAACGTGCAGTCGTTCTTCCCGGTGCACGACCTCACGCACTATGCCGTGGAGAGCACGCTGCGGTTACGCCGAGGCTTTTACGGGTTGGTGTGCGACGGGTGGAACTTCGAGGACTTTGGGTCGCCGTGGCCGCGCGGGCCGTTGCCGGACGACCTCGACCCGGTCGAGGAGATTGTGGGACTGTTCGATCTCGAGCGCGCGACGGGGCACGAGATCTCGTTGGACGACATCAACGGCCAATTGACCGCTTTCTACGCGAAGCGCCCTGGTGCCTCGCCCCTTGTCCTCACGCAGGGGGAGCTCGATAGCATCCGTGCGCGGGTTCACGACTATTCGGCCCGCTGGCATTCGCTCCCGAACGGCGAAACGCTGGTGCTCGACTATGCGCCGGGGGAAGACCGGCAGCCGTAGCTGCGGTCGATCGCGTACATCATCCGCCGGCTTAACAAGCGGCTAGTCCCAGCTTCGAGTCGCTGATCTCTCAAGCGTCTGCTTGCGCCTCTCCCAGTCCGGCAAAGCACGTCGCAAAAGTCGATAGAACTGAGTCGAATGGCGCGGCTCACGCAGGTGAAGCAGTTCGTGCACGATGACGTAGTCGACGCACGAAGGCGGCGCTTGCAGAAGCAGCGGGTTCAGCGTGATCGTGCCGCGCGAAGTACAACTTCCCCAACGTCGCAACATCCGCTGAATCCGTAGACTCCAACGAAGGCCGGACACAAGGCTAATGCTTCGCTGTAGTCTTGCTGCTCTATCAGCGAATACGACTCGCGCGCGCTGCAGGTACCATCCGACTACCGCACTCCTGATGTCCGCGACAGCTGCGTTCTGACCGACCTTGGCCACCAATCGCCCACGATGAATCGCGACACCCGATCCCGCGCGCTCGATCCGAAGTCGATACTGTCTACCTAAATACAAAAAGCTTTCACCGGGAACGAACTGATGAGGATTGACGCATGGCTGATCCTCGAACTCCCGCAACCGCCGTGCGATCCATGAACGACGCGCGCGGACGCGACCGACAACCTCTTCCACGGACTTCAGGTGCGGCGCGGCGACTTCAACATGAAGTGAGGGATAGACCGTGATCAGCAGGTCTCGACGTTTCTCGAATCGGAGCACGTACTCGAACTCCCGTGCCCCCCACGACGCGGACATCCGTAACGTTCCGTCGTCGAGCCAGGTCACGTGCCCTTTCGCCTCCGGGCGACGTTGAGAACGTCGTCGAGAATTGCGTCAATGTCCTCGAGCGAGAGGGATACACCGTGGCGATCCCTGATCTCGAACAATTCGTCCTCGATCTCTGTCTTCATGCGATTCTGGACGTCAACGTTTTCGGTCCAGTTCACGACCAGGCGTCGATCGATGATGTCGTCGATGGCCACCGCGGCGTCTGCACCCAACGCGTCGACCCTCTCACTCTCGGTCTCGTATTTCGCCAGCTTCTCGCGAATAACACCGAAGTAGGCAGTCGCGACGGGGTCGTTGCGAACGGCGTCTGGCACCTGATCGACGGGCCGCTCAACGATGGTACGTTCGACCTGCTGCACGCGAGCGAGGTAGTCGGCGTCTGAGATGCGCTGTGCGCGCCACTCAGCGATGGTTCGCTCGAGCAGTTCGGAGAACTTTCGATAAAAGGTCGGATCCTCGTCCATCCGCTCGCGCAACGTCTTAGCCGTGCGATTGGCAATGAGGTCGGCCTTCGACGCCGGAGTTCCCGCTAGCGCCACTTCACGTGCGAACGCCTCGCGATCGAAGATGTCGACGAGCGGAGTAATCGTCTCTACTTCACCCGTTCCCACGTGCCGGTCGAGGAGCCTCTGGATTTTCCCTTCGTACTCGCCAAAGTCGATCACCTCGGCGTAGCGACGACGAACGGCACGCCTGAGCGCCTCGAAGAAGCGCAAATCATCGCGATACTTGCGCACGCGTTGTTCGGGAGTGGTCTCGACAAAGCGCACGCTGCCTAGTGCTGCTGCCAAAGTCCGTGCGTACGCTGAAAGTGCGCGATAGAACTCGTCACGCACTTCCTCATTCGCCAGAAGACGTTCGTATTCCTCCTGGTCGCGTCGATTGCGTACAAGCGAGAAGACGCTCCATAACTCACTGTGCACTTGGGGCAGGCGCGCCGTCTCGACGGAAACATCGACAAGCGTTCCTTCGAGATCGTCCCTCTCGAATCCTCCCAGCGACCCGTAGAGGTCCAGCGCCTCGTTCAGCTTGTGCAGCACGCCGGCGTAGTCGATCACGTAGCCAAAGTCCTTTCCTTCCCACACTCGGTTCACACGTGCGATCGCCTGGAGCAGAGTGTGCTCTTTGAGTCGGCGCGTGAGATATAGGACAGTGTTGCGAGGTGCGTCGAACCCGGTGAGGAGCTTGTCGACGACGATGATGATGTCCGGCTCCTCGCCGTACTTGAACCGTTGGATGAGGATCTTGTTGTAGTCCGCCTCGTCCTTGAAGCGGCCCGCGTTGCCCACCATGGAGCGCCAGAACGAGACCACTGCCGACTTGTTCCCTTCGTGGACGTCGTCGTCGCCTTCGCGATCGTCTGGCGCCGAGATGAGCACCTCGGTGGTCACCAGCGCGCACTCGTCGAAGTGCTTCTTGTAGAGGAGCGCGGTCGCCTTGTCTGGGGCGACGAGCTGCCCCTTGAAGACTCCCTTCCATCCGTTGTTCACGAAGTGCGCGCTGGCATCCCAGGCGATAGCGGCGACCTTCTGCTCTGCCTTGTTGAGCTGTGACGTCGAGCTGAATTTCCGCTTGAGGTCCGCGGCCTGATCCTTGGTAAGCGTCGCCGTAATGCGGTCGAACCAGCGATCGATCTGCTCGCGATCCACCACCTGCGGCACGTCGCGCCCTTCATAGAGCAGCGGGACGACCGCGGCGTCGGCCACGGCGTCGTTGATCGTGTAGACGGGGGGAATGAGCCCCCCGAACTTCGCGATGGTGTTCTTCTGCCCCTTGGCGACGGGGGTGCCGGTGAACCCGATGAAGCAGGCCCTGGGGAGCACCCGGCGCATGTTGGCGTGCAGGACGTCGTACTGCCCACGATGGCTTTCGTCCACTAGCACGAAGATGTCGGGCGACTCCAGCCGGAGTTTCGCCTTGGTCGCTGCCTCGAACTTGTCGATTACTGTGGTGATCACCGGGTGCTTCGGATCGTCCAGCAGCTCCACCAGGTGCTTCCCGGTGCGGGCCCGCATGGGCTCCAGCCCGCAGTGGTGGAACGTCTTCCAGATCTGGTCGTCCAGGTCGACGCGGTCGGTCACGAGCACGACCTTTCGCGCCGGAATGTCCAGCGCCTCGGCGATGGCGGTGGCGAGCATGACCATCGTGAGTGACTTCCCGCTTCCCTGCGTGTGCCAGACCACGCCACCCATCCGGCGCCCCTCGGCGTCGACCGTCCGCACACGGGCCAGCGTTTCGCGCACCGTGAAGAACTGCTGGTAGCGAGCGACCTTCTTCTCCCCTTCGTCGAAGAGAGTGAAGCGCCGCACGAGCTCCAGCAGTCGCTCCGGGCGACAGAGCGCATACAGCGTGCGATCCTGTTCGTTCACGCGGCGTCCTTCGCGGGCGAGCGCCTCGAAGTGTTCACGCACGTGGTGGAAGCGCCCCGCGAACAACTGCTCGGTGACCTTCGTAGGCATTGGTTGATTCACCAGCTGCGCGAGCGCGTCCTCGTCCAGCGCTTCCCTCCAGGCCGCCCAGAACTTCTGCGACGTCCCCACGGTGCCATATCGGGTTTCGCCCGGAGATAGCGCCAGCAGCAGCTGCGCATACCAGAAGAGCCTGGGGATGTACTCCTCCTTCTGGTTGCGGATCTGTTGGGAGATGGCCTCCCTGACTGGATTGCGAATGTCGGCGCGCTTGCACTCGATGACGCCGAGCGGTATGCCATTCACGAAGAGCGCGATGTCGGGGCGACGCGAATCGGCAGCGCCGGCCGATTCGACCGCGAATTCCTCGGTGATGTGGAAGGCGTTGCGTTCCGGGTGCTCCCAGTCGATGTAGCGGATGGGGAAGCTCTTGAGGTCTCCCTCGATCGACTGGGAGAGCGACTTGCCGAGCCTGAGCAGGTCGTAGACGCCCTCGTTGACGCGCACGGGGTTGTCGGGCTCGCGATTCTCCAGCGTCTGCATCGCGTCTTGGATGTTCGCGTCAGAGAAGGCGTACTCCTCTCCCTTGAAGCGAATCGTGTTGAGCGCCGCGAGCTGGCGGGCCAGGATCGCCGTCAGGAGCACGCGCCCCGTGCGCCCGCCTCGTGCGGCCAACGCCTCGTCAGGCGGGAGGTAGCTCCAGCCTAGATTGACGAGGAGTTGGAGGGCGGGAATCTGGGAGGCCTCGTCCTCTCGCCACGCGGGGGTGGGGAGGTGAGGGGCGGTCATGAGGCGGGGATGGGGATTTCGCCGGAGAGGAGCTTGTCGACAAGCGCGCGCCTCTGCACCTCAAGTAGCTGCAGGAGTCGTCGCAATCCTGCGAGCTCGTCGTCGATTAGCGAGAAGATGCGAGCGATCGCTTTTTGTTCTCTTAAACCCGGAATCTGAACGCAGATCTGCGCGAAGTCGTGGAACTTCAGGCTTAGGGTGTCATCGACTAAACCCTGTGAGTATCGTCGAAAGAGATGGACAACTGGCGCGTGCTTGAACAGTGTCGCCGCAAACCGACCGTCTATCTCACTCGTTGGCGTACAGATGGTGTAGGCAGGACTGACAATGCCTTCGAGTTCCGATAGTGCACTGACGCCTTGCCACATACGCATGCTGTTGTATCCAATGTCGCCCGGAGCTATGCGGAGGTAAGCGCGTTTGTCTGGATTTGACGTATCTCGCCTGTCAATCTCTTCGCGTGGCACCACACCGCGATCTGCGGTGATAGAGAGCAAGGGAAGGTCTGCTCGATCGGTCTCGATCCTTTCTTGAAAAAGAGCCCCAAGGCGGTAGCGCTTCCAGTCTTCCGTGAATTCTGGGAGACGTTGCCTGCCGGACAACAGCGCCTCCATCAACCCGCGCTTCATGATGCGCTTTGTCCGAACGAGTGCGTCGACTTGCCACTGCGCATTCGTCAAGGTACGGACAAACCTCGCAATTCTCTCCTGCTCCCCGACTGGGGGAAGCAGTATGCGCAGTTGTCCGAGCCTCTTTACAGACAGCTTCTTCATGCTACCGCTGGTGCCGCTGGCCAGCGACTTGATCTGACGTCGTGATGTCGTGGTCCCAAGTGCGACGCTCAGCCACTCTGCTGAAAGCCGCCTTCGGTCCGTGACGTTGATGCTCCAGATGAGATCCGGAAGGAAGAGTTGAGGATACTCCTTCGCAACGTAAACAGATGATCCGACGAGATCTTCCGTATTCGAACGGCTGATGAGGATTGTGTCGGCCTGAACATGATCGCCAAGTCGAAGGGTATGCGGATGGTGAACTGCCTTGTTCTCGGTCGGCTCAAACCGGCCGGCGTTTAGTGCGCTTAGCTTCAGAACCGCGGGTTCGCCCTGCCTTGCCGACCTATTGTCGCACGGCACACTCACACCCCCGGTGACGCTGATCGGAAGCGATTCAAGTGTGACCTGGCGCCAGCATCGATTCGGGCTCACAGCTTCAAGCGCTTCAGGTGTCGGCGAATCTCTGCCCGAGTCGAAGCAAGGTCTCGTTCAAGGACTTCGATCTCAGCCTCGACGGCGCAGATATCGATTCCCACCTCGTGCTCGAACGTATCCACGAACCGTGAGATGTTCAGATTGAACTCGTTCTCTCGAATCTGCTCAAGTGTCGCACGATGCGCGTACCGCTCTGCATTGAGGCCGGAACGCACGATCTGCACGATGTGTTCGATGTCCTTCTCACGCAGCCTGTTCTGCCGCTTCCCTTGCTCGAACTCCCTGCTCGCATCGACGAACATCACATCGGTCGTCGCGCGCCCCTTGTGAAAGAGCAGGATCGCCGCCGGAATCCCCGTCCCGAAGAAGAGGTTCGCCGGCAGCCCAATCACCGCCTCCAGCAGGTTCTCCTCGATCAGCTTCTGCCGAATCTTCCCCTCGGCGCCGCCGCGAAAGAGCACGCCATGCGGGACGATGACCCCCACGCGTCCATCCACCTCCACCGCACTCTCCACCATGTGTGAGATGAAGGCGTAGTCGGCCTTGGACTTGGGCGGCGTGCCACGATGGAAGCGACCATAGCGATCGTCAGGCGCCTTCTCCGCCCCCCACTTGTCGAGCGAGAAGGGTGGGTTGGCGACGACCACGTGGAAGCGCCGGATCGATGATCCTTCCACCAGTTTGGGGGCGTTGAGCGTATCCCCCCACTCGATGCGGGCATTGTCGATCTCGTGCAGGAACATGTTCATCTTGCACAGCGCCCATGTCTGTCCGTTCACTTCCTGCCCGAACAGCGAGTAGTTGTCGCTCCCCACTTCGCGCGCCATGCGGATGAGCAGCGACCCCGATCCGCAGGCGGGGTCGTAGATCGTTTCGCCGGGCTTTGGGGCCAGCAGCTTCGCCAGCAGTGTCGCTACTTCTGGGGGCGTGTAGAACTCGCCCCCCTTTTTTCCCGCATCGCTGGCGAACTTCCCGATGAGGTACTCGTAGGCATTCCCGATCACGTCCATGTGCCCCACTCGGCTGGGGCGCATGTCGAGCTCGGTCTTCGCGAAGTCGTCGAGTAGGTTGCGCAGCCGACGGTTTCGGTCGCGCGTCTCGCCGAGGTTGGGCTCGCTGTTGTAGTCGATGTTGCGGAAGACGTTCTCCAGCTTGGCGCGATTGGCGTCTTCAATGGCCTCGAGCGCCTGGTTGATCAGCTCTCCCAGGTTGTCCTCGTTGCGCCGTTCATAGAGCCAGGCAAACTCGCTCGTGGGGGGCACCACGAAGCGCTCGCGCGCCAGCGCCCGCTCCACGCGCACGACATCGCCACCGTACTTGCGCGCATACTCGTCGCGCTTGTCGGCCCAGCTGTCGCTCACGTACTTGAGGAAGAGCATCACCAGCAGATAGTCCTTGTACTGCGACGGATCGAGCGTGCCGCGGAAGGTGTCGCAGGCCCGCCAGAGGATGTCGTTGATCTCCTGCTGGTCGACGCGGGGGAGGGGAACTTCGCTACTCGTCATCGTGTGCTCCTGAGCGCGCCAGGAGGTCGCGCGCGATCTGTTCGCTGGTGAGGAGGTGCAACTGCTCGGTTGCGGCGGCGAGCCGTTCGAGGATGAGTCGCTCCCGCGTCATCGCCTCGCCCAATTCGGCGATCGTGCGCTGCTCCGCCAGTGCGGGGAGCGGAATCTGGAGCTCGGCGAACGACCGCCGTTGGACAATCGGCGTTCCAGCTCCCGTGCGGACATCGGCGATGGCGCGCTGTGCGACGGGCTGGTTGAGCCACCACGCGAGGTACCCTGACTCGGCGGCCGGACCCGGGCGCAGGATGTAGAAGGAGACCGGGGCGACGCTGTTCTCTGGGACCCAGTCGATCCACGAGGCAACGTTCCGGGCGCCGCGCGACATAAAGAGTACGTCGCCCGGCACCACGAGGTACCGCTTTGCATCACGCGTCGTGTCGATGGTGAATCGATCGGAGTCGGCGTATCGGTACGGCTGCCCCGGAACGAGGTGTCGGCTGAGGATGACGTGCCAGGGGGCGCCATCCTTATGCTCCAACCGCTCCCCGGTGGACAGCCCGGGGCGGACCTCGGCGATGTCACCGATGGTGGCGAGTGTCACCGCCGAGGTCCGATCGTTCACTTCAGACTTCCCGGTTGCAGGTGGGCTTGTACTTGGCCATCAAATCCGACTCGATCGCCAGACGCCTCACAGCGGACCCCTCGCCGCGAAAGGCGAGATGGGTCCATGCATTCCGGTCGAAGCATGGCTGCCGGTGATGGCAGGCCATTCGGTCGCGGAGGTTTGCGGATTCCCCGACATACACCACGGTTCCTCCACTCACTTGCCGCAGGATCGCGTAGTTGCCCGCGACTGCGTTCCACGAGGAGTTCTTCGGATACGCCTTGAAGGCGTAGCTCGTGCCCGATGCGCCGACTAGCGTCACCGGGATGCTGCCGTCCGTGTTGATCATGAGTTCCTCCAGGGAACTTGAGATCCGAATGGACGGAGCCGAGCGATCGGGGTATGTTGGATTTGCGAGACCCAACTCAATCGATAGTTCGTTCACGCGGACCTCGGTTTGGGTTGATCGAGAAGCCCGCGCGCCAACGCGGGCTTTCTCATTTTTCAGCCGAGAAATTGAATTACTCGGCCGAGGGTGGTACGGTAGAGCGTCTATGTATTCCTCGCAAGTGGTAAACTCAGAGTAATTTGGTTCGCGTAGAATTTTCTTTATTGAATATCAGCCGTTAATCGGCAACATTGTCGGCGCTCTGCAAACACAGGCACCGCCCAATGCCCATAGCCCGCGACGACTTCCACCCGTCACTCGACCGACGTCAGACCGGTGAGCTGACCCGACTGATCGGCGAGCTCGATCACTTTCGCGGACACTGGCGAAAGCTCCAGGAAATCCGCGCCGAGAGCCTGCAGAAGCTCAGGCAGGTCACCACCGTCGAGTCAACCGGAAGCTCGACGCGCATCGAAGGCGCGGCGCTCACCGACGCGGAGGTGCGAGACGTCCTGTCCGGCCTGCGCATCGACTCGTTTCGCGCGCGAGATGAAGCGGAAGTGCTCGGCTACGGTGAGTTGCTCACGATGATCTTCGGGAGCTACGACGCGATCCCGCTCAGTGAGAACCACCTGAAGCAGCTGCACGGCATACTCCTCAAGCACTCGACTCGCGACGAGCGACATCGGGGGGAGTACAAGACTTCGCCAAACCACGTCGTGCTGAAGGACGGCGACCGCGTCGTCGAGACCCTCTTCGAAACAGCGACGCCTTTCGACACGCCGAGGTTGATGCAGGAGCTGGTACGCGCTACGAACGAGGCGCTGGAGGACCCCGAACTCCATCCGCTCCTGGTAGTCGCTCGGTTCGTCGTCGAATTCCTCGCGATACATCCGTTTCAGGACGGTAATGGTCGCCTGGCACGCGCACTGACGATTCTTCTACTACTGCGCGCAGGCTACGACTACGTACCGTATGCATCCCTCGAGCGCGTCATCGAGGAGAATAAGCAGGCGTACTATGTCGCGCTGCGCACGTCGCAGCTTGCGATGCGAGCCGAGCCGGCCGCGTTCGGCGACTGGCTCCTCTTCCTTCTCAATGCGCTGCGAGTACAACAACGAGCGCTGGAAGCAAAGCTGCACATCGAGCGTGAGCTTGCCGAACTGTCCAGCGTGCAGCAACAAATTGCCGACTTCATCGCGACGAGAGGACGTGCAACTTCGCGGGAGATTCAGCTGGGCCTCGCCATCTCGCCACGGACCGCACGCTACCATCTGCAGATTCTCGCGGATCGTGGAATGATCGACGCACGCGGACACAACAAGGGGCGCTACTACACCTCGTCAGGCGGCTCCGAGGAGATGAAGAGCCTTTCGCCGCTCGGCGGTACCAATGCAATCATTGCTGAAGTCCTGCGGCGCGGTGGAAGGATCGCTCGCGACGAACTCATCGAGCTTGTGCGTGAGCACGGGTACGATCCGCGGACGGTTGGAGTGCTACATGGGAGGCGCCTTGCGCACCTTCGGCGGCTGTCGAACTCGAACGTGAGTGTCCTCACTGCGCGCGGTGAGGAGGTGGCACGCCAGTACATTTTCGCAGAGCGTCTCTCGCGTCGTTCGTTGTCCGAGTGAGAAGCGCGCGCTCTCATTCACCGAGACGGCGGGACGCACGAATTCGCTTGTAGTCAGCGCTTTCCGTCCAGCTGTCGCGCTGGTGGCGAAAAGGAGCCCACCTCGTGGCACCACCTATCCTGCCGAGGTACTCATTCGCAGTGCCGGGATTCCACGAATAGCAGGTTGCAAACCACTCGAGGAAGCCAAGCAAGTGATAAAAACCCTGCGGTGCGATGTCCCAGTTCAATTGCTCGCCAATGTAGTCTCCATTCAGTCCCTCGTACTCGACCGCACCCTTGTGAAGCCGTAACAGAAACTCGTCTATCACGGATACCACGAGCTCTTCTTCGAGCGACAAATATTGCGCCACGTCTGCGGTGAGCGTTTGACGGGACATCAGAATTCTCCTAAACAAGACGGAGGTAGAAGCGCAGATCACTGCGAGAGCCTTGTACGTCATTGGCAGCGCCAACGACGAAAAGATCTAATCGATCGTTAGGTGCTGGGCTCGAGCCGCTTCCCGTACTCCGGATCGATCTTCAGCAGCGCCGCGACCGCGAATCCCGGGATCGTCGACGCCAGTACCCAGACGAAGAAGTGCGGATAGCCGAGCTTCTCCTGCAGCGCCCCGGCGAACATCCCAGGGAGCATCATCCCGAGCGCCATGAAGCCGGTGCAGATGGCGTAGTGCGCCGTCTGCTGCGGACCGCGGCTGATCATGATCATGAAGAGGATGTACGCGGTGAAGCCGAAGCCGTAGCCGAACTGCTCGAGCGCGAGCGCGGCGGTGATCACGGAGAAATTCGTGGGCTGCGAATACGCGAGCCAGACGAAGATCGCGTCGGGGATGTGGATCGCTGCCACAAAGACCCACAGCATGCGCTTGAGCCCGAGACGTGAGGCGAGTACGCCGCCGAGGAGCCCGCCCGCGGTGAGCGCGAGCGCGCCGGCCGTTCCGTAGGCGACCCCCACCTGGCTCGTCGAGAGTCCCAGCCCTCCCTCGGCGCGCGGATCGAGGAGGAAGGGCGTCACCAGCTTCACCAGCTGCGCCTCGGCGAAGCGATACAGGAGGAGAAAGAGGAGGACCGCCCACATGCGCGGCCGGTCGAAGAACGAGGTGAACACGGAGAAGAACGTCGATCGCGAAGCAGCATTGCGCGATTTGTCGGCCGATGCGCCGCCTCCGATCGGCCGGTCGACGGCGGGACGGGGAAGGGCGAAGGAATGCCAGAGCGCGAGCAAGGCAAAGACGATCGCCATCGCTGCGAAGGTGACGATCCAGGCATGGCGTGGCGCGCCCGTGGTTCGTTGCTCGAGCCACCCCGCCAGCACCACGAATCCTCCCTGCCCGGTGATCATCGCGATGCGATAGCAGGTGCTCCGCACGCCGACGAACGCGGTCGCCTCGCGCTCAGGAAGTGCGAGGAGGTAGAAGCCATCGCAGGCGATGTCGTGCGTCGCCGACATGAGCGCCATCACCCAGAAGACCGCGAGCGTGAGTGCGAAGAAGGACGGCGAGCCGAGCGCGAGGGCGATCGCCGCCAGTGCCGCCGACACCGCGAACTGCGCCGACACTGTCCAGCGTCGCTTGGTGCCGTACAGGTCGATGAGCGGGCTCCACAACGGCTTCACGACCCACGGGAGGTAGAGCCAACTCGTGTACAGCGCGATGTCACTGTTGGAGATCCCGAGCCGCTTGTACATCACGACCGATACGGTCATGACGACGACGTACGGAAGCCCCTGCGCGAAGTACAGCGACGGCACCCACCACCACGGCCGCCCAGTCGCGGGGAGCGCGGGGGCGGCAGCGGTGGCGGCGGAAGACGCAGGACTCACGGGCGTGGAATCGAGAGGAGTGAAGCCGCCCAAGCCTAACCCCCATCCCTCCCCCTCGCGACCACGCCCTCTCGGAAGGAAACGGAATCCCGAAAGAAGGTGTCAGACCCACTACGACCGTCGCCGAGCAAGCACTCTCGTCTTCTCGTCTTCTCGTCCTCTCGTCTTCTAGAAGAATGTCTGTCCACCTGACCGACCTCCAACTCGCCATCGTCCGCGTCCTCTGGTCGCGCGGTCCCACGACGGTGGTCGACGTGCAGGAAGCGCTCATGCCCGATCGCCCTCTTGCCCACACCACGGTGGCGACGCTCCTCTCGCGCCTCGAAAAGCGCGGCGTCATCTCCCACGAGATCATCGGGCGACAGTTCCACTATCGCGCCGAGGTGAGCGAGCCCGAGGTACGGCGCTCCATGGTCGGTGAGCTGACCGACATGCTCTTCGCCGGACGCCCCGCCGCGCTCATCTCGCACCTCCTCGCCGAGCAGGAGATCCGTCCGGGCGACCTCGCCGAGGTCAAACGATTGATTGCCGCCGCCGAGCATTCGGTGAACGGGAATGGACGCTAGTTGGATGGGGATGCCGGGAACCTTCCCGGTCGCAGGACCTGGCGCGACGCTCATTGGCGCGTGGCTCCTCACGTACGCGATCCACAGCACCGTGCTCCTCCTGACGGCATGGTGGCTCGCCTCGCGTCCCCGCTTCGCTGCGTCCCCCGCCGCACGTCACGCCATCTGGAACGTGGCACTCGTCGCCGGCTGGATCACCAGCGCGGCACAACTCGCCTCGCCGTGGCGCCCGGTCGGCGGCGCCTGGCAGCTCCCGGAGGCGGCGCGCCGTGCGATGGCCGCGGTGCAGGTCACCCAACGCGACGACTCTCCGTCCTACGCAAAGCTCCCCGGCGCGCTCTTCTCCGAAGAGCGGCACGTGCGCGTGCGGCGCGACGCCGGGGCGGAGGGAAGTGTCATCACCATCGACCAACTGGCGAATGCCGGCACCGCCGGGCCGCCGTCGCTCGCTGCAATCCGCGCTGCCGCCGACACCAGGTTGCGGCTGACGGTAATCACCCTCTCCCGCACGTCGATTGCCGTCGTTGCGTGGGGACTCGTTGCGCTCCTCCTCCTCGGGCGGCTCGCGCTCTCACGCCACCGCCTCTTCGCCGCACTCCGCGCGCGTCGCGATGCATCGCGCACGATCGCCGGCGATGCGCTGCGTCACCTCACTTCGCGCGCCGGGACCACTCGCCCAGTGCGTCTCTCGATGAGCGACGCACTCCCCGCACCGGCCGCGATCTCCCTCGACGAGATCGTCGTCCCCACGCGTGCGCTCCGCGAGCTCACGATCGCCGAGCAGGAAGGCGTCCTCGCGCACGAACTCGCGCACGTCGTGCGTGGCGATCCGCGCTGGTTGCGGCTGGCGACGTGGATCGAGTGCATCGGCTGGTTCCAGCCGCTCAATCGCATCGCCCGACGTGAGTTGCAACTGAGCGCCGAATTCGCTGCCGATGCCTGGGCCGTGCGTCTCACACGAGAGCCGCTGCGACTCGCACAAGCGCTCGCTCGCGTCGCCGAGTGGCTCGCTCCGCGCGCCGCGTCGCCCGCGTGGCACATGCCAGGCGCCGATGGCTCGCCACTGGTGGAACGCGTGCGTCGCCTCACGACCTCGCTCCCCGAGGAAGGGCCGCGCGCGCTGCACCGCGCCTACGGCGCGATGTGGATCGCCGCCGCGTCGGCACTGGCCATACTTCCGCATGTCGATACGCCCCCGCTCCTCGCCAGCTCCACGCACAAACTCGAGCGCATCGAGCTTCGGCTCGACTCCGCGTCCTCGAACGCACTCGCGCGTCGCAAGCGTACCGCGCTCAAGCCGGGCGTGCGCTTCCTCCGCTTGAGTCAGGCGGACGCTCGGTTCATGGAAGGCGTGCCGTTTCAGAACGGGGCGGTCGGCGGGCGCATCTTTGACCTGCGTCCCAATCCTTCAGCGAAGGTCGACACGGGGTTGGTCGCCGGCGGTGCGCGGCGCATGTTGATCGTGACCGCGCGCTCGGCGTCGTAGTTCGTCGCTGGGCCCGAGCGCGCGGCGACGATGGTTCGCCGCCGATCAGGGTGGCGTTCCCTCCGCTCCTCGTGCCCGCGTTGCATCGTGTCCCTTCGCCCGATCCACGCGCCGATCGCCATCGGCGTATTGGCCGCCGCCGTCCTCGCCGCCACGCAGCTCGCGTACTCGGACCAACGCGCGCCGTCCGATGTCGTGCGCACTGGGCTCTTTCGCAGCGCACCCTGCGCGTCGACACTCGAGGCCTCGTGGCAACCCCAGAGCCCGATGCCCGGGACGCTCTTCCAGCTGAGCGTTCGCAGTAGCGAATCGGGGATCTCGCCGCAGGGACGCATCGGGAGCGAGCCGCTGCACTTCACCGCCGACAGCGCTGGCGCCTGGCACGCGCTCGCCCCCGTGTCGGTCGATGCGACCAAGCGCGTGTCGCTGATTCTCACCTGCGCCGGTGAACCGGTCGACAGCGCGATGCAGGACATCCCGCTCGCCGCGGCGACGTATCCGCTCGAGCGCCTGCGCGTTGCCCCGCGCTTTTCGGCGAAGCCCGACAGTGCGCTGCTGGCGCGCCAACGGCGCGAAGCCGAGCGCGCGGCCGCGGTGTCGGCGCGCTCGCACGAGACGCCCAAGCTGTGGACCGAGCCCTTCCTCCGCCCGCGCGAGTCGCGCGTGACGAGCGTGTACGGGAGCGGGCGCGAGTTCAACGGGACCGTCACCTCGCGGCACATGGGGACCGACTTCGCCGGCGCCGTCGGCGCGCCGGTTCGCGCGGCGAATCGCGGCGTCGTGCGACTGGTCGATCTCTTCTTCCTCGGCGGGAACGTGATCTACGTCGATCACGGCGAGGGGTTGGTGACGGTCTACCTTCACCTCAGCAAGCAACTGGTCGCCGAGGGAGATACCGTGGAGCGCGGGGCGGTGATCGGGCGGGTGGGGGCAACCGGGCGTGTAACCGGGCCGCACCTGCACTGGATCGCACGATACGGCGCCGTGTCGGTCGATCCGCTCTCGCTCCTCCGGGTGACGAGTCCGCCCGCTTCGAAGGCGGGGAGCACCTCGAGCCCGAAGAAGTTGGAAGGCGCCAATGAGGGCGCGGAGGCTCTCCCCTAAAGAAGGGCGGGGTATTCGGTCGATACCACACGAGGACAGAACCATCCGTTCACACGTCCTCGGGATCCTCCATGCGTCCACTCCAGTCGTTCGCGCTCCTCATCTCGCTGCTGACCTCTGTGCCGGTGATCGCAGCGGCGCAGCACCATGAGGAGAAGCCGCCACCGCAGGTCGAGAAGCCCCCGGTCAAGACCGTCGAATCGCACGGGACGGTGGATCGCGCGGCCGCGCCGGCGTCGTCCTCGCATACGCCGCATGCCACGGACACCGGAGCGTCGACGTCGTCGTCGTGCGCGTCGCTTTCGCCCGCGGCCAACGGGCTTCCCGTACTCCCCACCACCGCCGGCCCAGGCTTCGCGTCGTTTGTCGACCCGTCGGCACGCATCGAGTCGCCGGGGCGGGTGATGATCGGGTGCCGCGCCTTCGTGGCGCCGTTCGTCTCGCTCGACGGATCGCAGGGCCCGATCGTGATCGGCGACGAGACCAATCTGCAGGACAACGTGCTCGTTTCCGGAAAGCTCGTGATCCTCGGCGACCGGGTGAGCGTCGCGCACGGCGCGACGATCGTCGGGCCAGCGACCGTCGGTGCATCGAAAGGGAAGGCGGCCTTCGTGGGCTTCAACGCCTACATCGACGCAGCGACCGTCGAAGGCGACGCCTTCGTCGGGCATCTCGCCCGCATCGCCCCGGGGATCGTGATCCACGCCGGCACCAAGGTTCTCCCCGGGAAGTTCATCCAGACGCAGGAAGAGGCCGACAACGTCGCGCTGGGCAAAGTCACGAAGGTCACCGACGCCGACCGCGCCTTCATGGATGCGGTGCTGCACGTCAACGTGAGCTTTGCCGGCGGATACACCGATCTGTTTCACACCTCGCCCGGCCAGGTGAAAGGCGTGGGGCGCGACCCTGGACATACGGAGTTCAACCACGACGCCGACCTCCCGACCTTTCACGGCAAGGGAGAGGCACACCCGGAGAACGATCGCTTCCGCATCATCGGCGGCGTGCAGATGGACGATGCGTTCGAGGAACTGGCGAAGAAGGTCGGCCGCAACGTCTCGATCCGCGCCGACGAGGGAGAACACTTCCACTTCGGCGTCCTTTCCCTCCTGCAGGACCGCGTGACGTTTCACGCGTTGGAGCACACCGAGCTCGAAGTCGGGAATCGCGACAACATCGGCTTCCACGTCGTGGTGCACGCCGGTCCCGACGATGCGAGCGAGCCGCACGCGGTTTCGCAGATCGGCGACGACGTCACGATCAAGGATTGGGCCGTCGTCTTCCGGTCCAAGATCGGGAATGGAAGCACGATCGGTGTGCGTGCGTACGTCGATGGTTCGCACCTGGCGCCGGGAACGGTCGTTCCCGACCGCGCGATCATGATCAAGGACAAGATCGTCGGTTACGTGGAATGGTAGTGGTAGTGGTAGATCGCTGAACCGCGGCGCATACTGTGTGATCCCCCACCGGTCCCACAGCATGCGCCGCCGCGATTTTGCCCGCACCTCCCTCAGCGCCCTCGGCGCGCTCTCGATCGAGCGCCTCGGGGGCGCGTCGCACCTGGGGGGCGCGTCGCTGCGCCCCGCAGGTGCGCGCGTTCTCGCCGATCCGAGTGTCAATGGCGAGCGACTCAACCAGCACCTCACGGCGATGTCGGCGTTCGGGAAGAATCCTGTTGGCGGCGTTTCGCGTGTTGCCTACTCCGATTTCGATCTCGAGGGGCGCAAGTACACAAAGGCACGCATGCGCGAGGCCGGCCTCACGGTCACGGTCGATACGGCTGGCAACATCTGGGGGCGGCGCGCGGGGCGCGACACGTCGCGGAAGCCGATTGCCTTCGGTTCGCATGTCGACTCGGTCCCCGAGGGGGGCAACTACGACGGCACCGTCGGTTCGTTCGCCGCGATCGAGGTAGCGCAGACGCTCGCCGAGTCGAAGATCACCACGCGCCATCCGATCGATGTTGTGATCTTCCAGAACGAGGAAGGGGGGACGGTCGGGAGTCGGGCGTTGGTGGGAGAGGTGAGTGCCAGCGATCTCACCCTACAGACCAAGAGCGGCAAGACGATCGGCGAAGGGATTCGCACCATCGGCGGCGACCCGGCGCAGCTCGACAAGGCGCGTCGCGCGAAGGGCGACTTCGCGGCCTATGTCGAGCTGCATATCGAGCAAGGCGGGACGCTCGAGGCCGCGCACCTCGACATCGGCGTGGTGGAAGGGATCGTGGGGATCGGATGGTGGGACGTGACCATCGAGGGCTTTGCCAATCATGCCGGCACGACGCCGATGGGGCAGCGGCACGATGCGATGCGTGCCGCGGCGCAGTTCATCGAGTTGGTGAATCACGTCGTGACCAGCGTCCCGGGGCGGCAGGTGGGGACGGTGGGGCGGCTGCAGGCCTTTCCCGGCGCGCCCAACGTCATTCCCGGCAAGGTGGTCTGTTCGCTCGAGCTCCGCGAACTCGACGCGGCCAAGCAGGACATGCTGTTCGCCCGCATCCGCGAGGGGGCCGATGCGATCGGCAAGGCGCTCGGCACCACCTTCCGCTACGAGCCCACGCACCTGTCGGCGCCTGCCTTGTGCGACCCGCGCATCCAGCAGGCCGTCGCGGCGAGCGCCGACGCGCGCTCCCTGACTAAACGTACTTTGCCGAGCGGTGCGGGGCATGACGCGCAGCACATGGCGCAGCTCTGTCCGTCGGGAATGATCTTCATCCCGAGCGTCGGTGGCATCTCGCACTCGCCCAAGGAGTTCTCGACGCCGGGCGACATCACCAACGGCGCGAACGTCCTGCTGTCGACGATCCTCGCCCTCGACGCTGCGTCGTGGAGCTGACTCCCGCCCCGCGTTGCAACTGACGGAACCCCCGAAGCCGTTCGTCCCGCTCACGCCCCCAGCGCCCGCCCGACCATGACCGATCCGCGTCGCACCATCCAGGAGGAGTTGCAGCAGACGCGTCCGTTCCGCTCTCGGCGCGAGGAGCTCTTCCTGGCGATCCTGCGCACCGCGGCGGTGGTGCGCCGCCCCGTCACCAAGGTCGTGGAAGAGCATGGGATCTCGCTCGCGCAGTACAACGTCTTGCGCATCCTGCGGGGAGCAGGGGAGGGAGGGCTCCCCACGCTGGCGATCCGCGAGCGGATGATCGAGGAGGCGGCCGGAATCACTCGACTCATCGACAAGCTCGAGGGGGCCGGGTTCGTCTCGCGCGAACGCGGTGCGTCGTCGGATCGCCGCCAGGTCTATTGCTGCATCACGGCGCTAGGGCGGTCGCTCCTGGCCGGCATGGATTCCGCCGTCGCGGTCGCCACCGAATCGGTGCTCGAGCCGCTCGATGATGCGCAGCTCACGACGCTCCTCGGCTTGCTCGACGAGGTGCGCGCGGGGGCGCACCAGCTGGCGTCGGCCGCCGACGACGAGGAGCGCCCGGCGTTGGGTACGCGCGCTCGCGAGGCAGGCGTGGTCGGCTCTCCCGCGCGCGCGTGCAGCTGACGAGGTCGCATCCCGACCTTGCGAGGCGCAGCGGTCGGTCGATTTGTCCGATCTGACTCGTGAGGAGTAGTCGTGCCTCACACCGCGACCCCTAGGCAGATATTGCCGCAGTGGGGATGGCGTGCGTCGTGCGTCACACTGCATCATCTGCCGAGGTCGAGCATGTCGTGACGCTGGCGTGCGCGACCGTGGTGCATTTCGTCCAACATCGCGCCACAAAGGTGCTGCGCTGCACGGTGCGACGCATTACCGTAGGCTAACATCCCCCTGCAGACGGTTGCTCCCGCTTGTTAGGCGGACGCGACCATAACCTCGAGGAGGGCTCATGATCCACCATCGCTTTCGGCGGGGATGTCTCGCCGTTGCGTGCCTGGCGGCGCTGAGTGCGCTGCCCGGCGAAGGGCACGCCCAGACGGCGTGCCGAGCAGGTCCGCTCAGCGCGTTCCTCCAGTCGTCCGGGATGGGCTGCACGATCGGGAAGTCCCGCTTGCTGCAGTTCACCTCGCAAGGGCTGGATGCCCACGCCGGCAATGTCTGGTTGGACCCATTCACGCTGCAGGGACCGCCAGGCTACACGTGGGTCGGCTTCCACGTTCGCTTTGCACCGGGAACGCAATTCGTCTCCAACACTCCACTCGGCCTCAGCTTCTGGGCCGACGGCGTGCCGCTGTACGGAGTCATGGGCTACAACTCCATGGCATCGAGCACGGGTACACCGCTGGAGGGACGGACGCGTGTGACGCTCACCGGTGACGGCGGCGTGCGCCAGGTGGTCGATGGCACCGAGGTCATGCGTCAGGGGAACAGCATGCGGGTCCTGCGGGGATGCGGGTGGACGACCGGCGGGTCCCGGTCGTGCATCGCCGGGGATTCCACGGCCCTCTCCGGCATGCTCGCCGACGCAGATCAACGCTACGCCATCGCCGCACAGTCCATGATCATGGGCGCAGGAGCCAACGGTCAGCCCAACGACTTCACGGTCGCCGTTCTCACCGATCAGGCGATCGCGACGCCCGAACCGGCTTCACTCCTCCTGCTGTCCACCGGTGTGGCAGGCGTGGGGGCGATGGTGCGGCGCCGGCGCCGTGGCAAGGTGGAGTGACGACCACCGCCATGTGAGCCGTGCGTGCAGCGCTGGGCAGTCGACACGCTGCACGGGAATCAACATCAGGGCGGACATTCTCCGGCGCACGAAGGCCAGGGAGTGCCCGCCCGCGATGCATCGACTCGTCAGGCAGGGACGCCGCGCGCGCCGATCGCGTCGACGGCGAAGAGCGGGGGATGGCGCTCGCCCCATGGGCGCGCCCGTTCGAGTTGACCAGCCACCCTGAACAACGTTGCATCATCGCCGAAGCGCCCCGCCAGCTGCACGCCGATCGGCAACCCCTCGCCATTCCACCAGAGTGGCACCGACATCGCCGGCTGGCCTGTGATATTGAAGAGCGGGGGATATGGCGTGAAGTCGAAGACGGTCGCCGCCGCCTCGCCGATCGCTCCCAGTCGCTTCATCAAGCCGCCGGCGCGCAGCGCACCAAAGAACCTGAGCATCCGTTCCTCGCTCGGCTTCGGCTGCAACGCGCCGTGAGGCACCGGCGGCATGCCGAGCGTCGGCGTGAGCAGGAGGTCGAACCCGGTGAAGAACTCGCCGATGCCACGCGCGGTGCGCTGCAGGTAGCGATGCGCGCTGGCGTAGTCGCCCGCGCTCAGCCCTCCGCCGAGCGTCGCCAGCCCCCACGTCGCCACTTCGACGTCGGCGCGTTGCGCCTGGCGGCCGACTCGCCCGGCCGCGTCGCGCAGGTCGGCGACCACCTCACCGCAGACGACCGTCAGGAAGGCCTCGTTGAATCGATCGCGGTCGATCGCCGGCGCCGCTTCGACCACGTCGTGCCCTAGCGACTCGAGCAAGCCTGCTGCATCGCGCACGGCCGCCGCGCAGTCGGGATGGATCGCGTGCCCGAGCATCGGTGCGTCGGTGAACGCGATGCGGAGTCGCCCAGGCTCGGCGGTTACTTCCTCGAGGAACGGGCGCGCACGCGGTGGCGCGGCGTACGGCGCCCCCACGTCCTCACCGTGCACGGCATCGAGCATCGCCGCCGAGTCGCGCACCGAGCGCGAGACGACCCCCTCGGTGACCGCCCCGCCCCACAGTTCGCCGTCGTTGGGTCCCGTGGGAACGCGCCCGCGGGTCGCCTTGAAGCCAAATATTCCGCAGCAGGAGGCGGGGATGCGGATCGACCCGCCCCCGTCCCCCGCCCCCGCCATCGGGACCATCCCGCTGGCGACCGCTGCCGCCGACCCGCCGCTCGATCCGCCCACGCTGCGCGCCACGTTCCACGGGTTGCGCGTGATTCCCTTCGCCCTGGGCTCGGTGAACGGAGCGAGGCCGAACTCCGGGGTGTTGGTCTTCCCGAGCACGATCACTCCGGCGCGGCGATAACGGCGCATGAGTTCCGAGTCATGGTCGGGGCGCCACCCGGCGTAGAGCGCCGAGCCGTTCGCCATCGGTTCCCCCTCGTACGCGGTGAGGAGATCCTTGATCAGGAAGGGAACGCCAGCGAATGTCCCGTCGGGGTGGGCGAGCGGGGCGTCGGCGATGCGTCGTGCCTGCTCGAACATCGGGTGTATCACGGCATTGAGCTGCGGATTGAGCCGCTCGATGCGGGCGATCGCGGCGTCGACGAGTTCGCGCGGTGTTACGCGCCGAGTGCGCACGAGCGCCGCGAGGTCGAGGGAGTCGTACATGGGACGGGAGACGGGGGACGGGGGACGGGAGTTGGGGCGGCGCGCTGGGCTGCTACACGGCGCGCGGAAAATGTCGACGCGACACGGGGAGGCGGTAAGAATGCTCAGCTGAAAGCCAACGGAGACGAGCATGCGAGAAGGGATCCAGGGGGAAGGCGCGCGGTTGAGCGATGCACGCACGCAACGCAATCACGAGGAAGTTGAGGCGCGCGAGGCGCGCGAGGCGCGACGTCACGAAACGCGAGAGCTCGACATGCGAGAGCGAGCCTCGCGCGGCGCGTCGCACCGCACGTCCGATGGTGCAAGCCACACCGTCCGCGCCATTGCCGTGATGATTGCGATCGCCCTCACGACTGCATTGGCGACGTTCGCGCCGACGGTGCATGCGCAATCGACGGCCGAGGCGACGCTCACCAAGCCCGCGCCCGCGCCCGACTGGGACGAAGTGGCCCGCGTCATCGTCGAGCGGCTGCAGTTCAACCAGCGCGAGCGCGTCGTCCTGGTGATGGAGCCGGGAACGGCCGATCCGCTGGTCGAGGCGCTCATGCGCGCCATCCCGAAAGGCGGGGGCGAGGTCGCTGGATTGATTCCCGCCCGCGGTCCCACACCGCAGAAATGGCGCAGCGACTACACGCGAAATGCCGAGCAGCGCCCGATGTTGCAGCTGGTAGAGATCCTCAAGGACGCCGACGTCGGCATCATGCTTCCCGGCGCCGGCGCGACCGACGCGCCGTACAAGGCGTTCCAGTATCACCTGAATCGCCCGGCGGGACGCACGGTTCGGACGATCCACTTCCACTGGTCTGGCGCCTACTCCCTCGCCGGCGACCCGATCCCCGTCACCCCGGAGACTGCGGCGCTCTACCAGCACGCGCTCGTCCACACCGACTACGATGCGCTGGCGCTTGCGCAGCGCGCCTTCGAGGCGGCGATGCGGAGCGGGCCAGTGCGGGTCACGACGCCCGCCGGCACCGATCTCACGTTCGAGATCGGGAAGCGTGTCGTCACGCGCCAGGACGGCGACGCCTCGCAGGGGCGCGCCCGCGAGGCGCACACCCTCATCGACCGGGAGATCGAACTCCCGGCAGGTGCAATCCGTGTCGCGCCGATCGAGGAGAGCGTCAATGGCACCATCGCCTTCCCCGACGGGATGTGGGGAGGGACGACGGTGCGTGGGCTCGTCATGACGATCGCCCGCGGACGGGTGACCGGCTTCACCGCCGCCGAAGGGCGCGATGCCGTCGCCCGCGAACTCGACGCCGCCGGAACCGCCGGCCACTCCTTCCGCGAGTTCGCCCTCGGCTTCAACCCGCTCCTGGCGATCCCCGAGAGCGGCGATCGCTTCATCCCGTACTACGGATACGGCGCCGGCGTCGTGCGCCTCTCGTTAGGTGACAACTCCGAGTTGGGGGGCGCCGTGCGCGGCGACTACGTGCGCTGGAACTTCTTCACCGACGCCACGGTCACCGTCGGCGGGCGCACCTGGGTCACCGGCGGACGCATGTCCGCGCCATGATGCGCCCCGCACCACTCCCTGATCGGCAACACACCCCGCGGCGCCAGCCGCACTCCCGTCCCCCGTCCCCCGTCTCCTGTCCGCAGTTTGCCTACTGCGCCACCGTCGACGAACTGAGCGCCTTCGTCAGCCGATACAGAAACTCCTGCCCCTCATAATAGCTCTTCACCGCCATTCGCTCGTCGCGCCCGTGCGCGCGGGCGTCGACGCTCGGGTCGCTGAACAGCCCCGAGACGCCGTACGCCGGGATCCCTAACGCGCGGAAGAAGCGCGAGTCGGTGGCGCCGGTGCTCATCGTCGGGATCACCGGGATCTTCCCCCACAGCTCGTGGGTGATCGACTCCACCGGCCCCATCACGTCGCGGGCGAGTGCGGTCGCCGGCGTGGCCGGGCGCTGCGACTTGATGATCACTGCGACATTCGTGTCGCCGATCACCCGTTCCAGCTCCGCGCGCACCTCGGCGGCATTGCTCGTGGGATAGATGCGGCAATTCACGTTCGCTTCGGCGAGTTGGGGGAGGGCGTTGGTGGCGTGCCCTCCGCTCAGGAGCGTCGCGACGCACGTCGTACGCAGCATCGAGTTGTAGCGGGGATCCTTCTCCAGTACGGCGAGCGCCTTGGCGTCGCTCGTGCGGGCGACGATCCCGCGCATCGCTGCCCCCACCGCCGGCGTCTCCAGCGCTGCCGTCTGCGAGAAGAAGGCGCGCGTCACTTCGCTCAGCTGCACGGCGAAGCGGTGCCGCCCCACCTTGGAGAGCGCGTCGGCGAGCGAGGTGATGGCGTTGTCGTCGCGCGGGACCGAGGAGTGTCCGCCGCGATTCGTTGCCCGCAGCGTGAAGTTTGTCGTGATCTTCTCGGCGGCCTGCACGGTGTTGAACAGCGGCTTCCCGTCGCGCAGCGTCCCGCCGCCGCCCTCGTTGATCACCACCGCGGCGTCGACCAGGTCGCGGTGATTCTTCACCAGCCAGTCCACGCCGTTGAACGGCCCGCTCTCCTCGTCGGCCGTGAGGGCGATGATGATGTCGCGGTCGGGGACGAAGCCCTCGCGCTTGAGGCGAAAGACGTTTGCCACGAAGATCGACGCCATCGCCTTGTCGTCGGCGGTCCCGCGCCCGTAGTAATAGCCGTCGCGTTCCGTGAAGACGAACGGATCGAGATCGGGGGACCAGTCGGCCTTGAGCGCCTCGACCACGTCCAGGTGGGCGAGGAGGAGTAACGGCTTCGCTGCCCCCGGTCCCCCTTTCCCGCGGTAGCGCGCGACCACGTTGAACTTCTTGGGCTGCGGACCGCCCACGAAGATGTCCGAATCCGGAATCCCCGCCGCCTTGAGGCGCGCCGCCATGGCCTCGGCGGCCGCCGTGACGCTTCCCGTCTCCACGCCGGAGTTGATCTCCACCAGCTCCTTGTAGATGTCGCGGGAGAGTTGCTGGTGCGGCGTGAGCGCTCCCGCGGTGTAGACCGGGCGGCTCGACTGCGCGAGCGCGGCGCGCGCACTCCCCGCGCTCCACCAGCACCCCATCAGGGCAACGACTACGAGCGATCGACGAGGGCGGATGCGCATGAGATCTCGAGGCGACTGGGAAAACGACCGTGGGGATGGACGACGGGGGACAGAATATCACCGGAGTCCGCTGACCGCACGACTTGCCCTCCCGCTGCAGCTGTGTTGATGGTCGCACGCGGGTGACGCTCTGGATCACGACGTCCGCCAACGTAGCGCACCACCTCCGCGCCCCCGCCGTCGAACTCCCGTCCCCAGTCCCCCGTCCCCCGTCCCGTTGGTTTACTAATCCTCATCTTCTTTCGTGCCGATACTCTCTCCAGCTACCGGGAAACGGAGACGAGGACAATGGCGGTTGAAGAGGGAATCGAGTTCGCGCTGGCCTTATCGCGGCTTTTCGAGACATACGCGACCACGGGGCCCAACTCGACAACTCGCGATGCGGCGGCACGTGAGGTGGAGAATCGCTCCCGGCGACGGTCGATAGCCTTCGAGGTCGAAGGTGGGGCGATCCGCGTCGATGGCGGCGATGTGATGCCCTTCGGACTCGAAGGGTCTGAAGCCTTCGTCAGCTGCCTCCAACGCCACCAGGTCGGGCGCCTCTCCATTCGTCAGCTCACCCCCGTCCGCGACCTCCTCGAGCTCTGCTATCTCCTCACCTCTGCGGCCGAAGATCCGCAGGGGGGCGTGACGATCGAGGAAGCGGCGGCTGCCTCGCGCCTCTGGAACGTGGAGATCGTCGGTCTGTCGAGCCTCGACAGCGCGCCGGTCACCTCGGTGCTCCCGCCCGAGCTTCTCGCGTCGCTCCGTGACGGCGCAGAGTACGCGCAGACCGAGTCGGCTCTCGCCAAGTTGGCAACACGCGGAGAGCAGGCGCTGGAGCAGGGCGACGCGCGCACCGTGGGTGCCGTTCTCGTGGCGATGGACGGCTTCGAACGCCAGAGCCTGCACGATGACCTGCGCCACACCTGCGAGCTGGCCATGAAGCGCCTGATTTCGCCGATGGCGCTCAAGCTCACCGCGCAGCTCCTCCCGGCCGCGCGCCAACGCTTCGCCCTCCTCGGAGTCCTCGGTCGCATGGAGGAAGAAGGGGCATCGGCGCTCTTCGCGCACCTCGTCGCTTCGCAGAGCATGGTCGAGCGGCGCGCCTACTTCGACGCCCTCGTGGAGCTGCACGCCGGCGTCCCGATGCTGGTCAATGCGCTGCAGGACACGCAGTGGTACGTGGCACGCAACGCCGCCGAGTTGCTCGGCGAGATGCGAATCGACGGAACGGAGTCGGCGCTCATCCCCATGCTGCGCAACCCCGACGAGCGGCGTCGCGCCGCGGCGGCGTCGGCGCTCGCGCGTCTTCGCACGCCCGACGCACTGTCGGCGCTCCACGGCGCCGTCAACGATCCGTCGCCGCAGGTGCGCTACTTCGCGCAGTCGGCAGCGATCGCCCGTATCGAGGGGGCGTCGGCGAGCCAGCTGGGAGCGGCGCTCGACCAGAACTCCGATGGCGAGATGAAGCTGCAGATCATCGCAGCTCTCGGTCGTTTGGGGACCCCCGACGCGATCCAGAAGCTCATCAAGCAGCTCACGTCGACCACGCCCGGCCGCGGCGCAGTCGACATGACGAGCGAGTTCCGTTGCGCGTCGATCGAGGCGGTCGCCAAGGCCCGCGGGCGCGCCGCGCTCAGCATCGTCTCGCAGTATCGCCACGACAAGGACCCGCAGGTCCGCGACACCGCGCAGCGACTCTACATCAAGCTTGCCGGCTGACGCGCTTTAGGCGGCGACACGCCGCTCTCCGGTGCGCCGATGGCGCCGATGGCGCCGATGGCGCCGGTCTGCGGCGACGAGGTTACCCGTGAGAAGCTCAGCGGCGCGTCAGGCCGCCGAGTGTCCGCGCGACGTGCGCCCCGGCACGTCGCACTCACCGCGCGCAAGCGCGAGGTAGTCGGGACGGTCGCCTGCCGACGTATGTCGGTAGGCGCGAAGGATCGCGCCGTGCGAGACGACGAATGCGCCAGGCATCTGTAGCGCGTCGCCCACGAACCACCCGAGGAAGTGCCCCTTGAGCGTGGCCGCGATCCCGCGCACCATCACGCGCGGGCCGAGCAGCTGCAAGAAGGTCCCCTGCTCGAGGTGGAACGCCTGATACAGCTCGCGCAGCGGATCGGCGACCAGGTCCACGCCGCCGAGTCCCGGCGAATCGCTGATCGAAGCCCCCTCGTCGGGCATCCCCATGTGGATGATCACCAACTGCACCCCGCTGGCCTCGATCGCAGCGCGCATGGTGCGCAGGTCGTGCAGCGCCTCGCGGCAGAAGATGCACCCGCCGTCGCGCAGGAAGACGAGCAGGCGTGGCCCCTCCTCCGTCACGTGCAGCAGCGACTCGCCGCGATCGGTGAAGGCATTGGCCAGCGCATCGCGCAACGTCCCGCGAAAGATCGAGCGCGGATAGTCGCCCGCGGCCTTCTCGCGCGCCGCCAACCAGAGCAGCATCGAAAACGGGACCCACCAGGCGACGTCGTTCACCAGCACGAGCGACCCGAGCGCCGGCGGGAGGTCGCGCCGCCAGAATCCCCAGACCACGCCGACAGGTGCAATCACCTTCGGGATCAATCCGATGAGGATCACCGGCCAGTGCCGCATGGGATCGCGCGAGGCGATGACGAATCCCACCCCCATCACCGCGGTCATGATGCCGGCTCCCTGCCACATCTGCAGATAGTTCGGGAGCGGGAGCCCGGTCAGCGAGAAGAAGGCAGTCGGCGCGAGGATGATGGAGGCGCCGAGCAGGAGATGCCACGCTCCCGCGAAGACGAGAGACTGTCGGAGCCACTGCGGAACGCGTGTCATGCCCATCGCTCTCCCCTCACCTCACGCTCCGACAGCCACCCGTGAAAACGACAGGCGTGCGCGTTCGATCGCTGCTCCATTTCCTGGCTCGCTCGCTCGCCCGACGAATGCGTCATGCTGCATGAACAGCGCGAACCCTTCAGCGGTTTCTGCATTCTTGCACCGAGGCGGTAGCCCGACCCCTCTCGCACGGGCAGGATCGATGAAACCCGAAGCGTCGGGGCGACCGTAGGCTCCACTGTGCCAACAAGGAAGCTCGTCGTGCCGAACATCGTCAGTCGCAGCACCGTAGGCCTCGAATCTCGGCGTCTCCGCCAGCATCCAGCGCCTTCGCCGTCCCGCGTCGCAATCGCCGACGCATCAGAATCGGCCGGTCGCACCATCGTCGCGACCGTCGCCACCATCCTGACAACGGTAGTTCTCCTCCTCCTGCTGTCGGCGCGCGTTTCGCTCGCCCAGCGAGGTGATCGCGCCCTCAACATCGGTCCCAACAAGACCGGCTTGAGTATCGGCGACTCGCGCGAGTGGACCGGCGTCCGCCTCAACTTCCGCGACACGCGTCTGCGGAAGGTCAACGGGATCAATGCCACAATCTGGAGCCCGAAGGAGGGGGGTGAGGGCGACATCAACGGGATCGCACTCGGTGTTCCGCTCACCGGCGGACGCAACGTGCGCGGCATTCAGCTCGGCGCCGGCTTCGGTGCGACCGAAGAGTTGAGCGGAATCGGCTTGGCGCTGCTCGGGATGGGCTCGGGCAGCGGAATCTCCGGAATCATGGTCGGTGGGCTCGGCGCCGGAACCGGCGGAGACCTGAGCGGGATCATCGTCGGCGGCGCGGGAGCGGGGGCAGGTGGTGACGCGGTTGGCCTGATCGCGGGCGGATTCGGCGCCGGTGTCGCGGGTGACGTGCATGGCGTGGTCTTCGGCGGTCTCGGTGCCGGAGCGGGGGGTGAGCTCCGCGGAATCGGCATCGGTGGACTTGGTATCGGCGCGGCAGAGGGGGTCCACGGCCGCGGTGGGCGGGCTGGGGGTGGGGAGCGGGGGTGAGCTCGACGGCATCATGATTGGCGGTCTAGGGGTTGGCGCCGGCGAGGGAGGGCGCGGACTCGTGATCGGTGGACTCGGTGCTGGAATGGGGGGCGACTTCTCGGGGATCGGGATCGGAGGGCTGGGGATCGCGGGAGGTGGGGACATGACCGGGATCTTCTTCGGTGGAGCCGGAGTCGGCGCGGGAGGAACGCTCCGCTACCTGAGCATCGCCGGGCTCGGCGTTGGAGCGCCGGATGTCCGCGGAGTCGCCATCGCCGGGCTCGGCGTCGGGGGCGAAACGTTGCGCGGGCTCATGGTGGCGGGGGCGACGGTACGCGTGGTCAACGACGGCGTGCTCCACGGGGTCGCCGTCAGCCCGGTCAACTTCGTCCAGGGGACGACGCACGGACTCTCCATCGCTGTGGTCAACTACACACGCCAGCTGCGCGGCGTGCAGCTCGGGGTGATCAACATCGCCCGCGACAACCCGAGCGGTCGCAAGGTGCTCCCCTTCATCAACTGGGGATCGCGCTGACCACTCGCGCATGAGACAGGGGCGCCGCTTCGGCGCCCTTTTGGCGTTTGTCTCCCACGGTCTTCGTAGGGGTGATTGACCTGCCGCCGGGTCTGAGTGAGCATTGCGGGAGGTATCGGGCGTCACCGCGCGGTCGCCCGTGGGTCTGCATCTTCTGCAGGCTCTACCGCGCCCTCCCCAACCGCGCCCGCGCCGCCGGCGCCAGCAGCTACGTCGCCCCCGCGACGAGGAACGTCGTGTCGTATCGTCTTCGCCAGAGCATTTCTGCCCTCGCGCTCGTGCTCACCGCCTGCGGTGGTGGTGACGGCGGAGGAGTTACCCCCCCTCCGCCGATTCCACCGCCGGCGCCGGTCGTCGCGTCGGTCGAGGTGTCGCCGACCAGCTTCACGCTCCAGGTAGGCGGCACCAACCAGCTCGGCGCGATCGCGCGCGATGCGGCCGGCGCCGTGGTCACCGGTCGAAATGTCAGCTGGACTTCAGCCAACCCGGCCATCGCGTCGGTTTCTTCAGGCGGGCAGGTCACCGCGGTGTCCCCAGGTGGCCCGATCGCTGTATACGCGACCGTCGATGGGCTGAGCGGGAGCGCGCAGGTAACGGTCGTTCCCGTCCCGGTGGCCTCGGTCCAGCTCTCGCCGACGACCGCACAGCTGGCGCCGGGCGGCACCGTCCAGCTCACCGCTACAACACGCGACGCTGGAGGCGCTGCGCTCACGGGACGCAGCGTCACCTGGTCCAGCACCAATCCGGCGATCGCTACGGTGACGACGACCGGAATGGTGAGCGGCGTCTCGGCCGGCGGGCCGGTGAGCATCGTGGCGACGAGCGAGGGGCAGTCGGCGACCGCGCAGGTGACGGTCGTCGCGCCCCCACCGGTGGCGTCGGTCGCCACCGTCACGGTGGCGCCGCCCACGCTCTCGCTGTCGGTCGGGAGCGCGCTGCAGCTGTCGGCAACGCTTCGCGATTCGGCGGGGAACGTGCTCACCGGACGCACGATCACCTGGTCGAGCGTGAACACATCGGTCGCGACCGTCTCGTCGGCTGGTCTCGTGACCGCGGTCGGCGCTGGCGGTC
Organism: Gemmatimonadaceae bacterium; assembly: GCA_044225935.1. Classification (GTDB taxonomy): domain Bacteria; phylum Gemmatimonadota; class Gemmatimonadetes; order Gemmatimonadales; family Gemmatimonadaceae; genus SCN-70-22. Next base: position 52,021 of record JBGAHX010000037.1, read on the forward strand.
CGGTGGCGATCACCGCCACCTCGGAGGGGCGGCAGGGGAGCGCGTCGGCGACCGTCACGCCGGTCGTCACCGCGCCATCGATCATCACACTCAACAACGCGCTGCAGTACCAGACGATGACCGGGTGGGAGGCGCTCGCCGAGATCGGGCAGTCGGAGTGCGACCCGCGCGCCTACGCGAGCTACAAGAACGGGGTCCTCGATCGCGCGGCGAACGAGTTGGGGATCAATCGCATCCGCATTGCGCTGCGCAACGGGTATGAGAATCCGGTCGACTACTTCACCAGGTTCCAGGCAGGGCAGCTGACCTTCAATCAGTGGAAGGTCTTCTGGTTCCAGGTCGTGAACGACAACAGCGATCCCTTCGTGATGAATCCCGCAGGATTCAACTGGGGATATCTCGACTACACGATCGACGAGCTGGTCGTCCCGCTCAAACAGCGCCTTGCCGCTCGCGGGGAAGGGTTCTGGCTCAACCTCGTGTACGTTGGCGCCAACTCGGGCGACCTGCACCGCGACTCGCCCGACGAGTACGCGGAGCTGGCGCTGGCCGCGTTCCAGCACCTGCAGCAGCGCTACGGATGGGTCCCGAATTCACTCGAGATCGTCAACGAGCCGAATCTCGGGACGTGGAACGGGACGCAGGTGGGGCAGGCGATGGTCGCAGCCAAGGCGCGCCTCAACGCCGCCGGCTTCTTCCCGCAGTTTGTCGGCCCGACCGCGAGCCAGGTGACGCCGAGCTTCACCTATTTCGACGACATGATGCGGGTGCCGGGGGCGTCGCAGGCGCTGAACGAGTTCAGCTACCACCGCTACAACTCGGCGCCGACCGCCAACCAGCTACGCAACATCGCCCAGCGCGCCGCACAGTACGGGATCCGCACCGCGATGCTGGAGCACGGCGGGAGCGGGTACGAGGACCTGCACGAGGACCTCACGCTGGCCAACGTGTCGGCGTGGGAGCAGTTCGGGCTCGCCTTCTGCGGCGATCGCGACATCGGCGGGAATTACTTCCCCATCTATGGCGCATCGCTGGGGCACAACGCCCCCGACGTGCGCACCGGGGCAATGACCAAGTACCTGCGGCAGTACTTCCGCTACGTCCCGTTAGGGTCGGTGCGCATCGCGGCGACGTCGACCCAGGCGCAGTGGGAACCGGTCGCCTTCCGCCGCCCCGACGGTCGCTTCGTGGTCGTGGTCAAGGCGTCGGCGGGCGGGAGCTTCACCGTTGGTCTCCCGCCCGGGACCTACGGGATCGACTACACCACGGCAGCGGAATACATGCAGCCGCTCCCCGATGTCACCGTTGCATCTGGCGGGGTGCTGTCCACGGCGATCCCGGCTACCGGCGTTCTCACGATCTTCCCGCGCTGACGGGGCCCCGACCGCGTGGGCCCCTCGCGCGTCCGCTCCTCGCGCGCCACTCCCTCTCGCGCGCGTCCCGCCTCCGCCCATCGCGCGCCCGCTCGCCCGCGCTACCGCTCCAGCTTGAAGTCCGCGTCGAGCGCCGGGCGCTTGGGCGCGTTGGCGGCGAACCACCCGGTGAGGTACATCCACCGGGTCATGCGCGTGAGCTTCGGATAGTCGATGCGATCGGGGGTGTCGCGCGTGGTGTGATAGTCGTCGTGGAGGTTGGTGGAGTACATCAACGACGGAATGCCGAGTCGCGCGTACGGCACATGGTCGCTCCGGAAGTACCACCCCTCGGGGTGAGTGGGGCGATCCCAGAGTGAGTCGAGCGTGAACTTCCCGGTGAGGGCGTTGGCCTTGAGCGCCATCGCCACCAGGTCGGCAGAGTTGCGGTGGGGCGGTTGCGCGCCGAGGAGTGACGCCGAATCGGGGTTGTTGCGCCCGATCATGTCGCCGTTGAGCACGGCGACGATCTGGGTGAGCGGGACGACGGGGTGCGCCGCGTGGTAGCGCGAGCCGAGGAGCCCGCGCTCCTCCGAGCCATGATGGATGAAGAGGATCGAGCGCCGCGGGCGCTGGCGCACGAAGGCGCGCGCCGCCGCGAACTGCGCCACGCTCACCGATCCGTTGTCGTCGGCGCCGGCCCAGACCGAGTCGCCATCGACCACGAAACGCACCCCGTTCGCGTCCTGGTGCGAGCTGTAGAGGACGTATTCGTCGCGCAGCGCCGGATCGCTTCCGCGGAGCACCGCGATCACGTTCACCGAGGGCGATTCGAACCGCTCCAGGCGCACCGAAAATGCGGCCTCGGGGGCGCGCATGAGCGCTGCGCCCATCGAGGCGTGCAGCAGGAACGCCGGCGTCGCCCCGTCGCCTAACGCGGGAGGGGGTGGCACGTGGCGCGGCTGCCCTGCGAAGCGCGGCGCAGCGTCGTCCACGTCGTAGCTCCCGCGCACGCGCATCGTGGCGAAGTCGTCGAAAGCGGCGTCGCTCTTCGAATCGGCGACGAGCAGGATCGCCGCCGCGCCGCGGCGCGCCAGCGCCCGCGTCATTCCGGCCACTGCCGCATCGACATAGCGCACCGACGCGGGATAGCTCGTCGGGCGGATCGTCGACGGATCGGGAACGAGGACGCGCGCCGCGACGATCTTGCCGCGCACGTCAGTCGTCGAGTCGCGAACGTCGTCCAGCCACTGCACCGCTCCACTCGCCTCCACAGGGACCACGCCTAACGGGACGATGTCGCGGAACGGGAGGAGCGGTGCGCCGCCGATCGCGATGCGCGACGCCGTCGTCGAGACCCGCGTGCGCGTCATGTTGAACCACTGGAAGTACGTCCCCTCGTTCCCCATCGGGGCGAGCCCGATCTGCTTGTACATGTCGGCCACCCAGATCGAGGCACGCAGCTCGTCGAGTGTCCCTCCTTCGCGCCCGCGCATCGCGTCCGATGCCATCGCGTGCAGGTCGCGTTCGAGATCGCCCTGTCGAATGGCCGCCATCGCCGCAGGGACCTCCGTGGTCGCGCTGCGTTGCTGCGCAGTGAGTATGGCCGGTGCGAGTCCCAGCAGCGCGGCGGCGAGGCGGGCGGTGGAGCGCAGCGAGGATGGGCGTGCGAATGTGCGGCGAGGCATGTGAGTCGTCGTGGAGAGTCGCGCGCAATGTGCCACGCGTGCGCCCGAGGGGCGAGCCGTCATTGGGCAGGCCGGGAACCTCGCACCCCGCGCGACGATAGGGAGCGTGCGCCTTCGCGCGCCGTCGACTCTCTCCCCATCTTCGATGCCGCTCTCCCGGACACGCTGGCTGAGTCCAGCCGCGCTCCTTCTCCTCGCGCCACTTCCCGGTGCCGCGCAGGGGATCCCCTTCAGTCAGCGCGCGAGTGTCGCGCAGACGGTCGCCTTCACGCAGGTCACCATCGAGTACGGGCGCCCTGCCGCGCGCGGGCGCCAGATCTTTGGCGATTCGGGGATCGTGAAGTGGGATCGCATCTGGCACCCAGGCGCCGACTCTGCCTCACGCATCGCCTTCGATCACGACGTCGTCCTCGAAGGGACAACACTCCCGGCCGGTGAGTACACGCTCTGGACCATTCCGCGTCAGAATGGGCGGTGGACGGTGATCGTCTCCCGGGCTGCCCACGTCTTCCACACACCGTATCCCGGTGAAGCGAGCGACGTGATGCGCGTGGACGTGCAGGTGGAGTCCGGTCCTCACATGGAGTCGCTCGCCTACTACTTCCCCGCGGTCCTGCGCGACACGGCGACGCTGCGGCTGCACTGGGGCGAGGTGATCCTGCCGTTGCGGCTGACGGCCCCGTTCCGACCGCCTGCCTGACGAGTCAAACGACGAAGCCCCGCGGGACGCGCTCTGTCCCGCGGGGCTTCGTTCGTTCGCCGGCGCGCAACCCCTCGTCAGCGCCGCTTCTCTACTGGCTCACGCGCACCCACGCCACGTACTTCGTGGGATCGATGGGCGTGTCCTTGACCGGCTCCGGTCGAACGGCGAGAAGCTGGATGTGGTAGCCGAGCGCATCGCCACTCTTTGGCTCGAGCGTGGTGTGCAGCGTGATTCCTGCCGAGGGGGCTGCACACCCCTCCTTGTAGCACCCCGGGTGCACGGCGAGCGAGACGGCCGCGTCACCGGCCCACACGCACACAACCCCCTGCGCGCAGCGTGAGTCGCTGGGCACGTCGCCGAGGTTCATCCACACCTCTCCGACGCGCACATCGGTTCGGTAGGGGAGCGGAATCGAGTCGGCGGCCTGCTGCAGCGTGTAGCCGGTGACGTCGAGTGGCGTCGACGCGCTCCCGCTGCCACAGGCGAGGAGCGCGGCGAGGGGGAGGTGCTTGAGGAGTCGCGGGATTGAATGGCGCATGGTTCGGTCACCAGGTGTGCGCGGGAGCGCGCGATCTTCTCGATCCTACGCGTCTCCACGCCGAAAGTTCAGCGGAAAGTTGGCGCGTCGCGAGGGACGAATCCGGTCCCCGCAGGTCGCGTTGGAGATGTGACGTGCGAGGAGTGCGGGCATAGCACCGCGCGGCGAGAGCAGCCCCGTCGCGACCACCCACCCTGCGCGAGTACGCCAGCAGCGAGCCTCTGCCGGGCCGCCACAACCTAACGTCCGAATGTGTCCGCGCTGCTCACCTCGCTTAGGATCGCGTATCTCCCCGTGAGTTATGTACTTGCATATCCAAGGATCGCTCGCCACGTTCGCAAAATCGCTCGCTCGACCGATGATGGGCGTCACCCACCCCCCCCACTCGTTCACGGGAGAAAACGATGCACAGGCAAGGTAGGCTCCTGCTGCTGGCAGCGTGCGCGCTGCTCGCAGCACCACCCGTCGCATCGGCGCAGGAGCGCCGAGTGACCGGGCTCATCACTCGGCAGGACACCGGCACACCGCTCGAGGGAGCGGAGATCTCGGTGGTCGCGCCGACCCGCGGCGCCTCGGCACGCTCCGGCGCCGATGGCCGCTACTCACTCGCCGCCGAGCCGGGAGAAATCCGGCTCCAGGTTCGCGCGATCGGCTATCGGCGTGTGGAGTTCACCCTCCCCGCGGGGCAGAACACCGCGGACTTCCGACTCGCGCAGGACGTCTTCAACCTCAGCGAAGTCGTCGTCTCCGGACAGGCGACCACCATCGAACGCCGCAGCGCCACCACCTCGGTCAGCCTCGTCACCGGCGATGAGCTGCAGAAGGTCCCGGTCCCCACGGTCGAGGCGGCGCTCACCGGGAAGATCACCGGCGTCAACCTCCAGACGAACTCCGGCGCGCCGGGCGGCGGCATCCAGATGCAGATCCGCGGCAACAACACGATCCTCGGCGGCTACGATCCGCTCTTCGTCGTGGACGGCGTGATCTACTCGAATGCCTCGATCCCGAGCGGGCGCGGATACGCCAACGCCGCGGCGAGCGTGACGCAGGAGGCCGACGCGGTCAACCGCCTCGCCGACCTCAATCCCAACGACATCGCCAGCATCGAGGTCCTCAAGGGGGCTTCGGCGTCGTCGATCTACGGATCGAAGGCGGCCAACGGCGTCGTGGTGATCACCACCACCCGCGGCCAGTCGGGGACGCCGCGCTTCAGCCTCACGCAGCGCGCGGGGGTCTTCTCGCCGCTCCGCCTCATGGACTCGCGCCGCTGGTCGCTCGACGACGCGTTGGCCGAGTACGGCGAGGCAGCGCGCCCCTTCTTCGAGGGAAGCAACTCCGTCTTTCATGACAACGCGGCCGCGATCTACGACAATCGCAGTCCCTCGTACGAGACCGTCGCCGACGTGAGCGGCGGGAACAACGGCACGCGCTACTTCGTCTCCGGCAACTGGAAGCACGATGAGGGGATCGAGCGCGCGACCGGTGCGACCAAGCAGGGATTGCGAGTCAACGTGGACCAGACGCTCGGCTCCACCGTGGACCTGCGTATCTCGAGCGTGTATGCCCGCAACCAGAACGACCGTGGCTGGAGCAACAACTGCAACAACTACGGCTGCCACGGCTATGCGCTGTCGTACATCCCGAGCTTCGTCGACATCACCAAGCGAAACGCCGACGGGACCTTCCCCGACCCAACCGTCGGTGTGCAGTCCAACCCGATCCAGCTCACCGAACTGGGAGTGAACGACGAGGAGACGAATCGCTTCACCGGCGGCGCCACCATGGGGTGGACGCCGCACATCGGCGGCGGGCAGACGCTTCGCCTCGTCGTCGGCGGCGGGCTCGACGTCTTCGACCAGAAGAACAACGTCTGGTCGCCGAACGATCTCTTCTTCGAACGCATCCAGTCGCTCCCGGGTGAGGCGATCGAGAGCGGCGGGCGCAGCCGCTTCTTCAACTACAACCTGAATGCCGTGCACTCGATGCCGCTCGGCACGATGTCGGCCACGACCTCGGCCGGCTTCCAGTACGAGGACCGGCAGCTCGAGACGTTCCTCATCCGCACGCAGAACCTCCTCCCCGGGCAGCGCAACGTGAACCAGGGGACGAACATCACGGCGAACAACAACCTCACCGCCGAGCGCACGATTGCGCTGTACGCAAGTGAGGAGCTGCATCTGCTGAGCGACCGACTCCTCCTGCGCGGCGGGCTGCGCGCGGAGCGGAGCAGCGTGATGGGCGACATCGAGAAGTACTACGTCTTTCCGAACGTCTCGACGTCGTATCGCTTCGAGGACCTGTTCGGCGCCGGCAACTCGCTCAAGCTCCGCGCCGCCTATGGCGAGACGGGGAACCAGCCGCTCTTCGGGCAGAAGTTCAGCAACCTCCTCACGCCGACGCTCGGCGGGACGCAGGGTCTGGCCGTGTCGACCGTCGCCGGCTTTCCCGGTGTAGAGCCGGAGCGCCTCAAGGAGATCGAGGCCGGCGCCGACGGCTCACTCATGAACGAGCGCTTCACCTACGAGTTCACCTACTTCAATCGCAATACCACGAATCTCCTCCTCAACCGTGTGCCGGAGCCGTCGTCGGGCTTCTCCACGCAGGTGTTCAACGGTGGAAAGATCGCCAACTGGGGCTATGAGGTCGGCCTCGGCTACTCCCCGATCCAGACGGCGAGCCTGACGTGGGTGAGTCGAGCGACATTCACGAAGTACGACAGCAAGGTGGAGGATTTGGCCGGGCTCCCGCCGTTCTTCCCAACCGGCTCGGGCTTCGGCAACCTCGGGCGCACGCGCGTCGAGGTCGGTCGCCCGATCACCCAGATCGTCGGCTTCGGCCTCAATGCCGATGGCACGCGCACGCCGACGCTCGTGCAGCTCGGCAACTCGGCCCCGAACTTCCGCATGGGCTTCGTGAACGATCTCACTTGGCATCGGCTCACCCTCAACGCGGTCGTCGACTGGCAGGATGGGGGCGACGTCATCAACCTGACCGACTTCCTCCAGGATGACGGGAAGACATCGGCCGACTGGGGTTCGGCGGAGTGGGAGCGGCGCTACGCCGGCTACAACTCCGGCGCCATCGAGCCGTACATCCAGGACGCGAGCTTCGTCAAGGTGCGCGAGATCTCGGCAAACTACGAACTGCCGGCTCGCTACTTCTCAATGATCAACGGCGTGCGCTCGGCGCGCATCGGGATCGCCGCGCGCAACGCGTTCATGTGGTCGCCGTATCGCGGCGTGGATCCGGAAGTCGCCAACTTCGGCTCGGCCGCGATCCGCAACAACCTCGACATCGGTCCGTATCCGCCGTCGCGCAGCATCTTCCTCAACCTCTCCCTGGGCTTCTGATGCGCACTCGACTCTTCATGCGCCGGTGGACGAGGAGCAGCTCCGCCACCTGCACCGTTCTCGCTGTCGCGCTCCTCTCGAGCGCATGCGGCGAGGCGCCGACACGCGCCACGCTCGCCCGCGCCGCGACGGGGATCTTCGCGCAGATGTACAACGACGTCGCCACCGAGGTGTCGGTGTACGCGCTGTACGGTCGCGAGGGGTACAACCTCAACGGCAACGATCCGCGCGAGACGCAGGAGCAGTTGCACGGTCCGCCCGATCCGACCGGGCGTCACAGCGCCAACTGGCTTGGCCCCTACCAGGCGATTCGCACGATCAACACCTACCTCGAGGCCGTTCCTGCTGCCGCCGGTTTGAGTCCGACCGAGGTGAAGGCGTCGCTCGGTTTCGCCAAGACGATGAAGGCGTGGATGCTGCATCGTGTGGCGGTACGTACCGGCGCCCTTGGCATTCCCGTCGACGTCGACCAGCCGCTCGGGAGTCCGCCGGCGCCGTTCGTCTCGTTCACCGCAGCGCTGCAGACGGCGAGCGACCTGATGGACGAAGGGTACGCGGACCTTCAGGGGGGCGGGACGGCGTTCCCGTTCACCGTCGCGCCGGGCTTTGCCAGCGGATTCTCCACGCCGGCGACGTTTGCCCAGTTCAACCGCGCGCTCGCGGCCAAGATGCAGGTGCACCGTGCGACGTTCGTGAACTGCACCGCGTGCTGGGCGTTGGCATCGACGGCGATCAACAGCTCGTTCATCACCAGCAGCGGGCTCCCTGGGACGCTCGACGATGGCGTGTACTACGCCTACTCATCGACTGCAGGCGAGCCGGCGAATCCGATCGCCGAGCCGCTCACGTCGAACCGGTACTGGCTGCACCCGTCGCTGGTGACCGGGGCGCAGCAGCGCGCCAACGGCGATCCCGATTTGCGCCTGACGACCAAGGCGATGGATTCGGGGCGCTCGCTCAAGCTCAACGACCTCACCGGGACGTACAAGCTGATCCTGTACAACGTTCCGGGTTCGCCGGCCACCGCCGACCTTGGGGCCGACATTCCCTGGATCATCAACGAGGAATTGCTCCTCCTTCGCGCGGAGATCCGCTGGAATACCGGGAATCCGCAAGGGGCGATCGATGACTTGAACCTCGTGCGCGTCAACGCCGGCGGGCTTCCGCCGACGACGCTGACCGCGGGGAGCGCAACGAGCGACTTCGTCACCGAGTTGATCTACAACCGGACGTACTCGCTCATGTGGACGCAGGGGACGCGCTGGCTCGATGCGCGTCGCCTGGGGCGTACCGCCGATCTTCCGCTCGATCGCGCAGGTGATGTGATCTATCCCAACATGATCATCCCGTCGGCAGAGTGCGATGCACGCAACCTTCCGACGCCGTGCGAGGTGTTGGGGAGCTAGCCGACTCGCCGGGGGTTCGCAGCAACTCGAGGGCCGGACGATGGCGATACTGCCGTCGCCCGGTCTTCGCGTTATGCAGGTCGATGCCTGTGGAGTCTGCGCGAAGTGCACATCGAGCGAGGGCGCAGCGTGCACGCCACACTTCCGCGCTTCTCTTGCGTGTCGCGCGGGCGTCCCCCTTCATTGTCCGCACTTCATCGAAGCGGGGCGAGGTGACGTTCGAACTGCAGACTCAGCCGTGGAAGGGGAAGCGCGCGATCCTCCTGGTGCACGGGATCGGCAACGCCGCGAAGGGCGACTATGTCGAGTTGCTCGGCGAGGTGCAGCAGATGCTTGGACCCGCGCTCGATTCCACCGTCATCTACCAGTTGTGGTACGACCAGGTCAACGACTGGTTCAAGGCGAAGACCGATCTTGGGGGATTGCTGACGAGCGCAGTGCACGCGCTGCGCGACTCGATCAACGACCCCGAGATGGGCGAGGCGATCGCCGACACCATGGGAGACCTCCTCTGGCCGGTCCTCGTGGCCGACGCGCGCGCGGCGGTGCGCGAGGCGTACATCGCGCAGCTCAAGCAGATGGTCGCCGACGGCATCAACTCCGGCGTGCCGGCGCGGCGCCAGAAGCTGACGATCATCTGCCACTCGCTCGGCTGCTTCCACACGTACGAGACGCTGCACCACATCGCGCGCTTTCCGTCGCACGCGTTGCAGCCGGCGACTCACGAGGTGGTCTTCGACAACGTGATCTACATGTCGTCACCGGTGCAGCTCATTCGCACGATTGCCGACCAGATGGGGAACCTCGTCCCCAACAAGCGGTGGCTCTACACGGTGCAGGGGGATTCGCTGTCGATTCCTTCAGAGACGACGATTACCGGGATGGAGGTGCCGTCGGTGCGTCGCTGGGTGTCGATCACGGGGGACCTCGATCCGGTGGGGGGATTCTTCTTTCGGGTCAAGGCGCCGTGGGCCTACATGGACGTCGCGAAGCAGGAGTCGCGCATCGACAACCAGGCGGCGCTCAACATCCCCGACAAGGCCTCGCTGGCGAAGCTCCTCCTCGCCTCGCGTCGCGAGAAGCTCCCGCCGCTCGTCACGGCGAACAATCCGCACAGCTGGGAGAACTACGTGCGCGGACATGTGGCGGAGCTCAACACGTGGATCGCCACATGAGCGCGCATCTCCGGTTGCAGCTGGCGATAGCCGGCACGGCGCTCCTCGGCTGCCTGACGGTTCCGGCGGCGGCGCAAGGAGTGCGTTTCGACACCGCGACGGCGCACACGTACACCATCGATGCCCTCATCCAGGCGTCGCGCCCCACGGCTCGCCGGGTGCGCGACGTCCCCGCGGCGGCGCGCGCGCTCGAGATCGTCGACCGCGTCTTGGCGCGTGTCGACCGTCCTGCCGTGACACGACTCCCGCTCGACGTCCTTGCTCGTTCGCAGGTGCGTAGTGGCAATGCGCCGCAGGCGACCTTTGGCCAGGTCGCGCGCTTCAAGCGTCGCGAGGTCGTCCCCGGGCTCGGCGCCGGAGACGCCGCCGACCTCGACACGCTCACCCGCCTCACGGTCGCCGAGTTGCAGCGGGCGATGGAGGCGCGTGTGCCGCCGGTGTCGGACGACAGCATCGACACGATCCTCGCGCCGCTCACCGCGCTGCACCTCAACGAGCTCGAAGTCTCGATTGCGCAGAGCCTCGAGAAGCTCAACCGCTTCGAGCGGAAGTACGGTCCGGATTCGCCGCGGCTCAACCTGGTGGAAGTGGGGCTCAACTACGTCGCGCAGTGGGTGCCGCTCTTCAAGCCGAACACCGAAGGGTGGCCGTCGCGCTTCGAGATCGTGACGTCGTACGTCCCGTTGTACCTGACGGTGGTCGACGGCAAGGCGCGCCCGGTGACGATCGCCGAGCTCGGGCTGCGGAGCTATCTCTGGCAGCGCGGCTGGGGAGGCGCCGAGGGCGGAGCGCTCCGCCCCGGCTATCTTTCGTTTGGGGTGGCGGTGGCTGGCGATCGCGACGGGGCCTTCGTCTCTCCACTCAAGGGGACACGTCGCATCGGCGGCTTCATCGGGTGGGGGGAGACCAAGCTCGCGCTTCTCGGGGGATCAGAGCGGCGGTTGTTGCTGACGCGGCAGTTCCAGATGGTGCCGTGGGTGTTCTGATCGTCGGCGACCGCAGTCGAAGACGCGCTGTCGGTCTGACACCTGCGCACTGCAGCTGATTCGCTCGATGCACGCCTCCGCGTTCTCCGCGGACTCCGCGGTAAAAACATTTGAACCGCGGAGTCCGCGGAGTGCGCGGAGAACTGCTCTTTGACGCATAGGACGCGGAGACCGCGGAATCCACGGCGAACTGCTCTTCAACGCAGAGTACGCAGAGTTCGCAGAGGTCTTGATACCTCCGATCGTCGTGTCGCGACGTGAGGAAATGAGTTCGCGTTGCTGTTCTTCGTGACCGCTGTGGCAAACGCCTCTTCCTACTTGCCGCTGCGAACGTTCGCTGAATCGCTCGCTTCACTCCTCCGCGTTCTCCGCGGACTCCGCGGTAGAATGTTTTCTTGAAACTCCGATCACACGAAGACATCAGCCCATCCAACGCACCGAAACGTCTTCCTCGTAGAATCGCTCCATCCGCGGCACCTCGCGCTCGACCGCGGCGCGCTCGCGCGGCGTGAGCGGTAGCCTGGGCGAGAGCGTCAGCGTCGTCCCGCGAGCGCCAGCCACGCGGCGCCAGCCGCCGACGATCTGGCCGTCGACGACGATTTGATGCTGCAGGAGCGGATACGGCGTCGACGACGTCCCGGCCGCCTCCAGGCGGGAGAGGAGCGGCGCGCGGTGCTTGAAGCCGATGTAGAACTCGTCGTAGTTGGGGACCAGGCGGGCTACGACGCCGCGCTCGGCGGCGGGGCGCCCGCGCGGGAACCACCACTCCCGCCCCTCGAGTTCCATCGACTCGAAGTCGTCGTCCATCTCCCGCAACGCCGTGCGCGCGTCACCCTGCGTGAGCCCCGACCAGACGACGAAATCGTGCGTCGTTGCGGGACCGTGGGTGGAGTAGTAGCGGCGCACGAGCTCCCGCACGGCATCGTCGCGAGCGCGCTTTAGGCGAGCGGGCGCCACGCGCTCGTCGAGCAAGGCGTAGGTGTGCTCGTTGCCCGTGCGAGGTCCGCTGCAGACCAAGCCTTCGTTCTCGGCGACCATGAGCAGGTGCGCGAAGCGAACGGTGGAAGGGCAGGGGACGCGGGCGCGCGCCAGCACCTTCCGCACTTCGTCACGGGTGAGCGCGCGCCCCCCCTCGAGCGCGTGCTGCAGCGCTGTCAGTCCCTTCGAGACGGACTTCGGGTCGAGCCCGATGGTGAGGCGCGCCGCTCGGCAACTCGCGATCACGCGCGGGCCCGTCAGCTGCAAAATCCAACGGATGTCGGCTGGCGACACGAAGTGCCAGGTGGGGCGCATGAGGTGCGTGCGCAGGATTTCGCCGCGGTCGAATGCCTCGTCGATGGTGCTTCGCGTTGCCTCGGCCCCCAGCCGCAAGCCCAACGCCCACGACGCCCCCGGGTAGTCCTGCGACTGCACCGCCCCCAGCGCTCTCACCACGCCTGATGCATCGTCAGCAGGCGAGCCGCTGAGCATCTGGTGTCGAAGTCGCCAGCGCATCAGCGCGGCTGCGGTAAGGGAGGGGCGTCTGGCCATCAGGCGAGTGGTGGGGTAGGAACGCGCACCAACAGTCGCGTGCTCACAGCTCGCTCAGTCGTTTCGCCCCGTCGGGCGTCACGACCATGATTCGGTTGGGATCCTTCTGGTAATCGAAGCCGGTCTTCGCCAGCACCTCGCGTTGCAGCTTCTGGTACCACCCCTGCACCGTCACGGCGTCGTAGAGCAGGAGGTGCGACCGATCGGGAAAGGCGACGGTGATCGGTTCGTCGCCGTGCCAGGCGAACTGCGCCTCGGCGCCGTGCTGCACCATCTCGACTTCCATGAGGGTGTTGAGCGCCTGGCGGATCTTCTCGAACTGGTGCCCGGCAAGTAGTGGTGTGAAGTTCTTCACGCCATCGAGCTTCCCCTCAGCCCGCCGGTTGTCGCGCTCCTGCCCGACGACGATCACGTCCTTGAGGTCGTAGTCACCGTGGATGTACGACCACCCCATCTGCGCGGTGCGCAGCTGCAAGCAGCCGAAGTGCGGCGAGGCTTGGTCGATGTCGACCCGCCAGGAGAAGCGTGGCGCCTGAACGCCGCCGCGCTCGACACCCCATAGTGCCCAACTCTCCGGGCGCTTGAGGTCGACTGTCTTCCCCATGAGCGTTGGGGCGAGCGTCTCCATCGTATGGAGCCAGCAGTCGACCGCCTTCCCCTGCTTCGCCCCGCGATAACACTCCGGCTGGAAGCCGGGGTGCACCACCAGTCCCGAGACCTCGTACGTACGCACCGTCGAGCGGCCGTTCACCAGCAGTCGTTGCGCGGGCGGATTCTGGTCGGCCGTCTTCGCCTTGATCGCGGCGGGCTTGGGGTAGTAGCCCGCGCGCCCTACGTACGCGAGTGAATTTGCGTTCGTGTGGCGGATCAGGATGATCACGTTGAACTGGCGCGCGACGATCAGGAACTTCTGCAGGTCCTTGCCGCGCATTCCGGTTCCGATGCCCATGTTCGCGCAGGGAAGTGAGGGGGGGAGATGAGCGTTGGGTCGCGGACTCCCTAGGCAATTCTCGCGGCGACAGCGCGCGCTGGCAACTTGCGCCGTGGCGCCATGCGCGCGCGTCAGTATGCCGCGGTGGCCACCTTGCGCGGCCGAGTCTATCTCTACTCACGAAAGTAGGGGTCCCTGCTGTTCACGATCGCCAGACGAATTCCCTGCGCGATGCTGGACTTCGAGGCGACGGGGATCGGCGACGTGGACGGGGACGAACGAAGGATCCTCTGTTCACGTCGAGCTGGAGCGACGTCAAAGGGTTTCGTTCTTGGAGGACGTACGTGATTTCTTGGCGGTGAGGCGGCGGAACGTCGTGGTTTCCGCGCGGAAGCCGGTGGCGATCCGCGGAGTGTCTTTCGGGTCACCCCACCTGCTCGATGTCACGCACCATGGCAACTCTCGTCATTTGCACCTGTCGGCGGCGATCGTCGTTAGGCTCCGCCCGGTCAGGGTTGGTGGGCCGGAGAGTGACTGGTGGCGGGTTACGGTCCAACTACCGACGGGGCATTAACATAGAATATTTGTAAGCTTATAAGCTGTTTTTTCGTGGATGTTTATCAGATTTTAAGCTGATAAACGACTGTGCTTGAACAGCCTATATACTTACTGACGTCTATTCGACGGGGGACTACAGTGAAACGGGGAGCTCGAGCGCAGCGAAAGTCGCCAGACATGCTGGCTTTGCAGCGCCGACAGCTAGATGCACGATTGACTCAGATGCCGCCGATTGAAACGCCACGAGTAGGTTGGGTTCGCACGATCAGAGAGGCTCTTGGAATGAGCTTGGCCCAGCTTGGAATGCGGATGGGAATAACCCCGCAATCGCTGAAGAGTCTCGAAGAGCGGGAGCGCGAGGGCACAGTTTCCGTGGCCAAGTTGCGTGAAGCCGCGGACGCAATGGAGTGCGATCTCAGGATTGCGTTCGTTCCAAGGACTTCCTTGGAGGCAACGGTGCGCGGCCAGGCGGCAAAGAAGGCGAAGGAGCAACGGAATCAGTTGATTCACACCATGAGATTGGAAGCGCAGGAGGCTGGCGTCAGCGATGTCCTTGACGAGAACCGCGCGATCGAGCTCTGGCTAACACAACGTGCACGAAGGCTCTGGAATTGATCGGTGCAAAGAGACCTGCTGGCAGACTCCCACGCGGGCGACGGAAATACTCCGCTCGAGGAGGATGAACTCGAGGGGCTCATTCCTACCCACCTCGCGACACGCGCGGAACTGAACCAATGGGAAGCCAGGAACCTCGAACTGGCAAACGAGTGGATTGCCGAGCGTCTCCTGGACGTACTCGATGTGGCAGTGCTCAAGGAATTACATCGACGCATGTTCGGCCAAACGTGGGAGTGGGCTGGGACGTTTCGCACGTCTCAGAAGAACATCTCGCCATTTGACTGGGCGGAAGTGCTTCGCCTGATGAAGGATCTCGTGGAAAACACGAGAGTGCAGCATGAGGCCTGCAAGGGCGATGGCGACGCGCTCGACCGCCTTGCAGCGCGATTTCACCACGAGCTGGCAAAGATTCATCCATGGCCGAACGGAAACGGACGCCATGCGAGAAGGGCGACCGAGCTCCTGTTGCGAATGTGGAATCGCCCACCATTCAGTTGGGGCGCCCAAACAGGAGACTTGGAAGCGAGTGCAATAAGGGATCGCTATATCGAAGCTCTACGGCACGCTGACGCACATGAGTACTCGCGACTCTACGACTTCGTGCGTAAGTGAGGTGGTGTCCGCATCGCGCCCGCGAGAGGTGCGAGCGGATCCAACAAATGCAGGCGAAGGGAGACTACACAACCCGATCGGCAGCTTTTGCGCGTTAGGCGCTTGCGTCGCCGAGCGGACAGCGCGCTGTCCACGCGCGTTCTCGCGCGCTCACCGCGCGCGCCACGCCTCCAGCAGCTCCCGCTCCTTCGCCGCCGACCAACCCGGTCGCTTCCCCTCCGGCCAGTCGTCGTACTCCGCCCGGTACCACGCGAGCGTCGACGTCGCCGTGTCCTCGATCGTGCGGTTGCTGAACCCGTTCGCCCGGGCCAGCGATCCGTCGAGCGCGAGCGTCCCTTCTCCGCCGATGTTGCCGCCGTACGACGGCGGCCCCCAGTCGTTCCGCGCCGGCCACCATAGCGGGATGTCGGTCCACGGCTTTTGGCCTTTAGCGAGCAGGAAGTCGGCGTCGACCCAGGTGAAGCGCGCGTCAGACGCGACGGCGGCACGGATGCGATCGAGCGTCTCACCCCAGCGCATGACCGGCCCCACCGCGTGATAGGCACCACTCAGGCGCGACTCCGCGATGTGGATGTACCATGCCGCCAGGTCACGGACGTCGTTGACCTGCATGTAGTCGGCGGGAACGCCAGGAGCCAACACCTCGCCGCCGCGCGCGACGCGCACGACCCAGTACGTGAGGAGATGGTTGTTGTCTCCCGGCCCCGCGATCCACCCCGGCCGCACGCGCGTCGAATTCGCCCCGTAGATACCGGTCACGATGCGCTCGCAGTCGGCCTTTAGTGGTCCGTAGAACCTGCGTGGATCCTCCGGTCGGTTCGGATCGGAGGGATGCAGCGGATACGACTCCGTCATCCCGACGGTGCGGTAGTCCTTGTACGCATCGATGGTCGACGTGAACAGGTAGTGGCCGACGGATCCGTGGAGCGCCTCGGCGGATGCGCGCACATGCGAGGGATAGTATCCGCTGTTGTCGATGACGACGTCCCACGTGCGGCCACGCAGCATGTCCAGTGGGCCCGCGCGATCGCCGATGAGTGTCTCGAGGTCCGGGAACATGTCCGTGTTCGTGCGGCCGCGATTGAAGAGCGTCACCTCATGCCCGCGCTCTATCGCCCGGCGGACCATATGAGGTCCGATGAAGCCGGTCCCACCCAGCATCAGAAGACGCATCTTCTGCGGTCGTGCTGCGAGGGCGATGCGAGGCATGGCGAGGGCGAGCACGCCGGTCGCGGTCGAA
>JBGAHX010000038.1:0-66111 GCA_044225935.1 Gemmatimonadaceae bacterium
GCGGCGCTGGTGGGGATCGGCGACGCCGGGGTGATCGACTCGAAGACCATCGACCTCCCCAACCACCGCATTGCATCGCGGTCGATCGACAACCGCATCGGCGCCTTCGTGGTGCTCGAGGCGCTTCGGCGCTATGCGGCGGCGCCGGGCGCGGCGCGGGTAGTCGCCGTCGCCACGGCACAGGAGGAGATCGGGTTGCACGGCGGCGGGGCGCTGGTCGCGGCGGCGCGCCTCAGTCCGCACATGGCCGTTGCCGTCGACGTGACCTTCGCGACGGACCACCCTGGTCCGGAGAAAAAGGAAGTCGGTGAGCACAAGCTCGGGGGCGGACCGGTGCTCACCCGTGGATCGGTGAACCATCCGGTGGTGTTCGGGCTCCTCCGCGATGCTGCCGAGCGGAAGAACATCCCCTACACGCTGCATGCCGCCGGACGCGACACCAGCACCGACGCCGACTTCATCCACCTCGCGCGCGAGGGAGTCGCCACCGCGCTTCTCTCGGTCCCGAACCGCTACATGCACTCGCCGAACGAGATGGTGTCGCTGGAGGACCTCGATCGCGCCGCCGAGGTGATCGCCGAAGCCTGCCGCGCCGTCACCGCCGAAACGGACTTCACCGCGCGTTAGGCTGCGTCGCCTCTAGCGCCCCACGCCCTGCGCGTGCGCAGCGAGCGAGCGCTCGACCGCCGCGCGCACTTCCTTGTCGCGATCTCCCTGCATCGCCCGGAGTGCGGACATCGCCGCCGGCGTCGCTGCCTCGCCCAGCGCGTTCACCGCGGCGAGGCGATACGGCGTGGGGCGACGGTTGAGGATCGAACCGGGTTGCGCTGCCTGGGACAGCCGCTCGACCGCATCGTCGGTCGGATGAGCGCCCAGCGCGATCAGGAGCGCGTGCTGGATCTCGGGATCGGTCTCCTGATCCAGCGCCCTGAGCAGCGCCGGGACCGAGCGCGGGAGGCGCGCCGAGGAAATCCCGTGCACCGCCTGGAGCCGCACCGAGGCGTCGGAGTCGGTCAGCAGCGGCTGCAACGCGAAGACCCCGCGGTTGCTCCCCAAACGGGCGAGAGCGGCCGCCGCCGACCGGCGCACGCGCGCGTCGCGGTGCTTGAGCACCGTGAGCAAGCGCGACTCGGCCTCCTGCACCCCCATCTCGCCTAACAAGTCTGCGGCATTGCGCACCACGTACCACCGCGGGTCCTGCAGCAGGTGCGTGAGCGGCTCGATCGCCGCCGGACAGTTGACCAGTGCCGTGCGATACGCGCGCCGCTCGGAGGCGACGTTCGAGGCAACGAGGAGTTCGACCAGTATGTCGGCCCCCGCCTCCCCCGCTCGCACGAAGATCGACTCGATCGCACTGCGCAGCTCGCGCCGCTTGGTGAGGAGCTGCGCCAACCCGCGCAGGACGCCGGGCTTGAACAGGCGCCGCAGGTGAATGAGGAAGGCGCGCTTCACGTCGCTGTCGGCGATTTGTGCCTCGCGCACGACCATATGGCGCAGCACGTCGGCCACGTCGGCCCAGCGCCCCTCGCGCGACGCATCCTCGGCCGCATGCGTGAGATCGTCGAGGATCGACGGCGCCGACCGCTCGTCCAGCTCTCCCTCGAGACGCTGGATCAGCTCGCGCAACGCCGGCGAACGCCCGGGGCGAGAGAAAGCCGCCTCCACGATCCGATCCTGGTAGGCGAGGTCCTCGAGCGCTTCGCGACGTTCTTCTGTCGGCGGCGCGGGAGTGATCGGCGTCGGGACGCCAATCCCCATCTCGCGCACGCGGGCGACCACCGTCGGCGTCACCCCGCCGGCAACGGAGACAATCCCCAGCCCCGGGGTCCGCGCCGGACGCGCCGGGGTAATGCGCGGCGTGACAGGCGGCGTGAGTCGGCCGGTGGCGATCGGCGTCGCGCGCCGCACGAAGCCGGCGCGCCCCATGCGCACATTCACCGTCGTCAGGTTGAGCGCCAGCACCAGCGAGTCGAAGCCTGCCCCTTCGTCACCCATGCTCGGCGAAGTGCCGAGCGCGCGGGCGACCCCCAGCACGTCCATCGCCTTGGCTCCGGTGGAGAACTCGAGGAGCCCCACCGAATGGCCGGCCATGCGTGCCGCCAGTTCATGAAGCCACGGGAGTTCGGCCGGCACCGGCGACAGCTGCGACGCCTCGGCGATTGCCCGGTTCAGCTCCGAGAGCGACAGCGAGTAGTCGGCCGTGCGCGATTCCATGAGCGCACCGCGCAACGCCGCCTTCTGGTCGTCCGTCGCAGCGGGGCGATAGACGATCAGCCAGACGAGTTCAGCGAAGGCACGCGTGAAGGCGACGGGTTGTGACATGCGTCGGGTCGAGCGGTCCGTGTTGAGGTCGCATGGAGAGGACGCGCGGCCCTCGCGGGAGAAACCAGAGCCCGCTCCCCATCACGGACCCGTCCTTCCGCACGCTGGCCCCTCCTCGTGACCAGCGGATAATCCCAGTATCGGCCACCGTTCCCCAGTCCTCGCTGGTCAATTCGCATTTGGCGCGCGTGAGGTGATTTTCATGCGTCACGACTCAGCCTCCCCGCACCCGCCCGATGCCCCTCCACGCCTGGACCTCGGCGCGCTACGTCCTCCCCCTCCCTCCCGGGCACCGCTTTCCGATCGAGAAGTACGAGCGACTCCGGCAACGCGTCCTCGCCGATGGACTCGTGCAGCCGGCGCACCTGCATGAACCGGCGCGGGTCAGCGACGCGCTCCTCAAGCTCGTGCACACCGAGGACTACATCGAGCGACTGGGAACCGGCCGACTGACGGAAAGTGAGGTACGTCGCATCGGCTTCCCGTGGTCACCCGATCTGGTGGAGCGCTCGTATCGGGCCGTCGGCGGAACGTGCGAGGCGGTCGATCGCGCACTGACAACCGCCGGAGTGGCGATCAATCTCGCAGGAGGCACGCACCACGCGTTCGCCGGTCATGGCGAGGGGTTCTGCGTCTTCAACGATGTCGCGGTCGCCGTGCGGCACGCGCTCGAACAGGGGCGCATCGCCCGCGCTGCGATCGTGGATCTCGATGTGCACCAGGGGAACGGGACGCACGCCATCTTCGCCGACGACGCGCGCGTCTTCACCTTCAGCATGCACGGGCGCAACAACTACCCGTTCAGGAAAGTTGCGGGCTCGCTCGACATCGAACTCGAAGACGGCACCGACGACGACGTCTATCTCGCCCTCCTCACGGAGGCACTCCCCCGCGTCCTCGCCGAATCGTCGCCCGACCTCGTCGTCTACCTCGCCGGTGCCGACGCGCACGAGGGAGACCGGCTCGGCCGACTCAAGCTCACCTTCGACGGACTCGCGCGCCGCGACGCGATGGTGCTGCACGCCGCGCGCGAAGTCGGGATCCCGGTCGCCATCACCATCGCCGGCGGCTACGGGCGCGACGTCGAGCAGACCGTCGAGGTGCACTGCCGTACCGTGCGCGTCGCCGCGAGTTTCAGCTGACGGGAGCGGGCGGTGCTACTGCTGCGTGACGCGGAAGCCGGTCACGCGCACGTCGAGGTTGTGATTGATGCGCAGGCCATACGCGCCGTCGGTCGACGCGAGCTTCCCGTTGCCGATCAGCACCGCATGCGGGAAGGTCGCGACCGCGATTCCGTTGATCACGCAGGCGACGCGCTCCCGATCGACGCGCCATGCGATCGTGTTCGACGAATTCCCCTGCGCGTCGGGGCGATGGATCGCCTCGCTCGCCCGGCGCTCCACGAGCGTGTGCAGCTCGTCGCCGAAACGATGACGGATGGAAAACATCCCCGCGCCGTAGAGCGAACAGTAGAGATAGTTGGGGACGTCGCCTTCGAGGTCGGAGCCTCCCATGAAGACGCCGTACGTTTCGCGAGGAGGAGCGGCACCGGTCGTGTTGAACGTCGCCGTGATCGTGTACTCGCCGCGGGCAGCGAGCGACGGATTCCAGAAGAACCCCGGCGGCCCCGGCTCGATATGCAGCTCGTCGCCCGACGACCAGAACTTCGCGTCGTCGATCGTGCGCCCCTGCTTTACTGCTTGAGGGTCGAGGCGCCCTTTCCATCCCTCCACCATCACCCCGCGCTTCTCTCCCGCCGGCTTGGCCGTTCCTTCCTGTCCCTGCGCCACAGCTGACGCGAGGAATGGGATCAGCATCAGGACATTCGCCCACCGAGTCATGCTCGCCTCCGGATCATCGATCCCGCGCTGCGATCATGTGACCGCCGCGCGTCCCTCGATAGCTATCCGAATCGGGCGCCGGGAACCATTCCCCCAACGGATAGCCCGCCCGCCCTACGCGGGTGCGATCCGCGCGAACACTGAAGCCGGACGGATGATCGTCGCGTGCGGTACGCCGGCGATACTTTCACGCCATGCCTCTCTCGATTCCCTCACCCCGCGTCGACGGCACGACGTCGTCGACCAGCGCCCCGCTCTACTGGTGCGCGTACGGCGAGGCCGGCGCCCCTCGCCTCCTCGTCCTCCACGGCGGCCCGGGCGCAAGCCACGAGTATCTCCTCCCGCAGATGCTCAGGCTCGCCAACCAGCACGAACTCCTCCTCTGCGATCAACGCGGCGGCGGACGATCCAAGTCCGACGACCCGATGCCCGTCACCTGGCAACTGCAGGTTGAGGATCTCGCGGGTGTCATTCGCGAACTCGGCGTCGCACCGCTCACCATCGTCGGATATTCGTGGGGGGGACTCCTGGCGATCCTTTACTCGATCGAGGCGGCCAGGCGCAGCGACCTCCCATCCCCCGATCGACTCGTCTTAATCGACCCCGCCCCGCTCACCCGCGCGTGGCGCGAGGAGTTCGAGGCGGAGTTCGCGCGGCGCCAGCAGGGGCCTGCGATCGCTCGCCTGCGCGAGGAGCTCGCGGCGTCGGGGCTCAAGGAGCGCGACAGCGCCGCGTATCGCCAGCGACTCTTCGAGTTGAGTGTTGCCGGTTACTTCGCCGATCCCGAACGGGCGCGCGACCTCACGCCCTTCCGCGTGACCGGGCGCGTGCAGCAATCAGTTTGGGAATCGCTGGGGGACTTCGACCTGATTCCCCTCCTCTCCAACGTCGATGTGCCGACACTTCTGGTGCACGGATGGAGTGATCCGATCCCCGTCGACTCCACCTTCGCAGCAGCTCGTGCCATGCAGGGCAGATGCGTCGTCCTAGAGGCGAGCGGCCACGTGCCCTACGTGGAGCAACCCGACGCGCTCTTCGGCGCGATCGAACAATTTCTCGAGGATACCTCCGAGCGGAGAGGGTAAGGCGATGATGACCACCGAACGTGCCGAGCCGGTACACATCACCACCATCGACGTCGATGGACGCCGCTTCAACGTGAGCGTCGCCGTCGAGTACGATGGCGTCGAGCACGTCGGGCATCTCTGGTTCGCCGATGATGAGTGGGACGACGACGGCGTGCGCGACCACGGCTCGATCCCCGGTCACACCGCCGACGAGGTCCTCGACCACGCGAAGCAGCTGCGCGACGCCGACCTCCTCCTGCGCTACGAGCGCGCGCAGACCGAAAAGCGCCGCTTCCACGGGCTGCGCCGCGTGACCGACGACGTCCTCTCGCACATCCGCTACCTCAACAAGGTCGCGACCTCGATGCGCGCGGGGCTTCTCGATGTCGACGAAGCCGCCGCCGAGATCCACGAGACCGAACAGCGCTTGCACGAGATGGTCGGGCAGCTGCGTCACTTCGCCGGAGTGCTCGCCTAGCTGGTCGTTGGTGACTGCGCGGCGCATTGACTGGCCGCGCGTATATTGGGCGCATGCTCTCTTCGCGCACCGCCGCCCACGTGCTCGCCGAGATCGCCACGCTCCTCGAACTGCGTGGCGAGCCCGCCGCGCAATCGCGGTTCTTCGAGCAGGGAGCACGCACGCTTCACGCGCTCGATCAGGACGACATCGTCCCGCTCCTTTCGAGCGCCGGCGACGAGAGCGAGATCTCCCTCCCTGTCGCAGTGCGCGACGTGCTGCGCGACCTCGCCGACACCGGCGACTCGCAATTCCTCGAACAACTGCGCGAGAACACGCCCGAAGGACTCCTCGAGATGCTCCGCGTCCCGGGGCTCGGGACCGCGAAGATCCATCGCATCCACGAAGGGCTGGGGATCGAGACGCTGCACGAGCTGGAGCAGGCGGCGCGCGATGGCCGACTCGCCGCCCTACCGCGCTTTGGCGCTCGCACCGCCGAGAAGGTGCGACGCGGCATCGCCAACCTGCGGCAGAGCGGCGCCCGCGTCCTCTATCCGCACGCCGCGCTCGACGCCGAGCGCCTCCTCGCGGCCGTGCGCGCACACCCCGACGTGCTGCGCGCCGAGATCGCCGGCTCGCTCCGCCGGCACTGCGAAACGATCGCCGACGTCGATATCGTCGCCGCGGTGCGCACTGGTCCCTCGGTGGTCGCGGCGGCGTTCGCCCA
The DNA here is from genome assembly GCA_044225935.1 of Gemmatimonadaceae bacterium. GTDB lineage: Bacteria > Gemmatimonadota > Gemmatimonadetes > Gemmatimonadales > Gemmatimonadaceae > SCN-70-22. Next base: position 6,415 of record JBGAHX010000038.1, read on the forward strand.
CGCTCCGGGAGTGCGCGAAGTCGTTGGCGGGGGCGGCCCGTCGATCGCCCTGCGCTACGACGATGGCACACGCCTCGACCTGCGTTGCGTGAGCGAGGAGCGCTTTGCCCTCGCACTTTGGTGGGCCACGGGGACGAGCGCGCACGTGGCGCGCGTGGTGGCGCACGCGGCGTCGCGCGGGGTCGCCATCGGGAGCGACGCGGTGCGCGACGCCCAGGGAACGGCGATCCCGATTCCGACCGAACAAGCACTCTACGCCGCCGCCGGGCTCCCCTGGATCGCCCCGGAGCTTCGTGAGTCGCTCGGCGAAGTCGAGCGCGCAGCTGCGGGTGATTTGCCGGTCCTGCTGACCGGCGCCGACATTCGCGGCGTGCTCCACTGCCACTCGCACTACTCCGACGGCACCGGCACCATCGCCGAACTCGCCGCCGCGGCTCGCGCTCTCGGCTGGGAATATTTAGGGGTCAGCGACCACTCGCAGTCGGCGTTCTATGCCGGCGGGCTCTCGCGCGACGCGATCCTCCGCCAGCACGACGAGATCGACGCGGTCAACGCGACGTATACCGACTTTCGCGTCCTCAAGGGGATCGAGGCCGATATCCTCCCCTGCGGACGCGTCGACTATGACGCTGGCATCCTGGATCGGTTCGACTACGTGATCGGGTCGGTGCACTCGCGATTCGGGATGAACGAAGTGCAGATGACCGAGCGCGTCCTCAAGGCGCTCGACGATCCGCACGTGACCATCGTTGGGCACCCCACTGGGCGCCTCCTGCTCACGCGCGAACCGTACGCCATCGATGTCGCGGCGCTCCTCGAAAGGGCGGGCGAGGTCGGCGTCGCGATCGAACTCAATGCCGACCCGCACCGCCTCGACCTCGACTGGCGCTTCCTGCGCGAAGCACACGCGCGTGGCGCGCTGGTGGAGATTGGCCCCGACGCGCACTCGGTCGCCGGGCTGGAGAACATCGCGTTAGGCGTGGGGATCGCCCGCAAGGGGTGGCTGGCGCGCGAGGACGTGCTCAACGCGCGCCCAGTCGATGGTGTCCTCGCCTTCGCCCAGGCGCGTCGCGCCGCCGCGAAGGGCACGAACACGAATCAGAACGAGAGCGCACTCGCGCATGCCCGCTAGCAAGACTTCGAAGGGCGCCCCGGCCAAGGGCACGACCAGGAAGGCGGTCGCCTCCAGCAGCGCACGACCCCGGACCACCGCTCCCGGCAAGGCGAAGTCGAACGGGGCGGCGCCCAGTCGCGTCACGTCGTTCGCAGCCAAACGATCGGCAGTCGGTATTGCCAAGCCGGTCGGGAAGACGCGGAAGCCGGCGAAGACCGCGAAGACCGCGAAGACTGCGAAGACCGCGACGCCAGCGGCCAAGGCGAAGCGCGGCGCCCAGTCGACGGGCGCGCCCCTTGCCAACGCGACCCCGGAAGCGGCCGAGCGCATCTACCGCGAGCTGCAAGCGCTCTACCCCGACGCGCACTGCGAGCTCGACTTCGCCTCGCCCTACCAGCTCCTTGCCGCGACCATCCTCAGCGCGCAGTGCACCGACAAGCGCGTCAACATGACGACGCCGCAGCTATTCGCCGCGTATCCGTCGCCGGCCGCGCTGGCAGCGGCGAAGCACGAGGACGTCGAAGCGATCATCAAGAGCACCGGATTCTTTCGCGCCAAGGCCAAGTCGCTCATCGGTATGGCCGGCGCCATCACCGACCGGCACGGCGGCGAGGTACCGGCGAAAATGGAGGAGCTGGTCGTCCTCCCCGGCGTCGGCCGCAAGACGGCGAACGTGGTGCTCGGCAACGCCTTCGACATCAACGTCGGCGTGGTCGTCGACACCCACGTCGCGCGCTTGGCCAACCGCCTCGGACTCACCAACGAAACCGACCCGCTCAAGATCGAGCAGGCGCTGATGAAGCTCTTCCATCGGGACCAGTGGACGATGCTCTCGCATCTCCTGATCTGGCACGGCCGCCGCATCTGCGACGCCAAGAAACCCCGCTGCTCCATCTGCCCCCTCGCCCCGATCTGCCCGTCTGCGCGACTGGAGTAGCCTCGAATCGAGACGGGTTGTCAGAGTGCCAGGGGTCGAGAAGGATACGCCCCCGGGCTGAATGCGGATTCGAAGTATGCGCCCCCCCTCACGCGCCGACACATTAGGTTTGAAGTCTCGTCTTCTCGTCTTCTCGTCTTCTGAAAACTATGAAAAGCGCCACTATCGAAACCTCGAAGGGGACCCTCACGCTCGAGCTCTACGACGCCGAGGCTCCCGAGACCGTCGCGAACTTCGAGAAGCTGGCGAACAGCGGCTTCTATGACGGCACCAAGTTCCACCGTGTGATCCCGGGCTTCGTGGTCCAGGGAGGCGACCCCTACTCCAAGGGGGGCGAGCACGCCAAGGGGCCCGTCGGTACCGGCGGACCAGGGTGGCGCATCAAGTGCGAAACCGCGGGCAACCCGCACACGCACCAGCTGGGGGCGCTCTCCATGGCCCACGCCGGAAAGGACACCGGTGGCTCGCAGTTCTTCATCGTCCTCGATCCGAACAACTGCGTTCACCTGAACGGCGTGCACACCGTCTTCGGGCGCGTCACCGACGGCCTCGACATCCTGCCGACCATCAAGCAGAATGACGAGATGGTCTCCGCCCGCGTCGCCTAACCTCCCGACCGAGAATCCGCATGTCTTCCGCACATCCGCCGAGTGACAAGGGGGCCGCGTTCGTGGGCCTGATCGTGACCTCGGTTGCGCTCGCCGCGATGGTCTTCGCCATCGTGACCTGGACGAACGCCAAGTACGCCAACCACGAAGGTGCGAAGGCCGAGTCGACGACGACGCACTGAGCCGAATCCGGGCTGCTGCGGGGCCGGGGTCGCCACTGGGGCGACTCCGGCCCCGTTTCGTGTCTTTGCGCTCTCGTTACGGCGAAGGTGCTCGGTCGTACTTGTGGCGGGTCAGTAAGTAACTTACCGTTCAGTCATTAAATGACGAACACTCCCGCCGTAAACCCAGCCGCCAACCCGGACGACGTCAGCGCCGACGAACAGACGCCCCCTCCCCCGAGCCCGGCGGAGGGGGCGTCGGCTGAAGCATGCGCCAAGAAGTGGCGCCGCCTCCCCGAAGAGCGCCCCGGCCAGATCATCGACGCCGCCTTCGACGTCTTCACGGATTTCGGACTCGGCGGCGCCCGCCTCGACGAGATCGCCCGACGCGCCGGCGTCTCCAAGGGGACCATCTACCTCTACTTCAGCAGCAAGGAAGAGCTCTTCCGCGCCGTCGTTGAATCCAAGGTCATCACCGTGATCGAGGCCGCCGAGGCCGACGCCCAGCGCACCGCCTCGGAGCTCTCCGCCACCGAAGACCTGCGCCGCACGATGATCAGCAACTGGGAGTACCTGCGCTCGGATACCTACCTGGCGATGCACCGCCTCGTGCACGCCGAGCTGCACCACTTCCCCGACCTGATGCGCTACTACGGCGACGAGGTCATCGAGCGCTCGCTCCGGATCAAGGCAGGGATCATCTCCCGCGGGATCGCGAGCGGAGAGTTCGTCGACACCGATCCGCTGGCGACCGCCCGCATCATCTCGGCGATGCTCATCACCCACGCCGTCTGGCACGCGCGCCGGCACCTGTACCGCTCCAGCATCAACGCATCGGCCGACGCGGTGCGCGACACCGTCATCGACTTCGCACTTCGCAGCCTCGTTCCGCCGGCCGCCGGCGACCGCTCTCCCACTCACTCCTGATGTCAGCCGTCACCTCGTTCCTGCGCCGTACCGCATTCGGCGCCGCACTCTCGGCCGTCCCCGCGATCGTCGGTGCCCAGCAGCCGGCCGCGCGCCCGCTGTCGTTAGGCGACGTGGTGCAGCTCGCCGCCGGCCAGAACGCCGCCGTCGACGTGGCCCACGCCCGCCTGGCCCAGGCAAACGCCCGCATCCGACAGAAGCGCGCCGACCTTCTCCCCAACCTCTCCGCAGCAGCGGTCCAAGGGGGACGCACCTTCAACACCTCCACCCTCGGCTTCGCCTTCTCCGGCCCCGATGGCGTCCCGTTCTTCGATCCCGACGGCCAGGTGATCGGCCCGGTGCACACGGTCGACATCCGCGCGCACCTCTCGCAATCGCTCTTTGACGCCGCGGCCTTCGAGCGCGTGCGCGCCGCCCGCGTTGCCGCCGACGCCGTCGGAACCGAAGCCGACGCCGCCGCCGAGCAGGCCGCAGCGTCTGCCGCCGTCGCCTATATCCGCCTCCTTCGCGCCGATGCACAGGTTGGCGCCCGCGCCGCCGACTCGACGCTCGCCGCCGAGTTGCTCAACATTGCGCAGGAACAGCTGCGCGCCGGCGTTGGCATCGCCCTCGACGTGACGCGCGCCCGCGCCCAGGTCTCGCAGCTCCACGCGCAGGGAATCGCCGCCCGACAGGAGCGCTCGCGCGCCTCGCTCGAACTGGCCCGCATTCTCTCGCTTCCGCCGGAGCAGGAGATCGTCGCCTCGGATTCGCTCGCCAGCCTTGCGCTCGCCGCCACCGAAGCGGGAGACGTTTCTGTCGCGCTCTCCAAGCGTCCAGAGCTGCGCACGCTCGACGCGCAGCTCAACGCCTCGGACGAAGCGGCCAAGGCGATCCGCCGCGAACGCCTCCCCACGCTGTCGGCGTTTGGCGACAACGGCCCGATCTCCGGTGAAGGGGGCTCGTATCTCCGTACCTACACCTGGGGAATCCAGCTCTCGCTCGGAATCTTCGACGGATTCCGCCGCGACGCGCGCCTCGAGGAGCAAGCGGCCTCGCGCGACGAACTCGAATTTCGCCGGCGCGACCTCGTGCGCCAGGTCGCCATCGACGTGCGCAGCGCCACGACCGATCTCGCCGCCGCGCGCGAACAGCTCGACGCCGCCCGCGAGCGTGTATCGCTCGCCGAGCAGGAGCTCGCCCAGGCGCGCGAGCGCTTCAGGGCCGGCGTGAGCGGGAATTCCGAGGCGATCACCGCTTCGCTCGGCCTCAACGCCGCTCGCACCCTGGTCAACGACGCCCTCTCCGCCTGGCACCTGGCGCGCATCGCGCTCGCCCGGTCCGAGGGGGCAGCCCGCACCCTGCACTAGACATTTAGTTCGGCTTCGCCGTCCACCTCCCCCTCGCCTCATGTCAACGACCACCGTTCCAGAGTCCACCACCCACGCCAACGGCGCCAGCACTACCGCGTCGCCCGCAACCGGCGGGCTGCGGCGCAAGATCATCCTGGGGATCGTGGCGATCGCCGCGCTCACCGGTCTCACCATCGGCTTCAGGATGTGGCGCTACGCGCAGGCGCACGCCTCGACCGACAACGCACAGGTCGACGGCAACATCATCCCCGTCGTGTCGCGCGTCGGCGGCTTCGTCTCCCAGGTGCGCGTGCAGGACAACGCTCGCGTGAAGGCGGGTGACACGCTCGTCGTCCTCGACGACTCCGAATTCCGCGTGCGCCTCGCGCAGGCCGAGGGCGACCTCGAGGCCGCGCGCGCCATCGCCGGCGGCAAGGGGATCGCTGGGCAGTCCGAGGCGCTCGTGCGCAGCGCGACCAGCCAGCGCGCCTCGCTCGAGGCGCAAGTCACCGCCGCCAAGGCCAACCTCGCGAAAGCGCAGGCCGACCTCGGACGCATGGAGGACCTCGTCGCCAAGCAGATCGTCTCGCGCCAGCAGCTCGACGCCGCGCAGCTCGCGGTGCAATCGTCGCAAGCCAACCTCGAGTCGGCCGAGAAGCAGCTGGCCGGCGCATCGGCGGGCGTCGACAACGCGCAGGTGGGAACGCGGCTCGCCAAGGCGCGCCTCGCCTCGGCGCAGGCCAGCCGCGACAACGCCGCCTTGCAGCTGAGCTACACCGTCATCGTCGCGCCGAGCGACGGCTTCGTGTCGCGCAAGCAGGTCGAGGTCGGACAGCTCGTGCAGCCCGGGCAGCCGGTCCTCACCGTCGTCGACGAGCAGGACGTCTGGGTCTCGGCAAACTTCAAGGAGACGCAACTCGCCGACCTCCGTGTCGGGCAGCCGGTGGAGTTCGACGTCGACGCGTACGAGGGGTGCACGGCGCACGGAACGGTGGAGTCGCTGAGCCCCGCGACCGGCGCCAAGTTCGCCCTCCTCCCGCCCGACAACGCGACCGGCAACTTCACCAAGGTCGTGCAGCGCGTCCCGGTGCGCATCAAGATCACGACGGGGTGCGGCGCCGATCGCCCGCTGCGTCCGGGGATGTCGGTCACTGCGCACGTCGCCACGCGTTAGGCAGCTGTCCCGATGGCCACAACCGTCCTTCCCGCTCCCGTCACACCGCGGGCTCCGAGGCGTCACGCGCCTTCACCCCCGCCTCCGCCTCCTCCACCATCGGCCGTTCCGATGGTGGCGGAGGAGGACCCCTACAAGCACAAGTACCTCATCGCCATCGCCGTCACGCTGGCGGCGGTGCTCGAGCTGATCGACACCTCGATCGTCAACGTCGCAATCCCCCACATGATGGGGAACCTCGGCGCGACGGTCGACGAGATCACCTGGGTCTCGGTGGGCTACATCGTGGCCAACGTGATCGTCATCCCGATGTCGGGGTGGCTCTCGGCGTACTTCGGGCGCACGCGCTACCTCGCCGGCTCGATCGCGCTGTTCGTGGTCGCCTCGTTCTTCTGCGGCGCCTCCACTTCGTTAGGCATGCTGGTGGGGTGGCGCGTCGTGCAGGGAATCGGCGGCGGAGCGCTCCTTTCCACCGCACAGTCCACGCTCTTCGAGGCCTTTCCTCCAGCCGAAGTGGCAATCGGGCAGGCGATGTTCGGGATCGGCGTGATGGTGGGCCCCACCATTGGGCCCACGCTCGGTGGCTGGATCACCGACAACTACAACTGGCCCTGGATCTTCTACATCAACGTTCCGCTCGGGATCATCGCCTTCTTCATGGTGCTGTCGTACGTGCGCGACTCCAAACACCAGGCGCGCGCCCGCACCATCGACGGCACCGGCATTTTCCTGTTGGCGCTCTGCATCGGCGCGTTGCAGTGGATGCTCGAGCGCGGCGAGCGCTATGACTGGTTCGAGTCGCGCTTCATCGTGGCGCTCGCCGCCACGTCGCTGATCTCGGGCGTCCTCCTCATCTGGCGCGAGCTCACGATCGAGGAGCCGATCATCGACTTCCGCATCTTGCGCAGCCGGCAGTTGGCCGCGGGCGTCGCCTTCGCCGCAGCGCTCGGGCTCTCGCTCTACGGCGGGATCTTCGTTCTCCCGATCTTCCTGCAGCAGCTGCACGGGCTTTCGGCCTCGCAGACCGGCTTCCTCCTCCTTCCTGGCGCGATCGCGTCGGCCTTCGTGATGGGGACGATGAGCCGACTTCGCGGGCGTATCGATGCGCGCTACACCATCACCGCCGGTTCGCTCATCTTCCTCCTGTCGATGTGGCTGCTCTCGCGCCTCACGTTGGAGAGCGGCACGCACGAGTTGTTCTGGCCGCTCATCATGCGCGGGCTCGGGCTTGGATTGATCTTCGTCCCGCTGACCAACGCCAGCATGGCCGATCTGCACCCGCGCGACCTCGCGCAGGGGACCGGGCTGTTCAACCTGATGCGGCAGCTGGGCGGGTCGATGGGGATCGCTGTGATGGCGACTCTCCTCGGGCGGTGGACGTCGGCGCAGCGTGCGATTCTCACCGAGCACGTCGGAGCGACCGATCTCTCGACGATCGAGCGCGTTGACATGCTCTCCCGCGGGGCCATGGCCCATGGGACGCCGATGCTGCAGGCCAAAGCGCAGGCGACGGCGATCATCTCGCACCAGATCGGCGCGCAGGCGTCGGTGCTCGGCTTCTCCCGGATCTATCTGCTCAACGGGATCCTGCTCGTCTGCGCACTTCCGCTCTTGCTTGTCTGGCGGACCGGTCGTGCGCGTGGCTCCGTCGAGGCGATGCACTAGCTGTCAGCTGGAGAGGCGACGACGCTTTCGGCGAGCGCTGAACGCCAGCGAGGCCTTCGACTGCTAGCACGATGAGGTGTACGTGGCTCCTCGCGTCCCCCGCCTGGGGGGCGCTGAGGGGGGCTCAAACTGCTAAGATTCCCCTCCCTGCGCGCGGGACTGCCCGTTGCGCCGATCCCGACCCGCCTCGAGAGAAGACCCGACGATGACGCTGCCGTCCCGAGACGACGCCCTCGCCCTGATGCAGGAGTACACGCAGAGCGAATCGCTGCGAAAGCACATGCTCTCCGTCGAAGCGGCCATGCGTGCCTACGCGGCAGAGTTCGGGGAGGACGTGGATCGCTGGGCGCTCGCGGGGCTGATGCACGATTTCGACTACGAGCGGTGGCCGAACGCCGCGCATTCGGCCGAGTCGGAGCATCCGGCAGAGGGGGTTCGCGTCCTGCGCGGGCTCGGATATCCCGAGGATGTGCTGCAGGCGATCCTGGGGCACGCGACCTACTGCGACGTCCCGCGCGAGAGCCGGATGGCGAAGACGCTATTCGCCGTGGACGAGCTCACGGGGCTGATCACGGCAACGGCGCTGGTGAAGCCGACGAAGAGCGTGCACGACGTCGATGCCCGCTCGGTGATGAAGAAAATGAAGGACAAGGGATTTGCGCGCGGCGTGAATCGTGAAGATGTCATTAACGGAGCGGCCGATCTGGGTGTCGAACTCGAAGGACACATCCAGTTCGTGATCAACGCGATGCGCGCCGATGCCGAATCGCTCGGATTGGCGGGCTCTCACACGCCGGCGTAGCAGAGGCGATCGATTTCCGAGTGCGGCTGTGCCTTTTGCGTGATCGCTCATCGCTGGCCAACGCCGCTCAACACTGGACCGAACCGACGCGTTCTACGGAGGAACAGGATACGCTGAGAAACCGTGACGACTGCACTCATCCCCACCCTGCTGGCTCCTGCGGCGGGCACCCCATCGCGACGGATGATGTCCGACGCCGAGCGGGCTGACCGCGCGCACGAACACCAGCTCGTCGTCGCCGCCCAAGGCGGCGAAAACGAGGCGTTCGCCGCACTGGTGCGCTTGCACCAGCGTCGCGCGTACGCCGTGGCGCGTTCGATCGTGCTCACGCACGAAGACGCAGAGGATGCAGTGCAGGAAGGATTTCTCCACGCGTATCGCGCACTGCATCGCTTCCTCCCCGACCAGGCATTCGGGGCGTGGCTGCATCGCATCGTTGCCAACGCCGCGCTCGACATCACCCGTCGCCGCAAGGTGCGCGACGCCGACTCGCTCGCCGATACGATCGCGTCGCCGTTCCGTGACCCGGCGGAGTCGGATGAACTCAAGCGTCGGCTTGCATCCGCGCTGGAGCTGCTTGGTGACCGGCAGCGCAGCGTGATCGTGTTGCACGACGTGGAAGGGTACAAACACGCGGAGATCGGACGAATGCTCGGCATTCCCGAAGGGACGGCCAGGTCCGACCTCCATCATGCCCGCGCGCGGCTGCGCCAGACGCTGGGCACTATCCGGAGCCAGTTATGAACATCGTACGCGGCGATGGCCGCGACATGCACGATGACGAGATCGAGGGCGCGCTGCGCGAACTCTATCATGCACCGCAGGACGACTCGTACTGGACGTCGCTGGAGCGCCGCATCATGCAGGCGGTCTCGGTGGAGCGTCAGCGCGAGTGGTGGTCGTATTTCCCGGGGTGGGTGCGCATCGGGATTTCGGCCGCGGCCGCCGCGGCGCTCATCGCCGCCCTCGCTTCGTGGCACACGCGCGACTCGCAGCAGCGCATGGCCGCTGACCGCCTCCTCGGGCCGGCGAGCGAAATGCCGCTCCTCACCGAGTCCGATCGCGCCGAACCGAACAAGGAACGCGAAGCGACGCTGCGTTACCTGATCACGCACGACTGAGTTAGTCGACCATGAAGAATTCCAAGAACCTCGCGCTCATGTTCCTGCTGGGGACCTTCCTCACCGGGGGAGTGCTGGGCTTCACGGCGAATCGCTTCATGCACCGCGATCAGGTCTGCTACACGGGGAACAACGGGAATTCCAGCCTGCTGGCGCTCCTCTCCCAGCGCCTCAACCTGACGGCAGATCAGCAGCACCGCGTGGACGCGATCCTCGACGAACGATTGCGGCAGTACCGGCGCGTCATGGACCCGATCCGCCCGCGCACCGACTCCATCAAGGAGTTCGCCCGCGACCAGATCCGGGCGTTGCTCAACGACGAACAGAAGCGCGAGTTCGAGGCGCTGATCGTGGAAACCAGCGACACGACTCGACAGACACGGAAGGACTGATGTCACGACGGTTTCTCGTCATTGCACTGCTGACTCCCTTGAGTCTCGGTGCCCAGGGCGTCGCCAATGGCGGCGCCCGCCCTATTTCGCTGGATGAAGCGATCCGACTCGCGCAACTGAACGCCCCGGCCGCCGTGCAGGCGCGCGGCCAGCTCCGCACCACCGACGCGGCGATTCGCAGCGCCAAGGGTGCCTACATCCCGACGCTCAACCTCAACTACGGGAGCAACCGGCAGGGAGGCGAGACCTTCTTCCAAGGGCAGCTCGTCCCCTTCCGCGGCGACCCGTGGAACTTCAACCGCAGCATCAGCTCCAACCTGGAGCTGTTCGATGGCGGGCGACGGCTCTTCCAGCTGCGCGCCGCGCGCGCCAGCGAAACGGCGGCAGAGTCCAACGAAGTACTGCAGAAGTTCCGCGTCGCGCTCGACGTGAAGCAACAGTATTTCAACATCCTCGCCGCTCGCGAATCGCGCGCCTCGGCCGAGGCGCAGCTGGCGCAGAGCGAGCAGCAGCTCGCCGCTGCGTCGGCGCGGGTGCGGGCTGGTGCCGCGACGGTCTCCGACTCGCTGCGCTCGATCATCCAGGTCGGGAACGCGCGTCTCGCGGTGCTCACCGCCGAGAACTCGCTCCGCGTCTCGAACGCCAACCTCACGCGCCTCACCGGAACGAGCTTCGAGGTGACCGCCGAGGAGTCGACGGACTCGATCATTCCACGCGTCTCGATCGACAGCAGCGAAGTGATGGGCGCAGTCGAGACGACGCCGTCGGTGATGCAGGCCAAGGCCGACCTCAATGCCGCCTCGGCGTCGCTACGCGCCTCGAAGACGCCATACCTCCCGTCGCTCAACATGAGCTACTCGCTCTCCGGGAGCCGAACGGACGACAACTTCGCACTCACCGGCGGGCAGTTCGCCAAGGCGAACGCGCTCCGTTTCACGCTGTCGTACGCGGTCTTCAACGGCTTCACGCGTGAGGAGAGCATCGTTCGCTCCAGCGTCGCGCAGCGGAACGCCGAAGCGGCGCTGCGCGATGCGCGACTGGCGATCACGCAACAGGTAACGCAGTATCTGGGGGCGCTCCGTCTCGCACAGGAGCGAGCGGCGATCCAGATCGCCTCGGTCGCCGCGTCGGAGGAAGACCTGCGCGTGCAGAACCAGCGCTACGCACTCGGCGCCTCGACATTACTCGACGTGCTCACCTCGCAGGCGCAGCTCAACTCCGCGCGTTCGGCGCTCATTCAGGCGCGCTACGATGCGCGCGTGGCCAAGGCGCAGATCGAGGCGCTCCTCGGCCGCGAACTTCCCTGAGGCGCCAAGCGCTAACAGATACACGATCACGACGTCCAACGTGTGATGCGGACGCCCCCTTCGAGAGAACTCTGGTGAAACGTTCGTACCTCGTCATGCTGGTCGCCGTTGCTTCGGCAGCCTGCGCCAAGAAGGAAGAGCAGCAACTCGTCATCCAGACCGTCCCGGTCGATCGACGCACGATCGTGGTCGATGCGACCGCGTCGGGCGCCGTCGAGCCGATCAACGTCGTCGAGGTGAAGTCCAAGTCATCGGGACAGATCACCAAGATGACCGTCGAAACAGGCTCCGAAGTTCACCCGGGCGACCTCCTCGTGCAGCTGGACACGCGCGACGTACAGAATCAGTACGATCAGGCGGTCGCCGACCTCAACGCCGCCGACGCGAAGCTCCAGGTGTCCGAAGCGCAGCGGAAGCGCGCCGAGGATCTCTTCAAGCAGCGCATCATCACGGCGCAGGAGAACGAGACCGCACAGCTCGACTACGCTAACTCGCAGGCGCAGGTGATCCGCGCGCGCACGTCGCTCGACCTCGCCAAGCAGCGCCTCGAGGATGCCACCGTGCGGGCGCCAGTCGCTGGAACGATCATCGAGAAGACGGTCTCGCTCGGCCAGGTGATCACGTCGGCAACGAGCGCGTTCGGCGGCGGGACGACGCTTCTCAAGATGGCCGACCTCACGCAGGTGCGGATGCGCGCGCTGTTCAACGAGACCGACATCGGCTCGGTGCGTTCGGGGCAGCAGGCGACGGTAACCGTCGATGCGTATCCCGATCGTCCGTTCCGCGGCACGGTGGAGAAGATCGAGCCGCAAGCGGTCGTCGACCAGAGCGTGACGATGTTCCCCGTGCTCATCAACCTCAGCAACCGAGAAGGACTGCTCAAGCCGGGGATGAATGGCGAGGCATCGGTACTCGTGGAGCGCCGGGAGAACGTGCTCGCCGTCTCAAACGATGCCGTGCGCACGACGCGCGAGGCGCCGATGCTGGCCGGCGCGCTCGGCCTCGATCCCGACAGCGTAGGTTCGCAAATCGCCGCCCAGATGGCCGAGATGGGTGGACGGATGAACGGCGGCGGTGAGGGAGGGCTCAACATCGCCGGGCCGCCGCGCGAACTGCGCCGCATGATGCGTGGTGAAGTGGATCTTCCGTCGTCGCAGGCTAACGATCCAGCGCGTGCCCCTCAGCAGGGGCGCGCGCGTCCGGCCGCGGGCGACAGCTCGGCGCGCCGCATGCGCGGTGCCGCCGGTGGTCGCCCCGAGGGCGGAGCGCCGGACATGCAGCAGAAGGGCGGCGCGTCGCGTGCGCCAGGCGGTGCACCCAACGGTGCGCGCGGGCAGGAAGGGGCGGCCGTGCCGCGCCCGGAGGGAGAGTTCCCCATGCGCACACGCACGCGATCAGGCGTCGTCTTCGTGAAGGAAGGCGCGGCGTTCTCGCCGCGCGTCGTGCGCCTGGGACTCGGCAACTTCGACTACACCGAAGTGGTGAGCGGCCTCAAGGAGGGTGATCAGGTCGCGCTTCTCGGTGCCGCGGCGATCCAGGCGTCGCGCGACTCCAGCAATGCGCGCTTCCGCCAGATGACCGGCGGCGGGATGCCGGGGATGCAGAAGCAGCAGACCAACAGTTCGCAGACGAAGGGCGGGAGCGCGCCGAGCGGCGGCGGCTCGCCGCCTCCTCCACCGCGCCAGTAAAGGGGAGCACCACGCCATGCTGTTCGGCGAGATCTTCGCGGTCGCGTTAGGCGCATTGCGCGCCAACAAGCTGCGTTCGCTCCTCACGATGCTCGGCATCGTGATCGGCGTCGGGTCGGTGATCGCCATGATTGCCCTCGGAACCGGGGCGCAGACCGCGGTGAAGGATCGCATCAGCGCCCTGGGCACGACGCTCCTGACCGTTAGTCCCGGCCAGATGTTCGGGCGCGGCGGCGTGAGCTCGCAGGCCGATCGCGCCAAGCTCACCATGAAGGACGCCGAGGCGCTCGAGGCGCGCGGCACGACGTTCACGGCGGTGCAGCCGGAGATGTCGCGCACGCTGCAGGTGCAATATCTCAACAAGAACACCAGCACCAGCATTACCGGCACCACGGCGAACTACCTCGAGGTGCGCAAGTACGAGCTCGATGCGGGGCGCATGTTCACCTCGGCCGAGGACAACGCCAAGGCGCGCGTGGCCGTCGTCGGACCCGAAGTCGTGAAGAACCTCGGCCTCGACTCGCCCTTCGCGATCATCGACCAGCCGATTCGCATTCGCGGAATTCAGTTCACCGTCGTTGGGGTGCTCAAGTCCAAGGGGCAGTCGTCGCCGTGGATGAATCCCGACGACCAGGTCCTCGTCCCGCTCAACACGGCGCGCTTTCGCGTGATCGGGAGCGATCGCATCCGCTCGATCTCGGTGCTCTCCAAGAGCGAGCAGATGATCCCCGAGACGATGGCCGACATCCAGAAGATCCTGCGCCGCGAGCACAAGCTGCGGCAGGGGCGCCCCGACGACTTCAGCATCCGCAACCAGGCCGACTTTCTCTCGACGTTTGCCGAGACGACCGTCGTGTTCACCTACCTGCTCGCAGGGATCGCGGCGGTGTCGCTGGTGGTTGGCGGGATCGGGATCATGAACATCATGCTTGTGTCGGTCACCGAGCGCACGCGCGAGATCGGCGTGCGCAAGGCGTTAGGCGCGACACGCTTCAACATCCTCTCGCAGTTCCTGATCGAGGCGGTGGTGCTCTGCCTCCTGGGAGGGCTGCTCGGCATCCTGCTCGGGGGCGGTGCGGCGACGTGGCTGAGCAACGCCTTCCAGTGGAACACCGAGATTTCGTCGAGTTCGGTGCTGATGGCATTCGGTTTTTCGGCGCTCGTCGGTGTGGTATTCGGCGTATGGCCGGCGCGTCGTGCGGCGCGGCTGGATCCGATCTCGGCGTTGCGGTACGAATAGCGGCTGAGCCGGAAGAGATTCGAGCGTTCGGGGGGAGGCGTCGATCGACGCCTCCCTTTGTCGTTCGCGCGTACTGGCTCACCGCGCAGCGCAACGCGGGCGCTACGCACGGCGCGGGCTTTCCACTCCTTCTGTTTCATCAACGGGACTGTGCGTCCCCACCACCTCGTTGCAATCTTGCAGATATATCTTGCGATATATCTTTGCTGGCGATATATCTTACGACATATCGTTAACGGAGAAATCAACGATGTGGGACGATAAAGGCGGGTGCTGGTCGCACGGCGCTGGCCGACGGATGCGAGACGACTTTTCCGGCTTCTTCTGGGGCGGGGGCGGACGTCGCCGCGGCGGCCCGTTCCGCGGCGGGCGCATGTTCGAGCAGGGAGATCTCAAGTACGTGATCCTCCAGCTCCTCGCCGAGAAGCCGCGCCACGGCTACGAGATCATCAAGGAGCTCGAGGAGCGCTTTGCCGGATCGTACGCGCCGAGTGCCGGGACCGTCTACCCGACCCTCTCGCTCCTCGAGGACATGGGGTACGCCTCGGTGACGCTCGAGGAGGGAGGGAAAAAGGTCTACGCGATCACCGACGCCGGGCGCCAGTACCTGGAAGAGAACAAGGGAGCGGTCGACGACATCTTCGAGCGCATCGCCGATTTCGGCGCCTCGTTCCTCAGCGACGGGATGCGGGACATCAACCGGGCGATGGGGATGGTCGGGAAGGCCACGTACGCTTCGGCGACGGGCTATTTCCGCGACGCGGAAAAGGTGAAGCAGGTGCGGGAGGTACTCGAGCGGGCGGCCAAGGAGATCGACGGGATTCTCGGGCGGACGACCGTCTAGCGGTCGGCCGGTAGGACTGCGGTCATAGGACTGGAGCGTCCTCGCCGGAAAATCTCCCCGATGTGGGCGACGCGTTGGACGCGGGGGGGATCGAGACTAGATTGGAGAACGGGTTGCGGTGCCTGCCGCAACCCGTTTTTTCGTCGCCTTCTCGAGCGGGCGCCGGAAACTGCTGGATCCCCAGTGTCTCCGGCGTCGCGCCGCGATAGACGCCTACTCAATGAGTTCAGAACCTGCCCCAGGACAACCTCCCGGGGCCGACCGACAAAGCAGTAACACCGCGGCATTCCGTACGATGAATACGACCGGGGCCATGACCGCAGAGGCCCCGGTTCCGCTGCAGCGGCATCACGCGGAGACGAATCCCACCGGCAAGCGACTGGCGATCCTCACGCTGACCGCGCTGGGCGTGGTGTACGGCGACATCGGCACCAGTCCGCTGTACGCGCTGCAGGAGTGCTTCAAGGCCGAATACGGTCTCACGCCGTCGCCCGACAACGTGTACGGCGTCCTCGCGCTGATCCTGTGGTCGCTGATCCTGATCGTCGCGGTGAAGTACATCGTCTTCATCATGCGTGCGGACAACCGCGGTGAAGGCGGCATCCTCGCGCTGCTCGCCCTGATCTTCCAGGAAGAGAAGGAAGACGGGATGTCGAAGCGAAAGCTCGCCTTCTACATCACGCTCGGGCTCTTCGGGGCGGCGCTCCTCTACGGCGACGGCATCATTACGCCGGCGATCTCCGTGCTGGGCGCGATGGAAGGGTTGCGCGTCGGTGCACCGGCCATCGAGCGTTTCGTGGTGCCGGCGACGCTGGTGATCCTCCTCCTCCTCTTCTCGTTCCAGAAGCACGGGACGGCGAAGGTGGGCGTCGTATTCGGGCCGGTCATGATGACGTGGTTCGCCACCCTCGCGATCCTCGGGATCGCCGAGATCCGGCATGCGCCGCGCATCTTCCTCGCGGTCAATCCGTACTTCGCGATTCGCTTCTTCATCGACCACGGAGTCCACGCCTTCGTCTTGCTGGGCGCGGTGGTTCTCGCGGTCACCGGCGCCGAGGCACTGTACGCCGACATGGGGCACTTCGGGCGCAAGCCGATCCGCACGGCGTGGTTTGGCTTCGTCCTTCCGGCACTGCTGCTCAACTACTTCGGGCAGGGGGCGCTGATCCTGCGCCAGCCCGAGGCGGCGGAGAACCCGTTCTATCGCCTGGCGCCGGAGTGGTTCTTCATCCCGCTGCTGATCCTGGCGACGATGGCGGCGATCGTCGCATCGCAGGCGCTGATCTCGGGGGCCTTCTCGATCACGCAGCAGTGCGTGCAGCTCGGCTACTCGCCGCGCGTGACGATCGTGCACACGTCGAAGAGCGAAGCGGGGCAGATCTACATCCCGGAGATCAACTGGGCGCTGATGTTCGGCTGTCTCGCTGTAGTCGTCTACTTCGGGAGCGTGAGCCGGCTGGGTGCCGCGTACGGCATCGCGGTGACGGGGACGATGGCGATCACGACGATCCTCTTCCACGAGATCGCCCTCTCGCGTTGGGATTGGTCACCGCTCAAGGCGGGACTGCTGTCCGGTGCGTTCCTGGTCGTCGACCTCGCCTTCTTCGGGGCGAACGTGATCAAGTTCGCGCACGGCGGCTGGGTACCGCTGGTGCTGGCGCTGATGATCTTCGTCCTGATGACGACGTGGAAGCGCGGACGCGTGTTGCTGCGCAACAAGCTCCTCGACCGCACGCTCCCGATCTCGACGTTCGTGGAGAGCATCGGGCACGGCGGGCCGGCGCGAGTGCCGGGGACGGCGATCTTCATGACGTCGGAGTCCGAGGGGACGCCGGTCGTCCTCCTGCATCACCTCAAGCACAACAAGGTGCTGCACGAGAAGGTGATCCTGCTGTCGATCATTGCGCGCCAGGTCCCCGAGGTGTCGCGCAACGAGCGCATCACCGTCGAGCCGCTCGAACACGGGATCTACCGCGTGAAGGCGGCGTACGGCTTCATGGAGACGCCGAACGTGGAGGACATCCGCGCGCGCCTCGGCGAGGCCGGGATCAAGACGCGTCGGATGGACACGACGTACTACCTCGGGCGCGAGGAACTCATCTGCGCCAGCGGCGTGGGAATGTCGCGCTGGCGCAAGCGGTTGTTTGCCATCATGGCGCGCAACGCGCGCTCGGCGACGCAGTACTTCGGGATTCCGGCGAACCGGGTGGTGGAACTGGGAACGCAAATCGAGTTCTAACTGCAGAAGACGAGAAGACGAGAAGACGAGAAGACGAGGGGCGCCCGGGTGGGCGCCTCGTTTTACATCTCGACTTTGAACTTCCCACGTCTGGTGGTGATCAGGGCGCGTTCCAGTCCATCCTTTGTCCTCAGGCGCACTTCGTCGGGGATGACGATACGGGTGGGGTCGGTGGTGCGCAGTCGAATCGCGCCATTCCCCTGGCCGTCGAAGTAGAACATGCGGGGCGGCTCCGGGGGCATCGGCGGCTCGGGGAGGTCGTCGTAGGTGCGCCACTTGAACGACTCCGGCGGAACGGGGGGCACAGGGGCGACCGGCGGGACCGGGGCAACGGGCGGCACCGGCGGCGCCGCGAAGTCGAAGGCGCGCATCCCCTCGCCGTCGCCGAAGTAGAAGACGCCGCCACGGTTCCCGGCGAGGTCGCGAGCTGCAACGGTCTTCACCTTGACGGTGCGCGACTGTCCGGCGCGGATCACGCGGAGTTCTACTTCATCGCCTGCTTTCACCTTTTCGAGTTCGCGGGTGAGGCGACGTGCGCGCACCGACGCGGCCTGCCAATCCTCGGCGTCCTCGCGCGGGACGCGCAGGTCGACGCCGTTGATCGCGGCGATGCGGTCTCCCTCGATCACGCCGGCCTTCTCTGCGGGCCCGTCGTGCGAGACGCTGGAAACGAAAATGCCGAGCGTGTCGCGCACGCTCCCGCCGCCACCGAGGCTGATGCCGAGCGTGGCGCGATCCATGTCGGGACGCATCGCGCGCACGAACGACATCGCCGGGCGCACGTCGCGCGCGGCGGCAGTCGTCACGCTCACGTCCTGCGAGCGCCCGTCGCGCACCAGCTGCAATTTCACCACGTCGCCGATCTTGTGGCGCGAGAGCTCGCGCGTGAGGCGGCGCATGGCGACGCCCTGCATCTCGGGATCGTCGGCGTCGCTCGCCGAGAGACGCAGGGAGACGCCGTCGATCGCGACGAGGTGATCGCCGGCCTTGATCCCCGCCTTGTCGGCGGGGCCACCGTCGGTCACATCGCCAACGAGGACACCGAGCGTGTCCCCGCGCGAGCCTACCTCGATGGAGACGCCGAGGTGCGGGCGATCGGCGTCGTCGTCCATGCGAGAGACGAGGGTGCGGGCGAGGCCGCGTACGTCGTCGCGCTCCACGCGCGGGCGCGGCGTCCGCGTCTGGGAGGCGAGGGGTGCGGCAGCTCCAACGAGCGCCAGCAGTGAAGCGGAAATGAGTCGGGTATGCATGTGGGGGGCGTCCGGAAAGTGGTTCGCCCAGTGAGTCACCCCGACCGCCGCGAGGGGTTTACGCGGTCCGTCCCGCGCGCGGAATGCCTGGGAGCGGCGAGAGCGGCGAGAGCGGCGAGAGCGGCGCTCCGCGAGGTCGGGCGGCGCCATGTGGTGCGGCGCGAGGTCGTGCGGCGCGAGGTCGTGCGGCGCGAACTCGCGCGCTGCGAAGGGAGGTGATGCGAAGTGGGCTCCGCGACGCACGCAGAAGGCCGGATGAAGTCTAGGAGGAGCCGCGGCGCGACCGGAGCGCGCCGCGCACGGCTCATCCCATCTCGCCCTGCAGCAGGCGCACCATCACCGCAGGATCGATGTTGCCGCCGGAGACCACGGCGACCACCGATCCGTCGCCGACGTCTTCCTTCGAAAGCGTGAGCGCCGCGGCGACTGCGGCCGCCCCTGCCCCTTCGGCGAGGACGCGCGCACGCTGCAACACCAGGCGCCACGCATCGGCGACCTGCGCGAGCGATACGACGCGCGAGCCGGCGAGGAGTGTCGAGGCGAGCGGCCACATCTCCCTGAGGACGGTGCGTCCGCCGATGCCATCGACGAAGGAGGCGACGTACTCCGTCGGCACCGGGCCGCCAGCTGCAAGCGCCGGCGCGAGCGGCGCGGCGGTCGCCACTTCGGCGGCGAAGACCTTCACGTGCGGCGCGAGCTGCCGCACCGCCGAGGCGATCCCGCAGCTCAGTCCGCCCCCACCATACGGGACGACGATCGCCGAGACATCGGGAACATCTTCGAGGATCTCCAAGCCGATCGTCCCGTTCCCCGCCATCACATTGGCGTCGGAGACGGGGTGAATGAAGTGCCCCGCCTTGGCGGGGTCTCCGCGATCGACGAGGATCTGCCACCACGCGTCGAACGGGCGGCGCTCGATGCGCCCACCAAGCCGCTCGACGGCGCTCGTCTTGGCGGCCGGGGCGTGATCGGGGACGACGACGGTACACGAAACGCCCATCTCCCGCGCACACCACGCGACGCCTTGTGCCATGTTGCCGGCGCTCGCCGTCCAGACGCCGTCGCCTAACGCGTCGCGACCGGCGCGCCGCATGGCGTTCCCCGCCCCGCGCAGCTTGAACGAGCCGATGGGCTGCAGGTTCTCGAGCTTGAGGTGAAGCCGCGGAAAGGGCCGATCATGCGCGAGCGCGACGACCGGCGTGCGCACCGCCGTCCCGCGCAGCCGCTCGCGCGCGTACCGGATTTCCTCGAGCGGGATGATCGACGGGAGGGCGGCGGACGTCATCAGTGCGCGGGGCGCAATCCGCCGAGTTCGAGCCAGGTTCCAGCTTCAGTGGCGAGTGCCTGCTGGTAGATGTAGCGCGCGCTGGCCACGTCCTCGACGGCCAGCCCTAACGATTTGAAGAGCGTGCGCTGTTCGGGCGACGTTCGACCGGCCACGCGCCCGAGGACCAGCTCACCGATTTCGCCGACGATGTGGTCATTGTCGATCGCCCCCTCGGCCCGCGGGATGAGGAAGTCGCCGGCCTCGTTCATCGCCGACTCGCGGCGATCGACATAGAGCCGCGATTGGACGACCGCGTCCGTGTCGAGCTCGCGTGCGGCGGCGAGCGACGCGCCGACGGCGTTGATGTGCACCCCCGGGGGGAGCCACTCCCCCGCGAGAATCGGCTCGCGCGACGCCGTCACGGTGCAGACGATGTCCGCATCCTTCACCGCTTCCTCGGCGCTGGCGCTCGCCACGATCTCGACGCCAAAGCGCTTGCGCCCCCACTCGGCGAGTTTCGCAATGCGGGCGGCGCCACGACTCCAGACGCGTACCTCCGAAATCGGGCGCACCGCCATCATCGCCTCGAGGTGGGTCATCCCCTGCACACCGGCGCCGAGGATCGCGAGTCGCGTCGCATCGGGGCGGGCGAGGAGACGCGTGGCGAGTCCCGAGACGGCGGCGGTGCGGATGGCCGTGACCGAACTGGCGTCGATGATCGCCAGCAGCCGCCCGTTTGTGTCATCGAAATACAGAATGACGCCGATGTGCGACTCGTACGGCGTGGCGTCGTTGCCGGGAAAGACGGTGATGATCTTCGCGCCGATGGCATCGCCGAGCACCGCCGGCATGACGGCGAAGGCATCGCGTCCGCCATGCAGGCGGAGGACTTGGCGCAACGGGAGGAGCGCGTCGCCTCGTGTCGTCGTGGCGAGCGCGTCTGACATTACGCCGATGCAGGCTCCCATGGTCAAGAGGCGCTCAACCTCCTGATGACTAACGATGAGCGTTCGAGACTCAGTCATCTGTATCAGTTTTCTGAAGACGAGAAGACGAGAAGACGAGGGGGAGCTTCGACGGCGCTGGGGTGCGGCGCGTGGTTACACCACGATGTTCAGGAGTCTTCCGGGGACGAAGATCACCTTGCGGATTGTTCCGGTGACGTGCTTGGCGATCGATGGGTCGGCGAGTGCGAGTTCCAGCGCGGCTTCCTGGGTGATGTCGCGCGCCACGGTGAGCGTGCCGCGCAGCTTACCGTTCACCTGGACCGCCAGCTGCACTTCGTCCTCGCGCGCCAAATCCGCATCGAACGTCGGCCACCCGCTGTCGAAGACGCTCGCCGAGTGACCGGCGCGCTCCCACAGCTCCTCGGCGATGTGCGGGGCGAAGGGGGCGACGAGCTGGATCACCGGGACGACTTCGTCACGGTGCGGGGTGCGCTCGCCTTTGCGGAGCACATTCATGTACTCCATCATCGCGGCAATCGCCGTGTTGTACGAGAGGCGCGGGACGTCGTTGGTGACCTTGGCGATGGTCTGGTGCAGCTTGCGGAGCACGCCCTGATCGGGGGCGCCTTCGGTCGTCGCCAGCTCGGCCGCCAGCCACAAGCGGTCGAGGAAGCGACGCACGCCGCTGATGCCGGCGTCGCGGAAGTCGCCTCCCTCCTCATACGGCCCGAGGAACATCAGGTAGGTGCGGAAGGAGTCCGCCCCCCACTGGTCGATGAAGGCGTCGGGGTTGACCACGTTCCCCTTGCTCTTCGACATCTTCGCCCCCTCCCGGATAATCAGTCCGTGAGCGCGGAAGCGGGTGAAGGGTTCCTCGAAGTGCAGGTACCCCATGTCGTGGAGCACCATCGTGATGAAGCGCGCGTACAGCAGATGCAACACGGCGTGCTCGTTGCCGCCGATGTATGAATTCACCGGGAGCCACTTGCGCGTCAGTTCGGCGTCGAACGGTTCGGTGTCGTGTCCCACGCTCGGGTAGCGCAGGAAGTACCACCCGCTATCGAGGAAGGTATCGGAGACGTCGGTCTCGCGCCGTCCCTGCTCGCCGCAGTTGGGGCACGGGACGTGGTACCACTCGGCGTGTCGCGCCAGCGGCGAGACGCCCGAGTCGTCGGGACGGAAGTCGGGGATGTCGGGGAGGACGACGGGGAGGTCGCTCTCAGGCACCGGCTGCGGACCGCATGTGTCGCAATAGATGACCGGGATCGGCGGCCCCCAGTAGCGCTGGCGCGAGATGCACCAGTCATGCAGTCGGTAGTTGGTCACCGCCTGCGCCGCGCCATGCTCGGCGAGCCAGGTCGTCACCGCTTGCCGAGCGCCAGCAACCGGCAGGTCCTCGAACGGGCCGGAGTTGACCAGGCGCCCGCTGGCATCGTCGCTGTAGGCTGCATCGAGCGGCGCGTCGGCCCCTTCGCCCTCGGCGGCGACCACACGCACGATGGGGAGCCCGAAGACCTGGGCGAACTCGAAGTCACGCTCGTCGTGCCCCGGAACGGCCATGATCGCCCCGGTCCCGTACTCCATCAGGACGTAGTCGGCGATCCAGACCGGGATCGGCTGGTGCGTAGCAGGATTGATCGCGTACGATCCGGTGAAGACGCCCGTCTTTTCCTTGTTGGTCTTGCGTGAGACCAGGTCCTGACGCGACGTCGCGTCGCGGTAGGCGGTCACCTTCTCCTGCTCCGCCGCGGTCGTCAGGACATCGACCATCGGGTGCTCGGGGGCGAGCACCATGTACGTCGCGCCGAAGATCGTGTCGGGGCGTGTGGTGAAGACGGTGATTGAGTTCGACTCATCCAGTGGAGACAGCTCGGTCTTCGTCGGATCGATCGGCGTCGTCGCAAGGCGAAACGTCACGCGCGCGCCATCGCTCCGCCCGATCCAGTTCCGCTGCGCGGTCTTCGTCGTCTCCGACCAATCCAGCGTCTCCAGGTTGGTCAACAGCCGCTCGGCGTAATCGCTGATGCGGAAGAACCACTGCTCCAGGAAGCGCTGCTCGACCAGGGCATCGCAGCGCTCGCAGCGCCCGCCGATGACCTGTTCGTTGGCCAGCACCGTCTTGTCGTTCGGGCACCAGTTCACGGCGCCTTTCTTCTTGTAGGCCAGCCCGCGCTTCAGGAGCTGCAGGAAGACCCACTGCGTCCACCGGTAGTAGTCGGGCGAGGTGGTATCGACCGAGCGGCTCCAATCGACCATCAACCCGGCGCGCTCGAGCTGGCGGCGGAAGTTGGCGATGTTGCTCGGGATGAGGCGCATCGGGTGGATCCCGACCTTCAGCGCATGGTTCTCCGAGTGGATGCCGAAGGCGTCGTAGCCCAGCGGCTCGAAGACCGTGTGCCCCTGCTGCCGGTGGAATCGTCCATAGATGTCATTCCCCGTGAAGGCGAACAGGTTGCCCACGTGGAGCCCCTCGGCCGAGGGGTAGGGGAACATCATCAAGGCGTAGAACGGACGCTCCCCACCCTCGATATCGGTCTTGTTCGTGCCGCGCGTGCTCCAGCGTTCCTGCCACTTGGATTCGATGGCAGCGGGATCGTAGCCACCGGAGTCGCCGGAGGGGGCGGGATTGTTCGGACTTGTCATTGTAAGCCGTTGGCACATGGCGTCTTGCGCCATGTTCGCCGAGCGAGGGAGATGGAGTGACGGAATCTAGCGGCACCCCTCAGGGAGACAAAGGCGCGTCGGCGCGCCCAGGGATCGACCTCGCTAATGCCGCGCTTGCGGCGGGGCTAATCGGCGCCGCCCTGCTCTCGCTGGGCGCTTGGGCGCTCCGCCGCCAACTCGCCATCGCCGACTCGCTCACCTTCCTCGCCCTGCTCGGCACGGCCGTGGGTGGGGCGCTCATACTCGCCGCGCTGATCGTCGCCGCGTTTGCCGCACCGGCCTCCGGTGAGGGGACGCGTCAACTCATCGAGACGCTCGACGCGGTCGCGCACCGCGACCTCACGCGCACCGTGTCACACGAACTCGTCGGCCCGCTGGCTCCGATCGGGCGCGGTGTGCGGCAGGCGATCGACGCGCTGCGGCAGCACCTGCTCGCGATGCGCGATCAGGTGCGCGAGGTGGCGTCGCGCGCGACCGACCTGGGAACGCAGTCGGCCACGCTTCCGACAGGAGCGCAGCGCACGAGCGAACATCTTTCGCTGGCCGGCCATCGGGTGAATGCGCTGGGTGATGCCGCGCGCGCGGCTCATGTCGACGCCGAGCGCACCCGCGACGCGGCGCTCGCGCTCATGCGCGAGCATCGCGCGGTGAGCGACCGCGGAGAGACGATGGCGAGCGCCGTGCGCGCCTCGGCGTCGGATCTCGCGGATGGCGCCGCGCAGGCACAATCGGTCGCCGCGGTGCTGCAGTCGACGTTAGGCGACCTCGATCAGCTGTCGCTCGCAGCCGACGAGATTCGCGAGTTTGCCACGCTCGTGCGCAAGATGGCGCGTCAGTCCAAGCTCCTCGCGCTCAACGCGGCGATGGAGGCGGCGCGCGCGGGTGAACAAGGGAGCGGCTTTGCGGTGGTGGCGAGCGAAGTGCGGCGCCTCGCCAAGAGTTCTACCGAGGCGGCCGACCGAACTGACGCGCTGGTGGCCGACGTCCTCGCGCGCGCGGAACGCTCTCGCGTCGGTGCGCTCGAGGGAGCCGGAGCACTCGAGGCCACGCATGCGCGCCTCGCACGCGCGATCGGCGCACTGCGCGAGAGCGAGGCGTCCTGGCGACCGACAGCGACGGCTGCAACGGGGAGCGCGCGCGACGCTGCGGCGGCAGCGGGGCCGCTTGCCGAGGCGTTGGCCGAGCATCTTGGGTCGCTGGTGCAGGAGTCGGAGGCGATGGGGAGCGTGGTGCGAGAGGCGCATCTTGCCGCCGGCGCCCACCTCGCGCGCACGCAGGACGTGGCGGCGCTCGCCGGGACGCTCTCGCGCGCGGCGCAGAAGGCGGCGGCGTTGGGCGCGGTGGCGCGCCTGGATTCGCCGGCGGCGAGCGCGCCGCTGGCTCCGCCTCCCCTGCCTAACGCCGAAGCGGGTGGATCGGCGTTAGGCGACGTCGTCTCACCCGACCGGTTGCTCCCCGCATGAAAAGGCGCCGCCCCGAATCGGGGCGGCGCTTTTCACTCGTCGCGCTCAGCGCTTCGGCGCGGGGCGCTGCGACTTCTTGTAGAGGTAGATGGTTGGCTCGACGCGCGCCCCCTTCTCGTCGCAGACGGCGAAGTCGCTCCCTTCGTAGCACGACGCACCGGCGTAGCGCCCGTCCTTGGTGAGTGCATAGAAGTTGAGGTCGAAGTACGGTCGCCCGTTGGAATCGAGGAGGCGCGACTCGGTCATCGCGATGACGCGCTCGATCACCTTGAGGAGCGCCTGCTCGGGTGACATCCCGGCGCGCATGAACTCCACGGCGAGGAAGGCGCCGCACACCTTGATGTTCGCCTCGCCGCGCCCGGTGGAGCCGGCTGCACCGACGAGGTTGTCGCAGTACTGCCCCGCCCCGATGATCGGCGAGTCGCCGACGCGCCCAGGAACTTTCCACGCCATCCCGCTCGTGGTCGTGCACGACGACACGTCCCCCCTGGCGTTGAGGGCGTTCATGTTGATGGTGCCGGTCGTGAACTTGATCTTGATGTCCTCGTCGTGATCGAGCCAGGCATCGTTAGGGTTGAGTCGCGCCTTCCAGCGCAGCCAGTCCTGGCGCGTCTTCTCGGTGAGGAGGTTCTGCGTCTTGAAGCCCATGTTGACCGCGAAGCGTGTCGCGTCGCGCCCCACCAGCATGATGTGGTCGGTGTAGTCCATCACCGCCTTGGCCACCAGCGACGGCGTGGCGATTTCCTCGATCGCCCCAACGGCACCAGCACGGCGGGTAGGGCCGTGCATGACCGAGGCGTCGAGCTGCACCACTCCTTCCTCGTTAGGAAATCCGCCAAGTCCCACCGACTGGTCGTTGGGGTCGAGTTCGACGGTATTCACGCCGGCGATGATCGCGTCGAGCGTATCCTCGCCGGCCACGATTTTATCGTAGGCGAGCTTCACGCCGCGTATGCCGTTGGTGGAGGAGATCACCAGTGGACGCGTGGCTGCGCCGACCTGCGGCGCAGTGCCTGGCGAGAGTGGGAGCGCCTGCGCGCCTTGCGCACCGACAGCGAGGGCGGCGGCGGTCGTGGCGCCGGTCGCAAGAAAATCCCGACGAGAAACGGTCATGCAAAATGCTCCAGTGGGTGAGCCGCGCTGAAAGTTCATCTCGCACGAAGTTGCCTGTACACAGCCAGCGGCGCCGGCTCGATCGGACACGACATGCGAGATGACTCCTAGAAGTTCAGGCGTGAGAGATACTCGAAATCTTCCTTGGCGCTGGCCAGGGAATCCTTGGGTCCTTCCTGCTCGACGAAGAAAGTCTTGCTGTCGGGATCGGGAACCGCAGCGAGGATCGCTGCAAAGTTCACGTTCCCCTTCCCCAGCTCTGTGTCGCCCGTGCGATCGGGGACGACATCCTTGATGTGGAAGCTCGAGATGCGCGCCGCGTAGCGCTTGAGGAAGGCGAGCGGGTCGCCGCCCCCCATCGTCATGTTGCCGACGTCGAGCTGCAGGTGCACGTAGCGCGGGTCGGTCGCCTCGACGAAGACCTCGAAGGGAACCTTGCCGTCGATCAGCTTCTGGTGTTCGGGCTCGTTATGCATGGCGAGCCAGAGCTTCGCGGCGCGCGCCTTCTCGCCGGCGACGTTGAAGCGTTCTCCCCATCGCTTCCAGTCATCGAGCGTGCGCGAGGTCTCCTCGCTGAAGCTCGGGACGATGAGCGTCTGGTGCCCGATCTCGTGCGCCATGTCGAGCGCCGTGTCCCACCCGTCGGTGAGGAGCGACGGGGAGATGTGCGCCGACGTGGACTTGAGCCCAGTGCTGTCGAGCGTGGCGCGCACCTGCTTGGCGGTGCGGCCGAAGTTTCCGAGGCTCCAGAGGCACTCGACGTCGGAGTATCCGATGGCGCGCACCTTGGCCATGGTCCCCTCGGGATCCTTGCGCATCGCGTCGCGGACCGACCAGAGCTCGAGCCCGACCGACTTGAGGCGGCGGGCACGCGTCGTGGTGAGCGTCGTAGTGAGCGGCGAGCGCGGGGCGAGCGCGCCGAGCCCGCGGAGCCCGAGTGCGGCGACCGCGAACTGACCCACGAAGTGTCGACGTTGCATGGTGCCTCCGGTAAGCGGCCCGGGCGAGATGCCGGCGTCTCTCGCGCCGCTGCACGCCTCGGGGGCAGGTAGCGAACGGAGCGCGCCGCGCGTACGATCTGCGTCGCCGGCGAGCGCCGGTTCGACCGGTCCGGAACGACGTACCGTATCACCTTCGCAGCGAGGCCGCAATGCGCGCGCATCTCCTCTCCGGGTGCCTGGCCACCGTCGTACTGACGATGGCCGTCACCGCTCCCGTCGTCGCCCAATCCGGTGCCCCGGATGCGCGTCCGGGCGACACTCGCCCGATCGTTCGCGGCGACGCATCGCGAGCGGCCGACGGTCGCGCGATGACGCTCGACGACATCATGGACCTCAAGAACGTCGGGAGCGTTGACCTCTCCCCCGACGGTTCGCGCATCGTCTATACGGTCTCCGGGTGGGAGCACCCCGCCGCGCGCGATACCAGCAAGGGGGACCGCCACGACATGCGCTCGCACCTGTGGATGGTGACGCGCGCCGGCGGCGACCAGCGGCAACTCACCTTTGGGGAACGCGGTGAGAGCGCGCCGCAGTGGTCGCCGGATGGGGCGAGCATCGCCTTTGTCGCCGCGCGCGGCGCCGCCAACGGTGACGACGGACCGCGCCCACAGATCTGGATCCTTCCGGCCAACGGCGGCGAGGCGTGGCAGCTCACCTCGGCGCGCGACGGGGCGAACAGCTACGCCTGGTCGCCCGACGGAAGGCACATCGCCTATCTCACGACCGACTCGCTCTCGCGCGACGCCGAGGCACGGCTCAAGCGCCGGGACGATCCCAAACCATTCGAAGAGAACTTCCGGTTCTCGCACCTGTGGGTGATCGACGTCGCCACGAAGCAGGCGACGAAGCTGACGAGCGGAGAGTTCACCGTCCGCGGCGCCCCGGCCTGGTCACCCGACGGGACGCGCCTCGCGATCCTCACGTCGCCGACGCCGATGATCCGCGACGAGCGACGCGACGCCTGGCTGGTCACGGTGGCGACGAAGGAGAAGGTGCGCGTCGCCCCGCCGGCCGGGATGATCGCGCAGGGAACGCCGGCGTGGTCGCCCGACGGGCGCACCCTCGCCTTCGGCGCGCTCACCGAGACGTGGAAGCCTAACGGCGACGGGATCGCCCCGCGCTCGCTCAAGAACACCGTCCTCGCACTCTACGACGTGGGGACGCAGTCGGCGCGCGACGTGACGGGCTCGTCATTCGACAACTCGGTCGGGCAGCCGACCTGGTCCAGCGATGGAAAGCAGATCATCTTCACCGCGCAGACGCGCGCCTACGTCGGCGCGTATTCCCTCGACGTCGGCAGCGGAAAGATCACCCCGCTCACTCGCGACATGATGGTGCGCGCCCCGTCGTTCTCGCACGACGGCCGTGTCGTCGCCTTCGCGATGGACTCGCCCTCGTCCCCCGCCGAGGTCTACCTGACGGATGCAGCGTTCGCCTCGCCCAAGCGCCTCACTTCCACCAATCCGCAGCTGGCGAACGTCGCGCTCGGCGAGACCGAGGTCATCACCTGGAAGAGCAACGATGGGTGGGACGTCGAAGGAATCCTCCTCAAGCCGGTCGGCTACACGCCCGGGCAGAAGGTCCCGCTCCTCGTCGACGTGCACGGCGGACCGACCGGCGCGCACACGAACGGATTCAAGGCGAGCTGGGGGAACGCCGGGAACTACTGGGCCGGGCGCGGTTGGGCTGTGCTCTATCCGAATCCCC
This sequence comes from Gemmatimonadaceae bacterium, assembly GCA_044225935.1. GTDB lineage: Bacteria > Gemmatimonadota > Gemmatimonadetes > Gemmatimonadales > Gemmatimonadaceae > SCN-70-22. Next base: position 35,377 of record JBGAHX010000038.1, read on the forward strand.
GCGGCAGCACGGGGTACGGCGAGAAGTTCATGCGCGGCAACATCAAGGACTGGGGGGGCGGTGACTATCGCGACATCATGAGCGGCGTCGATGCGCTGGTGAAGCGCGGCGTGGCCGACAGCGCGCACCTCGCGATCACCGGGTGGAGCTACGGCGGCTACATGACCGGGTGGGTCGTCTCGCAGACCGGACGCTTCAAGGCCGCGATGATGGGTGCCGGCCTCGTCGACATGGTCAGCATGTATGGCACGACCGATATCCCCGGCTACATCGGGACGTTCTACGACGGGATGCCGCAGCTCGATGGGACACTCACCAACAAGTCGCTCGAGTTCTATCGCTCACGCTCGGCGATCTCCTATTCGGACAAGGTCACCACGCCGCTCCTCATGCTCCACGGCGGGAGCGACGAGCGCGTCCCGATCGGCCAACCGATGGAATACCTGCGCAACCTGAAGGACCGCGGAAAGACGGCCGAACTCGTTTTCTATCCGCGCGAGGGGCACGGGTTGAGCGAGTACTACCACCAGCTCGACAAGATGAAGCGCGAGTACGAGTGGATCACGCAGCACACCCTTCCGTCGAAGGTCCTGCAGTAGACAGTCATCGCACGGCGAGTCGCCGGCCACCCCGGTCGCCGGCGCCGGCAGAACGGCGTGGACTCGTCGTGAGATGATCTGTGGGCCGGGGCGGCGGCACCCTATGATGCGCGGGGTGCCGCCGCTACGTTTCCCCGCCACGTCATACCGAGAGGGATCATGCCCCCCGTCCAATACCTGTGCACGCAGTGCGGGGCACAGACCAGCGCCCCGCTCAAAGTCCCGCCGGGAAGCCCATGGGTTGCGCTCGTGCTGGCGGTCCCGTTCATCATTCCCGGTGTAGCGTATGCGGTCTGGCGCCAGACCATGAAGCGCACTGCCTGCCCGACCTGCGGGCACTCGCAGCTCATTCCCGCCGACGCGCCGCTCGCCCGCACCTGGCGCGCTGCGGGGTGGATCGCCGGGCGCGGGACCGAGACCAGCACGGTGACCACCGCGCCGGACATCCGGATCGACCGTATCGAGCAGGCGATCGAAGCGATCGCGGGCGAGGTCGATCGCATCGCGCATCAGCAGCGCACCTCCTCGCTGATCCGCGGCGAGCGCGAGGCCGGCGCGCTCCTCCGCGATCGCCCCGTCACCCCAACCTGACGTGTTGCGACGGTAGCGGGATTACCTGCGATCGTGACCTGATCCTCGCCCTTCCCTCCTGTGCGCCCCGCCGACGTACCGCGCGCGACCCATGGTCGCTTCGCCTGGAGACGGTGACGTTGCGTCACCGCCTGGAGACGGTGACGTTGCGTCACCGCCTGGAGACAGTGACGTTGCGTCACCGACTGGGGACGGTGACGTTGCGTCACCGCCAACGGTCCTCGCGTGGGAGCGCGCGCGCCCATCGCCGTCGAGTCCTGCGGCGCGGCCACGGCGCACCGATCGCCTCATCTCACTGATCAAGGGGACATGACCCTCTCGACCGTACGCGAGCAACTCCGCGCGCTGAAGTATCTGGACGGCCTCACCGACACCTCGATTCACCAGCTGGCCCAACTCGTCGACGTCGAAACGTTCGAGCCGGAGACCTCGCTCTTCGCGGAGGGCTCACCGCGCCAGAGGATGGTCATCATCGCCGAAGGAAGCGTCAGCATCGAGCAGGTGCGCAACGGGCGCCCCGTGCGACTGGCCACGCTGGGCGCGGGAGAGGCGGTCGGCGAAGGGATCCTCCTCGACGACACGCCGCACGCGACCGGCGCGCACACGCTCGAGCGCACGTCGGCGTTCGTGCTGCCGAAAGCAAAGATCCAGTTGATCATCAAGGAGCACCCGACGCTCTACGCCGCGCTGGTGGGACGCGCAGCGCGCTCGATCTCGCGTCGCCTCGCAGCCACCGATGCGACGATGGTTGGGCGCGGGCGTCGACTCGGCTTCTCCGGCGCGGTGACGCGCATGGAGCACGACCTCCTCGGCGATCGCGAGATCCCGTTTGACGCACTCTACGGAATCCAGACGCTGCGGGCGATGGAGAACTTCCCGATCACCGGCGTGGTGATCCGCGAGTTCCCGGCGCTCCTGGCGGCGCTGGCGGCGGTGAAGGAGGCGGCGGCGCTCGCCAATTCCGAGATGGGGCTCCTCGACGACGAGCGTTGCAAGGCGATCGTGAAGGCGGCGGCCGAGGTGCGGAACGGGCGCCACCATGAGCACTTCCTCGTCGACGTGATCCAGGGCGGGGCCGGCACCTCGACGAACATGAATGCCAACGAGGTGATCGCGAATCGCGCGCTCGAGTTGTTAGGCGCCAAGCGCGGCGACTACGCGCGCCTGCACCCCAACTCGCACGTCAACCTCTCGCAGTCGACCAACGACGTGTATCCGACCGCGGTGCGGCTCGCGCTGCACGGCGAGATCGAGAAGCTGCGGCAGTCGATGCGCGCGCTGGCGCTGGCGTTCAAGGAGAAGGGGAACGAGTTCGCCCCCTTCCTCAAGATGGGGCGCACGCAGCTGCAAGACGCGGTGCCGATGACGCTCGGGCAGGAGTTCTCGGCCTTTGGACACACGATCCTCGAGGACGTCGATCGACTCGGCGAGTCCATGTCGCTCATCCGTGAGATCTCGATGGGGGCGACGGCGATCGGGACGGGGATCACCGCGCCCGAGGGGTACACCGAGGCGGTGCGCAAGCACCTCTCCAGCATCACCGGGTTGGAGCTGATCACCGCGCCGGACCTCGTGGAGGCGACGTCGGACACCGGCGCCTTCGTGCAGCTGTCGGGCGTGCTCAAGCGCTGCGCGGTGAAGCTCTCGAAGATCTGCAACGACCTGCGCCTCCTGAGTTCGGGGCCGCGCACCGGGATCGGCGAGATCAACCTCCCGGCGATGCAGCCGGGTTCGTCGATCATGCCGGGGAAGGTGAATCCCGTCATCCCCGAGGTGGTGAACCAGGTCTGCTTCGAGGTGATCGGGGGCGACATCACGGTGACGCTCGCCGCCGAAGCCGGCCAGCTGCAGCTGAATGCCTTCGAGCCGGTGATCGCCTTCCGTCTCCTGCGCGGGATTGATTCGCTGCGCAATGCCTGCGAGGTGCTCCGCACGCGCTGCGTCGAGGGGATCACCGCCAACCCCGATCGGATGAAGCGCTTCGTCGAGGAGTCGATCGGGATCGTGACGGCGCTCGTCCCGGTGCTCGGCTACCAGACCGCGACGGATATTGCAAAGGAGGCGCTGGAGAGCGGGCGTGGCGTCTACGACGTGGTCCAGGCGCGCGGGCTCATGACGCGCGAGCGGCTCGACGAGCTGCTCAACCCCGCGGCGATGATCGGCAAGTAGGACTAGCGGATGGCTTCGCAGCTCGACGGCGCCGGACAAATCAAGCTCGCCACGCTCGACGAAGCGGCGATCCTCGCGCAGCGCCTCCATGGGATCGTGGAGCACTACGCCATGGCGGTGCGCCAGCAGCAGTCGACGTCGATGTTCCGGCAGCAGCTGGTGCGCGCCGCTACACCGCTTCAGACGTTGCTCAAGCCGCAGTTCAGCGTGATGGCCGACTCGGTCACGTCATTCCTCCTGGTTGCTTCACGAGGCGGCGGGGAGCAGGCCAAGGTGCGCGCGCTGCGCGAGGCGATGGCCTCGATTCGCGCCCAGCTCGAAATCGCAGTGACGAAGACGAAGGAGAAGCACACCGTCGCCGCGGGCGATTCGCACGACGAGTAGCGCGCGCGAACGCGCGGGCGACCAGCACGATGACGCCGGGCGATGGGCGCATCTCACGCGTCGCGCGCTTCATCGGAAAATCCGATGTGAAATGCTCGGGCTTCGGAGCCGAGCAAGCGCAATCGCTAGAAGACGTTAACTCGTTGCGGCATCGGCACTCCGGGCGGCTCTCGTCCTTCTTGCCACGCTCTCGCCGCGCCGGTACTTTGTGCTGTCTCTGCGCCCCCACCCATCCGGGTAGGGGTGGCTGGTTTTCGCCCCACATTCCCTTCCGAATGCTACGGAATCTCCGACCGCGTCGAGAGGTCATGGCGACGGTGTTCGTCGCTGCGGCCCTTTTGGTCCTCGCCGCCTGCTCGGGCGGTGACTACCCGAACTCGACCTTCCGTCCGACGACGGACCACAACCGCGACGTCACCCTGCTCTGGAACCGCATGATGTTCTGGGGCACCATCGTCTTCGTGGTGGTCGAAGCGATCCTGATCTACACGATCATCAAGTACCGGCGTCGTGAAGGCGGGCCTGAGCCGAGGCACGTACACGGCAATACGCTGATGGAGATCACCTGGACACTCGCGCCAGCGTTGATCCTCGTCTTCATCGCCGTCCCGACCGTTCGCACGATCTTCCGCACGCAGGCCAAGGCCCCCAGCGATGCGGTGCAGGTGGAAGTAATCGGTCACCAGTGGTGGTGGGAATTCCGGTATCCGGAGTACGGTGTCACCACCGCGAACGAGGTCTACCTCCCGATCGGACGCCCGGTCAACTTCGCGCTCCGCACCGCCGACGTCCTGCACTCATTCTGGATCCCGGCACTCTCGGGGAAGCGCGACCTGATCTCGAACCGGACGAACTACCTCTGGTTCACCCCCGACTCCACCGGTGAGTCGGCGTTCAACGGGAGCTGCAACGAGTACTGCGGCTCGAGCCACGCGAACATGAAGTTTCGCGTTTTCACGGTGGCACCGGAGAACTTCGACCAGTGGGCGCGCCATCAGGCGTCCGACGCGATGTTCCCGCCGCCGGCCCCGGCCGCTGCCGATAGCACGCCGATGGTGCGGCCGGTAAGCAACACGCAGGATGCAGCGGCCGCCGCCGCGACGCCGGCTGCGGCGCCGCCAGCTGCACCGTGGCAGTTCCCGCGCGAAAAGATCCCGCCCAACATCTTCCCCAAGACGCCGATTCCCGCCGGGATGGAGATTCCCGACGCGGTGATCGCCGGCGGCGACGCGATGCGTGGCTTCACCACCTACTCGCGCTCTGCCTGCATCGGCTGCCACAAGATCCGCGGCAACAAGAGCTCGATCGGCATCATCGGCCCCGACCTCACGCACGTCGGCGGGCGCTACACGATCGCCGGCGGCCTCTTTCCCAACGACGCCAAGCACCTCGCGCACTGGATCAAGAACGCGCGGATGATGAAGCCGGGCTCCCTGATGCAGACGATGGGCAAGGGGATGCACGACCCGATCATGAACATCACGATCCAGGCGGGCGGCTTGACCGACGCCGAGATCGCCGACATCACGGCGTACCTCCTCAGCCTGAAGTAGCCCCTCTCCCGTCTCCCGTCCCCCGTCTCCCGTCTGATCTTCATGGCTACTGTCGCTGCTAGTCCGACCTACACCGCGAGCGGGACCCCACCGCGCTCGCGCCTGATGAGCTGGCTCACGACGACCGACCACAAGGTGATCGGGACGTTGTACCTGCACACGTCACTGCTCTTCTTCGTCCTCGGCGGGCTCGAGGCGCTGCTGATCCGCTGGCAGCTCATGCGCCCTAACGGCACCGTGCTGACGGCCGAACAGTACAACCAGCTGTTCACCATGCACGGCACCACGATGATCTTCCTCGGGGTGATGCCGCTGTCGGCGGCATTCTTCAATTACCTCATCCCGCTGCAGATCGGCGCGCGCGACGTGGCCTTCCCGCGCCTCAACGCCTTCAGCTACTGGGTCTTCCTGCTGGGCGGCATCTTCATCACGCTCCCGATCTTCTTCTGGGCGGCGCCCGATGGTGGCTGGTTCGGCTACGCCCCGCTCTCCGGGCGCACCTACTCGCCGGGCCCGAACATGGACTTCTGGGTCCTCGGCCTGCAGATCCTCGGCATTTCGTCGCTAGCCGCGAGCTTCAACTTCGCCACGACCGTCATCAACATGCGCGCCCCAGGGATGAACCTGATGCGCATGCCGATGTTCACCTGGATGTCGTTCGTCACGCAGTTCCTGATCATCCTCTCGTTCCCCGTCATCACGATCGCGCTCGTCTTCCTCCAGTTCGATCGCTTCTTCGGGACGAACTTCTACCAGATCTCGGCGGGCGCCGACCCGCTCCTCTGGCAGCACCTGTTCTGGGTCTTTGGTCACCCCGAGGTCTACATCCTCATCCTTCCGGCCTTCGGGCTGGTGAGCGAGGTGCTTCCGACCAACTCCAAGAAGCCGCTCTTCGGATATCCCGTGATGGCCTACTCGGGGATCCTCATCGGTTTCCTCGGCTTCGGCGTGTGGGCGCACCACATGTTCGCCGTGGGGATGGGGCCGATCGCCGACACCGTCTTCTCCATGACGACGATGCTCATCGCGATCCCGACCGGCGTGAAGATCTTCAACTGGATCTTCACCATGTGGGGGGGCTCGATCCGCTTCACCGCGGCGATGAAGTTCGCCATCGCCCTCATCGCCATGTTCACGATCGGCGGCATCTCGGGGATCACCCACTCGTCGCCGCCGTCGGACCTGCAGCAGACCGACACGTACTACATCGTCGCCCACTTCCACTACGTGCTGTTCGGTGGGGCGATCATGGGGATCTTCGCCGGGATCTACCACTACTTCCCCAAGATGTACGGGCGGAAGATGGACGAGCGCCTCGGCAGCTGGCACTTCTGGCTTAACCTGCTGGCGATGAACCTCACCTTCTTCCCGATGCACTTCTCCGGAATGCTCGGGATGCCGCGCCGCATCTACACGTACGATGCCGGCCAGGGGTGGGAAGTGTTCAACCTGATGTCGTCGATCGGCGCCTTCCTTCTCGCGCCGGCCACGCTGCTCTTCATCTACAACTTCTTCAAGTCGAAGAAGAGTGGCGAAGCGTGCGGCCCGAACCCGTGGGACGCTCCGACGCTGGAGTGGTCGATCCCGTCGCCGCCGCCGGAATACAACTTCGCCAAGATCCCGATGGTGACGTCGCGCTATCCGCTGTGGGACCTCACCCACCCGGAGCGCACCTCGGAGATCCCGCACACGCAGGCCGGGTGGACCGAGGCGACGAAGCAGACGGGCGAGCACGACATGGCGCCGATGCATGTCGAGACCGAACGCCACACCGCCAAGGAGCTCGGGATTCCGATGCCCTCGTCCACGATCAAGCCATTCTTCGTGGCGTTAGGCATCGTGATTATGTTCTCCGGATTGCTCTTCCTCCCCAAGAAGATGATGGGCGTCGGCATGGTGCTGATGCTCGGTGGGGCCGCCATGTGGATCGCCTACCTGTACGCCTGGCTGACCACCCCGCTCGAAGAGCACCACTAGATCAATCCCCCGTCTCCCGTCCCCCGACCCCCGTCCCGACTTCATGTCCGCTACTGCAGAAGCCGCCCACGGCCACCACTATACGACGACCGGTCTCGATAACCGGAAGATCGCGATCTGGGCCTTCATCGGCTCGGAGTGCATGCTCTTCGCGTCGTTGATCTCGACGTACCTGATCTACAAGGGAAAGAGCCTCGTCGGCCCCTTCCCGCACCACGCCTGGACCGATCCCTCGGGGAAGGTCTTCCCGGCGATCCTCAACATCCCGGTGACGTCGGCGTCGACCTTCGTCCTCCTCATGTCCTCGCTGGCGATGGTGCTCGCCCTCTCCGCCGTCGAGAACCGCGACCTCCCTCTCGCGCCTAACGCGTCGTGGTGGGACAAGCTCCTGACGTCGTCCAAGCTCTGGCTGTGGATGACCTGCATCATGGGGGCCACATTCCTCGCCTTCCAGGCATACGAGTTCACCTCGTTCGTGCATGAAGGGCTCACGATCCGCCGCAACCTCTTCGGCTCGTCGTTCTTCACGCTCACGGGCTTTCACGGCGCGCACGTCACCGCCGGCGTGATCTGGCTCGGCTCGCTCCTCGCGATCGACTACAAGCGCGGGCTGCGTCCCTCCGATGCCCTCAACGTCGACATCGCCGCGCTGTACTGGCACTTCGTCGACGTCGTGTGGATCGCGATCTTCACGCTGCTTTACCTGATTCCGGATTGAGGCCACCCATGTCTGACAACGCACACGCCGAGCACTACCACCCGACGTGGAAGGAATACAAGTGGGTGGCGCTGATCCTGACCCTCATCACCGCGGTCGAGGTGTGGGTCTACTACATCCCCGAGATCGTCGCGACGAAGGCCTTCGTCCCGGGACTCCTGATCATGTCGGCGATCAAGTTCGCGATCGTCGTCATGTTCTACATGCACCTCAAGTACGACCACAAGCTCTTCCGCGCCCTGTTCACCGGGCCGCTCATTGTCGCGATCCTCACGCTGATCGGGTTACTCTTCCTGTTCTCGAAGATCGCGATCCGAATCTCCGGCGGCGGCTGAGGCGGCGGCTGAGGCGGTCGCGGAGGCGGCTGCTGAGGCGACTGCGTCGGTCGCGATGGCGCTGTACGGCACGACCCGACGCAGCTTCGGGCGCACATAACGAGAGCGGGCGGCCCCCACTGGGAGCCGCCCGCTCTTTCTTGTCATGGTCGCCGCCGCGATGCGTGCGAAACGCGATGCCTGTGAATCGCGAATGCCTCCGAATCGCGATGCGTGCGAGATCAGATCCCGCTGAGCGCCTGCGCCGCGCGTGAGAGCACCTGACGGTGCTGCCGCACGAGGTACCACCCCATGGCGAGCGAAGCGACGAGGTTCGCCGCGCCGATCTGGTACCAGGCGATCTGCCGCAGCGCCGACGACTCCTGTACAAGAAGCGTGAGCCCGAAGCACGCCAGTTCCAGCGCGACGAAAAGGATGATGAAGCCGACGAGGATCGACGGCTCGCTCTCGGCAGCGTTGAAAATGGCGGCGAAGATGATTCCTACCACGATGAAGGCGAGGTAGTGGAACACCGTGTACATGAAGATCGTCGCCGGGATGGAGGCCGGGGTCTCGACCCCGAAAAATCCCTGCAGCACGGAGCCGAGTCCGTACGGCGTGAAGAGGGGGTGGCCGGCGATCAGGTCGGCGAAGAAGAACCAGACGGCGACCGCCGTGGCACCTATGAGTCCGACGACGACTCCTTCGTGACGTACGCGTCCCTGCTGCTCCATTTTCGATCCTCCGCTTCGGTCGACTGGTACCCTCGGGAAAGCGCTCTTGTCGCCCGGCGTCCTGTCGCGCCCCTCGCCTGGTCGGCTCTCCCGCGCTCTCGGGCAACGCACGCGGGAGGGACATCGTGCCCACGGGGCCGTCATACCGCTACGCCTTGGCGGGGAGCCTCGTCCTACCCGATCGACTGGTCCCTTCGGGACGGGGTCCCCTGCGGCGGCGAATCGGCATCGACAGCTGTTTCATAGGGTAGCAGCCGACGCCGACGCGCGCGATAGTTCTGAGGTAGCGAATTTCCAACCTTCCGTACACTTCGATGACAGCGACGATACCGGCGGAGGGGACGGAGACCGCGACTCTCGCGCCCCCAGCGGAGCGGTCGGCGACCACCGCGCCAACCGTATCCCGGGCGCGGGACCCGCGCGAGCGACTCCTCGCGCTCGACGTCTTTCGCGGGATGACGGTGGCCGGGATGCTCCTCGTGAACAACCCCGGGAGCTGGGCGGCGATCTACCCGCCGCTCGAACACGCGACCTGGAACGGGTGGACGCCGACCGACCTGATCTTCCCGTTCTTCCTCTTCATCGTGGGGATCACGACGCACCTCTCGCTCTCGGCGCGCCGCGCGCGCGGCGACGACGAGCGGGCGATCGTGCGGCAGATCGTGCGGCGCGGGGGGCTGATCGTCCTGTTCGGCCTCCTTCTGGCCGCCTTTCCTTACTTCCCGCTCACGCGCTTCACCGAGATCCGCTTTCCGGGCGTCCTGCAGCGCATCGGCGTCGCGTACCTGTGCGGCGCGCTCCTCACGCGTCGCACGACGCTCAAGCAGCAGGTGGTGATGGTCGCCGTGATCCTCTACGGCTACTGGTTCGCCATGACGTTGATCCCCGTTCCCGGGCGGGGGATGGGGGCGCTCCTCCTCGACGATCCGTCGGCATCGCTGGCGGCGTGGATCGATCGCGCGGTCTTCGGTTCGCACCTCTGGCGCTCGTCGCGCACGTGGGATCCCGAAGGATTGCTCTCGACGGTGCCGGCGATCGGGACGGTGATCCTCGGCGTGATCACGGGGCGGTGGATCACCAGCGCACGCTCGCTCAGCGACCGCCTCGTCGCGATGTTCGCGGTGGGCTCGTTATGCATGGTGGCGGGGACGATGTGGGGTTGGTCGTTCCCGATCAACAAGAGCATCTGGACCAGCTCCTACGTGCTCTTCACGGCGGGGATGGGAGCGGTGGCACTGGCCACCTGCATCTGGCTGATAGACGTGTTAGGCCTAACGTGGTGGACTCGCCCCTTCCGCTGGTACGGAATGAACCCTACGATTGCATTCGTGGGTTCGGGAATGATGGCGCGGCTGATATATTCCGTGATCCTGGTCCCGTACCAGGGTGAACAGGCTCCAATCGAGCGGGTAGTCTACGAGACGTTCTATGCCTCGTGGCTCGAGCCCCGCAATGCGTCGTTGCTCTTCGCCGTCACTTTCGTCCTCCTCTGGGCACTCATCCTCGGGGTGCTCCACCGCAAGCGGATCTTCTTCAAAGTCTGACGGCGGTCGCGCAGTCCCGGGCGCGTCGCTGGCTTCGCTCCCCACGACTCGCTGATGCGCCCCACTCGCCCCACGATCGTCTCACGCCTTCGCGCCGCCCGCGACGTCTCGTCACGCGACGCGCTGCGCCGCGCCTGCTGCGCCTCGTTGGGTGCCGCCCTGACCGTCCTCGTCGCGTCGACACCGGTCGCAGCGGCCCCGTCCGCGATCGCAGCATCGATCGGGCAGTCGTCGACGAAGGGAAAGACCGGAGAGAAGCCGCGCACCGCCTCCAGGACCACCAAGACGTCGAGCAAGGCGAAGAAGGCTCCCGCGCGCTCGACCAAGTCGACCAAGGCGACAACGCGCAAGCGCACCTCCACGGCCAAACGTCGCACCACCACTGCCGTCCCGGTCCTTCGCTATACCACGCCGCGTGGCGAAGTCGCGCTGGCTTCGGACCTCCAGACGCTCCTCAACGCGCGCACCAAGAGCGGTGACTGGGGCGTGATGGTCGCCTCGCTCTCGCGCGGAGACACGCTGTACTCGTATCGCGGCGACTCGCCGATGCTCCCGGCGTCGACGCTCAAGCTCTACACGACGGCGCTCGCCTTCGACCGCCTCGGCCCAAACTACCAGCTCTCGACCGACATCCTGCGCGACGGGAGCGTTGGGAGCGACGGGACGCTCCGCGGTTCGCTTTACCTGCACGGCGGTGGCGATCCGTCGCTGTCGACGCGCTACTCCGCGGGCGCGGGACCCGATGCGCCGATGCGTGCGCTGGCCAAGCTCGTTGCCGATGCGGGGATCACGCGCATCACCGGCGACGTGGTCGGTGACGCCAGTGCCTTCGACGGCAAGGGAATTCCCGATGGGTGGCGTACGCGTTACCTCATGGACTCGTACGCGGCGCGCGTCTCGGCGCTCTCGCTCAACGAGAACCTGCTGAACGTGATGATCGCCCCGGGGAAAGGGAGCGGCGTCGTGACGCTCCTGCCGGCGACGGTCGCGTACAAGGTCGTCAACAACACCCGCACGATCGCCGGTTCTCGTAGCGCAAAGCTCACCGTCTCGCGCACCAGCGACGGAACGATTGTCGCCCGCGGAACGATCGGGAGCCGCTCCGAGCCGAAAACGTACCAGGTGGTCGTCGAGGATCCGGCGCTGATGGCCACCGGCGCCTTTCTCAAGGCACTCGAGTCGCAGGGGATCACCGTCGACGGCTCGCTCCGGATGGCGACGACGCCGAGTGGCGCGACACGCGTCGCGGTGTATCGCTCGCCGCCGCTCTGGGCGCTCGCCGGCGACATGAATCGCGAGAGCGTGAACCACATCGCCGAGCTGCTGTTCCGGAGCGCGTCGCGCGCCGGGGTGCCCGATGCGGTGGGATCGGCGGCGCTGGGGAACGCGGCGCTCAAGGACTTCCTCACGCTCAAGGTCGGGGTACAGCCCGGTGCCGTGAGCGTCGCCGACGGGAGCGGTCTCTCCACGCTCGATCGCGTCACCCCGCGGTCGCTCGTGCAGCTCCTCGGCTACGCGAACCGCTCGCCTTGGGGACGTGAATTCCACCAGTCGCTCCCGGTCGCCGGCCAGTCGGATCTCCTTCGGCGCCGCATGGTGTCGACGCCCGCACAGGGGAACCTGCACGCCAAGACAGGGACGACCAACGAAGTCATCGCCCTCGGCGGCTACGTCACGGCGCGCAACGGCGAGCTCCTCGCCTTCTCGTTCCTGTACAACGGTACCGATCGCTGGCACGCGCGCGAGACGATCGACGCGATGGGGGCGACGCTCGCCGACTGGAGCCGCTGAACGGACCGACACGCGCTTCGACGGACTCGCCGCACGCATCGCCCAACGGAACGCCCCGCGGACCATTCGTCCGCGGGGCGTCGTCTTTCCACCGTTTGGGCCGGCACCCAGCGGCGCCGGAGTGCGCCCGACTGGCTAGCTGCGCGTCTCCACAACGTCGATCCCACGCTTGATCAACTCGGCGATGTACGACTCGGCCGGCATGCTCTCGTCGGGGGTCAGCACGCCCGGCGTGATGAGTCCGCGCCCCTGAAACAGTCCAGTGATCGCCAGCGAGAAGCCGGTCGTGCGCATCATCGCCGAGATTCCCGTCTTCTCGTCGTAGCGATCGACGACCTGCCAGGAGATCGATTCCGATTTTCCCGCGCGCGTTCCGCGCACCGTCACGCGCAGGGCGAGGACATCGGGCTTGTTGGAGCGGAGGCGCGGCGTCATGACGGCGACGGCAACGTCGCGCGGCGAGACCTGCTGGCGCTTCACTTCCACCGCCTCCGTACCGAGCAGCCCCAGGTCGCGGATCGCCTCCATGATGTGCGCGTGTCCCGGGTAGCGCAGCGTCTTGTATTCCATCGTTGGGATCTTCCCTTCGTAGCGCCCGGCCATCGTCGACAGACCGCCGGCCGTATGAAACGCCTCGAGAGTGCCGAGTGGCGCGGGGAAGTCGACCGGTTCGACTTCGGAGAGCGCCTTCACCTGCGTGGACTTTCCGTCGCGCAGGATCCACGAAAGGGTCGTGTAATAGTCGAGCACCCCTTCGAGCGAGTAGACGATCTGGTAGTTGAGCGGCGGCTCGGGGAATTGCGGGAGGCCGCCGACGTAGATGCGCACCTCATCGACCGACTCGAACTGCGAGATGCCGTACTGCGCGAGGATGTTGACCATTCCCGGCGCGACGCCGCAGTCAGGGATGACCGAGACGCCCTTGTCCTTGGCCTCGGCGTCCATCGCCTTCTGGTTGAGGACGATCTGGGTGTTTCCCCCGAGGTCGCAGAAGTGCGCGCCCGACTCGATGGCCATGCGGGCCAGCGATTCGTTGAAATAGTACGGGATCGCACTCATCACGACCTTGCTCGCCCGCATCTGCTCGATGACCCGTTCGCGATCGCGAACATCGAGAACGGTGGGGACGAGGCGGTTGCCGATGTAGGGAGCGAGAAAGGGGGCGATGTGGTCGAAGTTCAGGTCTGCGAGGCGAACCTCGGAGACATCGGGATTCTGCAGCAAGTCATAGGCACACGCCGACCCCTGAAGGCCGGCGCCAAGTACGAGCATCCGCATGCGGGGTGGCTCCGGGTACGCAGTAAGTACAGGTCATCTCTCCATGGGGCGACGGACATTGGCCGGCGCTGGGCGCCCGCGCGACCGGCGACCCATGGTGAGATGACTTCTAAGCTCCAAAGCTAATTGGAGTTACGGCACAACCGCAGCGGCATTCCACTCGTCTTTTCTCATCGTCGGGAGGGCGCTCTCCCCCTACTGTCACTGCGCCTTGAGGGTCCCTAGCAGAGAGGCATCGGGGTCGAAGACCACCGACTTCGGGGCACTGGCGAGGCGGATCGTGACGGGGACCGTCGCCACACGCGCCGCGGGAATCGTCACGCGCGCGCGCTGCACCTTTCCCTGCGCGTCGGTCACGTCGAGGGAGAGGTTGATGCGATAGGGGGCGAAACGCGACCCCTGCGACGCGGTGACCACGAGCGCCTTCCTGGCCTCGTCCCAGCGCCAGCCGGCGGTCAGCTCGGCGAAGCCCGGGCGCCGCATCCACTGGTCGAAGAACCAGTCGAGCTTCTTCCCCGAGCTCCCCTCCATCTCGCGCATGAAGTCATTGGTGAGCGCGTTGCCGTGGCGGTACTTGGCGTAGTAACTGCGGATCCCCTTGTAGAACGCCGAATCCCCGATCTCCTGGCGGAGCATGTGCAGGGTGAAACCCGCCTTCTGGTAGACCAGTGAGTTGAGCACGTAACGCAGGTCGCTCAGCGACTCGTCGATCACCGGCTTTTCGGCGGTCATCTTGTCGTTGAGGACCGTTTGTCTCATGCGGCGTACCTCGTCGACGTAGGCGGTGTCGCCACGCGAGCGTTCCGCCCACACCGCCGCGAAGTACGTGGCAAAGCCCTCCGAGAGCCAGACGTGCGGCCACTCGCGCGTGGTGACGGCGTCGCCGAACCACTGGTGCGCCGTCTCGTGGGCGATGAGCCCCTCGGTCATCGAGCGGCGGCGATAGATGTTCGCGGCGTAGAAGATCGACGACGCGTTCTCCATTCCGCCGTAGCGCGTGCTGCTCTCGACGTGCGCGAGCTTCTCGTACGGGAACGGCCCCACGATGCGCGAGAAGAGCGACACGATGTCGCCGGCTCGAGCGAAGGGGCCGGGCATGTAGTCGCGCACGTCGGGGGTGATCCAGACGCTCTGCGGGACGCATCCCGGGATCTCCGACTCGCCGCACGCCGTGCGCCCGAGCTCGTACACGGCGAAGGGGGCGACGCCGATCACCATCACGCCGGTGTACAGCGGCCGCACGTTGCGCCAGCGCGTGAGGAGCGTGGCCGGTTCGGTGGCGGTGGCCGCGATCGGCGTCTCTTCCTGCAGTTCCCCGTTAGCGATGACGCGATAGCCGGCGGGGGTGCGCACGGTCCACTCGACGGTCGCCTTGTCCGAAGGGTGATCGACCGTCGCCAGCCACTCGCGTGCGCGATCGGGGAAGTGGTCCGCGAAGGCGGTCCAGGTGCCTGACGAGTCCTTGCGGATGATGAGCCCATCGGTGGGGCGCCCGGCGTAGCGGAGTGCGACGCGAAGGGTGTCGCCACTCCCCGCGGGGAGCGGGACGCGCACCGTCGCCGAGTCGCGTCGAGCGGTGACCGTCGCCCCGTTCACCTGCACGCCGTCGACGCGCATGGCGCGGCGCAGGTCGAGCACAAGTGTGTCGGCGCGGGCGCTGCGGTAGACGGTGATCGTGCTCGCGACGCGCACGGTGTCGTCGAGGGTGCGCGGGGAGAAGTCGACGCGAAAGTCGTAGTGCTGCACGTCGAGCCCGGGGCGCGATCCGCCGGTGAGGCTTGGGCGCCCCTGCTGCGCGCCGTTTGCCGCGGTGCTGCGCGACTGGGCGCCGGCCGTCGGCGCGAGGAGCGCGACGGCCAGCGCGCCGGCGCTTATCGCACCGGCAGCCACGCTCGTGCGCCGCGTGCGCACCGCGCGAGAGACCTTCACCGCGCGAGAGGTGATCACCGAGCGCTGTACGCGCTTCACGCCCCGCGACATCACTGCGACACCCGGTACACGACGCCCGCCAGATCGTCGGAGACGAGGACCGCGCCGTCGCGCGCCACGAGGAGGTCGACAGGGCGCCCCCAGCGCTTCCCCGCCGAGTCCTGCCACCCGGCGATGAAGTCCTCGGCGGCGGTCGGTTTCCCGTCGGCGATGCGGATTCGCACGACCTTGGCGCCGGTGGGATCGTTGCGATTCCACGAGCCATGGAAGGCGACGAGCGCGTCGCCGCGATACGCCGCCGGGAACGCAGTGGCGCCGGCCAGGAAGGTCATGCCTAACGGGGCGGAGTGCGCCTGCATGGTGAGCGCTGGGGGAATCGTCGAGTCGCAGCGCGCCTGGTCGTGATACTCCGGATTCGGGACGCGATTGCCATGGCAGTACGGCCAGCCGTAGTCGCCGCCATCCTGCAGGATGTTGATCTCCTCGAACGGGAGGTCCTGGTGATCGGGAGGGAGGTTGTCGCGCTCGTTCTGCGTCACCCAGATCGCCTTGGTCACCGGGTTCACCGCCATCCCCACCGCGTTGCGCAGCCCGCGGGCGTAGACGCGCCCCTTGGTATCGCCGGGTTCGAAGCGCATCACGGCCGCGCGATCCGGCGTCTTCTCCTCGCACAGGTTGCAGCTGGAGCCGATCGAGACATACATCGCCCCGTCGTCACCGAAGATCACCGTGCGGCTCCAGTGTCCGCCACCGGCGCTGTACGTCGCCACCGTCTCCGGCGTCCCGGTCATCGCCATTGACGCGTTGGGGTCGAGGCGCCCTCGCACGACCGCTCCGGTATTCGCGATGTAGAGCCACCCGTCGTGGAAGGCGAGTCCGTGCGGCTTGTCGAGCCCGCGCGCAACCACGCTCTGCGAATCGGCGACGCCATCCCCGTTGGCATCGACGAGGCGCACCACCTCACCGGCGTTCGGGCGCGAGACATACACCGCCCCGTCGGGCCCCAACGCCATCATGCGCGCGCCGTCGACTTTGGCGAACTCCTTCACCGTAAACCCTTCGGGGACGAGGAGCTTGCCGTCGAACGTCGAGGTGGTGACTTCCTTGGGCGGCGACGCCTGCGAGGGGCGCTCAGACGAGCAGGCTGCGCTCATCGCGAGCGCGAGGGCGGCGACCGGCCGCGCGACGGAGCCATTCACGAGTCGGCGGCGTGCGCGAACGAAGGGGCGAGCGAACACGGGACCTCCCGGAGAGCACGAATGGGGCGCGATCGGCAGAATCTATGACGCGGCGCGCTCGCTCGCTCGTGACCGGCGGTCAGGTACGGACGCGGTTCCGCCCCTCGGCCTTGGCGCGGTACAGCGCCTGGTCCGCCTTGGCGAGCAGATCCTCGACCGTCTCCAGCCCGGGGAACGGGTAGCAGGCGACGCCCACGCTTGCCGTCAGCCGCAACGCGCTCCCGCCGGCGTGCTGGAAGTCCCGCTCCTCGATCAGCTCGCGAACGCGCTCGGCGAACGCGGTCGCGCCGGCAAGGGCGGTCTCGGGGAGGGCGATCACGAACTCCTCGCCGCCATAGCGCGCCACCACGTCGACCGATCGCACCGCACTCGTCAGCATCGCGCCGACATCGGTGAGGACGTCGTCGCCCACCAGGTGGCCGTAGCTGTCGTTCACGCGCTTGAAGTGATCGATGTCGATCAGGAGGATCGACACGGTCGAGTCGTATCGCTTCACACGATCGAGCTCGGCGTTGAGCCGCTCGGTGAGGGCGCGCCGGTTGAGCACTGCGGTGAGCGGATCGGTATGCGCGAGCACCTCCAACCGCCGATTGTCGGCCATGGTATTCTCGAGCACCTTCGCGCGCTGTACCGCCGCCACCGCGGCCTTCACCACCGTGTCGGCGAACTCGAGGTCCTCGGCCGAGAGTGGCGGCTCGTTCACCGCGCGGCGCAGGAAGAAGACGCCGGCCTGCGTGGGTTCGAGCGGGAACGGGAGGGCGATGATCGAGCGGGTGTTGACCATCGTGCCGTCGCGCACCCAACGCTGGCGAACATCGGCGTAGAGCGGCGATGTCATCACGTCCTCGACGAGCACCGGGCGTCCGGAGTCGAGCGCTGCGCGAATCTCGGGATAGCGATCGAGGTCGAGCTCGAAGCCGCGCGCCGAAGCCTGTTCGAAGGCCGTGGCGACCACGCGCGGGCGCTCGCCATCGCGCGCCAGGATCACCGAGCAGTGCGTGAGGTCGAGCGCGCGCGCCACGCGGCGCGCAAGAAGGTGATAGATCTCGTCGGAGGAGAGATCGTCGGTCACGTCGTGCAGGATGTCGACGAGCTTGCGACGATTCTCCGCCTCCTCGCGCACTCGCACCAGCTCCGCCTCGATGTCGCGCAGTGTATCGTTAGCCGAACGCAGGATCGCGCGCATGCGGAGCTGCGCCTGGATGCGCGCGAGGAGCTCCTTCACGCGGAACGGCTTCTTCACGAAGTCGGCGGCGCCCAGGCCGAGCGTGCGCACTGCCGCCTCCTCCGGCGGGAGCGACGAGATCATCATCACCGGAACGTCGCGCCAGCGATCGTCTCCCTTGATGCGCTCGAGGATCTGGTAGCCGTCGGCGTCGGGGAACATCACGTCGAGGAGGACGAGGTCGGGGGTGCGCTCCTCCATGAGCTCCAGCACTTTCGCCCCCTGGTGCGCCGAGACCACATCGTAGCCGTGCTCCTTGAGCACCCACGTCATGGTCTGGACGATCGAGGTGTCGTCGTCGGCGATCAGGATACGAGCACTAGCCACGGCCGGTGAGCTCCCGCCCGAGCAGCTCCCGCAGCCCGTCCCACTCCACGTTCCCGCCGCTCAGCACGCACACCGCGCGCTCCCCGGGCTCCAACTTCACTGTGCCGGTCATGAGGGCCGCGACCGTGACCGCGCCACTCGGTTCGGTGACGAGCTTCGCGCGGTCGAGGAGGAGGCGCATGGCGCGCACCATGTCGGGATCCTCGACGGTGACCACGCGGTCGATGAACGCCTGATGATGGGCGAAGGTGGTCGTCCCGATGCGCACAGCCAGCAAGCCATCGGCGATGCTCCCGGTGTGCCCGAGCGGAACCGGCTCGCCGGCATCCATCGCTTTCGACAGTTTGGGGGCGCCGGTGGGCTCGACACCGATGACCCTCGCGGCAGGCGCGAGGTACTTGATGGCGGCAGCCACGCCCGCGCTCAGCCCCCCGCCTCCCACTGGGACGAGCACCGTCGTCACGTCGGGGAGGTCCTCGACGATCTCCAGCCCCGCCGTCCCCTGCCCCGCGATGATGCGCTCATCGTCGTACGGCGGCACGAGGGTGTATCCGTGCTGCGCGACGAGTTCGAGCGCGCGCTCCATGCGATCACCCGTCGTGGTCCCCGCCAGCTCGACCGAGGCGCCAAGGCGCTCCGCGCCGCCGCGCTTTGCCGCGGTCACGTTGGTCGGCATCACCACGATCGCCGGCACGCCGAAGAGGCGCGCGGCATAGGCGACGGCCTGCGCGTGGTTCCCTGAGGAAGGAGCAATCACGCCGCGGGCGCGCTCATCGGCCGAGAGGCGTGCGACGTAGTTGTAGGCGCCGCGGAACTTGAAGGCGCCTCCGCGCTGGAGCATCTCGGGTTTGATCGAAACCTGGGCGCCGGTCTGGTCGCTCAGGGCGTCGAATGGGAGCAAAGGGGTGCGAACGGCGACGCCGCGCAAGAGAGTGGCGGCGGCGCGCAGCTCCTCGAGGGAGACCAGCGGGCGCGGAGAGGAAGAAACTGTCACGCGTGGGGACGAACGTTGCGGCAGGCGGATGCTCGGGGACGACTCACGACGCATGGTACGGGCCAGCGCATCGCGTGACGCTGCAATCTACAAGGTCATCTCACAAATAGTCGCCGATCGCGCCGGCGCCCAGCGGGGGCCGGAGGCCATCGGCTCTTTGTGAGATGACATCTAAGTAGGTGGTGATACGCGCGGAGTTCCGCACGTGTTCAGAGTTCACCAGTTTCGGGCGATGTGACCGAGAGCACCTCTCAGGGGATGCGGTAGCGCTGCAGGTAGCGCAGGTCGTCCTCATCGCGCCGTGTGGCGTAGACGAATCCCTTGCCGAAGCCGAGGAGTGTGACGCTGGAGGGGAATCGCACGCGACGCT
The DNA here is from genome assembly GCA_044225935.1 of Gemmatimonadaceae bacterium. GTDB lineage: Bacteria > Gemmatimonadota > Gemmatimonadetes > Gemmatimonadales > Gemmatimonadaceae > SCN-70-22. The sequence goes on from JBGAHX010000038.1 coordinate 55,112, forward strand.
CGAGCTTTCCGCCAGGCGCAAGGATGTCGTATTCCACGGCGTCGGTACTCCCCGGGAGCGGTCGCGCCACCCAGAGACGACCGTCGGGTGCGGCACGTGCACCACTGAATGGGGGCTTCACCTTTGGCCACGATGGGGGTTCTTCGAGATCCATCGCGATCTTCGGCATCTTTTGCCCACTCCCGGCGGCCATCGATGTGCCGAGCTTGAGCCCCTGCTCCATCGCCTCCCGGGTGTTCTTCCGCACGCGCTCCTTGTCTGCCTCGGTCACCGGGACCGGGGTGAACGGGACTTTCGCGCCGGCTGCGAGCGGCGTGCGCTCGCCCCACTCGGTGTGGTAGTCGCTGGCGCGGGCGACCGCGACGCGTCCCGACGGAAAGACCGACCAGGCGTCACGCGACTGCATCGCGGGGATCGCGATCTTGAACCGAATCCCCTCGGTCGGCGTCCCGCTCATTTTCGGAGTCGGTGCCGGTTCCACGCGAACCGCGATCGTATCGCCCTTCACGCCGATCGTCGTCCAGCGTACCAACGCCACAGTGTCGCTGGTCGTCGGCATCTGTCCCTGCACGATGCGGATTCCGCGCGACTCGGAGTAGAAGCGCCCGCGATCGTCGACGGCGATGATCGTTCCGACCTTGACGATGGCCCCGATCGCGTCGGCCGACTCGATGAGGCGATGCGTACGCAGCGGCACACCGGCTTTGTCGAGCACCAGCATTCGCTGCAGCATCATGTCGATGACGACGATCGAGTCTCCAACGGCGAAGATTCCGCCGGGGAACTGGTATTCGAGCGGCCCTGCGCCTTGCCGCGACACCTGCTTCGCACTCCCCGACGAAAAGTCGTACAGGGTGAGCGTACGGTCCTTCGAGTCAGAGACGAGGACGCGCCCGTCGCGAAGCTCGAGCATCGCCGCGGGCTGCGTGAGTGGCTCCTCGTGTTCCGCGGCGGGCGCCTTGAGGACGACCGTGGGAACGCTCTGCGCCAGGAGTGGCGTGCGCCACGCGGTGATCACGGCGAGGAGCACGAGGGTGTTGCCGATCGCGCGCGTCAGCGCCCGCGCGTTCATGCGCGGGCCCGCGTTCATGCGCAGGCCCGCGTTCATGTGCGGGCCCGCGTTCATGTGCGGGTGCACGACGGTGAAGGTCGAGTCATGCGATGTCTCCTGCATCCCAACCTCCGCCGTCGGAAGTGAACGTTACTCGTCTTCGGATTCCAGCTCGAGCTGCGGCTCGGAGTCGGGGTCGCTGGGCGAGTCGCCATCGTCGCCACCGGTATCGTCCTTGTCGTCGGGGACCACGCGCGCCACCGCCATCACCACATCGCCGGCGTCGAGGTTCACCAGCTTGACGCCCTGCGTGTTGCGCCCTGCCACGCGCACCTGCGAGACGGGGGAGCGAATCACCATTCCCGACTTGGTGATCAGCATGACCTCGTCCTCGGGGAGGACTTCCATCAGCGCCACCACGTCGCCGGTCTTCTCGGTGCGGTTGAGAGTGAGGATCCCCTTTCCGCCGCGCTTCTGCACGCGGTACTCGTCGATGTGCGAGCACTTCCCGAGCCCCTTGGCGGTGATCACCATGAGCGTCGCTTCGCGCTTGACCACCACCATGCCGACGACGGCGTCGCCGGGGCGGAGTTCAACCCCCTTCACGCCCGTGGTGTCGCGCCCCATCATGCGCACGTCGTCTTCGTGGAAGCGCACCGACAGTCCGTGCTGCGTGGCCAGCACGATGTCGTTTGTCCCGTGGGTGATCTGCACGTCGATCAGTTCGTCGCCGTCGGCGATCTTGATCGCCTTGATCCCGGTCGAGCGCGGGTTCGAGTACTCGCTCAGCGACGACTTCTTGACCGTCCCGTTGCGCGTGCAGAAGAGGAGAAACTGGTCGGCCGGGAAGTCGCGCACGAAGACGAGCGAGCGAATCTTGGTGTCCGGCGTCGTGTTGATCAGGTTGACGATCGGCTTCCCCTTGGTCGCGCGCCCGGCCTGCGGGATCTCGTAGACCTTGAGCCAGAAGCAGCGCCCGTCGTCGGTGAAGACGAGCATGTAGTCGTGCGTGGAGCCGACGTACATGCTCTCCACGAAGTCGCCCTCGCGGAGGTCGGCGCCCGACGAGCCGGTGCCGCCGCGCCGCTGCTTTCGATAGGTGGAGATCGAGGTGCGTTTGATGTACCCCGAGTGGGTCACGGTCACGACCATGTCCTCCTCGGCGATCAGGTCCTCGATGGTGAACTCCCCGTCGTCGCTGGTGATCTCGGTGCGACGGTCGTCGCCGTACTTGTCGGCGACCACCTTGAGCTCCTGCTTCATCACCGTCATGCGGAGTTCGCGCGAGGCGAGGAGGGCGCGCAGCTCGGTGATCGTCGCGCGCACCTCGGCGAGTTCCTCCTCGAGCTTCTCGATCTCGAGCCCGGTGAGCTTGGCGAGGCGCATGTTGAGGATCGCCTCGGCCTGGCGCTCGCTGAGCGCAAAGCGCGACTGCAGCTCGCTGCTGGCCGTCGGCGTGTCCTCGGCGCCGCGGATGATCTTGATCACCTCGTCGATGTTGTCGACGGCGATCTTGAGTCCTTCGAGGATGTGCTCGCGTTCGACTGCCTTGTCGAGGTCGAACTGCGTGCGGCGCACGATGACGTCGTGCCGGTGGTCGATGTAGTGCTGCAGCACCTCGCGCAGCGGCATCACCTTCGGCACCAGCTGCTTCGTCTGCGGATCGGGGACCAGCGCCAGCATGATCACGCCAAACGACGACTGCATCTGCGTGTGCTTGTACAGCTGGTTGAGCACCACGCGCGGGATCGCATCGCGCTTGAGCTCCACGACGATGCGCATCCCGTCCTTGTCGGACTCGTTGCGCAGGTCGCTGATCCCCTCGAGCTTCTTGTCCTTCACCAGCTGCACGATCGTGTCGACGATCTTGATCGGATTCACCTGGTACGGAACCTCGGTGATCACGATCTGCGATCTCCCGCTCGACTCCTTCTCCTCGATCATCGCGCGCGCGCGCATGACGATCTTGCCGCGCCCGGTCTCCTGGTAGTCCTTGATCCCGGCGCGCCCGTAGATGAAGCCACCGGTCGGGAAGTCCGGCCCCTTCACGAAGCGGCGGAGCGCCGTGGCGTCGAGGTCGGGCTTGTCGATGAGGGCGATGGTCGCGGCGACGATTTCGCGCAGGTTGTGCGGCGGGATGTTCGTCGCCATGCCGACCGCGATCCCCGACGACCCGTTGACCAGGAGGTTGGGGACGGTCGACGGAAGAACCTTGGGCTCCTGCAGCCGGTCGTCGAAGTTGGGAGCGAAATCGACGGTGTTCTTGTCGATGTCGGCCAGCATGTCGACGGCGATCTGCGTGAGGCGCGCCTCGGTATAACGATAGGCCGCCGCCGAGTCGCCTTCGATCGAGCCGAAATTCCCCTGCCCGTCGACCAGTGGATAGCGGAGCGAAAACTCCTGCACCATGCGCACGAGCGCGTCGTAGACCGACGAGTCGCCGTGCGGGTGGTACTTACCGAGCACGTCGCCGACCACGGTCGCGGACTTCTTGAAGGGGCGCCCGGGGACGAGCCCCAACTCGTTCATCGCGTACAAGACGCGGCGATGCACAGGCTTGAGCCCATCGCGCACGTCGGGGAGCGCACGCGACACGATCACGCTCATCGAGTAGTTGATGAACGATTCCTGGATCTCTTCGTCGATGAGGCGGGGGAGGATCCGTTCGCGTTGGTTGGGCGCAGTCATGAGGCCGGAATACAGGGACAGAAGTGCGGCGGGACAGACAGGGAAACGTAGCCGAGCGACGGTGCAAAATCAACTCCGCGCGCGGTTCGTAAAACATTGCGATATCGCCACTTGCGGAGTCGTCGCCGCCAGCATTCAGCGCGCAGGGGGCGCCCCGGTCTTCGGGCTTTGTTCGCGCCAGGAATTCTGCCCCGATTCGAGCGCGATTCCGTTACCACGTCGGTCGCCGCACCCGGTGGCGAGGGATACATTCGGGCGGCCGCACGTGCGTCGCACGCACCGCCTTCGTGGCGCGCCGCTGACCGTGTGCCCCCGTGTGCCCCCGTGTGCCACCGTGTGCCATAGTGTGCATCGCCGAGCCTAACGACACCTTACCGGTCATCATGACGTCCACCGCGCCCCGCCCCGCTTCCGACGCCCTCGCCGCAGACGGCAGCGACGATGCCACGCCCTTCGTGCACCACTTCATCGGCGGCGAGCGCCGGCTGCAGCAGGTGACGCGCTGGGGGAGCGTGACCAACCCCTCGACCGGCGAGGAGACGGCGGCCGTCCCCTTCGCGTCGACCGCCGAGGTGGATGAAGTCGTCCGCGACTCGCGCCGCGCGTTCGAGGAGTGGAGCAGCTGGTCGGCACTCCGACGCGCGCGCGTGATGTTCCGCTTCAAGGAGCTCATCGAGAAACACATCGACGAACTGGCGCGCCTGATCTCCTCCGAGCACGGGAAGGTCTTTCTCGACGCCAAAGGAGAGGTGCAACGCGGGCTCGAGGTGGTGGAGTTCGCCTGCGGCGTCCCGCACCTCATGAAGGGGGAGTTCTCCGACGCGGTGGCGACCGGGATCGACTCGTACTCCCTGCGACAGCCGTTAGGCGTGGCCGTCGGGATCACGCCGTTCAACTTCCCGGTGATGGTCCCGCTCTGGATGCTGGCGCCGGCGGTTGCCTGCGGGTGCACCTTCATCCTCAAGCCGTCGGAGAAGGATCCATCGGCGCCGGTGCGGCTGGCGGAGCTCCTCGTGGAAGCCGGGGCACCGGCCGGCGTGCTCAACGTGGTGCACGGCGACAAGGAGGCGGTCGAGGCACTCGTCGAGCACCCCGACGTCTCGGCGGTCTCGTTCGTCGGGTCGACCCCAATCGCCCGCAGCATCTACGCGAATGCCGCACGGCACGGCAAGCGGGTGCAGGCGATGGGCGGGGCGAAGAACCACCTGGTGGTGATGCCCGACGCCGACCTCGACCAGGTCACCGACGCGCTGATGGGGGCGGCGTACGGGTCGGCGGGAGAGCGCTGCATGGCGATCTCTGTCGCGGTCCCCGTTGGCAGGGCAACAGCCGACGCCCTCGTCGAGCGACTCACTGCGCGGGTGCAGGCGCTCCGCATCGGTCCGTCGCTCGACGAAGGGATGGAGATGGGGCCGCTGGTGACCGAAGCGCACCTCGCCCGCGTGCGCGGCTACGTCGACCTCGGCGTGGACGAAGGGGCAAATCTCGTCGTGGACGGACGTGGCTTCACTCCGGGCGGCGACGCGAATGCGAACGGCTATTTCCTCGGCGGGTGCCTCTTCGACGAGGTCACGACGTCGATGCGGATCTACAAGGAGGAGATCTTCGGGCCGGTGCTGTGCGTGGTGCGCGCCGCGAGTTTCGACGAGGCGTTAGGCATGTGCAACGACCACGAATTCGGCAACGGCGTCTCGATCTACACGCGCGATGGCGACGCGGCGCGCGAGTTCGTGCAGCGCGTGCAGGTGGGAATGGTCGGCGTGAACGTCCCGATCCCGGTGCCGCTCGCTTTCTATTCGTTCGGCGGATGGAAGGCATCGGCCTTCGGCGACATGAACCAGCACGGGATGGACGGCGTGCGCTTCTACACGAAGCTCAAGACGGTGACGTCGCGCTGGCCGACGGGGATTCGAGGGGGGAGCGAGTTCGTGATGCCGGTTCTGAAATAGAAGACGAGTTTTCTGAAGACGAGAAGACGAGGTACTGCTTACCTCAACTCCTTTACCGCTCTGTAGGCCATGTCGATGGCTGCGTCCGTGTAGGCGTAGGCGGCGGCGTCGGAATTGGCGATGGTGATGTTGCCGACCGGCCTCCTCCCGATCTCGCAGGGGCTTTGGCCGGGGGGCCAGTCCTGGTCCCAGAGGGAGCTGTACTCATACGCATAGCCGTGCGACCAGCGGTTCACGGTGATCGCGGCGATGTCGCGTGCGGGGTCGAAGCCGCCGGGGCCTAGCATGCGGGCGAGCTGAGCGCGCACGTTGCGTTCGTACGTGTCATAGGGCGTGGCAAGGAGCTCTCCGCGGCCGGCGCGCTGCTGGTCGCGGACGGGAAGCCCGGGCACGTTGGGGGTGCGGTGCATGGTGATCACCACGGGTTCCTTCGACGTCCTGGGATAGGAGTACCCTCCCATGCTCACCGGGAAGTCCATCGCCGTGTCGAAGAAATACGAGCCGGGGCAGTAGATCGAATTGGTCTTGAGCTTCTCCATCGCGCTCCAGTTGCGCAGCGCGACGTTGGTGTAGAGGAGCGGAACCTTGGAACCATAGCGGAGCGCCGCCGATTGCTGCGTTCCCACCTCGGGGACGATGTGCGGGATGATGCTGTTCCAGCAGGCCATCACGCATCGCGGCGCGCGTACGCGCTCGGCGCGACCGTCTCGCACATACGTCAGCTCGACGCCGCCGTTGGTGTTCGCCGCGTGGACCGCCGTGGAGCTCAACCTGATGCGGACCGTTTGTCCCGGCCGATCGAGCGCGGCGTAGCTGGCGCGGGCGCGGACCACGTCGTACATCGTGCTTCCCGGGATGCTTCCGGGAACGAGCTTGCGCACGAGGAGGCGGGCGATCGTCGCGTTGCCGTCGGGGAAGTGATAGATGTACGGCTCGTCGCGCGCGTGGAGGATCGCCGAGCGCCCCATGCCAGGCGCTGGCGAGTCGCCAAGCCCTAAACCGGCAAAGCCCGGGAGCCCGATCGGGACGCAGTCGCCGGCCGGGACGGCGTCGATGCCGACGCCGTAGAGATCGTGCGTAAACGCCTGGAAATACGGGAGCGCCGCGCGGTTGAGGTGGCAGTACTTCGTCAGGTAGTCGGCGTAGCTGGTGTGCGCGAGCAGCGCGCGCTTCTCGGCGACGCTCCGTCCCGTGAGGTAGTCGGTCGGCGTGAGGTAGAGGCGCGCGATGTCCTTCTTGACCGCGTCGCTGAGTGGGGTGCGGGCAAGAAAGGTCGTGATCGGCTTGCTCTCGTCGTGGAGGACGAGGCGATCGGTGCCGAAGGTCTCGCGATCGAAGAAGACCGAGTCGAGCATGCCGCGCGACTCGAAGTACTCCTGGTCGAATGCCTTCTCGAACGCCGTGAGATCGATTCCAAGATCGCGCAGGAGGCGCTTGGCCTCGGCCGAATACTGTGACGGCGTGTCGATCGACTGCGTGCCGGCGTAGCCAATGAGCGTCTTGCCGTCGACGGTGAACTCGTTGCGGCGCGCGTGCCCGCCGAAGTCGTCGTGGTTGTCGAGGATGAGGATGCGTGCGCCCGCTCCAGCGCGCTGTCGGAAGAAGTGCGCCGCGCTCAGCCCCGAGATCCCGGCACCGACGACGATCAGGTCGTAGCGCTCGTTCACGTCGCGCGGGGTGCTCCACTCCTTCGGCGCCATGTGGTCGCGCACGCGATGCGCGTTCTCGAAGGCGCCGTCGTGCGAACCGCGCAGTCCCGTCAGCGCCGGGGGGTAGCGATCGGCTCCTTCCTGCGTCCCTTGCACGATCCCATGTCGCAGCCATTCGCCAGGTGCAAGGCTGCCTAACGCACCAATTCCTACCGCAACCCCGTTCAGGAAGTCGCGTCGCCCGATGGGGCGGTCCATCCCGAGGTCCTTGTCGTTCATGGGAGGCGCCCGTACTTCTTCATCGCCGCGAGCATTCGATCGACCGGCATCGCGTAGACGCGCAGGTCGTTGGCGCCCGTCGTCGTCTCGGCGGCGAGGAGGGCGTTGGTGATCGCCGCCTCGGTCGCCTGCGCCGTCGCGGCGAAGAGCGGCGAGATGCGATCGTTGGTCACCGTGCGCACGGTGGTCACGCTGTCCGACGACCAGGCGCCGGGATTGGCGGTGGAGAAGGCGATGAAGATGTCGCCGGATCCGTTGCTCCCAAAGCCCCCTTGCCGGCCGACGCCGAGCGACACGCGTGTGGCGATGCGCTTGAGCTGGTGCGGGAGGAGCGGGGCGTCGGTGGCGACGACGACGATGATCGACCCCATGTCGGGACGATCGTCGTCCGGGCTGGTGGGATCGCTGCACCGCTTGCGTACGCCCGAGTCGTCGACGGGCACGTCTCCGGAGACGGCGAAGCACGCGGCGAGGTCGGGGATCTCGGCGCCGACCGGGACGCCAGCGATGCGCAGGTCGCGCCGAGCGCCATAGTTGCACTGCACGAGGACGCCGACCGTGTACCCTCCCTGCTCCTTGGGGAGGACGCGCGACGCCGTGCCGATGCCTCCCTTGAAGCCATGGCAGATCATCCCGGTGCCGCCGCCGACGACGCCCTCCTTCGGCAATCCGCCGCTAGCCGCGTCGAGCGCGGCGAGCGTGTGCGCCTCGGTCACGTGGAAGCCGTTGATGTCGTTGAGCCCCCCGTCGTACGTCTCGGCGACCACCGGGAGCCACCACGGCTGCAGCACGTTCTGCTGGTTCACTTCCCACTTGATGATCGCGTCGCGCACCACGCCGACACTGTGCGTGTTGGTGATCGCGACCGGCCCTTCGAGATAGCCGCTCTCCTGCACCCACGTGGTGCCGGTCATCTCGCCGTTGCCGTTGAGCGTGAACCAGGCGGCGAAGACCGGGTCGTGATTGCGCTTTCCGCGCGGGTGCACGACGGTGACGCCGGTGCGAACCGGGCCTTTCCCCACGACCAGCTTCCCGCTGCCGCTGATCAGGGTCGTGTGACCGACCTCGACGCCGGCGACGTCGGTGATCGCGTCGAGCGGACCGGCGGTTCCGCCGATCGGGAGCTTGAGGTCTCGTTCGCGCGGCTTCTGCTGTGCCTCGGTGGAGGCGCTGACGATCGCGAGAGCCGCGACGAGAAGCGCGGCAGCGTGAGCGACGCGCGCACGGCGCGACGCATGGATAGCGTGTGCGAGCATGGGAAGTGGGCTGGGGTCGGGAGAACTTCGCCGCCCTCCCCGCCGCCCGCCAGAGCGCAGCCGGCGACGCGAGACATCGCACTGTGGACCGTGACAGCGCCGGCACTGCACGTCGCGACTCGTGGTCGCAAACGACAAGCGCCGCGCAATCGCGCGGCGCCCGGCTGCTGCAACGTCGACGCTTTACGCGAGCCGGTCGAGCGCCTTCCCCAGCGTGTCGACGATCTGGTCGATGTGAGACTTCTCGATGATCAGCGGCGGAGAGAGCGCGATGATGTCGGCGGTCCAGCGGACCAGGACGCCGTTCCTGAAGCAGTCGACGTGCACGTCCATCGCCCGCGCCCCCACGGCGCCCGCGCGGGACTCCAGCTCGATACCGGCGACGAGCCCGAGGTTGCGGATATCGATGACGTGCGGCTTCCCTCGCAGCGAGTGCACGGCCTCCTGCCAGTACGGGGCGATCTCGGCGGCGCGCGCGAAGAGGTTGTCGTCGCGATACACCTCGAGCGTCGCCAGACCGGCGGCGCAGGCGAGCGGGTGCCCGGAGTAGGTGTAGCCGTGGAAGAACTCGATCCCGGCCGGCGTGGCGTTCACCACCGAGTCGTAGATCCCGTGGCGCACGAAGACCGCCCCCATCGGCACGTTGCCGTTGGTGATCCCCTTGGCGACGGTCATGAGGTCGGGGATCACGCCGAAGTAGTCGGCGGCAAACGGCGCCCCCAAACGTCCGAAGCCGGTGATGACCTCGTCGAAGATGAGGAGGATCCCGTGCTTGTCGCAGATTTCGCGCAAACGCTCGAGGTAGCCCACGGGCGGGATGAGCACTCCGGTCGATCCGGCCACCGGCTCGACGATTACCGCGGCGATCGTATCACCACCGTGCTTCTCGGCGAGTTCTTCCAGCGCATCGGCGAGATTGGCGCCGGCCGCCGGTTGCCCCTTGCTGAAGAAGTTCTCCTTGATGCCGTGCGTGTGCGGCAGGTGATCGACCCCCGCCATCAGGTACGGAAGGAACGGGTTGCGGTTGGCGGGAATGCCACCGACGGAGATCCCCCCGAACCCTACACCATGGTAGCCGCGCTGCCGTCCCACGAAGTGTGTGCGCCTGCTGTCACCGCGCGAGGTGTGATACGCGATCGCGATCTTGAGCGCGGTATCGACCGCCTCCGATCCCGAATTGGTGAAGAAGACGTGATCGAGGTCGCCAGGTGCAAGCTCGGCGAGCTGCGACGCGAGTTGAAACGAGAGCGGGTGTCCGATGTTGAAGCCCGGCGCGTAGTCGAGCGTCGCGGCACCGTTCGCGATCGCCTCGACGATCTTCTCGCGACCGTGCCCCGCGTTCACGCACCAGAGCCCCGCGGTGCCGTCGAGCACCTGGTTCCCGTCGACGTCGGTGTAGTGCATCCCCTTCGCCGAGGCGAGCAGGCGCGGTGCCTTCTTGAACGCCTTGTTGGCGGTGAAGGGCATCCACAGTTGCTCGAGCGAGAGGCCGGAGGGCGCGATGGTAGTCATGGGCGTCGAAGGACAGAGGTCACGGGCGGGAGGGGAAACTTGCTGCATGCGCCGTGACGCGTCCACCGCTCTACGCGCTTTTGCCCGATCGGTCGCCTCCTCGCGCCCTTGTGCGGGCGGTTGGCGCGGGGCACGTTGCGCCCTCGACGCAGCAATCTCCCCCTGATGATGAGCGCCCCATGCAGCGACGCCACTTCGTAGCCACTGTTGCCGCCTCGACGGTCGCGTCCGCGCTCGGCGCGCGGAGCCTCACCGCACAGCCGCTCGGCATCAATGGCACGCGCTCCACACGATCGAATCCGTCGGCCCTCATCTTCGACGCGATGGGCGAACTGCGGCAGGAGTACACCGACGACATCGTGCGCGACATGCTGGCGAGCGGGATGGACGCCATCACCGTCACGCTCTGTGATCCCAAGCCCGAAGGGAACGAGGCGCTCGCTCTCGCGCTCGACTCGCTCGCCGAGCACGACCGCTATCTCGCCTCTCGCCCCGACTTCTTCGTGAAGGCAACGTCGGTCGCCGACATCGACCGCGCGCGGAAGGCGGGGAAGCTCGCCGTCTTCTACCTCTACCAGAACAGCGTGCAGTTCGGCGAGTCACTCGATCGCGTCGA
>JBGAHX010000100.1:0-7085 GCA_044225935.1 Gemmatimonadaceae bacterium
CCGGAGACCTTGAGCGCGCCGCGCTTGTCGCGCGTCCAGCCCGTCACCGTCGCGATCCAGCCCGTGAGGTACTGGAGCCCTTCGTCATCCCGCACGTACAGATCGATCGTACGGCTCATGCCCGATCGAGAGACGCTCCGCACGATCCCGTAGATCTTCGATCCCGGGGGCGCAAACTTGCGCAGCCTCGCGATCGCTTCCTGCTTGTCCTGTTCCTTTTGCGCCTTCTTCGTGAGAGGCTTTGTGGTCGCAGTCGTCGTCATGGTTCTCTCCCTTCGGGCTCGCATGCCCGATGACACGCCGAGGGATCGAACCTCGGTACGCCTTCCGTGTCACTCTCTCAGACGGGCGCGAGGCCCGGTTTATTCAACAGATTGATCACCACGTCACGACCAAGATCAATCCATTCCGACGGGCCTGAAGGAATCTCATCGCGCGACAGGCACGACAAGAAGCGATCGATCTCGCGACGTTGCGCCTCGGTTCGGTTTCCGTACCATCCGGGCTCGCCGAGATAGATCCACCCGTCGAGCGGCCCGGGGGAGCGCATCGTCGCGCCGTGGTAGCCTTGCGCTCGCGCGATCGTGTCCGCACTGCGTCGACCCTCGTAGAGATCTCGAGGGGACTGGCCGGGGCGCATGGAGTACGGGATCCCGTAGAGGGTGAGTGTGTCCGGCCGTCGCCAGAGAACGCGGATGGTGGTCACGACTCACCCTCCTTTCGCTGATTGAGGTACGCGGGATTGACCATGTAGGTCGTGCTCGTGACCTTGCCGCGCGTGAGGATCTGGTGCATTTCGCACACGGGGGTTCCGCGGTCTTTCGACCACACCGAATAGGTGCGCTTCGTGCTCGCGCGTTCGTGTTCGTAGGCGCGGGAGTACGCTTGCGCGTATTCCGCCTCGGTCGCTTGTCGCATGGTTCTCTCCCTTCGGCCTCGCATGGCCGATGACACGCCAGGGGATCGAACCCTGGTACGCCTTCCGTGTCACTCTCAGACGGGCATCACGCGCCCGTATTCACCTCGATCCCGGCCTTGCGGACCCAAAAGGCGAGATTCGCGATGTTCGTTCCGCTGGCCCACCGATCGGGATCGACCCACCGATGCGAGATCGACGAGTGCCCGCGAGAGGGGCCGCGCTTGATCTTGGGCGCCGCGTCGACCTTCGCTTTCTGCGCCGCCGCATACTCGCGCCATTGGCGCTCGCAATCCGCGCTCGCTTCCGCGAACGTGCGACCTTCCCAGATCTGCACGTAGAAGCGTCGCGCGATCCGGTGGATCTCGGAATCCGCTTGATCTGCGCCCGAGAACGAGCGGATCATGGAATCCGCGCGCTCGCCTTCGTGGCGCATGCACTGGAACAGGATCGCTTCCGCTTCCGCCGAGACGTTCGCGCCTCGCACGTTGGTATGAACGTACACGGTTCTCTCCCTTCGGGCTCGCATGCCCGATAGCGTGTCGAGGTGTCGACCCTCGGTCCCGGCCGGTTCCGGTCACGCTCTCTCAGACGATCCAGGCCTCCCGCCTATTCAATCCTTTCTTTCCTTGTTGGCTTCGAACCACGCGAGGCACGACGCGAGATCGCCTTCGTGATAGTCGATTAGCACCGCGCCATCCGAGACGTTGCTGTAAAGGCCGATCACGAGATCGCTCGAATCGTACTCTGGCGCGCGGTAGTAGTCGGTGATCAACGCCTCCCGATCGCCCGGAAGGTCGATCTGCCATGCGGTGCACCCCCCGCCCGTGCCAGTCGTGATCCAGCCATCGGGGGCCTCGATCGGCACCATGCGCTTGCGCAGGCCATCGGCGCGCGTGTCGCCTCCCGGGGGCTGGAACCCGCCGCGATCGCGCCATTGCTGATAGTCGGCGAGCGCTTCGCGCGCATCGCGCCACTCTCGATCATCGATCGCACGCTCCGCGCGATCGAGGCATGCCTCGGGATCCATGGTTGTCTCTCCCTTCGGCCTCGCATGGCCGATGACACGCCAGGGAATCGAACCCTGGTACGCCTTCCGTGTCACTCTCAGACGGGCGCGGAGCCCTGTCTATTCACGATCCGTCTGGTAGTACGTGCCGATCTGATATGACTCCCCGTCTTTCGAGAGTCGAATCACGACACCAGAGAAGAAAGAATCCCCGTGCGCGCCATCCCACCCCTTGATCCCGCCGCGCTGGAAATCGGCGAGGTGATACCAGATCCCTCGATACCGGACGAAGCCATCCGAGTAATCGCCGTTCTTTTCGTGTGCGTCGTTTGTCCAATCGAATTGATTGGACAAGACCTTGGCCGGTACCTCATGCCTGTACCGGAACGCGCGCCAAGCGTGGTTGGTTACCACCTTGATACTGCCCATGATTGTCTCTCCCTTCGGCCTCGCATGGCCGATGACACGCCAGGGGATCGAACCCCGGTACGCCTTCCGTGTCACTCTCTCAGACGGGCCTACCAGGCCCGTTATTCAGTTTCCGATCCCGAGCCCGTCGATTGTCACGAGCACGGAATACAGCTGCCTGCAATCCTGTGCATCCTGGATCGCGAGCGTACCGCCGCGCGTGAGAGGGAGTCCATAGGTATCCTCGGGACACGTCGCGTGCCACCCCATCCCCTCGCACCCGAGATCGTGCATGCGCGTTTCGGCCGCTTGCGCGAAATCCGCGCAATAGTCCACGTCCGTCGACGGGGCCGGGGACTCGGCGCACGGGGCGCACCCTGAGAGGAGCACGAGACACACGATGATCCGACGCATGGTTATCTCCCTTCGGGCTCGCATGCCCGATAACGCGCCCGGGCTCGACCCCGGGGAGGCTTTCGCCCCAACCTATCGCGTTTCCTTTGACGTGTCACCCTCGCGGGCTATTCACTCGGAATCGTCGGAATCGTCGTCGCCCTGAGATTCCGCCACGATGCGCATGCACTTCGCGTAATCCGCGCGGCAGACGAATCCGTCATCGCGCTGATACAGCGCGGCGTGCTCTGGAGCATCGGGGAACGCCGCGCGGATCTCATCGTCCAGATCGACGAAAGCGATGTAATATCCGTCGATCTCTTCCTCGGTGCGGGCGCATCCGAGAAGCACGATTTCCTCCCACGCGAAGGCGACCCATGCCGGCTCGCCTTCGTACCTTCCGGGCCCCTTGACCCGTTCCGCCCACACGGCCGGATCGATATCTCCCATCTTACCCTTACCTCTCTCCCGTCGCATCGGGCTTGCCTCATTGAGACGGGGCGGGGGGCCTTCTATTCATCGGACCCCGCTTTGCTTTTCCCGGCCTCGTTCGGCTCGCACGGTTAGACGTGAGGGGGCTTGTTTTATTCATGTTTCGTTTTGCGAACGAAATCCGGGGTATCGCGCTCGAGCGCTCGCGTGCGCGTGCGCGTGCGGGCGCGCGTGCGTGCGCGTGCGCGTGCGCGTGCGGGCGCGCGTGCGCGCGCGTGCATGAACCGTTTTCGGCCCTATCGGGCCCGGGCTCGACGCTTTCGCGGTCGCGCGCCCGCACCGTCCAACGTCGACACCTGGCACGGCGCGCGGACCCTGTAGCGCTCGCACGTCCATTCGGGATCTCCGTCTGCACTCTCTGTAGGCTTTGGGAGGCCTGTAGCCTTTGCGGTCGGCTCGTCGTAGAACTTCCCGCGCCCCGGGACACAGACCGCACGCCCTTTCGCTTCCTGCTTCCGCCAGAAGGCCTCGGCGTACGAGCTACGCATGGAGTCCGAGGTCACCTCGAGACCGATCCTACAGCCGACGCGCACGGCCGCCTCGTAGAGCCTGGTACCGACGCCCGCACGGCGAGCTCCGGGGGCGACCTCGATCATCCCCACGACCACAGCTCCGCGATCGGTGTCGAGATCGGCCGAGCCCACACGCTTGCCATCCTTGTACGCGCGGATCTTCGCCCCGCGGCCGCTCGAGCAGAGCTCGGTGCGGATCCCGTTCTTCTCGGCGTCGTGGATGCACTTCATGAGCGAGCTCACCTCTCGACGTACCGCTTCAACCTGGCGTAGTAGTCGCGACGCTCACGGATGTGGGCCATCGCGATGCGCGCAGCGAGAACAGGATGTCGACACGCGCCAATGTCCTTGTGCTCTCGTTCGACGTTCATCCCGACGACGAGAAGCTTCGGGTCGACACGAACCTTCAAGGCCCGGGCTGCGCGCTTGGCGTCAGCGGTCGTGTAGCGTCGGCATTTCATGTGAACCACCTCCACGCGAGCGCCGCGCCCAGCAGCGCGAGCGCGCCCGCCATCCACCCCGCGCGCGGCGCGAGCGCCGTCGCGAGCCTCACCGCGTACTGCGGGTACCTGTCGCCGAGGTGCACGTTCATCGGTCGCGCGAGATCGCGCGTCAACGGGTACGCATCGACGAACGGCACGCCGGCGCGCTGTGCCGAGACCGTGAGCGCAGTGCGAGCTCGGTCGTGGCGAGCCGCGTCGTCGGTGAGCGCGAAGACGGGCCCGACCACGATCAGGCGCTTGCCGGCGCGCCGGGCCTTGTCGGCGCCGGCGAGGAAGCCCGAGCTCGAGAGCGGATCGTCGTTGCCGCCCACGACGGCGATCACGACGCTGGCGCGCGAGGCGAGCGCGCGCTCGAGGGGCTCGCCGAAGACGCGCGCCGTCGTCCAGCCCACGTGTGGCTCGGAGAAGACCACCGGAAGCAGGCGAGCGAGAGGAGCGGAGAGCCCATCGGCCTGCGAGTCGCCGATGAGCGCGAAGGTCACAGGAACCACTTCCACGCCAGGCCGGCGACGATCAGGAGGATCGCGCCTCCGATCATCCCTCCGCCCCTGCCGCGCGCGAGCGCTGCCCGGAACTTCGTCTCGTAGGCGGTGCAGTCGGAACAACCATTGAAGCGGCTCACCCAGCCGTAGATGTCCCCGCGCTGGGCGGCCGCCTTCGCTTCGGGGTTGGCGTTGATCCAGTGCACGAGCAGCTGTTCCGAGACCGTGGCCGGGTTCGCCCGGAACGCGGCGACCGCGCGCGCAGGGTCCGGGTAGATGCCGAGCAAGTGCCCCCCGAGGACCTGGAAGGCCCCGAAGCTCGTCGCGCGGATCGCGGTCGCGGGATCGACGGCGTAGGCACGCTGGAAGGCGGCCGCGTCCGTCTCGGAGCCCGAGCACGACGCGGCGCGCGAGATGCGGCACGGCGACAGGCCGTGCGCCGCCCGCCAGTCGGCGTTGCCGGGCGTGTAGGGGACCTGCGCGAGCTCGGTGGCCGAGAGCGCGTCGCGGATCTGCGGGCCGGTCGCGCGCGAGTCGAGGCCCTTCCGGATTCGCCAGAACACGTGCGGCTCGAAGCGGACCGCGGTCGCGCTCCCGTTGCTCTCGACGGCGCGGATCGCGCGCACGAAGGCGAGCGGGATCCCCGTCGATGCGGCGATGGTCGAGTCGCTCACGATCACCTCAGAGGCTACGATACATCCAGTAGGCGCCGCCGGCGAGCAGCAGCCACCCCCACCACGAACCGGCGGGCGCCGCCGAGGTGCCCGCCGCGCTCGAGCCCGTGGGGGCGGGGGCGAGATCGGGCACGTAGGTCTGCATCGGCGTCGGGGCCTGCGTCGCCTGCCCGGGGGCCGCAGCGCCGTTGTCGATGATGGCTGGTGCCGACGCGTAGGGGTTCGAGGACACCGCCACCGGCGCGATGGGCGGCGCGGCCGAGGGCGCCGGCGCGGGCGCGCCGGGGTTGAGCTCGGAGGGCGCGCTAGCGCCGAACGGGATCACGACCGCCCGACCGCGTGGAATGACTGCGGCGCGGAGGCGCTGCGCGGGCGCCTGGAGGGCGAACGACGACGGCGCCGAGGGTGCGAGCTGCACGGGCTGCGCCGGGACGTACGGGAGCGCCACGGCCGTCGGGGTCTTCACGACGATGCCGAGCGCCCGGCGATCGTGCACGTCGAGGTAGTCGAGGTAGTCGCCGAAGTCCATGGCCCCAGCGTACCATGCGGCCGGCATCACGGCTCGCCCCAGAGCCACTTCGCGATCACGCCAGCGGCAAGCATTTTCCAGCCAAGTCCGTCTCGATCGGACTCAGGGCGCAGCGCAGCCACCAGGGCGACTAGAAGTAGCGGCGGTACGAGATCAGGCCCTCGCGGCCGCACGATGACCACCGGGGGCGGGGCTGGCGGCGGGGGCGCGGCCGTCGGGGGCGCGGCCGTCAGGACCGTCTTCGGTTCCGGATCGACGAGATACTGGAGGTACTCGTCGTACTCGCTCAAGGTCGACTTGCCTGCCGTCACCTCGAGAAGGAGGCGCTTCGTGCGCAGCACCTCGGGCAAGTCCTCCGGCGTCTCGGCGCGCGCCATGCGCAGGAAGGCCTCCCACTCGGGATCGCGCCACACCTCACCCGGCAGCGTGCGCAGCCTCTTGACGTCGGCGGCGTAGGTCTTCGCGGCTTCGTAGGCGGCCGTGAGGTCGGTGAACATCTCGACCCGATCGGCCTCAGTGGGCATCGGGGCATCGGGGTGCAGCCACCGGGAGGCCCGCCGCAGTGCCTTCCGTGCGCGCTCGCCGACCTTGTCGATGTCCGTCAGAGGATCCGGCGCGAGATCGATTACGGTGACGACCCGCGTACCGCCGCTGGGCGCCGGCGCGAGGTAGCCGACCGGCGGCCTGTCCTTGGGCGGAGGCGGCGGGGGTGGAGGTGGAGGTGGAGGTGGCGGGGGCGGAGGCGCCGGGCGTACCGGCACGAAGGGCGGGTACTGCGGCTGCTGGGGCGCGACCGCGTCCAGCCTCTCCGGGTAGACCGGGGCGACCGGGTAGACCGTCTCCTCGACACGCGGCGTGGAAGACGCGTCGGGCTGTTGGGGTCGCGGGCGGTCGAGACGCTCGAGCGTGACGGCGTCGAAGAAGGTCGCCGTGCGATCGATGATGACTTCGACGAGCTCCGCGGGCTGTTGGGGTCGCGGGCGGTCGAGACGCTCCGGTGCCGTGACGGTGGCGAGAGGTGAAGTCCTCTCTCGCGCCACCTCCACCGAGGAATCAGGCTGTTGCGGTCGCGGTCGGTCGAGACGCTCCGGTGCCGTGACGGTGGCGAGAGGTGAAGTCCTCTCTCGCACCACCTCCACCGAGGAATCAGGCTGTTGGGGTCGCGGT
>JBGAHX010000039.1:0-63419 GCA_044225935.1 Gemmatimonadaceae bacterium
GCCGGCCACCAGCAGCGCCGGCCAGATCCCCCACATCCCGCGAAATCCCGCGTACGCCGCCAGGAGCCAGAACGGGATGATGAGCGAGAAGACCGGGAGCTGCCGCCCCACCATCGCGCTCAGCTGCAACAAGTCGAGCCCGGTGACACCCTGGAGCGCGATCACCGGCGTGCCCAGAGCACCGAAAGCAACGGGCGCGGTGTTGGCGATGAGCGAGAGTCCGCTCGCCTGCAGCGGCGAGAAGCCGAGCCCGATCAGGAGCGCCCCCGTGACGGCCACCGGCGTCCCGAACCCCGCAGCCCCCTCGAAGAACGCCCCGAAGGAGAAGGCGATCAGCACCAGTTGCAGCCGACGGTCGGCCGCTACCGACGAAATGCTCCCCTGCAGCGCGGCAAAGTATCCGGAGCGAGTGGTAAGGCGGTACAGGAAGATGACGTTGAGGACGATCCACCCGATCGGGAAGAGTCCGTACATCGCCCCGTACCCCGCCGATGCGAGCGCCATTGGCGCCGGCATCCCCAAGGCGAGGATTGCCACCAGCACCGCGCACGCGAGCCCGGCCACCGCCGCCCAGTGCGCGCGCACCCTATGCCAGGCGAGCAATCCGAGCAGGACGACGAGCGGGAGCGCCGCGACGAGCGTCGAGGCGAGGGGAGAGCCGAGGGGGTTGTAGACTTGAGAGAACAGAAGACGAGAGGACGAGAAGACGAGAAGACGGGATTCTGGGGCGCGGGAGGGGGCGAAACTGGGGGGAGGGCGGCAGATGCGGGAGGGGGCAACTAAAACACAACGCCCGCCGATGCGGGGCATCTGGCGGGCGGGTCGCGGAGCGGGATTCAGTTGTTCGTTGGTCGCGCGTCAGGCGGTGGCGCGGTAGGGCGAGTCGGAGTAGGGGGAGTCGTCGGTGTATTCGGCCCCGTAGAAGGGTCGCGGGGCGCGCGGCTGGACCGGGAGGATCGGGACGTCGTCGAAGTCGCCCGCCAGCGGGAGCACGATGTCGAGGATCCCCTTGCTCAGGTGCTGCCCGTACCTCGCCAGGTTGGTCGCGCGCATGCGCTGCGCCAGGAGGTACATCAGGAACGGTTTGTCGGCCTTGGCCGAATTGCACCGCTTGCAGCAGAGAACAAGGTTGTCGCGTCGATCGTACGCCGTTTGCCCCTTGCGAGGGGTCACGTGATCGAGGGTGATGTTCCGCGGTTCAGACTCGACTCCGCAATAGGCGCAGGTGGGACCGTGCCTCGCCAGGAGCCAGCGCCGCGTCTCGGCGTATGCTTCCCGGCTGGTTGAAACGGAGGAGTGCTGTGGAATGTGTCCGCTCGGAGAACCCCGCCGCGGTCGGCGGCTCCGGCGCTTTGCTGTATTTGACATGTACACTGTAAAGATACCACGAATCCCGCCCCTGCGGGAGTCGCCTATCAGAAGACGACGCAAGGGGATCGATGGTCATCGGTCACATTTCGATCGAACCCCTCAGGGGAGCAATCACGCTCCCGGGCGCCCCGTTCCCCAGGGCGATCTCGCGCTGCCGCTCAGCGCCCGGATGTGTCGGCGTCGAAGAATGCGCCGTCGGCCCACCCCTGAAAGCCCGCCGAGCGCACGCGCCGCCAGGCGCCGCGCGAGTCGCCGAGTTCGACACGGGTGTTCGGCGTGACCACGCCGACGATCGCCGCGCTCAGCGACGCCGCAGCGCGAACGTTCACCCACGACTGCGCCACGGCCCGCGTCCAGGGACCGGAATACGGCGCCGCCGTGCGAGCTGAACGCTCGAGCGCCCGCTGAACCGAATCGGGGAGCGCCTGAGGCTGCGCGGGGGCCTCCACCTCCGCGACCGCGGTCGGCGACGGAGCGGATACGCCGGCGTCGCTTCGCTGCGAGTCTGCCAGTGCAACCACGCGGACACCCGCCGAGTCGAGCGGAGCGATTGCCCCTCCCATGCTGCTGTCGACGCGCGGTGACACTTGGGCCGCCAGTGCGGGCGAAACCGACATCGTCGCGCGGGCTTCCTGCTCGGCCCCCTGCTCGTCGGGGCGGGTCCGTGAGCGGTACTGCCACACCCCCACTCCCACCACGCAGACGGCCAACACGATCCCCGCTGCCACTGTCAGGAGTTTCGTGGGGAAGGTCGAGGCTTTCGTCCCGCACCATCGGCATCCGCCGAGCCGCCGCGGATAGTAGGTGTCGCAGACACTGCAATGCCCCAGCGGCACCGTCTCCCCTCGTGAACCCCGAAGGAAGAAGGCGTGCGCACAGCGCGGACACTGGGATGCGGCAATCAGCGCCTTGGCGCCGCATTGCTCGCAGCGCACGAGTTGCATACGCGACTACAAGGCGGGATGATCCATATGGGTCAAGGACGACCCATCTCGACTCCAGAAACGTGGCGAGTGAACACCCATCACGAAAGGGCAAGGATGGAATGCATGGCAATGCATTTTGTTCTGCGGCGTTTCCATCTGTCGCGCCTGCCTGACGATTGCCGACTCTTTCCGCGCGGTTGACACGCCTGTCACAATTGTGTGTCGGGCCGCGCTCGACGTACCTCTCGCTCGTCCCCTTCCTCTCCCTGCCATGACTCGCGTGCATCGTACCAGCGCCCTGGTCGCCGCCAGCGGCATTTTGGCGCTTGGCCTCCCCGCGCAACAGGCGCGCCCCGCGCGGACCGCGCAGCCTACCCTTGGCGCGCGCACCGTCCCGATCCTCGTGATTGACGGCAAGCGCTTCAAGGACCTCAACCGGAACGGCACCCTCGAACCGTACGAGGACTGGCGGCTCAGCGACGACGCTCGCGCGCGCGACCTGGTCGGGCGCATGACGCTCGAGGAGAAGGCCGGCGCGATGATGCACGGCACCGCGCGAAGCGGCGGGCCGATGGGGATGGTCGGCGTGGGGCAGGAGTACGACACTGCCGCGACCGGAAAGGTGATCCGCGAGCTCGGGGTGAACTCGTTCATCACGCGGCTCGGGGGTCCGCCAGCCGCCTTCGCCGAACAGCAGAACCGCCTCCAGGCGGCGGCCGAGACGTCGCGACTGGGAATCCCGGTGACCGTGAGCACCGATCCGCGAAATCACTTCCAGTACGTCGTCGGCGCCAGCTCGCAGACCGGGCAGTTTTCGCAGTGGCCGGAGCCGCTCGGCTTGGCCGCGCTTCGCGACGCCGCGCTCGTGCGACGCTTCGCCGACATCGCGCGCCAGGAGTATCGCGCAGTGGGGATCCACATGACGCTCTCCCCGCAGGCCGACCTCTCGACCGAGCCTCGCTGGAGCCGCATCAACGGGACGTTCGGCGAGGACGCCGCGGTCGCCGAGCCGCTGGTCAAGGCGTACGTCGAGGGCTTCCAGCATGGCGACGCGGGTGGCGACGACGTGGCCGTGCTCGCAGTGGTGAAGCACTGGGTGGGCTACGGGGCGGCGAAGGAGGGCTTCGACAGCCACAACGCGTACGGTCGGGTGGCAACGTTTCCCGGAAAGAATCTCGAATATCACGTGCGTCCCTTCCTCGGAGCGTTTGCCGCACACGTGGCGGGCGTGATGCCGACGTACAGCATCCTCGAGGGCGCAACGTTAGGCAGTCGCCCCATCGAGGCCGTTGGAGCAGGCTACAACAAGCAGCTCCTCACCGACGCGCTGCGCGGCACCTACCGCTTCGACGGACTGATCGTCTCCGACTGGGCGATCACCAACGACTGCAACACGCGCTGCGTGAACGGCGCGCCGGCCGGCGAGCGCCCGTCGTTTGCCGACCTCGGGATGCCGTGGGGGGTGGAGACGCTGTCCAAGCAGGAGCGCTTCGCGAAGGCAGTCGTCGCTGGCATCGACCAGTTTGGGGGGACGGAGGAAGCACCGATGCTCGTCGGCGCGGTGCGTGCGGGACTGGTGACCGAGGCCCGGCTCGACAGTTCCGTGCTGCGCGTGATGCGCTCCAAGTTCCGGCTTGGGCTGTTTGAGAATCCGTTCGCCGACACGGCGGCTGCGATGCGCCTCGTGGGAAGTGCGGCGTTCCGTGCGGAAGGAGTGGCCGCGCAACGCAGCGCCCTCGTCCTGCTCGAGAACAGCGGCAAGCTCCTCCCGCTGAGGACCGCGCCAAGCGCGGCGCCGCGCCGTGTGTACCTCGAGGGGATCGACAGCAGCGCCGCGGTCGGGCGCGGATGGCGCATCGTTGGCAAACCGAGCGATGCCGACGTGGCAATCATGCGCATGGAGGCGCCGCACCAGACGCTGCACCCGGGATGGATCTTCGGATCGATGCAGCACGAAGGTGACCTCGGTTACCGTAACGGGGATCCCGCCTTCGAACGCTTCAAGGAAGTGAGCGCCGCCGTCCCGACGATCGTGACGGTGTACCTCGACCGCCCGGCGATCCTCACCGAACTCAAGTCGCGCGCCAAGGCGATCCTCGGCAACTTCGGCGTGAGCGACGCGGCGCTGCTCGATGTCATCCAGGGGAAGGCGAGCCCGCGCGGGCGCCTCCCCTTCGAACTTCCGTCGTCGATGGACGCAGTCCTTGCGCAGAAGTCCGACGTGGCGCACGACTCGCGTGCCCCACTGTACCCGATCGGCTTCGGGCTCCACTACTGATGCACGCTCCGATCATCCCGACTCCAGCGCCCCTTCCTTCCCGCCAGCTGCGTAGCGGATGTCTCCGATGAATCGTCGCCCCATCTTCGCCCTGCTTTCTATCGTTGCTCTTGCTGCCTGCGATTCGAAATCGGCACGGCCGACGGGTGATTCGACGGCGACGATCGTCGCGAGCCGTCCGAGCGCGGACACCAGCGACTATCCCGGGTGGGCGCGCGACGCCGTGATCTACGAGGTGAACGTCCGCCAGTACACGCCGCAGGGGACCTTCACGGCCTTCGAGGCGCACCTTCCACGCCTGCAGAAGCTCGGCATCGACATCCTCTGGCTCATGCCGGTGCAACCGATCGGGGTCAAAGGGCGCAAGGGGACGCTCGGGAGCTATTACTCCATTCGCGACTACACCGCGATCAATCCAGAGTTTGGGAACGAGGACGACTTCCGGCAGCTCGTCGACTCGGCGCACGCGCTCGGAATGAAGGTGATCCTCGACTGGGTCGCCAATCACACCTCGCACGATCACGAGTGGATCACCGCGCACCCGGACTTTCACGAGCGGCGCAAGGACGGCACCGTCCTCAACGCCCGCGACAACGAGGGGCGCGAGACCGACTGGACCGACGTCGCCGAGCTGAATTACTCCAACCCGGCGATGCGCAAGGCGATGATCGGCGAGATGCGCTGGTGGCTCGACACGATGGGGATCGACGGTTTTCGCTGCGACGTGGCCGGCGGTGTCCCGACCGATTTCTGGGTCGAAGCGCGGAAGGAGCTCCGCACCTCACGCCCGGACCTCTTCATGCTCGCCGAGGCCGAGTCCCCGGGGATCCACGCCGGCTTCGACATGACCTACGGGTGGGAGCTGCATCACCTCCTCAACGACATCTCGCAGGGAAAGCAGCCCGCCAGCGCGCTGGGCTCCTACTTCGCGAAGCAGGACAGCGCCTACGGCCCTGGCGCGTTCCGCATGTACTTCACGAGTAACCACGACGAGAACAGCTGGAACGGGACCGAGTTCGAGCGCATGGGCGCAAACAACGTTCCGTCGTACGTGATCGCCGCGACCGCCGAGAACTCGATGCCGCTCCTCTACTCGGGCCAGGAAGTGGGGCTCAACAAGCGGCTGCGCTTCTTCGACAAGGACACGATCGATTGGAAGGGGAAGTCGCTGGAGCCGTTCTACTCGTCGATCTTCGCGCTCAAGCACCTGCAACCGGCATTGGCGAACGGCGCCTGGGGGGCGCCGCAGGTCACCCTCACCGTCAACGATCCAGGGAAGGTCTTCGCCTTCACGCGCACGAAAGGGGAGAATACCGTGCTGGTGGCGACCAACTTCTCGGACGCAGCCGTGACGGTACAGTACGAGGGGCTGCTAACTCCGGGTGACTACACGGACTGGTTTTCCAAGACTTCCGTGAAGCTTGCAGCTGCCGGTGCGCTGGAGATTCCGGCGAATGGGTACCGGGTGCTGGTGCGTTAGGCATTCGCTGCAGCCGAGCACTCGGGTTCGCCACCGATCGTCCAGAAACATTGAACCGCGGAGTCCGCGGAGTACGCGGAGGGGGTCGGCGGAGACGCGGGTATTTCGAGCGCTAACGCCAGTGCGCTGAATGTGCTCTGGCCACAAAGGACACAGAGGTCACGGAGGCTTCGTCACCGAAGAAGATGTCGGGTCTTCATGACGTCGAGATTTTGAATCTCCGCTCGCATGCGGAAAACATGGCTCCCCACTTCGTGACACGACGCGTCGCGAATGCACGCCAAACTCCTCCGCGAACTCCGCGGACTCCGCGGTTCATGCTATTGGCGCCAGTCAGCGCCCCCGACGAGCTCCGATTCGCCCCGCCACTCAAGAAACGGCTTTGAACCGCGGAGATCGCGGAGAACGCGGAGTCGCGCGTCCCGGTGACCTCTGTGACCTCCGTGACCTCCGTGGCAAGCCGCGCTCGATCGTGCGGCCGCGCGCCTCACCCCTAATCGCGCGCCGAAGCAGGCGCCGCACCGCCGCCTAACGCCGCGTGCAAGCCTCGCCCCCGCTCGACCGCCTCGTCGACGAGCGCGTCGATGTCCACCGCCTCGGTGCGAAAGTTCACGATGCATGCCCGTAGCGCGAACCGTCCGTCGATCTTCGCGTTCGACGGATACACGCGCCCTCCCAGCTGCAACTCCGCCATCAGGCGCTCGTTCAGCGTGTTGAGATACGGCTCCGGCGCCCCGCCGCGCGGGACATAGCGGAAACAGGCAATCGAAAGGACCGGCTCCGGCCCGACCGGCTCGAGTTCGGAGTGCGCCACCACCCGCTCGTGCAGGTAGCGCGCGAGCGCGACATCGTGCGCGATGCGACGCTCGTACGCGTCCCACCCGTGTGCGAGGAGCGAGATCCAGATCTTGAGCGCGTGGAAGCCGCGTGAGAACTGCGGCCCCAGCGCGTAGAGATCGACTCCACGTCCAGTGAGCGCCTTGTCCTCGTACACATAGCTCGGCTCGATCGCAAAGGCGTCGGCCAGGTGCTGCATATCGCGCACGAGGACCATCCCTCCCGAATGCGGCGTGTACAGCCACTTGTGCGGGTCGAGCGCCAGCGAATCGGCCCGCTCGATCCCCGCGAAGAGCGGGCGCAGCGCATCGGTGCAGGCGGCCACGCCGCCATACGCACCGTCCACGTGCATCCACACACCAAACTCTTCGCAGATATCGGCAATCTCGCCGAGCGGATCGATCGCCCCCGTCGACACTGTCCCCGCCGTCGCCACGACCGCCACGGGACGGTAGCCAGCTGCCACATCGCGGGCGATCGCCTCGCGGAGCGCATCGACTCGCATGCGCAGCGCACCGTCGACCGGGATCATCCGCACGTTGTCCCGACCTATCCCCAGCATGTCGGCCGCGCGCGAGTTCACGTCGTGTACCTGCGCCGACGCGTAGTACGTGAGCGGCGGCCCGCCGCGGACGCCGAGGTCGCGAATCGACCAACCGGCGCGTGCATCGCGCGCCGCCTTGAGTGCCGTGAACGCCGCCATCGCCCCGCCCGACGTCACGAACCCTCCGGCGCGCTCCGGCAACCCCAGTCGCTGCGCGAACCAGCGCCCGAGGAAGAGCTCGATCTCCGTGGCCACCGGCGAAAGACGCCACGCGCCCACGTTCTGGTTGAGCGCCGCGGCCAGCAGGTCGGCGGCCGCCCCCGGGACCGTCCCTGCACCAGTGATGTAGGCCATGAAGCCCGGATGCCCGGTGCGTGTCGAATCGCCAAGGGCAATGGCGCGCAGCACCTCGCGCAGTTCGTCCGGGGAAAGCGGTGCGTCCGGGATCGGTCGCGTGACCGCGGCGCGCACCTCTTCGGCCGACCGACGCGTTCCGACGGGAAGCTCGGGAAGGCGCGCCAGCATCTCGCTCCACATTCCGACAACATCCTCGCCGAGCTGTCGCGCCTGGTCCGCGCCCCACGCCAGGTCCGCAACGGGAGGCGGCGCGTGAGGAGCGTCCTCGCGCGCAGCGGTGGTTCGTGTGGAGGATGGATCTGAGCTGACGGTCATCGGAGTGTCTCGTGAGCAAGTGAGGCTGGCGCGCCGTGCCGCCTTCTCGCGCGACGCGCCAGCCGCTGAATCATCGCGCCTTCGCCACCTTCGGGGTATCCGCCGGGTTCACGTATGTCATGGCGAACGGCCCCATCGCGTGCACCTGCACGATCGTCTCCCCCTGCGCCGCCGCGAAGTGTGCGCCATTTGCCGGCGCGACCACGAAGCCCCCCGCCCCCAGCGTCATCATCTCCTTCGCCGCGAACGTCTTCCCCATCCCCACCCGGAACGTCCCGCTGATCACCGTCACCTGCTCGTCGGTGGGATGCGTGTGCGGCGCGATACGATAGCCGTCGGGAAGGCGCAGCCGCACGGTGAAGAGCCCGGTCCCGCCGGGATTCCCCTGCATCACCGCCATCTGTGCTCCTGCGGGAAAGACAGCCGGCGCCGGACCCCAGGTGAGCTCGGGCGCAGCAGCCGCGTGCGCGCTCCCCTGGGCCAATGCGGTGGACGGGGCGCTGGCGATCACAAGAAACGTCGCGGCAGCGATCGCACTCAACACGGTGCGGGCGGTCGTCGTCGTGGCAGTCATGAGTCATTCTCCGGTTCAGGATCGTCGCCTCGGCTCGGCGTCGGTGCCGGCGTGGCGAACGCGGAGGATGATGCGCGTATCGGCCCTTCCGATCTCCGTGGCGACCACGGGGATTTTCGATTGCTCCACGGGGAAAATCGATGGAGCAGACTCAGCGTCGCCCGCGAGGTGGCGAGTGGCGAGCTGGAGGAGCCGGGCGCGGCACGAGCCCCCGCTCGCTCGCCCAAACCGCGATCTGCGCCCGTGAGGTGAAGCCGAGCTTGGACAGCGCGGCCGCGACGTATCCTTCGACCGTTCGCTCCCCGATCCCGAGTGCCTTGGCGATCGCCCGGTTGGAGAGGCCGTTGGCGATGAGCGCCGCAGTGTCGCGCTCGCGCCGAGTAAGCCCGCCAAAAGCAGCTTTCGCCGCCTGAGCGCGTGTGCGTGGCGGAGATGGCGGGGCTTCGCGCGCCAACCCACTGGCGAAGTGCTCGAGCAGCTCGGGCTCGGGGAACGCTGCGACCAGTCGCTCGGACATCGCCCGCGCCTTTTCGAAGGCGCGTCGGGCATCTGCTCGCCTGCGCCGCGCCAGCAGCATGCGTCCCTCCGCGGCCGCGATGCGCCACTCCAGCGCGCGCGCCCCCTGCGCCCGAGCCCCACGCTGGGCAGCGCCTAACGCCACGTGCGCCTCCTCCACACGTCCGAGACCGGCGAGCGCCTGGGCGCGCACGAGGAGCGCGCAGGGAATGCGCCCCTCGTTACGCGGATCGAAGTGCTGCACGCACGCCAGCGCTTCGTCCCATCTCTCCGCGGCGGCCAGCGCCACTCCGCGGGCGAGCCCCAGGGCGCGCACACCGAGCGTTGCGCCTGGCGATCCGTCATCGGTCGCTCGGTCGTCCGGCGACCCTCCGCGCATCGGCACGAGCGCCTCCACCTCGCCCAGCAGCTGCAACGCCCGCGCCGAGTATCCCGTGCGCGCGAGCCCTGTGGCAAGCGATGCCCCCGTCCAGCGCGTCCATGTCGCCGATCGCAGCCGTCGCGCGATCGCGTGGGCGGTCTCGAGTTGCCGGAGCGCTTCTTCGTGGGCGAAGAGGTCGAGCGCGACGATCCCGAGCGCACGCCGCGCCGCGCATTGCCATTCGCGATGCTGCAGCTCCTCGGCGATCGCCAGCGCTTCGCGCGCGAAGGCGACACTCCGTGCATACTCGCCGCGCCAGGCAAGGCAGTCGGCGAGCATGGCGCGAGCGAACGCTTCACCTGCCCGCCAGCCGATATCTACCGTTATGCGGACGGGACGCTCCTCATCGAGAATTCCGGCGTGGAGGACGCTCTCGTGCACTTCGGCCGACGATGCGTGATGGCTCGGACCGCACACCGCGAGCACCGAGAGCGCATTCGAGAGCCCGCGCCGCTCGTCGAGCGCCGAAAAGAGCTCGACCGATCGCTCGTAGTGACGCCCGGCAGTCGCCTGGTCTCCGGCGATGTGGTGCGTCATGGCCACCAGGTCGACCGTCTCGGCAACGCCGCGTTGGTCCTCCGCACGCTCGAAGGCGGCCAACGCCTCGTCGTGATAGGGAAGCGCGGCGAGGGGCTCTTCACGGTTGACGTACCAGGTCCCCACGCGATTGAGGCTGCGCGCGATCAGTGTCGGCTCGTCGAGTTCGCGAGCTACCGCCAGCGCCTCTCGCCGCAGCTCCCCGGCCTTCTCATAGTCCCGCGCCGCCCAAAGCATCCCCAGCGCCAGCAGCGATCTCCACTCGTCGCGACGTGATCCCGAGGCGCGCGACGCATCGAGCGCCGCCGCAAAGTCGTCGTGCGCCTGCTCGAAGGCGCCGAGTGTTTCGTGCGCGCCGCCGCGCGCGAGAAGGAGCGCAGGGTTCGGCGGCTCACCGAGGCGCTCCGTCGCCACGATAGCGCGATCGAAGTGCTGGAGCGCCTCGCGTGGTGCCGAAAGCGAGAGCGCGTGCGCCGCCGATCGCGTCGCGTGCATGCGCGCGCGCTCCCACAGCCCGGCCTCGAAGGTGTGATAGGCGAGCGCGTCCTCGACGTCCTGCGCTCCCGCGGCAAGTTGCTGCTCGAGGATCCGGGCGATCGCGCTGTGAAGTGCGGTGCGCTCGCGCGTAAGGAGTCGCGCGAGGATCGCCTCGCGCGTGAGCGCATGCCGAAACGCGAACGCATCGGCCGACTCCTCGGTCACCAGTTGGGCCGCGAGCAGCTCCTTGAGCAGCGCGAGGAGGCGCGCCTCGTCGTGACCAGTGATCGCCTGCATCAGCGCGAAGTCGAAGCGACGCCCCGCCACCGCGGCGACCGACGCCACCGCACTCGCCGCTTCGCTCAGCCCAGCCAGCCGACGAGCCACGGCTTCGGTAGCGGTACGCGGAATCTTCACGCGATCGAGCGGCCCCGCGCGCCACCCCGTACTCCCCCGCACCAGATCGCCGGAGACGAGGAGCGCCTTGAGCATCTCCTCGAGGAAGAATGGGTTTCCCTCCGTACGCTCGAAGAGCGCCGTGAGGAATGTCGGGCCTGGTGCCGGAACGCTTCCAAAGATCGCCTGCAGCATCGTCGCCACTTCTTCTTCCGTCAGCCGACGGAGCGACACCTCCGACGCAACGCGCCCGCGATCGAGATCGGCAAGAAGGCGCGCCAGGCGTGGGGAGACCTCGTCGCTTCGAAAGGTCAGCAGGACCGCGAGCGGCTCGTTGGCGATGCGACGCGACAGGTGCAAGAGGAAATCGAGCGTCGCTTCGTCGCTCCAGTGCACATCCTCGACGACCACCAGGAGTGGTTGCACCGCCGCGAGCGCCAGGATGGCCGAGGTGAGGTCGTGAAAGAGGCGGCGCCGGTCTTCCTCGGGATCGCGCGCTTCACGCGCCGACGCCGCCGGAAAGACAGTGCGCAACTCGGGAAAGAGCGTGACGAGCGCATCGCCTGCTGTCGAGAAGTAGTGCTGCGCGACCGCTGGCGAGGCGGTCGAGGCCACGCTTCGCACCATGTCGAGGAGCGGCGCATACGGCTGTGCGCGATCGGCTTCGAAGCAGGCGCCTTGCAGCACGACGAAGCCCCTCTCGCGCGCCTGCTCCATCGTCGCGCGCGTCAGGCGCGACTTCCCGATCCCCGCTTCGCCCGATACGAGGAGCACTCCGCCGTTTGACTCGCGCGCCCGCTCGATCGTGCCCTGCGCGGCCGAGAGCGGTCCGCTGCGACCGATGAGTACGGGGCAGACGACGCTCGGCTCGGCGATCACGAGACCGGGCGTTGCATCATGGGCGAGCCATCGGCGCGCACCGCCATCCTACTGCCGCCGGATGCGGATCGCACTCCCGCCGCCAGGTGCAAGTGCGAGATGCAGGACCGTGCTGGCGTTTACCGGACGCGAGGTGATCGCCACCGGAAACGGATTCGTGAGCCAGTTCGCCCCTGCACCGTCAGCGTAGATCTCCGCCACGTACTTCGCGCCCGGCGCAAGGAAGCGCAGCGGAACGTCGAACGTGCGCGCATTCTCGTCGGTGATCGCGCCGATGAACCAGTTCTCGCGTCCGCGCTCCTTGCGCGCCACCACCACGTAGTCGCCGATCGCTCCATCGATCACGCGCGTCGTGTCCCAGTCGACCGCGACGTCGCGCACGAACTGGAAGGCCGGCTGGTTGGCGTAGCGCTCGATCACGTCGGCCGCCATCTGCACCGGTGAGTACAGCACGACATACAGCGCGAGCTGCTTGGCGATCGTGGTTCGCACCCGCGGCTGGTCGGGAGTGCTTGCCGAGCCGGTCGAGCCTTTCAGCTGGATGTCGAAGATCCCCGGCGTGTAGTCCATCGGGCCGGCGAGGAGGCGCGTGTAGAATAGGATCGTCTCGTGCTCGGGCGGATTCCCGCCATCGGGGCCGCCGGCGTTGTACTCCTGTCCGCGCGACCCTTCGCGGCTCATCATGTTCGGCCAGGTGCGCCGTTCTCCCGTGTCCATCACCGGCTCGTGCGCGTTGACCGTGATCCCATAGCGCGCCGCCGTCTCGATCACCTTGCGGTAGTGCCGGACCATGTACTGCCCGGTGTGCGCATGCCCTTCGATCGTGCGATCGTTCACGTACCCCGTCTTGATGTTGGTCACGCCCAACGATTTGTACACTGCAAAGGCGCTGTCGAGCTGCCGCTCGTAGTTGGCGATCCCCATCGCCGTCTCGTTGTGCATGATGAGGGCGATTCCCTTCGACCGGGCGTAGTCGGCCACGGCGCGCAGGTCGTAGTCCGGGTACGGGCGAGTGTACGAGAAGTCGGCACCATGCGTCCCGATCCAGTCGCCGTCCCACCCCACGTTCCACCCTTCCACCAGTGTCCCGCCCAGCCCGTTGGCCGCGGCAAAATCGATGTAGCGTTTGGCGTTCGCCGTGGTTGCACCGTGCTTGGGGCCGGAATTCCAGGTGTAGAGCCTCGCGTGCATCCCCCACCAGATGCCGTCGTACTTCATCGGGGCGATCCACCGCGTGTCGGCGATGCGGCTTGGCGGATTGAGGTTGAGCCCGAGGACAGAGGGGACGAGCCCGGCGGGTGTGTCCGCCAGCTGCACCGTGCGCCACGGCGTCACGAACGGCGTCCGCCCGCGCACCTTCACACCGTCGGCCCACGCGCCGAGCGCCGGGCGAAAGGTCCGCTCGCCCACGCGTGCGAGGTCCATCGCGGCGTAGTCCTCGAGGTCGGCTTCGTGCAGCACCACCGTCGGCCCGCCTTGCAGCTGCATCGTCAGCGGCGTGCGCACCGTGTCGAGCATGCTCACCGGCGACGACGCGTAGAGCATCTCGTACCGGTCCATCGCCTTGCGATTCCCGGGGATCCACCACGCCTTGGCGTTGTCGGCCATGGCGAACTCGGTCAGCTCCTCTTCGATCTCGAGAGCGCCGAGGTTCGGTTGTTCCGGGAGTTCGTAGCGGAAGCCGATCCCGTCGTCGAAGGCGCGAAAGACGAGCCGCAGCTCGCGCCGCAGCGCGGTGGTTTCGGCGATACGTACGCGCAACTCGTTATGGTGGTCGAGCACCCGTGCGACTTCGCCCCATGGCTGCGTCCACGTCGTGTCGACGGACGCACGCGCAGTGTCGACGATAGTCCACCCCGAATCGAGCGCCGGTGCGCCGCGGAGCTGGAAGCCGAGTCGTGAGGGGAGGAGGATCTTGCGGCCGTCACGTGCAACGGCGTAGGTGATTCGCCCGGCGCGAAGCTCGACGGTGACCTGGTTGCGCCCGTTGGGGGAGACGAGGTGAAGAGACGGCTGGGCGGAGAGGAGCGAAGGGCCCAGACTCGCGAGCACGAGGTACACCATCGTGCACCTCACACGTCTGCGCGAACGAGTCGCAGGGGCGGACGGCGCGGATTTGACCAGTGAGCGGACGAAAACATGGATCGGCATACGGCGGCTGCAAGAGTAGCCAGGAAGTTCCCGCTTGCCCGGGGCTGCGTCAAATGCGGGTGAGATTCAGCTTCGTGTCCGCGCGCCCGTGCGCCGCGCTCCAGCGGCGTACCCCTACCCCCGCACCACCGGCGGATCCCACCACCGCGACAAGTTCCCCGACGCCGCCCGCGGATGCTCCGCATAGTGCGACGTGTCATTGAACAGCATCAACCGCGCCCGCACCGGATCCTTGAAGTCCAACACATTGAGGCACGCCGGCGCCTGATCCAGCCGGTCGCGATATCCCCGCACGTCGAAACCAAGGAGTGAACTCAGGATGATGCGGATCGTCGCCTTGTGCGAGACCACCAGCACGCGCTCGTTGGTGTGCTTCTCCACGATCGACCGGATGACCGGAAGTGCCCGCGCCAGCACGCTCACCCCCGACTCCCCACCTTCCGGCGCGTAGGTGAAGGGATCCTCCTCCCACGACGCGTATTCGTCCGGGAACGTCGCCTCCACGTCGCGACGCGCCATCCCCTCCCAGTGCCCATGCGAAATCTCGCGCAGCCCGTCCTCGATCGCCGGCACCATTCCTAACGACTGGCAGATGATTTGTGCCGACTCGATGGCCCGCGAATAGTTGCTGGCATACACGGCGGAGATTCCGTCGCCCGCAAGCCGAGCGCCGAGTCGCGCGCACTGCTGGCGGCCGGCCTCGGAGAGGTCGACGCCATCGGCGCCGGAGAATCGGTCTTCCGTGGAGAGTGGCGTGGCGCCGTGTCGGACGAGATAGAGTCGGGTCATGGCGGGAACGAGGAGGGGCTCCCGCAAGATATCGCGAGAGCCCCTCGTCGCTCCGCCGGATGCGAAGCGCCGCGCGCATCCGTCTCTTCTACGCGCGCGTTACCGCTATTGCCGATACCACACATCCGCGTGATTGAACACGTACTGCCGCACCGTGAAGCGATGATGAGCGGCCGCCTTGGCGATGTCCATCGAGCTCACCGTGCCGAGAAGCGCGCCGTCTTCGGTGACGAAGATGCGATGAATCTCCTTCTCCTCCATCAATTCCGCGGCCCGCTCGGCCGGGTCGTCCGGGCCCAGCGTGTGGAGCGGCGCACGCGTCATCGCCTCGCTCACCTGGTGCTCCTCGAGCACGTTCCACTCCGGCGTCCCGTGCTGTGCCATGCGCTCCGTCACCTCGGCGCCGGCGTCATCCCACATGCTGGGGAAGAAGCGCCCTTCGTCCTCGTCCGTCTCGCCCAGCTCGTCGTCGACAGGACTCTCGTCCTGCTCATCGAGGTGATCGCGTATCTCGCGCTCGGTCGGCACGCCCGGGAGCGACGCAGCAAAGGCCATCAGGTCAGTGCTCGTGATGACGCCGACGAGTCGGTTGCCGGCGATCACCGGTGCGCCACCGATGTGCCGAGTCGCGAACAACTCCATCGCCTCACGAATCGTCGTCTCGGGATCCACCGTCACGACGTCGGTGGTCATGATGTCGCGGAGCCGTAGCATAGGGCACCTCCCGTGAACTGCGCTGTCGAAAGCCACCATCCGACCGGTGCCGGCACGCGCCGCCGCGTGTGCTGCGTGTGCAGGCGCTGATCGGATGATGGGCCGCCGCGGCGCGCTCGGAAGTCGGAGAATGCCCCCGTCGGTGCGAGGGTTTCCCCGGTCGCTCTCGCCTTCCGGCGAGGCGTTTTCGCAAGCCGCAGCGTCGCGAGGAATCAACCCTCCTGTCATTTTCTCTCGCGAGATTTCCATCGCCCCGCCTCCGCTCCTTCCCCTTGGCACCCGACACTCTCTTGCTCATGGCCCATGTGATCACGCGATGCCGCTCGTCTACGCCCGGCACATGAGCCTCGTGCGTCCGAGGTCGGACCAACGCTCTGCGCTGCCCCGCGCTCTCTCTCCCGCGAGACTGCTCGCGACGCTCCTCACATGTCTTCTTGTGATCGCGTCAGAGCGCGCCGCGAGCCAGTCTCCCGCCTCGTCGGCATCGCGCCCGACGCTGCGCGTCGGTCTCGCTCCGGCACGTCTGCACCTCGATGGCCGGCTCGATGAGCCGGAGTGGTCATCAGCCGACTCCATCGCCGCCCTGACCGAGCTCGAACCGAACGAAGGTGAAGCACCAGCTGGGCGCACCGTCGTGCGTGTTCTCGCCGAAGGAGACGCGATCGTCTTCGGGATTCGCGCCGACGACCCCGACGCGTCGCGCCTGACCGCATTCGCGCGCGCCCGCGACGCCGATCTCTCGAACGAGGATCACGTCAAGATCGTCCTCGATACCTATCTCGATGGACGCTCGGGCTTCGTCTTCGCGGTGAACCCGAACGGGGCACGGTACGATGCGCTCGTGATCAACCAGGGCGAAGGCGAGAACGCGAACTGGGACGCGGTCTGGGAAGCGGCGACGGCGCGAAGCGCATCGGGTTGGTCGGCGGAGATTCGAATCCCCGCGCGCAGCCTCCTCTTCCGTCGCGGGCTTTCGTCGTGGGGCTTCAACGTCCAACGACGCATCCAGCGCCTGTTGGAGTCGAGTCGATGGGCGAGCCCCGATCGCGACGTGAAGTTCGGCCTCATGAGTCGCGCGGGACTGCTCGCCGACGTACCAGCCTTCGAGCTCGGCGTCGGGCTGAGCATTCGTCCCGCACTCACCGCTGGCGGAGGAATACCGGCCCCCGACCTGACTTGGAACGGTTCGCGCGACGCGAGTCTCGACGTCACGCAGCGCGTGGGAGCCAACGCGCTCGCATCTCTCACCGTGAATACCGACTTCGCCGAGACCGAGGTCGATACGCGACGCACCAACCTTACGCGATTTCCGCTCGTCTTTCCCGAGAAGCGCACCTTCTTTCTCGAGGGATCCGACATCTTCGACTTCGGGCTCGGGACCAACGACGACGTGCGCCCGTTCTTCAGTCGGCGCATCGGATTGTTGGGGGGAACCCGTGTCCCGATCGATGCCGGGATCAAGCTGAACGGGCGTGAGCGAGGGACGAGTTTCGGCGCGCTCGTCGTTCGCACCGGCCAGGAGGGCGACGTGCTCGACGCGCTCCCCACGCCGAATACGATGGGGGTGCTTCGCGTGAAGCAGAACATCCTGCGCGAGTCCAGCGTCGGCGCGATCGCGACGTTCGGCGATCCGCTCGGGCGTCGAGGCTCGTGGCTGGCGGGACCCGACTTCACGTACCAGACCTCGCACTTCCGCGGCGACAAGAACCTCTTGATGGGCGTGTGGGGCCTTGCTACGGGACACGACTCGACGCCGGGGCGCGGCACCGCGTGGGGTGGCAAGATCGACTACCCGAATGACGTGTGGGACGTTTCGGCGACCTACAAGCGGCTCGGCGATGATTTCGATCCGTCGTTAGGCTTCGTCCCGCGCCCCGCCGTGCAGACGTCGGCGCTCAGCGTCACCTACCAGCCGCGCCCGCGTACGCCGATCCTCGGGCTCCGCGTGCGCCAGATGTTCCATGAGTTCATGGCGACGCTGGTGAGCGATCTCGATGATCGTTGGGAGAGCTATCGCGTCTTCATGGCACCGATCAATTGGCGCCTCGAGAGCGGCGACCGCTTCGAGTTCAACGTCGTCCCGGTTGGCGAGCGCCTAGTCGCGCCGTTCGAGATCGCCGATGGCGTCGCGATCCCGACCGGCGCGTACCACTGGAATCGCTACCGACTCGAAGCAGGTCTCGCCGCCAAGCGGCGCTTCTCGGGGCAGTTCACCTGGTGGTTCGGCGACTTCTACGACGGGAGGCTGCAGGAGTATCAGGCGACGGCCTCGTGGAAGCCGTCGGCGCTGTTCATCATGGAGTTCAACGGGACGCGCAACGTCGGGCAGATGTCCAAGGGCGACTTCACCCAGCAGGTGGTCGGGACGCGTGTGCGCGTCAACGTCTCCCCCGACCTGCAGTTCAACAGCTACCTGCAGTACGACAACGAGAGCGGGAGCTTCGGGACCAATACCCGTCTCCGCTGGACCTTCCGCCCAGTCGGCGACCTGTTCGTCGTGTACAACCACAACGTGCGCGAACTCCTCGACGGGATGGAACAGCACCGCGGGTGGCGCTTCGATTCCAACCAGTTACTGGTGAAGGTACAATATGCTTTCCGGTACTAGCCTCACGCGCACGCCGCGCGTCGCCAGGCGCAACGTGCGCGGCGTTTCGCGCGCTGCGTGCGCCAGTCTCGTCGCCTTGGGAATCATCGCGGTCGCAATCGCCGTCGCAAGCGCGCCAGTGTACGCCCAGCAAGTCGACTGGAAGTCCGTCGAGAGCGCGATCGGTCGCGCAGGCGTGGCGCAGCCGGGCGACGTCTATCGCTTCAATTTCCCGCGGAGCGACATGCACGTTATCGTTGACGGCGTCACCATCAAGCCGTCCTTCGCGCTCGGCGGATGGATCGCCATGAAGACGGCGCACGACGGCGTCGTGGCGATGGGCGACCTCGTGCTCTCCGACGACGAGCTGAACCCCGTCATTTCGCGCCTGCAGGACGGCGGAATCGAGCAGACCGCCATTCACCATCATTTGATGCACGAGACACCGCGTGTGTATTACGTGCACGTGCACGGTCACGGCGATCCTGCGAAGCTCGCCGCGACTATTCGCGCGGCGCTCGCCCTCACGAAGCTTCCGCCCCCAGCACCCGCTCCGTCAGCCGCAACGCAGGCGGCGCTCGACCTTGACACCGCAGCCGTCGCCCGTGCGCTCGGCCACTCGGGACGAGTGAACGGTGGCGTGTATCAGGTGAGCGTCCCGCGCGCCGAGTCGATTCGCGACGGGGACTTCGAGGTCCCGCCGTCGATGGGGATCGGGACGGCGATCAACTTCCAGCCAACCGGCGGAGGGAAGGCGGCGATCACCGGCGACTTCGTGATGGTGGCGAGCGAGGTGAACGGCGTGATTCGCGCCCTGCGTGCGGCGGGGATCGAGGTCACGTCGCTGCACAATCACATGCTCGACGATTCGCCGCACCTCTTCTTCATGCACTTCTGGGCGAACGACGATGCGGTGAAGCTGGCGCGGGGGCTGAAGGCGGCGCTGGCGGGGACCAATTCGAGGTAACTGAGTCGCTCGGGCTCACTCCCCGAAGTGAGATGGCCCCGCGCATCGTCCAGGATGCGCGGGGCCGTCGTCGTTTCGTCGATCGATTAGTCGGGACGGCGGGATTTGAACCCGCGACCCCCTGAACCCCATTCAGGTGCGCTACCGGACTGCGCTACGTCCCGCCGCATCTCCCACCTGCGGAAGTCCCACAACGTAACCCCCCACCAGACGCCAGACAACCGCGCGAACTCCGCCGCCGCCTCCCTCGACCGACACCACTAATCGCGCCCCCTTCACACACCGCCTTTACAAACCCCTTTACACGCCCCGCCCGATTTACCAACGCATCTCTTGCCGGAAACGCCTGGTCTCCACATGGTGCGAGCTGACCCGTCCACATCGTCGCGATCCCCTCCCCCGCGCACCCGCACCCCGCCGCTCGTGCCGCTGACCGGCTCCAACCCCATCGACACCCTCTGGATCGCCATCGCCACCGGGCTGGTCCTGCTCATGACCCCCGCGCTCGCCCTCTTCTACGGCGGACTCGTTCGGTCCAAGAGCATCCTCAACACGATGATGATGTCGATCGCCTCCTTCGCGGTCGTCGGCGTCCCCTGGCTCCTCATCGGATACTCCCTCGCCTTCGGCAGCGGCAACGCCTGGATCGGCGACGCAGGCTACGTCTTCCTCAACGGCGTCGGCATCGATGCCAAGGGGTCGATTCCGCACCTCCTCTTCATGGCGTACCAGGGGACGTTCGCCGTGATCACCGCGGGGCTGATCTCGGGGGCGCTGGTCGAGCGGATGCGCTTCGCCGCCTATCTCCTCTTCATCGCCCTCTGGTCCATCATCGTCTACTCGCCGATCGCCCACTGGGTGTGGGGGGGCGGGTGGCTCGGAACGTGGGGAGTGCTCGACTTCGCTGGCGGGACGGTGGTGCACATCGCCGCCGGGACCGCGGCCGGCGTCGCTGCAATCGTCGTCAAGGCGCGCCGTGACTATGGGCGCAGAGGCTTCCTCCCGCACAATGTCCCGATGATGCTCCTCGGGACTGCCCTGCTCTGGATCGGTTGGCTCGGCTTCAACGGCGGAAGCGCACTCGCCGTCAACGGGACGATGGTCCTCGCCCTCGTCAACACGATCATCGCCCCGATGGGGACGCTCGCCGTCTGGCTCACGCTCGACCTCTGGCGCACGCGTCACGCGACGGCCGTCGGCGCCGGCACCGGGCTTGTAGTCGGTCTCGTGGCGATCACCCCGGCCTGCGGATTCGTCTCCCCGCTCGGCGCCCTCGCCATCGGGGCGATCGCCGCCGTCCCGAGCTACTTCGTGATCCTCAAGCGCGCCTCGACGCGCCTCGACGACTCCCTCGACGTGGTCGGCGCGCACGGTGTGGGCGGGATCGTCGGGGCGCTCTGCACCGGATTGTTTGCCACCAGGGCGTGGGGCTCGCCGACCGACGGCCTCCTCTACGGCAATCCCGCACTCTTCGGCAAGCAGGCGGTCGGAGTGGTCGCGACGATCGCCTATGCATCGATCGGCACGTTCGTCGTGCTCAAGGCGGTCGCGCTCGTACGTCCGTTGCGCGTCGCCGCGCGCGCCGAAGCGGGTGGACTC
Organism: Gemmatimonadaceae bacterium; assembly: GCA_044225935.1. Taxonomy (GTDB): domain Bacteria; phylum Gemmatimonadota; class Gemmatimonadetes; order Gemmatimonadales; family Gemmatimonadaceae; genus SCN-70-22. The sequence goes on from JBGAHX010000039.1 coordinate 20,716, forward strand.
GATGTCTCGCAACACGGCGAAGAAGGGTACTCCGATGGCGAAGGCGCGATGCTGGTGCTGCAGGAAGAACCCGCCTGAGCATACGTTCTCTCAGCGCCCGTCTTCCACCCTCGCCGAGCAAGCGTCATGGAGCGCTTCGTCCTCTCCTCGTCCCGACTTCATCCTACGGTTTCGACCATGCGACTGATTGTGGCCATCATCCGACCAGAAAAGCTCGGTGACGTGCTCGAGCTGCTCTATCGCGCCGAGGTTCGTGGCCTCACGGTGTCCCGCGTGCAGGGACACGGCGGCGAGACGGTCCACGTGGAGAACTACCGCGGGACGACCGTCAAGGTCGAGCTGCATCCGAAGGTGCGCATCGAAATCGGCGTCTCCGATCCCTTCGTCGATGTCACGATCGACGCGATCGTGAAGGGAGCCCGCACGGGCGAGGTAGGGGACGGCAAGATCTTCGTCCTCCCGGTGGAGAAGGTCGTCCGCATTCGCACCGGCGAGGAAGATCGCGCTGCCGTCACACCGCTCGTTCCCGTCGACGCGCCAGAAGAGTAGCGCGCACGCTCGGATCGCCGCGCGGCGATCCGCTCGCCGTGCCGCCTCCGCGCGAAGCCGCCATCAGCTGACGGCTGGAGCCGACGACGATCCTCGCGCTGCGGCCGCAGTTGCGCCCGTCGAGTGGGTTGCGCTCGATGATTCGTCGTGGAGGGCCTGCTCCGCTGCGCGATCGAGCACGGTCGCGATCGTCGCTTCCAGCCGCCGCAACTCGAACGGCTTCTCCAGGACCGGACAACCAGAGTACTGTAGGAACGCAGCGGTCGCCGCCTCGCCGGTATCGCCGCTCGCAAAGACGAGGCGTCGAAGGAGCGCAGGATGATGCGCCGAAATCCACGCGTGTAATTCCTCGCCTCCCGATGTCGGCATGCGCAGGTCGCAGATCACCAGCTCGAACGCCGGTGCGCTGGACGTCGCCGTGCCGTGCGCCAGCGACGCGCGCGCCGCGTCACCATCGGCCGCCTCGGTCACCTCCCAACCGCGGCGACCAAGCCAGCGGCGGAGCACGCCGCGGACGCCATCCTCATCGTCGACCACGAGTGCGCGACGGAGCGGCGCCACGTCCAGTGCGCTGTCAGGACGCATGGGAAGCGCGGCGCATTGGTCGCGCGATCGGGGAGCAACGTCCAGCGTGGCCTTCGGTGTGCACGGCAGTCATGCGAGGATTGGCGGCGTATTCGCCACCCGCCAGGTCAGGCGGATGTCGGCGGAGCCCGTATCCGTATCGGCCGCGGAACGCCGCTCCTTGAGCGTCGAGCGCACCAAACGGCGAGTTTGGCGCCCTTCGTGTCCCAAAAGCGCGGAAACGCCGACGTGGCCGGAGGTTAGATCCCCGGCCACGTCGTGATACGCTCGCGGCGATGCTTCTCAGGTGAAACGATGCATGCGCGACTGCAGGTGCTCGCGATACGTCCGACTGAGCTTGAGCTGTCGCCCATCGCGCAGGATGACCACGTAGTCGCCAGCGAACCAGGGCTGCAGCTCCTTGATCCGGTCGATGTTGACGATGACCGCGCGATGGATCCGGACGAACATCGACGGGTCGAGCTGCCCTTCGATGTGATGCATCGTCTCACGAATCAGGTGCGAGACCTTTCCGGTGTGGACGCGGACATAGTTGCCGGACGCCTCGAACCAGTCGACGTCGCTCACCTTCACGAAGAAGACGCGACCATCGTGCTTGACCATCAGGCGGTCGAGCGTGCGGGTGCGTGGCATCGTGCTGGTCGCGGTGGCGGTTCCCGACGGGGCGCTGGCGAGCGCCGCACTGGTCCGATCCTCACCGAGCACCTGTTCGAGCAGGGCGCGGATCTTCCGCCCCTGCTCGGCCGACGACTCGCGCTCGATGTGGCTCCGCGCCCGCTGGAAGGCAGAACGGAAGCGCTCGGGATCGTACGGCTTGAGCAGGTAGTCGATGGCGTTCACGTCGAACGCCCGAACGGCATACTCGTTGTAGGCTGTCACGAAGATCGTCGGCGGCATGTCCTCGGCGCCTAACGCGTCGACCACGCCGAAGCCGTCGACGTCGGGCATCTGCACGTCGAGGAGCACGAGATCGGGACGGTCCTTGCGGATCGAGTCGATCGCCTCCCCCCCGCTGCCGACTTCGTCGACCACATCGACGTCGGGCTCGAGACGCAGCAAGCGCCGGACGCGGCGCCGCGCAATCGGTTCATCGTCCACTACCAGCACGCGTATCGGCATGGGGAGTTCTCCTGTCCAGCGTTAGGCCACCGCGACCGAGAGCCCGGCGGGCTCGGGACGGGTTGCGGCGGTGGGCGGGTCGGCGATGAGGAGCACCGCAGTCGCCCGGTCGGGAAACGTCACGCTCACGAGTGAACCGGCATCGAGGACAGCCGCCTCAGCGACGCTCTTCGTGCGCCACCAGGCATGCGATCCCCCAGACCGCCCTCCCCACAGCGCCTCGCCCCACAAGCGCACGCGCGTCGCATCGCCCACGCGCTCGACCTCGACACGTACGGTCAACGGCTCGCCAGGATTCAACGTGTCGGCGGCGAGGAGGTCGTCGGCCATCGTGCAAATGAGCCGGCTGGGAATGCGCAGCGCCTGCATCGCGCTCGACGCGGAGGTCACGAGCTGCACCCCGGGGCGAATCCCCGCTCGGTGCGTCTCCACACAGGCGAGGAGGAGGTCGAGCTCCTGCTTGAGCGTGGTCGTCGCATCGCGCCCGAGTTCGAGCGTGAGACGCAACGTGTCGGCGAGACGGGTGATCAGCCGCTCGGCGCGCGGCACGTCGCGATGCACGAGGTCGGCGAGGAGGGAGAGCGTCGCGAGGAGGAACTGCGGGCGCAGTTGCACGCGAAGCGCCTGGAAGCGCGAGCCCGCGATGCGTGCGGTGAGTCGTGCCCCCTCCAACTCCCGCGTGCGAAACCAGCTCACGAAGTCGCGCGCATGCGACCACGCGAGCAAGCCGAAGTACACGAAGAAGTCGCCGGTGAGCGGGTTCATGTTCGGCGGCGACAACACGGGAAACTCGGTAAGCCCCGACCAGCGCATCACGCCAGTGTGGATGACCCCGGTCGCGATCGCAAAGGCCACGTGCAGCGGGAGGCGGCGTCCCCAGTTGCTGGCGTCGAATCGGAAGCGCCGCGCCAACGCCAGCACGATTGGGCTGAGCGCAATCCAGATGACCGAGGTGGCCACCTGCAATCGCGCGACCTCGAGCCAGGAGAAGTCCGTCCCGGGACGCGCTGCGGCTGTGTAGAGCGCCATCTGGTTCGTCCAGAAGATCGCCAGCGCGAGCCAGAGCACGCCGATGACGAGCCACGCGCGCGCGCCGAGTGCCGGCGCGGGTTGCAGCGACGCACTTGCGGTCACCGCTTCGGGAGCCGCTGGTGCCTCGCGACGCGGTGGACGGAAGCTCCCGCTCACCTGCCACTGCGGTGCAGAGGAATCGTCGACAACGCCGTGCGTTGCAGGCGACGCGACGGGGGCTTCGGCGAGCGGCGGCACCAGCGCCGAGAATTCGCCAGTGCGCCACGTCGCCGGATCCTCGAACTCCTGCGCGACGATCTTCGCGCCGGCGGGCGTCTCTTCGGGCGACGTGCTGGTGATCGCTTCTCCCTCTCTGTAGGGGACGTCGAGCTCCACCGTCACACCACCCTCCGCCCCCTGCCGAAGCTCGAAGTGGTGGTCGGCGCCGTAGAGCTGGCGCAGTCGCTCGCTAGCGTTGCGCAGCCCGATCCCCTCGTGCCCTGACTCCGATCCGCGTTGCCCATGGCGTAGCCCGACGCCGTTATCCTCGACCCTCAGCACCAGGCGATCGCCGCGACGAAGCGCAGTCACCAGCACGCGCCCGGGAGCCTGCCGCACCGAGAGCCCGTGACGGATCGCGTTCTCCACCAGCGGCTGCAAGATGAGGTGCGGAACGAGGGCGCGACGCAACTCGGCGGGGACATCGATCCCGACCTCGAGCCAATCGGAAAAACGGGTACGCTGGATGTCGAAGTACGGCTCGAGCGCCGCCACTTCTTCGCCGAGCGTGACTTCGTCGCGCCCAGAACGCTCCAGCGAGATCGACAGGAGCGCGTGCAACCGGCGCAGCATCTGCTCGGCGGCGTTAGGCGCCTCGTGTGCGAGTTCCTGGATTGCGTTGAGCGCGTTGAAGAGGAAGTGCGGCTGCAGCTGCAACTCGAGGAACTGCAGCTGCGCGCGCGCCAGCTGCGCCTCGAGGAGGTGCGCGCGCACCGTGCGATCCACGTAGCGCCGGCGGAGCGACAGCGCGTGCCCCACCACGACGAGCGACGCATAGACAAACAACCAGACGTCGAACCAGTACAGCAACGTCGGGAGATAGGGCTCCGGCGTCCAGTCGGCGAAGTACGCCATCACCAGGCGCCGCCACCAGGTCAGGAAGGTGGCGCACGCGATGACCGCGACGACATGCGCCAGCAGGCTGGGCGCCCAGCCGACGCGCGACGGAAGGACGCGACGCGTGAGTCGGAAGACCAGCGGCGTGAGGAGTGCCCACGCCCACGCCACCGCCAGCGCGGTCGGGAAGGTCCAGCGAAGCGCCTCGGACGGATACTTCGCCGCCGCCGTCCACACGATCCCGTGCACCACGCCGAATACCGTCCACGCCACGGCTACGACCACCCACGTCGGGCGCAATGGATGGGTGGATGTGTTGGGCGTCGTCGCGACCATTCGAGGCGGGAAGCGCACCGAGGACGGCGACGGCAAAGAGGTCGCCGTCGCCTTCGGGGCGTGCTCGAAGGAAGCGTGGGGGGGGCGAGTGTCCAAGTCAGGCGGGACGAGACGATCGAGGGACGACGCGAGCCGAGCACCGCGCCGCGTACCACCTGCATTGGATACGGGTCGGGGTGGGAAAGGTTTCCCGGAGGCCAGGATGTGGTCGTCAGCCCCACCTCGGCTGGGTGCGACGCATCCCGAATTTGGCGACGGTCGCGAGCGAAATCGGGGCGAATGGGTGTCGGCTCGCCTAACGATCCCCAGCAAAGTGAACGGCCGGCGGGAGACTCCACGTCTCCCACCGGCCGAATCCGGACTTTCGAGCGATCGAGGGTCGCTGGCGCGGACTACACCGCCAACCCCACCGCCTCCGCCAGCGACAACGCGACACGGAGCGCCGGACCAGCGCTCTCCACCTCGCCGTCGCACACCGCCAGCATGCGCGACATCGCGCGCGCCCCCTGCTGGCCAAGCAACGTCACCGCCAGGCGCAGGTTCTCTTCCGCAAGCTCACGCTCGCGCACGACCTCTGCGTGCCCCTCGGGGGCCTCGAGCGCAGCCTGGAATCGCCCCCACGCATCGGCGGGAACGGTCGCGACCAGCGGGCGTGGCGCCGGGAAGGCGGCTCGCCGGAGGCGAGTCGCGAGCGAACGAGAAAAACGAATCATCTGGCTCATCCTCCAGTGAAGGTGATTGAAATCGGATGATCGGCGGCCCCGAGCATCCCGAAGCAAAACGCCCCGCCGGCGCGGGACGCGGGCGGGGCGTTGAGAAGTCAGGATCAACCGGGACTTCGTCCCGTGCCTATCCCCCTCCTCCACCCACGCCACCCAGCGCCCGTGGTTCTCCGTACCCGCCATCCGTCACGTTCACCACCCCGCCCTCCACGGCGCGCCCGGGCGAACGGAGCCCGGCAGCGACACGCGGTTGAGCAAGGGTGATGGTGGCGAACGAGCAGAGCACCGACGTACCTCGACGAGTTGGTTACTGGGGAGACCCCGGCCGGGACGCCGCGGTCACACCGAATTCCTCCCCCTACAATCCGCGGCCGATGCTGTGCACTTTGCGATGACGATGGGCCGTGCCCTCTGCGAGACGGCTCCGCTCCGAGGCTCCAATCCCGAGAGGTAGCGCCGCGGCATGTCCGAGTGGTCACCCGATCCAGACGACGGCACCCCCGACGACAACGGCGCCGACACGCCGTCCGACGATGGGATCGCGCGCATCATGACGATGTCGCCGATTTCGCTCAGGCTCGTCCCCACGCCCCACCCCAAGCAACCCGAGGGGCAGATCGTCTTCCGGGCGCTGGGTGCGCTCGACGGTGAGCTGAACGACGAATCCCCCGTGCTGGCCCAGGGAGCGCTCCCCCAGGCGATGTTCGACGCCGTGCAACAGGTTGGCCTCTTCGACAACCCGGTCCCGCTCCTCCTCACCGCGCAGGCCGACGACGGGGGGATCCGGGCGATCCTCGCCGCGGTGGTCCCGGTCAAGGCGATGGAGCGCGTGGAGCGCGCGAGTCGTGCCGCCGACGAGCCATGGCTCGCCAGCGTCGAACCGGAGCCCGATGTCCCGAGCTTCGAGGCCGCCCAGGAAGCTGAAGAGGTGCCGCACGTCCCCTTCGCGCTCGGCGTGATTCTTCGTTTTCCCGAGGATCGCAAGCACCCCGACAGCATCGACGACGAGGCGCTCGACCTCCTGGCGACGCTCCTCTCCGGCCAGGCGATGGACGCCGACCGCAAGCGCGTCGAGAACCTGCTCAAGTCGCTCTAACTGGTTGCAGCGCGCGGCGCGCTCAAAGCTCCCGGCAGCAACGCGCGATCCTCTCCAGCGCCTCGTCGAGTTCCGCCTGCGCCGACGCGAACGAGATACGGAGTCGCCCCTCCCCGCGTGCACCGAACGCCGTCCCGGCGATGAGCGCGACGCCGTGCTCCTCGAGGAGGCGGTGCGCCAGTTGCGCCGCCGTCGCGCCACGCGGGGCGAGGAGCGCCGAGAAGTCGGGGAAGACGTAGAACGCCCCGGCGGGAACGGCGCACGTCACGCCATCGATCGCCCGCAGTCCGGAGACCAGCCGGTCGCGCCTAACGCGATACGCCTTCACCTGCTCGCGCACGAAGTCCTGCGGCCCGGTGAGCGCCGCGATTCCGGCGCGCTGGATGAACGGTGGAACGCTGGTGTGCCCGTTCATCCCGAGCGTGAGGAGGTGCTCGACGAACTGCGGGGGCGCCATCACGTACCCCAGGCGATACCCCGTCATCGCGAACGACTTGGAGAATCCGTCGACGACCAGCGTGCGGTCGCGCGCGCCATCGAACCCGGCGAGCGACGGCGCGTACGGAGCGTCGTAGGTGAGGCGGGTGTAGATGTCGTCGGTGACGGCCGTGAGCCCGTGCTGCTCGACCAACTGCGCGATGCGGGCCATCGACTCGGCGCCTAACGCGCCGCCCGTCGGGTTGTTGGGCGAGTTGAGGACGATCGCCCGCGTGCGCGGGGTGATGCGCGCCGCGATGTCGTCGACGTCGGGGGCATTGGTCGCGTCCATCCCGTACGACACCGGCGTCGCGCCGGCGAAGCGCACCATCGACGGATAGATCGGAAAGCCCGGGTCGGGGATGAGGACCTCGCTCCCCGGCTCGGCCACCGCCAGGAGCGAGTAGAAGAGCGCCGTCTTGGCGCTCGGCGTGACCATGATCTGGCTGGCGTCGGCAGTGACGCCACGCCTCCCGAGGTCTTCGGCGATCGCCTCGCACAGCTCGGGGATGCCGGCAATCCCGGTGTAGCGCGCGTCGCCGCGTTCGAGGGCAGCGATGGCGGCGCGGGCCACGTGCGGCGGCGCGTCAACGTCGGGGGCGCCGAGTTCGAGGTGGATGATCTTCCGCCCCTCGCGCTCGAGGGCGAGTGCGCGCCGGAAGACCTGGAGCGCCGTTTCGCCGGCGAGGAGGTCGAGGCGGGAGGAGGGGCGCGCGGGCGCCGCTTGCTGCAAGTCGTTAGTCACGGCGAGGGGCGGTCGGGCGGCGTGAACGCTTCGGGGTGCCGGTCGGCGAACGGCGAATCGTGCCGGCGAGACGTACGGCGCGGAGCGCGTCATGGCAATGTCCGGTGGGGCGGCGCGGGCGGCGCGACCGCGCGCCGTCCCCCCTCCGACGCGGGGCCCCAAATGCAAACGCCCGAGCTCTCGGCGAGAACCCGGGCGTTGCAGCTGAGACTCTTGTCGCCGAACCGCGGAGCCGTGATTCGGACACGATCGAGAGCGGGCGATGGGGCTCGAACCCACGACATCAAGCTTGGGAAGCTTGCGCTCTACCAACTGAGCTACGCCCGCAGACAGGCGGTCAGTATAAGCGCGCGGTCGGGGGGCGCACAAGCGAGGCGTGGACATCAGTACCCGCTCCGCGGCGGCTATCGCTGGTGGGTCATCATCCGAGAACGCACATGAGCCTCCTGCACACGCTTCCGATGTCGCCAGGCAACGGCCTTAGCTTCGAGGTCTACCCCCCCGCCGGCGAACGACTCGTCCACCGGCGAACTGGTGGCCTATCGAGGGCTCACGATCACCTGATGGTTCGCCGAGGGCGCCACGCCGGAGACGCGACTCAACCGCACCGAGAAGACGTTCACGCGCATCGCGCCCGGGCGCGTTCTCTGGTTCTTCCAGGCGTCGGAGGTCGATGCGGGCTTCGCAGGCATCACGCCGACGCAGGCGGACGGGGCGGCGTTCCTCGCGGGTATCAAGGGCGCCTGCGAATTCCAAGCGTATCGGCGGCTGGCGTACGAAACGCAGCGAGTGGCGCCGTAGGGCGAGGCGAGCTACGACGCCGGAACAGGCGGAGCAAGTTACCTACAGCTAGATAGCATCGACCAAGGTGGTAACTCGTTGCCGCGCCGTCCTTAGCGTCAGACTTCGGGACATGGGTCTCCGCCGAGCAGGCAAGCGGAGACTTGCGTGCGTCGCTCTGCACCTGAAAGACCGTTGCCGGTGGGAAAGATTCGTGGGTTGTCGATTCGTGAGATTGATAGCATAAGTGACTGTAAATTCCACACTTACGAAGGCACTGGCGGTCTCTTGAAATCCTCGGTAGACTGCCCGCCCATGAAAGCATGCACCTAACTCGAAAGGGCCGGAACATCGCCGTTGGCGCGGCGACCTTCCGGCCCTCACGAGGAACATGAATCACGCGAAACCCGGACACTTCTCACGGCGCACCGGGCTCGCCTCACAGGAAGGCGACGGAGGAACTGCCATGACACGATAGCCGCCACGACTGATCGCTCGCGGGCCTGCCCCTGCTGCCCATTTGCGTGGGCTGGCCCAAGCATACGACCTAGACCCTCTAGCCGCAACTCGACCGAGCCTGTGGCAATTCTTACCGTCTACTTGGTGCCAATCTCATGCTCTATCAGATCTCTTACGACCTGCGTCAACCGGGTCGGACGTACAGCCGTCTACATCGCGCGCTCCAAACTCTCGGCGCGCGGAGAATACTGGAGTCCCAGTGGCTCCTCGTCAGTCGTCACAGCGCCGCAGACCTCTGGGAGCACCTCGTCCCACTGGTTGATGTGAACGATGCGCTTCTGGTACAGGAGCTCGCTCTTGACTCCGCGTGGGGGACGGCTTCGCTCCTGATTCGCGATTCAGAGATGAGGTCCATACTGAAATTCGCTCGTCGTCGCGCCGCATAGCTCGGCCAAGGGCGGCGAGAAAGCGCCAGAGAACAACGGCCCCAGCTCCGCACTCGCGGACTGGGGCCGATTCACTTCTGCACAGGCTGCGGCTTCGTTCGTTAGGTGTACTCTGCGATCAAACGACGTAGATCTGTCGGAATCCGCTCGGCGTCGCCCTCGATGACTTGCGCATATGGCGACCAGATACTGTTCACCCATTCGCTCGTCTCAGCGCGAACGTCTGCATGCGCCTGGTCAGTGTGCTGCAGTACGCCGACGCAGTGGACTTCGCGTGCGGTAGCGCTCCGGATTCTGTTACGTAGCGCGTCGAACGCGAAGAACGACATACTTGCGCGACTGGCGACTTCTCGGAGGGGCGCAGTCTTCGGCCCGTCATCGATAAGCAAGGACTCTATCAATATGTCGGCGTCGCCTACCCGAACAGCGCGCGCAATCGACGGGATGCGAAAGGACACGTAGCGCTGGAGATCACGATCGTAAAGGCGCTTTACCGTGGCGTTCGCAACGATCGTCGAGGCGAGCGGTGCTGAGGACTCGAGAAATCCATCCAGCCACCGAATGGAGTCGCCTCGTAACGCCCTCGCCTGTTCGCGTACGCTCGTGACTCTCGGGCTTTGCAGGTACTGATCAGACAGTCGTTCGATGAGTTCCTTGGTGACGGGGACGGATAGCTCGCGACGCTTCAATAGCTGAATCTGAGGACCCAACATCGCTTCGAGCTCTGCGACCTCGATGCCGCGCTGAGCGCGTTCGGCAGCGCCGCGCAGTAAACGCTCGAATACGGCGATCTGGCGCACCGTAGCCACGCCGCGAAGGCGAGGAAGGTGCGACTCGAATGCGACGCGCGTGACCACCCCGTTCCCGATGACAAGCCCGACCGCTGCCCGCTCTTGCAGCTCAGGGCGCGGTGACGCACCGAGCAGCGCGAACCAGTCGGCGTGTGGACTATCCAGACTTGGCGCCATGGGCCTCCTTCCAAAGATCGGTGCACAGCCGACGAATGCTGGCAGCACGACTAACGAGTTGGGGGACGATCCATTCCTCACCCAGCAACGGCCGGCCCAACTCGGTCTTCACGTCATCGACCACACGTTGAATTTCACTCTTACTGAGCGCGCTGATCCGGCGCACCATTGCCTCGGGGAAGAGCTGACCTTTGCAGAGCTGGCCCAACTGGTTTCGGGGCCAGTACTTCGTCAAGGGTATCGTACTGACAACGATCCCGCTTGTGCCTCGCAGCACACTTGCCGACTCGAAATCGATGAGAACCAGGTCAACCTCGGCATTCGCGCCGGTAGATGCCGCACGCGCGACGACGCCGCCCATGTTCCTGTCGTCGTTCGCGACCCACACATCGAACGCAATGCAGTCGGCGAGGACACTCACGTTCCGCGCTGCGCCGATCTTGATCAACATGTCGATGCCGGAGCGAATCTCGACCTCTTCGCTCGCGAACCACTCGACGTCGGAGTTCGGGATTCGCGTCACACCTCCGCTCGAAACCTCGAGTCCGACCAGATCAGCGAGCGCTAGGGCGAGCATCTCAGCTTGGACGTACGCGGAGTCTTTGTCTTTTAGGTAGTAGCGGGTACTGTCACCAGCAATCACGACTAGCGGGTCGGTCGAGTAGACAACTCCCGAGTTCGACTCGACGCGATCGGGGGAGACGTAGATGGTCGGTCTCTTCCATTTCATCTCGCCACCATCTCCCGCCGCGCTCGCGCCGCACTCCTGAGCCATTGCAGCTGCTCGTCGTTGGCCGCGCGCTGCGCCGGCGCCGCGGCGTAGTTCCGCGCGATCTGCTGCTCGATCTGGTGGAGATCTTGCCGCGCCGAAGTGGCGAAGATGCGCTGAGTAAGACGACCGCGCGCAGCGGGAGACAGACTGCGTCGCGCTGCGAAGGTCACGCGTCTATTCATGTCGACAGCGGTTCAAATACCTGACCCTCCCTCGCCCGTTCGTCCAACGACGCCTCCGATGGATATAGCGCTGCGAGTTCCAATATGGATCGCATGCCGAGAAAGCCGTCGTCCTCGAGAATGAAGAGGAGAGCGATCGTGAGCACGAGCTGAGTTACGATCATACTGACTCCCGCGCGGCTCACATCGACGGGCATGCCTCGGACCCAGAACGGCATCCCGACCAAATCCTTCTTGAATACCGCGCTGATCGCGGAATCTGCGTCGACGCTCAGCGCAACAGCCCGTCTCGAAACGGAATTCGCAAGTGTGCCGTCGCTTGCGGAATTGTCTTCGCTCCATCCTAGACTTCGCCAATCTCTCAGGACCGCCACAGCTCCGTCGAGATTGGTTATGAAGAGCTGCTCTCTGAATAGCTGGGTGCTGTCCGGAGATCTGGGCCACTTCGCTCGAGTCAACTGCGATCGAGACACGACCGCCCGCTCTCCCGCTCGGAGAAATCTTAGGTCTGACCCAAACCCACGCGCCATCGATGCTGAGATGTTCGCGCTAAGTCCTACAGCGAACACAACCAGAAGCACTGCAACCTCGAGAGGGTGCTCAAGGGTTCGCCTAGCCCATGCACGGTCCTCGCGCCGCAGCAGATGCGATATGACTTACCCTCCGAGAGAGCCTCGGCTACACATCGGATGCATTCGCGAGGCGCACACTGCGTTCGGAAGCCGCGCGATGAACTCCCGCGCGCGAAGAGAGAGAGAGACGCATCGATGCGAGGAGCGAGTTGACATCGACGGCGGTCGCGGAAGTCTCTGTAAACGGCGCACGCGCCAGCGGGCGGCGGATCTTCGAAATCAGCGTAAACGACGCGTCTGCCAGTATTTCAACCACGACGCCGAGTGCGTAGACGACAACGCTCAGGACGAAATAGGCGACCACACCGCTTACTAGCGAGGACGATCCGATTTGCTTGGCCGCATCGATGACTTGGTCCGCCGCGGGCGCAGCGAATAAGAGAATGGCGATCGCTCCTGCGAGAGATCGCCGGCGCCACACACCGATGCTGGATCCGCTTGTAGTATTGAGCGTAGAGAAAATCTTCCGGATTGATTCCGACATCGCGCCTTTCAGCAATCCGTAGAGAGTCGACGCGCTTCCAATGCCGCCTCCCGCGCCACCGTCTTCGCCCCCTCATCTCTCCGATGCGCGCGCCGGGTCTCCGCCGCGAGCGCGATGAGCGCCCGCACGTCGTCGGCGTCGAGGATCCGGCGCAAGTAGCGGCGAGGAGGCGGAGGTCATCGCCCGCTCATGAGGTAACCCAGGAACGCCATCACGATCAACGCGATCGTGCCGTACAGAGCGTGGCGCAGCCGCAGTTCAGCCCCTTCATGAACATGCCCTCGCCCTTGCCGTGAAAGTCCGAGTCGATCACGGAGCCGGACTTCATTGGGCGACCGCATTTGGGGCAGGCGGTCGCGGCGTCTGACACGCCATTCCCGCAATCAGGACAGGTCTTGAGCGCCATTCTCTTGTCGGGACCCGGTAGAGGTTGGTGCAACCTTTCGAGCGCGCGCCCACCTAGACACTGTGGGATCTACTAGTCGAATTGTCAGCCGCGCTCGGTATGTTGAAAACCCCAAACAGAAGCCGAACTATCTGCTATGTTCGGAGATTGCCGGGTGGTGCAGGTGCCGGTGGTGGGGGGGAGAATCCGCGGTATTCCGTAGCCCCTCTTCGACCGCACATGCGCCGCAAAATCCGCCTGCTTCATGCCGAGCGCTAAGAAAATGTCGCGAATTGAGTCGCCGTAGCCCCCTGACACAGTGGTTCCACAGTGACCAAACTGCGCATGGGGAAATATTCTTCCTCTGCGACTCGAATCGCGCGGAAAGAATCTTTCGCCGTGACCTACAACAACGTTGCCGCAATTCATGAATCCCCTCCTACTCCGAGCTGCGAGGCGCGCTTGTAGGTCGCAGTCACAATGTCCCAGCGGACCGCCTAGTAATGCCGCGAGAACGACAATCTGCGCATGGCACGGGATGCGATAGCTCGCGACGGGGAATGTCGCAAACAGCACCGGGGACATACGGCTTGGCCTCGAGTGGATTGGCGATCGCGAGGCGAGCCAGGCGACCGCCTACACGAAGCGCCCGGAGGAGCGGATGGACAAGGCGGCAACAGCGGCCAACACCTAGCGATTAACAAGTCGCTCTTCGGCCCCGAAAAACGAAACCGCGCCCGTTTGAGCGGGCGCGGTAACTTCAACTGAGACGGACGCTTGTGAATCAAACCGCTGAGAGCCAGCGGTCGGGATTGAACCGACGACCGCCCGATTACGAATCGGGTGCTCTACCACTGAGCTACGCTGGCGGGGTTTCCTATGCCCAAGCGCGGACTCGAACCGCGACGCCTTTCGGCACCACCCCCTCAAGATGGCGTGTCTACCAATTTCACCACTTGGGCATTTCGATCGAGCAGTACTGCACCATCACATGCACCATCACATGCACCTGCACCAACGTGCGATCCTCTGCACACACAGCAGCGCGTTGCTTCTCGCGCTGCCCACAAATCACACACACATAGCGCACACACATCGCGCACACACATCGCGCACACACACCGCGCACAAACGTCAGTGCGCATTCCCTCGCGCACATCGAGAGCGGGGCTGACGGGGCTCGAACCCGCGACCTCCGGAGTGACAGTCCGGCACTCTAACCAGCTGAGCTACAGCCCCATGACTTCGCCGCCACAACAATAATCACTCACAACACTTCTTACAGCTGCGCCGACAACTTCACACCACATCTTCTAACGACCAATTGCTCGACCCGCTTGCTGCATTGGCCCGAGCAATGGCCCCAACGGGAGTCGAACCCGTCTCTGCACCTTGAAAGAGTGCCGTCCTAACCGATAGACGATGGGGCCGACAATCACTTCGACAGTCCCTGCTCCCGCTGACTGCAGCTGCGCTCCTGCACAATCCTATCCCTGCAACTTCCCATAGCGGTAACGGGATTCGAACCCGTGTTCCAGCCTTGAGAGGGCTGTGTCCTGGTCCCCTAGACGATACCGCCTCCGATCCACCTCCGGTGGAGCGGAGGCGGGACTACCATTTCGGTTACCTGTCGCATTCGCGTTGCGAATGCTCCTCTTACCGATGCCCGCCGCTGCGGTGATCACGGCTTCGGTACGCTGGCGCCACCACCTCACGCTACTGCCACATTCACGAGGCGAATGCTCCTCGTACCGACGCCCGCCGCTGCGGTCCTCACAGCTTCGGCACACTCACATCACGTCAGCACTGCCACTTCGAATTCCAGCAGGCCAGGAGGGACTCGAACCCCCAACCGCCGGTTTTGGAGACCGGTGCTCTACCAATTGAGCTACTGACCTATCGCGCGGAGATGGTCGACGTGTCCGACGGGTCTCTTCCCCCGTCCCCCGTCTCCCGTCCCCCGTCTGGTTTTACAGGGTGACCGAGGGGACTTGAACCCCCAACCCCCGGAGCCACAGTCCGGTGCTCTAACCAATTGAGCTACGGCCACCATGACGTGCGAAGGACCAGCATTCTAAACCGGCGCCCCCCCGTATACAACCGGGAAACCAGCAGGGCCCAACGGCTCAGGTTCGGCTCAGTCCTTCGCGCGATCGAGGTACTCGCCCGTGTTCGGATTCACCCGAATCCGCTCACCGGTCCCGACGAATTCCGGCACGTTCACCGTCACGCCGTTCTCCAGCTTCGCCGGCTTGTACGACGACGTCTTGGTCGCCGTCTTCATCACCGGCGACGTCTCGACGATCTCGAACGTGAGATACTGCGGCAGTTCGATCCCGATCGGACGCCCGTCGTAGTATTCGGCAATGATCTTCATGTTGGGGACCATCCACGGTGCGTTGTCCCCGAGCGTCTCGAGATCCATTTCGATCTGGTCGTAGTTCTCGAGATTCATGAAGTGGAACGTGTCGGCGCCACGATAGAGAAACTCCAGCTCGTGCGTTTCCATCGACGCCTTCTCGATGGAATCGTCGGCGCGGAACCGGTTCTCCAGGTTCGCGCCAGTGCGGAGGTTCTTCATCTTGGTCTGCACCATCGCGCGCAGGTTGCCCGGCGTATGGTGACGGAAGTCAATCACGCGGCACGGATCGCCATTGTAGACGATCACCATGCCCTTGCGAATGTGTGTAGCGGGAACGGCCATACCTAACGAGCTCCGCCTGAAGTGGGCGTTCTGACCTGACGAACGCCGAGTGTGGGCGTCCTGACTGACGGCAAAAATCCGTAAGTTTCGACAGCCTCGTATTTTAGCTGGACCCTGTACCCTTGGCAAGTCGGGACATCGCCGGGGCCAGCGTCGGCCAGAGGTTCTGCGCCACCCGCACCGCCCCCTTCTCCGTCGGATGGATCCCGTCCCCCTGGTTGAGCGCGCGGACGCCGGCCACGCCGTCGAGCAGGAAGGGAACGAGCGTCACCCCCTCGCGCTTTGCCACGTCGGCGTAGTTCTCGTGGAAGCGGCGCGTGTAGTCACGCCCAAGGTTGGGGGGCGCTTCCATCTGCACCAGGAAGATCTTGGCCTCGGGGAGGGTGTGCTTCACCAGCTGCACGATCGCCTCGAGGTTGGCCCGAGTGGAATCCACATCGAGCCCGCGCAACCCGTCGTTGGCCCCGGTCTCCAGCACCACCATCGAGGCAGGCTCGCGCAGGAGCCAATCGAGGCGCCGCAGTGCCCCCGCCGACGTTTCGCCGCTCAATCCCGCATTTACCACATGCACGGCGTAACCAGCGGAGTCGGCCATGCGTTGTAGAACGGCAGGGTAGGCCTTCTCGGGGTCGAGCCCCAGCCCCGCGGTGAGCGAAGTTCCGACGAAGAGGACGTTCGGCCGGTTGGCGCTCGCCGCGGCGACAGGCGCGCTGCCGGAGTCGTTAGGAGCGACCGACGACGAGGACGTAGCAGGAGCGACAGAAGCCGAACCGTCACGCGGGGTATCTTTCGACGCGTCGCCGCCGGCACAGGCCAGCGACGCGGCGCAGCTCAGGACGATCACATTCGACAGGATACGCATGCTCGAAGCTCGAGGGCTCACGAAGGAATTCGACAGCGGCACTCATCATCTTACGGTACTGCGCGACGTCTCGTTCCGCGTGCCGCAAGGAGCGCTCGTGGCGATCGTCGGTCCCTCGGGGAGCGGAAAGACGACGCTCCTCGGGCTCCTGGCCGGACTCGACACCCCCACGCGTGGCGCCGTCCTCCTCGACAACGCCGACCTCACGGCGATGACGGAGGACCAGCGCGCGCAGCTCCGCGGCGAGAAGGTCGGCTTCGTCTTCCAGTCGTTCCAGCTGATCCCCACGCTCACCGCGATCGAGAATGTGCAGGTTCCGCTCGAGCTTCGCGGAGAATCGGGGGCCAGCGCGCGCGCGCGACAGCTCCTCGAGCGCGTAGGGCTGGGCGATCGCCTCGATCACTTCCCGTCGCAGCTCTCCGGCGGTGAGCAGCAGCGCGTGGCGATCGCCCGCGCCTTCGTGAACCAGCCGCGCATCCTCTTCGCCGACGAACCGACCGGGAACCTCGACGGCACGACGGGCGCGCGCATCGTCGCCCTCCTCGAGGAGCTGAATCGCGAATCCGGCTCCACCGTCGTCCTCGTGACGCACGACCTGTCGCTCGCCGAGCGTGCGCAGCGGGTGATCAGACTCTCCGATGGCGCGGTGGTCGAAGACCGCGCGACGGAGCAGGCGCAGGCAAACGGTGCGGCGCCGGCGGGTGAGTCGAGTGAGGTGCTTGGCGCACCGGGGAAGCGATGAGCACGTCCGACTCGGCGCCGCGGCGCCCCTTCGCCTCGCTCGTCTCGCTGGCCTGGCGCGAGTCGCGCTCCACGCGGCGGCGCCTCCTGCTCTACATGTCGTCCATCTCGTTTGGTGTGGCGGCGCTGGTGGCGATCGACTCGTTCGCCGCCAACATCAACCGCTCGGTGCGCGCCCAGTCGCGCGCGCTCGTCGGCGGCGACGTCTCCTTCTCCGCGCGCCAGGGGTGGACCAAGGAGAGTGACGCGCTCTTCGACTCGCTGGCGAAGGCCGGCGTGGCGATGGCGCGCCAGACATCCTTCGCGTCGATGGCGACCGCGGTCATCCCGGGAACGCCGCTCCCTGCGCCGCCGGGCGACTCTACAGCCGCAATGCCGGCGTCGCCGACGCTCTCGGCGGTCACCGCGCCTAACGCGGACTCGCTCTCCCCCGTGCGCAACGCGGGCGGGCTCACGCGCCTCGCGCAGATCCGCGCCGTCACCGAGCGCTACCCGCTGTACGGCGAGGTGCTCACCGAGCCGGCCGGACGCTGGACGTTGCTGCAGCAACGCCCTGTCGCCATCGTCGATCCGGCGCTCCTCATCGCCCTCGACGTTTCGGTCGGCGACACGATCGCGCTCGGCTACGCGCGCTTCGAGGTGGCAGCATCGCTCGTCAGCGTCCCGGGCGACCCCGGGATGGCGGCGGCGATCGGGCCACGCCTCTACATCGCCGACAAGTATGTGGCGAGCACCAAGCTCCTGAGCTTCGGGAGCCGAGCCGACAACGAGGCGTTCGCACGACTCTCTCCGGGGACCGATGCGGCCAAGTGGCTCTCCAGCATTCGCCCGCAGCTCGACTCGGCGCGCGTCCGCGCGCGCACGGTTTCGGAGAGCGAGTCGTCACTGACCGAATCGATCGATCAACTGGCGAACTTCCTCGGGATCGTGGGAATCGTCGCGCTTCTGCTCGGGGGAGTTGGAGTGGCGAGCGGAGTGAACGCCTGGGTGGCGCGCAAGATCGATATCGTCGCGGTGCTGCGCTGCGTTGGAGCGACGAGCCGGCAGGTGCTCCTCATCTACGCCACGCAGGCAGCGCTCATGGGGCTCATCGGGGCAACGCTCGGCGCCGCCATCGGCGTCGGGATTCAGCTCCTCCTCCCCGGCGCGCTGCACGACGTCCTCCCGCTCGACGTGCAGGTGCAACTCGAGCCGGTGGCGATCGCCACCGGGATCGGGCTCGGGGTCTGGATTGCACTTGCCTTCGCACTGCGACCGCTCCTCGCCCTGCGCCGAATCTCGCCGCTCCAGGCGATCAGGCGCAATGTGAACCCGCCGCGTGGCAAGGGGATCGATTGGGCGACGTGGACGGTGAACATCCTCATCGTCCTGACGGTCGTCGCGATCTCGGCCACGCGGGCCAACGCCCCGCGCGACGTCATCGGCTTCAGCGGCGGGATCGCCGCAGTCCTCGTGTTGCTCCTGCTGAGCGCCGCGCTCCTTTCGCGCGTTGCACGTTTCTCGGTGCGCCCGAGCTGGCCGTACGTTGTGCGACAGGGAGTGGCCAACCTCTATCGCCCCGCCAACCAGACCCGGTCGGTCGTCCTGTCGTTAGGCTTCGGTGCCTTTCTCGTCACCACGCTCTACCTCGTGCAGGGAAACCTCCTCGCCCAGCTCCGCATCACCGAAGAGGCCTCGCGCGGCAACCTGATCTTCTTCGACGTGCAGGACGACCAGTCGCTCGGCGTCGACTCGATCGTGAAGGCGGCGGCGCTTCCGGTGCTGCAGCGCACCCCAATCGTCACCATGCGCATCGCCGCCATCAACGGAAAGTCCGTCGCCGAACTCGCCCCGCCCCGCTCGTCGGACACGCTTCCGCCGGAGGGAGGAGCAAACGCGCGCCAGCGCCGGCGCGAGGAGGCCAACCCTAACGAGCCGCGCCGCCCGTCGGGGTGGGCGCTCCGGCGCGAGTACCGCTCGACCTTCCGCGACACCTTGTTCAGCGCCGAGAAGCTGGCGGGCGGCAAGTGGTTCGGCGAGATCCCTGCCCCCGCCGGCAAGCCCGCCGACGAAGTCTCCCTCGAGACCGACATCGCCGAGGGGCTGGGTGTTTCGTTAGGCGACGTGATCACGTGGGACGTGCAAGGGGTGAAGGTCCCCACCCGCGTGACATCGTTCCGCGAGGTGAACTGGGCGCGGTTCGAGCCCAACTTCTACGCCGTCTTCCAGACGAAGACCCTGCTCGCCGCCCCCAAGACGTACGTGCTGCTCGCCGCGTCGGACGACGCGCGCGCCACCGCGCAGGTGCAGAGTGCCGTGGTGCGCCGCTACCCGAACGTCGCGAGCATCGATTTGTCACTCGTGCGAAAGACGGTCGGCGAGATCTCGCGTCGTGCATCCTTGGCGATCCGTTTCCTCGCCCTCTTCGCCCTGGCGATGGGAGTGCCGGTGCTCTTCTCCGCCGTCGCCGCCACCCGCCGCGAGCGCGTGCGCGAGGGCGTTCTGCTCAAGACGCTTGGCGCCACCCGCGCCCAGATCGGACGGATCCTGGTCTCCGAGTATACGGTGCTCGGCGTGCTCGGGAGCCTAACGGGGCTGGTGCTCTCCTTCGGTGGCGCCTGGGCGATCATGACCTACGTCTTCGATCGCCCGTTCACCGCCGCAACGATGCAAGCGCTCGCGATCGCCGTAGCGATGACGCTTCTCGCCGTAGGCATCGGCATGCTGAGCGGCCGCGACGTCTTCAAGGAGACAGCGATGGCCGCACTACGAGAGAGTTAGGAGAAAGAACGGCGAGAGGGGCAAGAACGAAGAAGACGAGAGGCGCACGCCTCTCGTCTTCTCGTCTTCTCGTCTTCTCGTCTTCTGACTACTGATGTCTAATTATCGTGAGCGTCGCGTAATCGCTCGAGAGCGCCGCGCCCCCCGTCGCCGTCATCTTTACCTGCACCGTCGATGAGGAGTTGCTGCGTGAGATCTCGAAGTAATTGCCGGAGCTCGAGAGCGCCTGCGTCGCGTACGGGCCGGGGAACTGGTTAATCAAGAGCGGGAACGTCCCCTGGTTCACGTTGCTCAACGCATCGCGGATGTTCCAGCTCAGGTAGCCATAGCGCGACGGGAGCCCGCCGATCGAAAGCCCGTCGGCGTAGTTCGCGACGAGCCACCCGGTGATCATCTGGTCGAACTGCGTCCCCGGAGTACGGGCGAGGAGGTTCGCGATGTCGGTCTGCGGCCCGGCGGCGAGCGCCTTGGTGAAGGAGCGCGCGGCACCGTTGCTGAACTGATCGATCGCGTAGCGCAGGAAGGCCCAGCTCGCCCCGCGTGGCGCCAACTGGTCCTTGTTCTTCGCCGAGATCGGTGCCGACGTATCCGGGCGCGCCATCCAGCGCTGGAAGCGCGTGAGGTTCTGGCGGAAGAAAGCGTTGTAGTCGTTTGCGGCGCTCGGCGTCGGGTTCACGTCGTTGTACGTGAGACGCTGGAAGTCCCCAAAGCCGCGCTGCGCCCGCCCCACGACTTCCTCGGCGAGGTGCGACATCCCCTCGTTCAGCCAGAACGTCTCCAGCGCCTGCACCGCCGGGTTGTACTGACGCACCCCCTGGTTGATCATGTGCTGGAACTCGTGCGCGATGACGCCGCGCGTTCCCTGTCGCACCGTGACGGTCGACCGCACGTTGTTGAACTGCCCCGACGGATCCGGGGCGAGGACGTAGAAGATCTCCTGCTCGTTCGTCTGGTTGCGGCAGTCGTTCGTCGTCGGATACTCGCTCTTCTTGATCAGGTCCGACCCGAAGAAGAAGCCCGCGGTGAATCCCGTCGAGCCAGCGGGGGTGAGCTTGTTGACTTCGGGCGTCAGGAGGATCGAGATGCGCCCGTCGTTGTTGATGTCGGTCGGCGCGCCGAACCACGACGTATCCGTCGGGAAGATGAGGTTGTCGAACTCGGCGGCAATCGCATTGTAGTCGGACGTGGTGAAGCCACCGGTGGGCGCGTTCACGTCTTCGATGATTGTCGCCCGTGCCGACACGGCCTTCACCACGCCCTTCACCGGAATATTGTCCTTGCAGATGTCCTTCCCCGTGTTGAGGTTCGGGACACGAATGGCCAGCGTGTCGCCGATGGATGCGACCGCCGAGAAGGTCGTCGGTGCGATGCGCGCCAGCGTTTCCTGCGCGCGCTGCAAGGCGACCGAACGAACGACGGGAGTGAGCGTGGTCCGCTCGTAGGTACGCAGCCGTTCGTGCAGCGCGTCGGCTGCCGCCAATCCCTGCTCCTCCAGAAGCGCCTGCGTCGGGCCGCCAGTTGCAATGGGTGATGCGGTCGAGGCCTGGGCAATCGGCGCGGCGATCGAGGCAGACGCCGTGGTCGTGGTACCGATGGTGTAGGAGAGGAGGTCGTCCTGCGCCGGCCGGGTGTTCGAGCCGATGACGATGTAGTCACTCGCCCCGGTCGTCGGCGCCAGCGTCACGCACGCCACGGTCGCGCCGCCGGTGAAGCTGCGAACCTGCCCGACCGACATCGCGATCGGCGTCGCACACGGATCGGCCTCGACGAGGATTTCGATCGACTTGCTCAGCGAGCCCGATGTCGCCGTGACCGTGGCGGTACCGGGTCCAACCGCGGTAAGCAGCCCGCCCGTCGAAATGGTCGCCACGCTCGCTGGCGTGGCGCTCCACGTGACCGACGACGTGGTCACGAGCTTGCCGTCCTTGTCGTACAACTTGGCCGTGAGCTGCTGCGTCGCCCCCGCCACCATCGTCGACGTCACCGCGGCGACGCTCACCGAAGCGACGGGGCCTGGAGTGTCCGGCGGAGTCACCTCGGAGCCGCCACCGCACGCCGCCAAGGCAAGCGCACCAACAATGATCCACTGTCTCACAGCCATGATCTCGAACCTCGCTCCCGTGTGCGTGCTGGGACGCTCCGGACTCCGAAGCGCCGCGCCCCTCGAGTGACACCCACGCCCGCGTGTTTCCCCCACGACCGACGCCAGTAGGGAAAACCCACTTCGACGCCCGTCGGCGGCACGCAAGGCTACCCCCATCGGGGTGCCCCGTTCCTGAAGAGACGGTGCAAGCTACCGTTCCGTGACCAACCCGCGCAGGGTCTCGCCAGAGTCCTCCTGTTGCCGAGCGAGCGCCGCGCTCAGTGTGCTGCGCGCAGCGTCCAGCTCCCCCCCACGCGCACCGTGGTCACGTCCTTGGGGACCGAGTAGACCTCGGCGGTGAGGGCAGTCCGCGGCGTCAGGCGCAGGCGCCCTCCGACAAACGCCGAGATGCGCGAATCGTCGAGCAGGACATGAGTGTCGTCGAGCACGTTGTTCTTGCTCAGGAAGTGCACATTGAAGCGCGGCTTGATCGACGTGTAGCCGGCGCCCAGGTAGCCTGCGAGCCGGCCAGCACCGGTCCACCCGAGGATCCCCTCCCCACCGATCATGTTCGGCTTGTATGCGTCGTCCGACGGGGAGTCGCCGTAGCATACCGCGCTCGGGTTCGTGCTCTGGATCGCGTCGGACGAGCAGGTGATCGGTCCCTTTACCTCACCGAAGGTGGCGTGGCCGCGCAGCGAGAACCAAGCGGAGCCTCCGTCGCCCCCTGAACTGATCGGGCGCACCCAGCCGACGGCGATCGATCCGAGATTGGGGGTGGCATCGAGAACGGTGATTGGCGGGAGGTAGCTCCCCTCCACGTACAGACCGCCCGGGAGCCCGACTGCCAACCGCGGGCGCGGGAAAACCGGCGACAGGTCGGTGTTCTCGCTCTTTCGCTGACAGTACGACGAGCGGCGAATGTCGGCGCTTGGCGTCGGCACATAGGTCACGTCGAAGGAGAGGCGAACAGCTCCGGGCGCGAGCCGTTCGGCGTGGCCCGCCGGCGAAAAGGCGATGGGGGCAGCGAAGAAGGCAAGAAGCTTCGCCTCGGAGCTGTCCTTCGGAGGACGACATTCGCCCGCCGCCAGACTGCCGGACAGCGCGACGATCGCGAGGAACGGAACCTGGAGCATCGGGGTCTCGCTGGGTCAGGGGAAAGAATTACGGGTGAACTATTCCCTCATCGAATCGGAAGTCAACTCGCGGAGAGGCGTTACGGGGACGATCTGTGACGGTGTGTAATGATTTCCGTCTATTAACGCGTTCTCATTCACTTGGAACTTCCTCATCTTTCCGGACTCTCGTGCTGCTCCACAACCTGCGGATCCTGAGCCTTCCCTTCGAAGTCACTCCGGCAGACGCGCAGTCGCGAATCCGGGAGAATGGCTTCTCCGCCGCGACCGCCGCGACCCGCGTTCCGACAGCGACGGAAAGCCGCGAGGGGCACGTCGAGGCGCTTCTCTCTCTGGCGAACGAGGCGATCGTCCTGACGTCGGCATCGGGGACGATCCAATGCGCGAACGCTTCGGCGTCGCGACTCCTCGGCTACACGAACGAGGCGCTGGTGGGGCTGTCATGCCTCGAGCTCTTCGACCCGCTCGACGAGCGCCTCCGTGCCGCGCGCGCCAAACGCACGCGCGGGAGATCGCTCTCGGGACAGTTCCGCGTTCGACGCGCAGACGGGAGCACCGTAGAGACGGAGGTGAGCGGCGTCTCGTTTCGCGACGCCGACGATCGCCTTTTGACGTACTATCAGCTGCGCGACCTCACCGAGGCGCGACACACCGAGTCGACGCTACGCACCCTTCGCGCGCGCGGCACAAGCACCAGCGACGAGGTGCGAGAGACGTCGGACGAACAGCTGCAGCACGGTCAGCGGCTGCAGTCACTTGGGCTGATCGCCGGCGGTATCGCGCACGACTTCAACAACCTCCTCGTCGGCATCCTCGGCAACACGTCGCTCGCCCTTGCCGACGTCGCGCAGGACTCAGAATTGCGCGATGTGCTGCGCGATGTGGAAGGAGCCGCGCTCCGGGCCGCCGACCTGACGAAACGGATCCTCGGCTACGCCGCCCCCGGGTCCGGCGCCGCAGGGCCGATCGACGTCTCCGCAACCGCGAAGGAAGTCGCGCAGTTGCTCCGTGCGGGCGTCTCGAAGCATGCGACGCTGACGCTCGACCTTCCCCCCTCCCTGCCGTTGGTGCGGTGCGACGCGACGCGACTGGTGCAGCTGCTGATGAACCTCCTGACCAACGCGTCCGACGCCGTTGAGGGTGTCGACGGCGAGATCACCCTCTCCACCCGTGCGATCACCGCCGACGCCGAAGTACTGACCTCTCGCTTCGTCGACAACACGCCCGTTGCAGGAACGTACGTGATGATCGAGGTTCGCGACAACGGCGTCGGGATGACCGAGGAGACGCAGCGACGGATCTTCGACCCGTTCTTCACGACCAAGAGCTCGGGGCGCGGGCTCGGACTCTCTTCGGCGCTCGAGATGATCCGGAGCAGCGGGGGGACGATTCAGTTGGAGAGTGCGCCCGGAGCGGGGACCACGTTTCGAGTCTTCTTCCCCGGAGCGACAGGCGCCGAACCGCAGGAGCCCGTTCGCCTCGCCGCGGCGCACGAACCGCGCGGGAGCGGGATCGCGCTCGTGGTCGACGACGATTCGCGCGTCGGGGTCGTCGCGCGGCAGATGCTCGAGCGGCGCGGCTACGAAGTGGTAATCGCCGATGACGGCGCCGAGGCGCTCGAACTCATGCATCAGGCCGAAGGGGCGATCACCCTCGCGCTGGTCGATTTGCACATGCCCCGCATGGGCGGCGAGGAGTTGGCGCTCGCCCTGCGCGCGCTCGACGAGCGGTTGCCGGTGGTGATCATGTCAGGCTCCGGGAGCGAGGAGTTCGCCTCGCGATTCCCCGCGTCGTTGGTGAGCGCCTGCTTGCAGAAGCCTTTCCGGCTCCACGAGCTCGACGCGGCGCTCGTCCGGGTGGCGCAGGGCGCCTCGGCCGCGGAGTTGGCGACCGCCTAACGACTCGGGAGACGAGTGGGCGAGGTGGCGCGAGACCATCCGCCCCGCTCGTCGTCACGCGGCTACGCCGCCGCCAGCTGATTGTTCGCATCCTTCCAGACCGAACCGTCCGCGGTGCTCGAGTCGACGATGTACGCGATGGACTCGACCTTGTCCGCGGGGAAGTTCCCCCGGCGCGCGTGCTCGTAGACCAGATCCGCGTCGCTCGCGAGGTAGACGCAAGTCATCGTATCCTGCGTGACATAGCTCTCGATCCACTGAATCTGCGTCCCCAGCTCGTTCAACACGCGACACGACTCCTTCGCGACGTTGCGGATCTGCTCCGGGGTGAAGCTTCCCACGCCTGGAATGGTGCGGGTGATCAGGAATTTCTGCATGATGCTATCCTCGGTTGATGTCGTTCGTGAGCGGGTGTGTCACTTCGCGACGTTGCAGCTGACGGCCGGATTCCACATGGCGAACATGCCGCTCTCGTTGTGGCGCCAGGCCCAGATGTGGAGCGCCCACACTCCCAGCGGTTCGTTGCGCATGAACGGCATGCCCAGGAGTGTCGGGGGGCGTTCGGACGTCCACGCAGTGAACGGGACGACGTAGTCCACACCCACGAGCGCCATCGAGCCATCGGCCTGGGGTTCGTACATCACGAGCTCCGGGCGCAGCAGGTCGACCGTGGTGTCGACGAACGCGGGATTCAGGTAGTGAAAGCCCTGCCCTCCCGCACTCGACGAGGCGCATCCAGCGGGATATTGCGATGTGTATCCTGCCGCGAGTGCGACCGAGATGTCCTTGAAGCGCTCGGTCACCTCGCGCACGCGCGCCACGCCCTTCCGCTGCGCTTCGGTGAGCTCGCCCGTCGCAGTCGAAACGTGCGCGGGCATCGGGCTCGCGGTGCGTGCAGAGTTGATAGGCGAGGCCGGCGTCCCCTGGCAGGCAGCCCCGAGCACGAGAGTAATGACGAGGGCGCCGCGGCGGGCAGGTCCCGGGCCGCATCCCCTGCGCGAGGAGTACGCTGGGTGAAAGGTGGTTTCCGCGAGTTTGTTTTCCGGCGTGTACTGCGGAAGCGCAGCGTGGACGACCGCGTCGTCCGTAAGTGCATCGTACATGGGCTTCTCCTGTAGTCGCGTTGATGCGGGCGTCCGCGCCCGCACGGAGGAGAATGCCGGTGTGCGTTGCGCTCGAGGATGATCGCACTGCCGCCGCTCTTGCTCGTTCGTCCGGAAAGTCTGAGCGACTTGACCAATCGTCCGATGCGCTTGATCGTTCTGCCGCGCCGGTCGCCCGCTCCCTCTCGCGCCTTCCTTCTCGCATGGATCCTCTCTCCGACGTCCTGCGCGCCATTCGGCTGAACGGCGCCTTCTTCTATCACGTCGAAGCAATCCATCCCTGGTCGGTTCAGGCAGCCGCCGCCGTCGAACTGTCGCCACGCGTCCTCCCGGGTGCCGAGAACCTGATCTCGTACCACATTGTCACCGAAGGGAGTTGCTGGGGCGGGTTGGACGATGCGCACCAGTTCCTGCTCCAACCCGGCGACGCCATCGTCTTTCCGCGTGGCGAGCCGCACTTCATGTCTAGTGTCGAGGGGCATCGCGTGAGCGCGGGCGTGCAGAGCGGCGCCCCCGACCGGTATCTCGAGACGGTGCGGGTCGGGAACGGTGGCGGACCGCGCGTGAACTTCGTCTGCGGCTTCCTCGGGTGCGACCTGCGGCCGTTCAATCCGCTGATCGCCTCGCTTCCGCGCGTCCTGCACTTTCCCAAGCTTGCGACCGGCTGGCTCGCCGAGTTCCCACGCCAGGTGGTCGCCGAGTCGCGCCGCGAACAGAGCGGGAGCGCGACGCTACTGACGCGCATGGCCGAGGTGATGTTCGTCGAGGTGCTTCGCCGCTATATGGAGTCGACGAGTGCAGCGCGCACCGGCTGGCTGGCCGCGCTCAAGGACCCGGTCGTCGGACCCGCTCTCGGTCACCTGCACGATCGCCCCGCGCACGCATGGTCGCTGGCCGAGCTGGCGCGAGAAGCGAACACCTCACGCTCGGTCCTGTCCGAGCGCTTCACCGACGTGATGGGGATGCCACCGATGCAGTACCTCGCGCAGTGGCGATTGCAGCTGGCGGCGGAACTGCTCTCCAGCGGATCGGACAAGGTCGCGACGGTGGGAGCACGGGTGGGCTACGAATCCGAAGCCGCGTTCGGCCGCGCGTTCAAACGCGCCACCGGACAGTCACCCGCAGGGTGGCGACGCGCACGTTCGGGCCAATTCGCTCTGGAACGCGTCTGACGGGTACCGGCGGACGTGCCGCACCAACGTCAGGCGCCAGGCCGGAACGAATCCGACCGGGCGCTACTTCCTCCTGGCGCCGAACGACCCGAGCCTAACGCAGCTGGAACGTCGCCCGCACCACCGCTGTGACGTCCTTGTCGATGGAGGAGACGTCGGCGATCCCGTAGTCGCTCACTTCGGTGGAGAAGCGAGGGGTCATCTGGAAGACCCCCATGCGCGCATCGCGCACCGCTCCAACCTGCACCCCGGTGCTCTTGGCAATCGCCTCGGCGCGCTGCTTCGCGTCTTTTGTTGCATCCTCGAGGAGCGCGATGCGGATGTCGTTGAGCTTCGTGTAGAGGTACTCGGGCGACGAGGCCTGGAGCGGGACGCCGTCGGCGATCAGGTCGCTCGCCTTCTGCGAGATGCGCGTGATCCCGTCCACATCGTGCGAGCGAACCTCGAACGCCTGCGAGAGGCGTGTGGCGATGATGCGCCCGGTCTCGCGCCCGTCGGAGAGCGTCTCCGAGATCCCGTACGCCTCGACCGGCTTGACGGTAAGGAGCGAGTCGGCGAGCCCCTCGGACTTGAGGAATTCGCGCACGCGCGCCGTGCCGTGCGTGAGTTCCTGCGACGCCGCGGCGAGCGACGACGATTGCACCGAGACGGTGAGCTTCCAGACGACGAAGTCGGAGCGGATGGCGCGCTTGGCCGAGCCGGTGACGGTGACCTCCTCGTTGCCACGTCGGATATGGCGCAGCGCGCCCGACACGAAGAACAAGCCGAGGCAGATGGAAAGTCCGAGGGCGGCGAAGCCGTAGAGATACTGCGATTTTTGGTCTGACATTGGAGGGGAGAAGACGAATTTTGAGAAGACGAGTTTTCTGAAGACGAATCTTGAGAAGACGAGTTTTCTGAAGACGAGAAGACGAGGGAGTTCCTTCTACAAACTGAGCGCTTGCTGCAGATCCTCGATCAGGTCATCCGCATCTTCGAGGCCGATCGAGAGGCGGAGAAGGTTGTCGGGGGTTGGGGAGTCGGGGCCTTCGATGGATTTGCGGTGTTCGACGAGGCTTTCCACGCCGCCTAACGAGGTGGCGCGGGTGAAGATCTTGAGGCGGGCGGCGACGGCGAGGGCGTTGGTGGCGTCGCCCTTGGGCTGCACCGAGACCATGCCGCCAAAGAGGCGCATCTGGCGGAGGGCGATCTCGTGGCCGGGGTGCGACGCGAGGCCGGGGTAGTGCGTGGCCTCGACGGCCGAGTGCGACGACAGGAACTCCGCGACCTTGGCGGCGTTATGCGTGTGCGCGCGGAGCCGGACGGGAAGCGAGGCGATGCCGCGGTGCACGAGCCAGCAGTCGAACGGAGCGGCGACGGCGCCGACCGACGACTGCACGAGCCGGATGCGCTCCCACATGTCGTCGGCGCGCGCGGTGACGAGCGCGCCGCTGAGCGTGTCGGTGTGGCCGCCGTAGTACTTCGTCGTGGAGTACATCACCAGGTCTGCACCTAACGAGATCGGGGCCTGCCCGACGGCGGTGGCCCAGGTGTTGTCCACCACCAGGCGTGCCCCGGCGTCGTGAGCGATCGCCGCGACCGCCGCGATGTCCGTAAGCGCCAGCGTGGGATTCGACGGCGTCTCGGCCCAGATCAGCTTCGTGTTCGGACGGATCGCGACACGCACCGCGTCGAGGTCGCTCGAGTCGACGAACGACGATTCGAGTCCCCAGGGCGCGAAGACCTGCCCCAGCAATTTGCGCGTGCCGTAGTAGACCGCGTTGGGGCAGATGACGTGATCGCCGGGCGCCAGCGACTGGAGCACGGCGGAGACGGCGGCCTGACCCGATGAGAAGGCGGCCGCGTCGGCGGCGCCGTCGAGGGCAGCGAGTGCCTGTTCGAGCGCGGCGCGGTTGGGCGCTCCTTCACGCGAGTACTTGTACGGCGTGGGAAACGACCCGTCGGCGTTCCGGAGGAACGTCGTCGACAGGTGCAACGACGCGGCGATGGCTCCCGTTCCTGCATCGGGGGCGTGGCCGGCGTGCACGGCGATCGTATCCTGGCGCATGATGGGCTCGTTGGTTGGTCAAACGGTGGAACTACTGGAACACGCGGCGGAATTCCGCCGTGCGGATCACGATCAGGCGAGATCGTCGGCCGAAGAGGATTCGCGTGGCACGACGAACAGCACGGTCAGCGACACTCACGCTGCGACACTCACGCTGCGACACTCACGCTGCGACACCGATACTGCGAGACGGACTTGGGGACATTCGCTCGGCGTCAAATACTCGGCGACAGTCGCTCAGCGAGATCCGGCCTGCGACTGTCGACCGGCCACGGGGGTTCAACGACGCGGAGCTGCCGGCTCTGGGCGCCCTCCCGGCTTCCATTGGGGGCGCGGGCCATCGGTCAGGAGGCGTACCGCACGGGCGGCGGCAGAGATCACCTGCGCCATGTGCCCGGCGTCGACGCCGCGCATGTCGTCGCTGCGCTTGTGATAGTCGGTGTGCAGGCTGTACGACGAGAGCGTGTGCGCCGGAATCCCCAAACGCGCGAAGGCGATGTTGTCGCTCCGCATGAAGAAGTTCTGGTCGAGGCGCTTGTCGGCGACGAGCGGGATGCCGGCGGCGGCGAGCTCCTCACCCATCGTCGAGCGCTCGTAGCCGGTGAGCCACCCCTTCCCTCGCCCGCCGGCCAGCGAATCCGGACGCCCGATCATCTCGATCTCCAGGTTCGCGACCGTGGAATCGAGCGAGACGACCGGGTGCTGGATGTACCAGCGCGTGCCTAACAACCCGACTTCCTCACCCGTAGTGGCGAGGAAGATCACGGTGCGCTTGGGGCGCGGTCCGGCGGCGAAGACGCGGGCGATCTCCAGCACGGCGATCGTCCCCGAGGCATCGTCGTCAGCACCATTGAAGATCGAGTCGCCGTCGACCACCGGGCCTATCCCAAGGTGATCGTAGTGCGCGTCGACCAGCACTGCCTCGTGCGCGAGCGCCGGATCGCTCCCGCGCATGATCGCGACGACGTTGGCGCCCGGAAGTCGCCGCTCGGCGGGAATCGTGTCGAGCGCAGCGAAGCTCTGGGCAAGCGCTGGCACCTGCCGCACCTGCCCACCCATCGTGCGCTGCGTCTGGAAGAGCGGAACGCGCTGATAGAAGCCCGAATCCCCGGCTGGCGTCAGGCCGATCGACTGCATTTGTCCGGCGATCCAGCGGGCGGCGCGCACGGCGCCCTCGGTCCCGGTTCGACGCCCCTGCATCGAGTCATCGGCGAGGGCAGAGAGAAGCGAATACACGTACGCCGAGTCGACGCGAGTGGTGCGCGCTGCAGCCGGCGTGTTGACCACGGCCGCTGCGCGCGAACACGCGGTGGCGACGACGATCAGGGAAGCAGCGGCAATGCAGGTGCGCGCGGCGCTATGCCGGCGCGCGGACGTGAGCAGTGGGCGGATGTTGGTCATGCGACGCCACCTCACCCGCGCGGGTGAGCGGCGCAATCCTGCGCCGGCCTCGCGGCGACGAGCCCTCGCTTACCCTTGCGTGAAGAGGAGCATGATGTCGTAAAGCGCGTGCGTCCACGCGGTGATGCCGAAGCCGCGCAGGATATAGAGCGCGCTGAAGGCAACGCCGGCAATTGCGCGGAAGACGAAGCTCGACACTTCGAGCCGATCGCCGAACGCGCCGACGTAGTGAAAGGCAGAGAAGATCAACGCCCCGGCGAGCGTGGCGAATATCCCCGATGCCGCCGGCCCCCATCCGAAGAGCTTCTTCGCGCCCCAGAGAAGCGCCGACACGAGGATCACGCGGAAGAGGAGCTCTTCATACAGTCCGGCGCCGAGCGAGACCATGAGGGCGGTCGGAAAACCGAGCTGGTCGAGCGCGCCGCCGATCGCCAGCCCCGTCCCGCCAGGCGAAACGCCGACCGAGCGCACGACTTGCGCGGTGAGCAATCCGACGAACGTCCCGAAGAGCGCGGCGAGTAACGTCGACTCGATCAGCATGAGGAGGAACGTCCCCCCCTTGAGCGGCTGGGCGCTGCGGCGCCGGTCGCGGACAATGAAGAAGAGCATCGTGCCCACGAGCAGGACGCCGAAAACGAGCTGCCCGTTCGCGCCGAGAAGCGCCTGAAATGCCGACTTGAGGATCACGTCGGCGCCGTTGCGCACACCGTGACTCGCGTCGGAGAGCGCGGCGGCGAGCGCCTCGTAGAGGACGAGGAGCGGGAGCGCGAAGGAGAGCGAGTAGCGCGGGGCGCGCGACTCGTGCCAGTAACCGCGTTTGGTCGACGGGAGCGTGGTGGGCGACATCATATAGTGGAAACTACGTCGGGCAGGCGGGGGCGTTTCAGGGGCGCGAGCGAGAGAGCGTGGACGGTTCGGCGCGAGGAAGAACGGCAGCTTGAAGAATTGACATATATATGTCACACGAATACGTTTGTGACACATGCAACGCACTACGGTCCGCCTTCCCGACGAACTGCTGCGCGCCGCCAAGCGGCGCGCCCAGCAGACCGGTCGCACGCTCACGCAGCTACTCGAAGACTCGCTACGCGCCGAGTTGCAGCGCTCGCCCGCCGCTGCGCGTGTGCGCGAACCGTTGCCGACCTATGGCGGACAGGGACTCAGGCCGGGCGTCGACCTGCGGGACAGCAGTGCGCTGGAAGACGCGATGGGAGGACCCTGAGCCGTGGTCCTACTCGACGTGAACGTGCTCGTGACGGCGATGCGCGCCGACGCCCCTCGGCACGCGGCAATGAAGGAGTATCTGGAACGGCTCCGGCGCGCGCCGGAGCCGTTTGGGGTGAGTGAGCTGGTGCTCAGCGCTGCACTTCGTGTGTTGACGCATCCACGGTCTTCGTTCCCCCAACGCCGCTAGACGTTGCGCTCGGCTGGATCACTGCGCTGCGCGGCACCCCAACCTCGTGCTGGTAGCACCGGGCTCGCGGCACTGGGAGATCTTCACGGAGTTAGCAGCGAGACGCACGCGATCGGCAACCTGACCCCCGACGCCTGGCATGCCGCGTTGGCGCTGGAGCATGGGTGCGAGTGGATTTCGGAGGACGCGGACTTTGGGCGGTTTCCGCGGTTGCGGTGGAGTCGGCCGGGGTGAGCAAGCAAAACGGCCGGCCCCTCCCGGGACCGGCCGCTTCGTTCTAACTGCGAACTGCGCGCGCGACTACAGGTTCCCCTCGCACCCGCGCGGCAACACCGACGCAGGCGCCCCGACGGGACGACGGGCATCGCACTCGGCCTGCGGAATCGGCATCACCTTGGCGACGAACATCCCCGGCGTGTCGATCGGGAGCTGCGCCAACCGCCCCCAGCGACGCATGTCGACCCAGCGCGTCCCCTCGAAGAGGAGCGACAGGTGCTTCTCGTACATGATCGCGTCGAGGCCAGCTGCGCCGGTCGCCAGCGAGGCGAGCGGAGCAAGCTTGCCCGACGTGGTGCGAACGATGTTCAGGTCCGCGAGCGCGGCAGCCGTGTTCCCCTGCGCCCAGTTGGCCTCGGCGCGCAGGAGGAGGAGCTCCTCGTTGCGGATGATCGGCGCCGGCGAAGACGGCGACGGATAGATCTCGAATCGATACTCGGCAGCGATGTTCTGGTTGCCCGGCGGCGAAACCGGCGTGGCCAGCTTCACGATCTTGCGGACGACACGGTCGTCGAGCGTGACGCCGTCCGGCTGCTTCTGGGCGACCGTCACGGCCTGCTTGTGCGCGTACACGTAGTTGTTCTGCACGAACGAGTTGGCGTTCGTCGCATCACCGGTGGCCGTGGAGTAGATGTGGTACGGGCCGGTGTTGAGCGAGGCCATCGTGGCCGTCGTCGAGATGAACGACTCGCCGAGGTTCGTGATCGCCGCGGCATAGCACGTGTTGCCGCAGCCAAGCGAGCCGCGAATGACGTTCGCCTTCGCCGCCAGCGCTCGGTTGAACTTGAGGAACGTCGACGGCGTGTCGAAGCCGGCGAAGCCGCTGTGCAGCGAGAACGGGAACGACGATCCGCCCGCAGCGAGGTTCGTCTTCGCATCGTCGAGGATCGCGATCGCCCGCTTGTAGGCGGAGTCACGCGAAACGAACGGCGCCGGCGTGCTCGGAGTCGTGGGAATGTCGACCGGAGTGCCGAGCGTGTCACGGCTCTGGATGAGATACAAAATGTCCAGAGCGTACCACGTCTTCGCGAACCCTTGCACCGCCTGCTTCTGCGTCGCGCTCAGGTTCGACGCTTCCGACGCGTCGATCAGGGTGAGCGCGTTCTTCATGTTCTGGAACCGATTGCTCCAGTTCCCCACGGCGAATCCGCCCGGATCGAGGCGCTGCGGATTCGCCAAGCCGATGAGGTAGTTGGACACGGTGCGTCCGTCGGTCGTGAAGTAGTTGTAGACCTCTCGCCCGAAGATCCCGAAATCGCGGTTGTAGCCAGCCAGGCCGTTGCGCTCGTTGATCAGCACACCGGTGGCCAGGAGCTGGATCCCGTTGGGATCCTTGGACAACGCGTCGACCGAAGGCGCGTTGTAGTTCGGCACGTTGAGCTTTTCGGAGCTGCACGCCCCGACGCTAAACGTCAGCACTCCGAGGAGTGCGATGGACCTCATGCGCATACGATCTCCCATCGAGCGGGTGCTCGCTGAAGTCAGGAATAGTCTGGTCATCATCGATTAGAAACCGAAGTCGACCGAGAGGAAGAACGAACGGGTCGGCGGGAACGGCGCGAGGTCGACGAAGCGCACGACGTAGGCACCGCCGTTGTTCACTTCGGGGTCGAAGCCGTTGTAGCCGGAGATGATGAACAGGTTGCGGGCGGCAAGGCTCAGGCGACCGTTGCGGGCGCCCGGAACGATCGACCACCACGACTGCGGGAGGTCGTACGACAGGTTGATCTCGCGGATCTTCGTGTACGAGCCGTCCTCGAGGTAGACGGCGGTGTTGCGCCCACCGTTCCACGTGGTGTAGCGCCACTCACCCAGCGGCACGCCGGCTTCGGGCGACTTGTCGTCGTAGTCCCACGAGTTGCCGCCTTCGTCGTACAGGTTCTTCGTCATGTTCGACAACGTCCCGCCGCGGCGGTAGTCGATGAGCATGTTGACGTTGAAACGCTTGTAGTTGAAGTCGTTCGAGAACGACATCACGTACTTCGGGTTGGCGTCGGCGAGCGGGATCTGCGTCGTCTGCACGCCGTCCACGAGGCCGTTCCCCCAGATGGTGGAGACGGTGTGCCCCGGCGTGTAGAAGAGCTGGCCGTACGAGTTACCGAAGCCACGCGCCGCCGTGTTGTCGCGGAACGGCTTCACGCCCTCGGGGAACGAGGTGATCTCGGCCTTGTTCTGGTACCACGTGGCGCGCGACGTCCACTGGAAGTTGTTGGTCTGCAACGGAACGGTCGTCACCCCGAGTTCCACACCGGTCGCCTTCATCTCGCCGCCGTTCACGGTCGTCGTGGTGATGCCCGACGAGGGAGCGAGAGTCGGACGAACGAGGAGGTCGACGATGTTGCGGTTGTAGTACGTCGCCTCGAGGCGGATGCGATCCTTCAGGAAGCCGGCGTCGACACCGTACTCCTGCTCCTTGAGGCGTTCCGGCGTCACGGTC
Source organism: Gemmatimonadaceae bacterium (assembly GCA_044225935.1). GTDB lineage: Bacteria > Gemmatimonadota > Gemmatimonadetes > Gemmatimonadales > Gemmatimonadaceae > SCN-70-22. The sequence goes on from JBGAHX010000039.1 coordinate 55,614, forward strand.
GTGTTGCCGATCGTCCCCGGGATGCCATAGCCGGCGAGACCGCCGATGAGTCCGAGGTTGGTGAAGGTCAGGTCGCGCTCGCCAAAGTTAGGCTGGTTGCCCGACTCACCGTATGCGGCGCGGAACTTCACTTCGGTCACGCCCGAGATCGGGGCCGCCAGGCGATACGATCCGGAGACGCGCGGGAAGTAGAAGACCTTGTCGCGATCGGCGTTGACGCTCGAGCGCTCGCCGCGAACCGCGCCGGAGAGGAAGACGCGCTCGCCGAACAGAAGGAGATCTTCCTGCGCGAAGAACGCCTGGTTCAGGATGAGCGAACGATTGTTGGTTACGACGGTGTTCGCGGCGCCAGATGCGTCCTTCTGCGCCGGGCCAAGGCCACGCCCCTGGATGTTGTAGTCGTTCACATCGCGGCTCTCATACTGCAGGCCAGCCGACGTGGTGGCGTTGAGCCAAGAGAACGTCGTGTTGTTCCAGGTCCCCGACGTGGTAACGTTGCTGAACAGGTTGGTGCCGTTCCCTTGGACGACCATCCCAGGGAACTGTCCGCCCTGCACCGTCCCAGCGCGCTGGAATTGCAGCTCCGACGGCGCGTAGATGTAGTTCTCGTTGGAGAAGCGGTCGGCGCCCGCCTGCACGGCGAAGTTGACGTTGTTGCTGGCGGTGCTGAGCGCGGCGAAGTTCACGCGGCTCGAGAAGATCTGACGATAGACGTCCTCATTGTTCAGCATGACGTCCATCGTCTGGAACGGGTTCGACGTGCTGAGGGTCGCCGGGAACGGGTTCAGGACGTAGCGTCCCGTGGCGTCCTTCTGGCGCAGGTCGACGATCGCCGGCGTGTAGCCGAAGGAATAGATCGGCGAGGAGAGCGCGTTGTCGTTGTTCGAGATTCCGCGCTGCGAGAACGAACGCAGCAGGTTGGCGCCGAGGCTGATCGTGATCTTGCTGCCGAGCGCCTGGTCGAGGTTCGCGCGCAGCGACTGACGACGAGCGCCGGTGTTATTGATGACACCAGCGTCCTGTTTATCGAGCCCGGAGAAGAAGTAGCGGGTGTTGTTCACGCCGCCGGTGAGGCTCACGACGGTCTCGAACGACGGGTCGGTCTGGCCATAGAGCTCGCCTTGGTAGTCGAAGTACGGGCAGTTCGGGTTGCAGGCCGCGGTTGCAGCTGCGGTCGCCTCGGCGCCGAGTCCAAGTGCGGTGACTTGGTCAAGCGTCTTGAAGTGACGAGAGCCGAGGAGGCGCTGCGCCTGGAAGGTGCCGACGCGCTGCGTGAAGTTGAAGCGCGGCGCGCCGTTCGTGCCGCGCTTGGTCGTGATCACGACCACGCCGTTGGTCGCCTGCGAACCGTAGATCGCGCTCGCCGCCGCGCCCTTGAGGACTTCGATGTTTTCGATGTCGTTCGGGTTGATGTCGGCGAGGCGGTTGGTGCCGTTCTCTTCGCCGGCATTGAGCGAGCCGGTGACGGCGGAGAGGCGGTTCGAACGCACGGCGTTGGAAATGATCACGCCGTCAACGACGAACAGCGGCTGCGAGTTGGCGATGAGCGAGGAGGCGCCGCGAATCTGCACCTGACCGCCGCCGCCCGGGGCGCCGTTGTTCATGTTGATGCTCGCGCCGACGACCTTGCCCTGGAGCGCGCTTTCGAGCGCCGGGGCGGGGACGCGGGCGAGTTCTTCGGAGTTGACCGTCGACGTGGCGACGGCGGCGTTCTTCTTTTCGACCGTGGTCGCGGCGCCGGTGATCGTCACGCCCTCGATCTGGAGGACGTCCTTCTCGAGCGCGAATTCGGCGGTGGTCTGCGAGGCGCTCAGGCGAACCGTCTGGCGCTTGTACCCGATGGCGCGCACCTGAATGGCGATATCGCCGTTGGGCACGGTGAGGCGGAACTCGCCGCGCTCATTGGTGCGCGATCCGCCGACGGCACCGACGACGCCGACGATCGCATCCTGGAGGGGCGTTCCCGCCCCGGCGACAGTCACCTTACCGGTGACCTCGCGTGTTTGCGCCCGCGCGCTCGCCGGAACGGCGAACATCGCGAGCAGTGCTGCTGCTAGGACAAAGTACCTTCCCACAAATACCTCCCGGAGTTGGGGGGGGAACTGGACGACCGCATGTGCACGCGCGACCCGCGCGAACGGTTCGACCACCGATTACGGTTGGTCGCCACGAAACGCTCGGGTCGCACCTCGCACGTGCGGGTGGGCAAGCTCTGGGGATTTGGTCACAGAGTCAACGGGAGATTTCCGTCTTAGCACCACTCGTTATGGACTTTCGTCCCAGAGTCGCCCGAGCGGGGACGATCCGTTGACGGATGGTCCCGAGATGGAACGTTTGAGCATCGGAATTCCTAGCATTTGGAACTCCAACGTTCGATTGCAACCGGTCAGACCACTCTCGCTACTGTCGCGTCGCCCCATCATCGCCCCATGTTGAGCGATGCTTTCTTCTTCAATCCTTTGTGCGATGCGCTTCGACGTCCGACTCCGCGTTCCCGTTCCGTTCGCCGCGATCATTCTCGCCACCGTCGGCCAGGCAGCGTTCGCGACGCTTCCCGCTCAGGCACCTAACGGGAGTCCGGTCACCGCGCGCGACCTGCTCGAGGTCGTCTCGTATCAGCCGGCCGACCTGAGCGACGACGGGCAATGGCTTGCCGTGTTGGCGAGCACGAGGAAGGAAGGCTTCGGCACCGACTTTCGGCGCGACGGCGACCCGTCGTACATCCGTCCGGCGGTCGCTCGACTGCTCGCCATCAACACGGCGACCGGCCAATCGCAGCCGGTCTTCTCCGACGCGCGCGGTCTCCGCAGCCCGGCCTGGTCCCCCGATGCTGCGCAGCTCGCCGTGCTCGCGCTCCGGAGCGAGCGACTCGAACCCGTCATCTGGGATCGGGCCACCGGACGGGTGCGCACGCTCCCCATCCCCGCCGGCTGGTACGTGGCGGGGAACAGCGACGTGCGCTGGACGCGAAGCGGCAGGCAACTTGTGCTGGCCCTCCGGAGCGACGGCTGGAAGGCACGCATCGCGCGCGACTTTTCAAGGATGACGACCGGCCCGGTCTTCGTGCAGGACGGGCGCGACCCGTTCCTCGCGTGGGACCGGATGCGGCGCGAAGGAAACGTGCGCGCGATCTTCGCGCTCGACGCCGCGACCGGCGCATCGAAACAGCTCCTCCCCGAATCGATGGTCGCATCGTACCGGCTGATCGATGACGACTCGACGTTCACGTGGGAAGACGACATCACCCCGAAGACCGACTACGACGTGATCTTCGGGACGGAGCGACGACTCGTTATGCGCGCTGGTACCTCCAGCGCGACGACGACACTTCTCCCGTCGCTCAAGGGGGTGACACTGCGCTGGAGCGACGACGGCAAGCAGCTCGCCTGGAGCCGCGACGGGCGCGTCTGGGTGCGTGCGGTCGCCGCGAGCGGAAGTGCGCGACAAATCGCCGGACGCGACTCCGCTGCGCGGAACGACACGCTCACGATGACGAAAGATGAACGCGCGAATGCACGCTTCGACGTGGTGAGCTGGTCGCCGGCCGGCGACGCACTCCTCCTCTCCAATCGGCAGGGGTTCTGGCTCGCGCCGCTCGCCGGCGGTGGGCGCACGCTGGTCGCCGCGTCGAGCGATTCGGCCGATGCGCCTCGTTATGCACCGATCGGATGGACGGCGGACGGTCGCTCGCTCCTCTTCACGGTGAACTCGCGGTCGGCGTGGGAGCGGGCGATCGCGCGCTACGACCGAGGTGACGCCAGCTGGCACGACCTCACGCGCGACGCGCGGCTCTACTCGAACGCGCTGCTCTCCCGCCGCGGCGACGTGCTCGTCTTCTCGTCGGCCGAAGGGAACCGGCCGATGGACCTGTATGCCACCAGCGCCACGACCTTCAACGCGCGCCGGCTCACTCCCGGCAATCCCCAGTTGGCCGGCAAGACAATGGCGCGCACGCGCCTTCTCAACTATCGCGACCTCGACGGCGTCACGCGGCGCGGCGTCGCCTACCTCCCCGCCGATTTCCACGAGGGAACGCGATACCCGACGTTGTTCAACGTGTACGAGGAGTTCTTCGACGATACCTTCGACCCGACGATCAACGTCCTTACCTCGAACGGCTACGTGGTGGTGAAGCCGTCAGTCGGTTTCGAGACGGGCTTCCCGGGAGAGGCGTGGGCGAAGGGAGTGACCGCCGCGGCGAACCACCTCATCGAAGCTGGCATCGCCGACTCGGCGCGACTGGGCGTGTTCGGGACGAGCTACGGCGGGTACGCCACCAACCTCCTCATCACGCAGACGCACCGCTTTCGCGCCGCCGTGAACATCTCGGGGAAGGTGGACATGGTCTCGTTCTACACCGACTCTCCGCGGCTCGGCGTGCGCAACATTCACGCAGCGGAGAAGAGCCAGGACCGACTCGGTTCGACGCTCTGGGAGCAGCCGCAGAAGTACATCGCGCACTCGGCGGTGATGTTCGCCGACCGGATCACCACGCCACTGCTCCTGATGACCGGAGCGCAGGACTCGAACGTCCCGGCCGACAACACGCGCGAGATGTTCTACGCGCTGCGCCGCCTGGGGAAGGACGTGACGTGGGTCGACTACATGAACGGCGGGCACGGGACGCCCTCGACGACCCCGGACGACTTCCTCGACTTCCACGAGCGCCTCGTGGGCTTCTTCGACCGCTACCTCAAGGCTACCGGTCCGGAGCAGGAGCGGGTGGTGGAGGCGCACTCGCTTTTGGGCGAGTCGCTGTCGCGCCCCGTTCCGCCAGCCGCAACGCTGGCGCGCATGGAAGCGCAGCTCGCCGAGGCGCGCAAGGGGTACGCGCACACCCCGACCAACGCCGACTCGATCATCTGGCTCGGACGCCGCACCGCGTATCCAGGGCGCTTCAACGAGGCGATCGCGATCTTCAGCGAAGGGATCGCGCGCTACCCCGACGACGCGCGCTTCTATCGCCATCGCGGGCATCGCTACATCACGACGCGCCAGCTCGACAAGGCGATCGCCGACCTGTCACGCGCCTACGAACTCACCAAGGGGCACCCCGACGAGGTCGAACCCGACGGACAGCCTAATGCGCGCAACATCCCGACGAGCACGCTCCAGGGGAACATCCGCTACCATCTCGCGCTCGCGTACTACCTCAAGGGAGACTTCGAGCACGCCCTCCCCCTGTATCGGGAAGACGTCGCCGCGTCGGGGAGCAACCCCGACATGCTCGTGGCGAGCTCGCACTGGCTGTACATGACGCTCCGCCGCATGGGGCGCACCGCCGACGCGGCAAGAGTGCTCGTCCCGATCCGCAAGGACATGGACGTCATCGAGAACGGCGCGTACCACCAGCTCCTGCTCCTGTACAAGGGCGAGTTGCAGCCCGGTGAGCTGATCAGGAACCTCGGCGCCGACGGAAACCTGCAGGACATCACCACCGCGTATGGCGTGGGGAACTGGTACCTGTACAACGGACGGCGCGCCGAGGCCGAAGCGATCTTTCGGCGCATCACGTCGGCGCAGTCGCAGTGGGCGAGCTTCGGCTACCTGGCCGCCGAGGCGGAGCTGGCGCGGATGCGTTAGGCGGGCTGGTGGTTGGGCGCGGAGCGGTGAGCGCCGGTTGCCGCAAGGGCTCGCTCATGCGCGGCGCCCGCGCTCATCGGCCCACTCGTCTTGCTACTCGTCTGGCCTCTCGTCAGGCGCGCGCGCGGGGCGGCGGAGCGCGTCGGGGAGGCGGTCGAGCAGTGGACGCAGCTCGGCCGCACGCTCCAGCGTGGTGACGAAGGTGATTCCGCGCACCGTGACGACGAGGAGCCCCTCGACGCCGTAGAGCACGACCGACGAACCCTCGGCGTGCACGACGTTGGCCGAGGCGTCGACGAAGTGCACGTCGCCAATGGCACCGTTGCCATCATCGTCGAGGTCTCGGGCGCGCTTGAGCGAGGCCCACGTCCCGACATCGTCCCACCCAAAGTCGCCGGGGATCACGGCCATCGTCTCCAGACGCTCGAGGAGACCGCGCTCCACCGAGACGGAGCGCTCGAGTGTCGCCATGACCGACTCATCGGCCATATCCTTCGCCCGCAGTACCGGCGCTACTTCGGGCGTGTGGCGTTCGAGTGCGTCGAGGAGGAGCTTGGCGCGCGCGAGCGCGACGCCGGAATGCCAGAGAGCTCCTTCGGCACAAAGCGATTCGGCGACGGGCGTGTCGGGTTTCTCGATGAAGCGCTGCACGAGCGCGGGCCCGCCGCTCTCGAGGGGGAAGTCGATCGAGAGCGGGTCACCGACGACGAGATAGCCGAAGCCCACCTCCGGGCGCGACGGCGTGACGCCGATCGAGACGACGAGATCCTCGCGCGCGGCGACGGCAGCTCCCTGCCGCAGCGAATGGCGAAACGCCTCGGGAAAGGCGACGGCGAGGTCCGCATGCAGCGCGCAGAGGAGCGCGTTGGGCCCAGCGCGCTTGGCCACCTCGCGCGCTCCCCAAGCGAGGGCGATCGCCGTGCCTAACGGGCGAGGCTCGACCAGCATGTTGGCGAGCGGAACCTCGGGGATCGCCGCGTGGATCGCCGGCGCGATGTCGGCGCTGGTGACGACCAGCGTGCGCTCGGCCGGGACCAGCGGGTGCAATCGCGCGACCGATTCGGCGATCAGCGGGCGCTCCCCCACGAGGCGCAGGAGCTGCTTGGGGCGGTGCGGCGACGACAGGGGCCAGAAGCGCGATCCGATCCCTCCGGCGAAGACGATCGCCCACATCGCCGTGTCCGACGCGAGCAGCGACGTTGCCGCCGGCTGCTCGGCGGGGAGCGTGCCGGCCGACGAGGTGCTGACGAAGGACGTCCATCCGGCCGGGGGGCTGTCGCCGATGGGCATGTCGCGAGCGGGGTAAGCGTGAACCGGAGCGAGGAGGGAACGCCCCTCCCCCCGAACAGGGTGTGGCAAGATAAACTGTTCACGGCGCTCTCACGCCCCCCACGCCCCTCCTCCCGCACAGCATTTCGCCATCGTGCCGTTGCCCGACTCGCCCTCCTCGATGTTGCCTCCTGCGCCGCCCTCTCCTCAGGAGCTGGAAGCGCTCGACCTCGAGGCGCACCTGCTCGACCCGGCGCGCAAGCAGGCGTTCGTCACGCCGATGTTCGAGCACATCGCCCCGCGCTACGACGCCTTCACGCGACTTTTCAGCTTTGGAATGGACGCGCGATGGAAGGGAACGCTGATGCGGTGGTTCGACGAGCGCGCGCCGTCAGCCGCACAGGTTCTCGACGTCGCGTGCGGCACGGGCGACCTCGCACTTCGCGCCGCCGAGCTGCGCCCGCAGGCGAGAGTGCTCGGCGTCGACTCGGCGGAGGGGATGATCGCACGGGCGCGCGGGCGCGTCGCCTCCCTCGACGCCTCGCGCGTACGCTTCGAAGTCGGCGACCTCACGCGCCTCGCGCTCCCCGACGATTCGTGCGACGTGATCCTCGCCGGCTACGCGCTTCGCAACGTACCGGAGTACGAGGCAGCGCTGGCCGAGCTCCGTCGGGTACTGCGCCCGGGCGGGGTACTGCTCACGCTCGACTTCTACCGACCCGGATTCGCGCCGTGGCGCGCGCTCTTCCTGTGGTATTTGCAGCTGTCGGGGGGCCTCGTGGGGTGGTGGTGGCACCGCGCGCCGGTCATTTACGCCTACATCGCCCACTCCATCCGGCACTTCGTGACCGCCGGCGAATTCGATGCGGCGCTCTCACGCGCCGGCTTCGAGCGCTCGGCCAGGCGCAATCACCTCTTCGGCGGGATCGCGCTCCACGCGGCGATTCGGCGTTA
>JBGAHX010000101.1:0-6876 GCA_044225935.1 Gemmatimonadaceae bacterium
GATGTGCGTGTGCAGGTTCGGGATGCGATCGGGCAAGGGCGGGTATCTGGACGAGGACTCGCTGGCCATCCTGGCGGACCGCATTGGGCGCGAGTACGGCAACGCGCTGATCGACCCGGAGGTGACGGGCAACTTCGGCGTGCAGTTCATTGCCACGCTGCGGAAGCTGCGGTATCCGAACATCGCGCACGACGACCGGACGCGCTCACCGGGGACGATCTCGACCGAGTACGGGTGGAACGCCAACCCGACGACGAACGGAGAGAACGTGAACGCGCTCATCTCCGGGCTGAACAACGGCACGTTCATGTGCTTCTCGGCGGACATGGTGTTGCAGTGGATGGACGTGCGCGAGGACCAGCAGGGGCGACCGGCGAACGTTCGCAAGGGCGCGAGGCACCACCGCGAGGCGATGGTGTGCGCGGGGAGGGCGTTGCATGTGATCCAGACGCGCCCGGCGCCGAGGGTGATGCAGGCGAGGATCGAGACGGGATTCGACGCGGCGTTGCGGCGGGACATGGGCCACCCGGTGAGGCGTCCTGGACGAACTGGAACGGTGCGTCCGTCGCGTCCGGAGGTATGGCGACCGAAGGAGTAGCGACGGGAAGTCGCAGCGACATCTTGACGCGCGACGAAATGACGCTATCCTGCCGCATGTCGGTGGTACACACCCGAACGGGAGGAGAAGTACATGAAGCGACTTCTGGCGGCTGTCGCACTGGCCGTGGTGATGGTGTCGGTGCTCGCGAGCGTTGCGGGCGCGGTTCACTTTCGGACCGACAACCTGACGTGGAAGAACGAGAACGCCAGCAACGTGGGCGGTCAGCGCGACACGCTGTACAAGCAGATCAAGGTCGGTGCGACCGACACGACGAGCGTGATCTACACGAACGGCTGGGCGCTTCCTGCGGCCACGGGCGTGTCGGACACGGTGCAGTTCGCGTCGATGGTGGTCGCGGTGGATTCGACTTCTGCCGGTTCGTTCACGGCGACCTCGTTCACGATCACTCCGCAGGTCGGAAACGGCAACGGGACCTCCTGGACCACGCTGACGGCGATCACGTTCACGGACGTGACGGCGAACGACCTGATGTTCAAGTTCCCGATCTACTACTTCCCGCAGACGACGCGCGGAACGCTGTCGATTGCGGGGCTACCGCCGCCTGCGCTGCGATTCCTGATCGTGGCGATCGGTGGTGTCGTGTCGCCTGCTCGCATCTACCTGCAGCGGTACGAGGACGAGGTGCGTCGATGAGCGCGCCCGGCCTGAAGTTCAAGTGGGCCGACGTGCTCGCGGCGCGTGGTGAGCCGGTGAGCGCGATCGCCGCGGCGGTGAACGAGGCCGAGGCGAAGCTGCAGGCGCAGCAGGCGGCGTTCAACAAGGCGAAGGACCCCAAGGCCGTGCATGATCCCGAGAAGCACGGGCTCTCGCTCGGCAAGGTGACCTCGATCGTGCAGCCGCGTCTCTCGGGTGCCGCGTGGGCGTTCTGCGGCAAGGAGTACGTGGCGGAACTCTTCGAGGCTCTGTAGGCAACCGCGATGACGAGAACGGGGCGGCAACCCGCGCACGGTAGTGTAGGCGCGGCGAGCCGTCCCGTTTCGTTTGGGAAAGGTCGCTGATGGCTCGCCCTGTGGCGAAGAAGAAGGTTGCCGAAGCACAGGCGATGGTTGATCGCTACAAGGGCGATTTCCGTTCGCTGCGCCAGTACCACAAGGCGATGAAGCTGGAGTACGGCTACAACGTCAAGCTCAAGCATCACGGCACGATCGAGAAGAAGCGCGCGAGCGATCCCGACCCGCTGACCATCTCGACGCTCGACCTGTACGACATCACGCGCTACTCGACCGGCCAGATCGAGGGCTCTCCGATCTATATCGACGTGCGTCCCGCGGAGCCTGGGCACGACGAGATCGAGCAGGCGGATCTCGACGACGCGGCGATGATCGCGCGATCGGTGATGGACGAGCAGCTGCACGACATGGACATCGGCTATCCGCGCGTGCGGCGCCGGTTCATCCGCATGGGACTCGCGGCGCGCGCCGGAGCGTGCGTGCTCGACGTGGTTCCGGGAGGACCGTACGGCGCGAACGTGATCCCGCGCACGGTCAAACCTTGGCTGATCGCGTGGGACGCGCGTTTCATGCACCCGCTCGAGCCTGGCAATCTCGTCGTGTGGGAGATCCACGAGAACGTGCCGCTCGAGGACATCCACGAGAATCCCGACTTCGGTCCGTCGCGCACGATGGTGAGGCCGGATGACGGCAAGCGCGCGTTCGAGGTGGAGGACGTGGAGGAGGTCGAGCCCGCAGTGGACGAGGATGCGGCGCCCGAGGTGAAGACGGCGACGCTCGTCACGGGCTGGCTGATGGACGATCCGACGACGGTGGAAGTGCTGGTCGGGGAGCCGAAGAAGCTGGACCCGCAGAACTACTACATGGCGTGCGGGACGTGTGGCTACACGGAGCGCGACCTGTCGAACGACCCGACCTACGACGGTTCGCTGCTGCCCGAGACGATGCCGTGCCCGAAGTGTGGCAAGACCCCCGAGGGCATGGACGTTTCGCAGATGCACCGGATCGAGACGGAGCGAGAGTACGGGAGCGCGCCGGCCTACGAGAACCGCAACCGGAGGATCGTGTTCGCACCGTTCTCGCCGGATGCCGGGCTGTTGCGGGACGGCCCGTGGCCGAAGGGTCTGACGCGCTTCCCGCTGCTCTACTACGTGCCCGATCCGTTCCCGATCGAGCCCACTGGCAACTCGCAAACGTTCCTCAACATGGACCTGCAGAGCCTCAAGAACGCCTCGCTGGTCGACGGCTTCCTGCAGATGTCGAGGAACAAGGACCTCACGATTGCGAAGAACGACTCGCTGTGGGATGCGGCCGGAAATCCGTACATGTTCGACGGCACCGGAGATCGCATCGCGTACACGACCAGCTACGACGACCTGCAGGGCATCAGGCACTTCCAGGGCTCGGGGCTCAACGCGGCGTTCGGTCTGTGGTGGGAGACGATCGACAGTGAAGTGAACAAGCATCGCGGGATCGGTCAGGCGTCTGGCACGCCCGAGGATCTGAAGGGCGTCAATGTCGGCACGATCGCGCGTTCGATGGAGACGGGCGATGTCCCGCTGGACTCGGCGGTGAGGATCCTGCGCGAGGACGAGGGGCCGCTGTTCTCGCGCTGGTTCGAGTTGCTGTGTGGGTGCCGGACGGATAAGCAGTGGGTGGACGCCGCGGGCCCTGACGGCCAGACGGCGACACGGCTGTTCGATCCGCAGGCGATGCCGGCGCTCAAGCTGAAGGTCCACGCGGCGCCCGACCTGAACGCGGCGGACCGAGAGCAGATGAAGGCGGCGAGCGAAATGGCGCAGATCCAGAGCCCGACGCTGCTGCAGTTCGCGGCGCAGCAGGCGAAGCTGCCGAAGCACGTTGTGGAGGGAATGGTGAATGAACTGCGGGAACGGCTGGCGCCGCCTCCCGCTCCGATTGGCCCGTCGCTGACGGGTCCGACGCCACCGGGGGTATCCGGGACACCGGCGATGCCCGAGCCGATGGTGCCAGCCGTAACGTAGGGGGATTTTCTCGTGTCAACCGAACCAGTCCCCGCTGGGACAGACGCCGCGCCGGAGACTCCTGTCACCCCTGTGGGTGCGCCGGGAACCGGGGACGCCGCGTCGGGCAGCGACGATGGGGACAAGAAGGTGACGATCAGCTCGCACGAGTACGTGACGCTCAAGGCATCGCGCGAGCAGGCCAAGAGGGACGCCGAGGAACTGGTCGAACTCCGGGCGCGCGTTCAGTCGACCACGAACACGACCACCGACACCGTGGACGACGACGCGCCGATCATGAGTCCGGCCGAGCGCAAGGCGTACAAGGCCGAGTTGCGCGCTGCGGCGAAGGCGGGAAACCGCGACGCCGGGGCGGTGCTCGCAGGCATTGAGGCCGCCGAAGAGGCGAAGGCCTCGCACCAGATGCTCGTGTTCCAGATGCAGATGGAGAAGATCCCGGAGGGCAAGCGCGACGCGGTGAAGAAGTTCATGCGCGACAGCGGTGCCCCGACGCCGGACATCGCCTACCGGCTGATGCGCGGTGGCGAGACGGAGACGCTCGAGCAGGAGCTGGCGCGCACGAAGGCCGAGCTGGCCGAGGCGCGCAAAGCGAAGCCGCGGGTCGAGAACACGCGCATCGTGGGTGCGCCTGCGGGCGCGGACGACGATGACGGCGTGCCGACCAAGACGGTGGACGAGTACAACGAGATGATGCGACGCGATCCACACAAGACCATCGCCGACCGGAGAGCCGGCAAGTTCCGCCTCAGGGCGTAACGCCGGGTCTTCTGCGGCAGGAGGATTTCAGGAATGGCGACCACGACCACCACCACCGCTCTGAAGCTGCTTCCCGAGCTGTGGAGCCCCGGTCTGCTGCAGGAGACGACGGAAGAGGAAGTCGTCGGCAAGAACTTCATGCGTGCTCCTGGCCGGAAGATCGGCCAGAAGCTGCACATCCCGAAGATGCTGGCGATCGCGGCGCAGGCTGGCGCCGGTCCGTACAGCACTGGCCTGACCTACTCGGCGAACACCGAGGAGGAGATCACGGTCAGCCCCGAGCAGTCGTACGCGGCCGTCGAGATCCAGCGCAGCGTGTACCTGCGCATGGACACCTCGCCGGACGGTCCGTACCGCCAGATGCTCAAGTACGCGCTCGCGGAGTACCGCGACGTGACGTGCGCCGGGCTGGCGGACAACCTCGCCACGAACGTCATGGGCTCGGCGATGGCGTCGATCGACAAGGGTCTGCTGCTCGACGCGCAGCAGGCGCTGGCGATCTCGGCCAAGCGCAAGTTCAAGCCGGGTGAGACGACGTGGTTCATCAAGGTGCACCCGCTGCAGCTGAAGAACTGCATGGGCGTGTTCGACCTGACGGCCGACCACGTCCGTGGCGATTCCAAGTCGCCGCTCATCTCGGGGTGGATGTCGCCGGTGCTCGGCGCCAACATCGACGAGTCGGGCAACGTGCTCAACACGGGCGGCATCATCCACAACCTCTGCTACATCCCGGAAGCGTTCGTCATCGGCTTCAACGAGGAGTCCACGGTGCTCGATCCGCAGGCCGTCGAACTGGTCATGCGCATCATCGCCACCGAGGAGTTCGGCGTGTCTGAGCAGTTCGACGAGTACGCGGTGGACATGCAGACGGGCCAGAACTAGGACCACGGACCCGGGGCGGCGGGGGAGGACAATCCTCCCTCGCCAGACCGGGCGGAACGGAGGCACATGGCCAAGGTTTCGTTGGACTCGAAGGCGCCGCAGATCAGTCGCCCTGTGGGATCTCTGGACGAGTTGCGCGAGCTCGGCGTGCCGACGCGCAACATCGCGACGTGTTCCGAGCGTGACGGGAACAACAACGCGGGCTGCCCGATGCGGTACGCCTGCGATCGCACGTTCCGCGACACGCGGCCGCACATGCAGATCGGGCGCGTAACGACGCGCGACGGGCGTGTGCGCACCTCGTGCGGACCGTGCTTCAACTGGCTTCGCAAGGAACTGGACGCGGACGAGAAGGGCAACCTGGTCGAGATCATCGGCGGTGAGGGAGACACCTACACCTACCGTGGCAGCGTGAAGCGCCATCCGGTGCGTGATCCGAACTGCAACTACTGCGCGCAGGGCAAGTGCGACCTGTGGGACGACGTGGACAACCTCACGGCCGTGTGCCCCGAGTTCCCGAAGGCAGCGACGCACCCCGAGCTCATCATGTTCGCGCACAAGGTGCGGGCGAAGGTGGAGACGGGCGTGCAGAAGAAGGAGTCGATCCGGCAGCAGTTGTACGGGCCGGACGAGCCGAAGGAGAAGGACAAGGGTGGCAAGCGTTCCTGATGCGAGCACCGCGACGGCTGCGGTGGGATTCACGGCGGAGGTCGCGGCCAAGAGAGCCGCGGCCCCGTCGTGGTCGACCATCGCCGGGACGTTCGACAAGATGGGCGGAACGGCCGAACGAAACGCGAAAGGCGAGATCGTCGGCTACCGTTACCCTCGTCCGAAGAACGACGAGGAGCGTGTCAGGATCAACAACGCGGTCTACGAGATGTGGCACCCGCACCGTCGCGTTTCGACCGAACTGGGTATGGAGCGGAGCGCACGAGCGGAGGTGACGACGCTGGTCGATCGCCGAACGGGGCGACGGCGCACGGTGCGGGCACAGAGTGCCGCGAAGGTGGCGCGCAAGGCGGGGATGGTCGAGCCGATGCGCTATCGCGGAAAGCGTCTGATGGTTTCCGATGCGAACGGCGTGCTGTGGAAGCGCGTCGGGGAGGAAGAATGGGCACGGGTGTGAAGTCATGAGTACGGACGGGCGAGCGGTCGTCACCAACGCGCGCGGCATCCTCGGTGATCCCGACGTTGGCCATCCCACCTTCACGAATGACCAGATGCGCCTTGCGGTCAATCGCCAGGTAGCCCTGATCGCATCCGATCTCGGGCTCGGCTCGGCGTGGCAGGTGGCGGCCGTTTCGCTCGCTCCCGGAACCATCGACTACACGCTGCCCGGCTCGAGCGAGTACGCGCAGGTGCTGGAGATCGTCTACACGTCCGACCGGATGCCGCTGCCGATCCGGTCGGTGTCCGAGGTGCAGCTGCTGCGCTCCGGTTCGCTCGGGCAAGGCCGACCGGGGATCTGCGCTCTCAGGCCCACTTCGACTCAGACTGTGGTCCTGATGACGGACACCGACCCGATCGCCAGCGAAACGCTCGACCTGCTGACGACGCTGGTCCCCGCATCGTGGGATGCGAGCGACGCCTCTCCGCCGACGATCCCGTTCTCGCAGAAGGCGGTGCTGGCGCTGGAACTGCGCGTGGCGGCCAGCGTGGCGAG
>JBGAHX010000102.1:0-7992 GCA_044225935.1 Gemmatimonadaceae bacterium
GTCGTAGAACTCGAACAGCTCGCTCACCTCGTTGCGCAGGTCGATCGTCTCGCTGCGAGGAACGATGAGGCCGTTGTCCGCTTTGGCGAGGAACAGCATGTCGGAGGTCATGCGCGCCAAGCGGTCGAACTCCTCGGCGTTCGAGTACAGCACTTCGCGGTACTCGTCCGGCGTGCGCGCGCGCGAAAGCGCCACCTGCGTCTGGGTCATCATGTTGGCGATGGGCGTTCGCAGCTCGTGCGCCAGGTCGGAGGAGAACTCCGACAAGCGCCGGAAGGAATCTTCGAGCCGCGCCAGCATGCCGTTGAACGCCTTGGCCAAATCGAGCAGTTCCACCGGCAGCGCGTTCAACGGCAGTCGATCGCCGAGCCGGGTCGCCGTCACGCTGCTTGCGACCGCGGTCATGTCGCGCAGCGGCGCCAATCCGCGCTTCGCGGCGAACCAGCCGAGGAGCACGATGGCCACGATGCCCGCGCCGATCGCCAGCCACAGAGTGCGATAGAACACGACCAGGAAGCGGTGATGTTCGTCGGTATTGATGGCGATGAACACCAGCACATGGCCGAGATCACCGCCTTCGATCGCTTCGCGGACCGCGAAGCCGCGGTAGACATGGCCGTTGGCCGACCACGACGCGAGCTCCGGGGTCGTCGCGTCCGGCGGCACCGCGCTCGGCAGCGGGTCGGGCATGACCGCGCCCTTGGTTTGGAACAGGGTGCCGCCGTCGGGCTTGGTGATGGCGACCGAGAGCATGTCGTGACCGGTGAGCGCATCGTCCATGCGCTCGGGCAGTGCCGCCAGGTCCAGCGGTGTTCGCGCCTTGGCTAACACGTGCCGGATCAGCGCGAGCTTGCCGTACAGCTCGTTGCGATCGAGTTCGACGAAGTGTCGATCGACCGAACGGGCCACGAGGTGTCGATCGCGAGCAGCACCGCCGTCGAGGCTACGGCGAAGTGCAGCGCCAGGCGAAAGGTGATCGATCGGCGCCACATCATGCGATGCCCGGCGTCTCCAGCACGTAGCCCATGCCGCGCACGGTCTGGATGAGCTTCGGTTCGAAACCGTCGTCGACCTTCGCACGCAGGCGCCGCACGGCGACCTCGATGACATTGGTGTCGCTATCGAAGTTCATGTCCCACACCTGCGAGGCGATCAGCGAGCGCGGCAGGACCTCGTCGTGGCGGCGGAGCAGGAGTTCTAGGAGCGCGAATTCCTTCGCCGTCAACGCGATCCGCTTGCCGCCGCGGGTAACGCGCCGGCGGTACAGATCGAGTTCCATATCGGCTACGCGCAGCACCTCGGGTTCCTTAGTCTTGCCGCGACGGAGCAACGAGCGCACCCGTGCCAACAGCTCGGAGAAGGCGAACGGCTTGACCAGATAGTCGTCGGCACCGGACTCGAGACCCTTCACCCGATCGTCGACTTGATCGCGGGCGGTGAGGAAGAGGACGGGCAGGGTCGCGCCGCGTTCGCGCAGTCCGCGCAACACCGTCCACCCGTCGATGCCGGGAAGCATGATGTCGAGCACGACGAGGTCGTAGCTCTCGCTGACCGCGGCGTGCAGCCCATCGTTACCATCGCGGACGAGGTCGACCACGAATCCGGCCTCGGTGAGGCCCTGCTTCAAGTAATTGCCGGTCTTGGTCTCGTCTTCGACGACCAGGATCTTCATCGCCGTTCCTCGCGTGATCTGCGAACGCGCGTTCATTGTGCCCGGCGGAGTTTGTCCCAGATCGATCATTACCGATTTGTAATCCCGCGGTCAGTTTGGTGTCGGATAGCCGAAATCAGAATGGACCGAGATCGAAACCCCTACGAGGAGATGGCGATGCGTGTCGTGCGATCCGCGACCTTGATGGTCGGCATGCTGCTGGCGTCGGCGGCGATGGCGAGCGACCTGCCCAAAGTGGAAGTCTACAAGAGCGCGACCTGCGGCTGCTGCGGGCGGTGGGTCGAGCACATGCGCCAGGCCGGCTTTGCGGTCGCCACCCACGACATCGCCGACGTGCCGGCGCAACGCGCCCGCCTCGGCATGCCGAGCGGACTCGCCGCTTGCCACACGGCCGTGGTTGGCGACTATGTCGTCGAGGGGCACGTGCCGGCCGCCGATGTGAAGCTCCTCCTCGCGCGGAAGCCCGCGGCGTTGGGCCTCGCGGTCCCCGGCATGCCGAGGGGCTCCCCGGGTATGGAAGCGCCGAACCCGACGACGTACGACACGCTTCTCGTCGGTCGCGACGGCGCCGCCCGCACGTTCGCCACCCATTGATCGCCAACGAGTATGTGGCCCAACCGACGCCTCGTCGTCCGGATCGTCGTACTGGTGGCGATCGCGCTCTCGCTCTTCTTGGCCGTGCGTCATCACCGTACGATCGCCGAGTCGGCGGGAGCTGATCTCGGCGTCGCTGCGGTCGAGCGTGCGCGATGACCGGCTCGCGCGCGCGTAGCGGCGACGACGCATCGCGCGTCGCCCGGTTGCCGCTCTCGCGCACCGACGCGACGGATCGAATTCGCGCGGCGCTTCTCGCATGCATGATGCTCGCGTTCGCGGCCCACGCCACGTTCGCGACCGCCGCCGGCAGCGCCGATCGCCCGTTGGGCGCGAACCTCGAGAGTCTTCTCGAATACGCCCGCGACAATCCGGAGTTCGCGGCGATGCGCTACGAGGCCGACGCCGCGAATCAACGCATCTATCCGGCCGGTGCGTTCTCCGATCCGCTATTCAGGATGGAATTGCAGAACATCACCAACGCGGGCACCGATGCGCCGCCGAGTCTCAATCCGAGCAAGGTCGGGAGCACCAAGTACACGGTGCTGCAGCCGATCCCGTTCTGGGGCAAGCGCGATCTCAAGCGCGATGTCGCCGCGGACGCCGAGCAGGCGACGGCCCGCGCCACGGCCACGTGGACCGAACTCGCCGCGCGGATCAAGACCGTCTACGCGCGGCTCTACCTCGTCGCGCAGAACGAGCTACTCGTGCGCGAGATCCTCGGCCTGCTGGAGCGCTTGGAGGCGATCGCGCAGGTTCGCTACGCGGGCGGCCTCGCGCCGCAGCAGGATGTCATTCGCGCGCAGGTCGAGCGGACCTCGATGCGTGGGGAGCTCCTATCGCTCGAAAGCGAGGAGCGGGGACTGCGGGCGGCGTTGAACAGCCTACTCGCCCGCCGGGCCGACGCGCCGCTCGCGTTGCCGGAGCGCCTGCGTGCTGTTCCGGCGCCGGCGAAGCGCGAGCCGGAGGCGCTCCTCGATCGGCTGCGCGGACGCAATCCGGAACTGTTCGCCGAGGAGGCGCGCATCACCGCGGCGGCGCGCAACCGCGAGCTCACCTACAAGAACCGTTACCCGGACTTCGCCATCGGCGTTTCGCCGATCCAGATGGGCTCGCGCATCGGCGAATGGGAAGTGATGCTCGAAGTGAACATTCCTCTGCAGCAGGAGTCGCGCCGATGGCAGGAACGCGAAGCCGAATCGATGCTGAACGCGGCGCGCTCGCGCAAGGAGGCGGCGTTCAACCGGCTGACCGGAGAGCTCTTCGAGAACTTGGCCGGCCTCGACGCGGCGCAGCGGATCGCGACGCTGACGGCGGATAGCCTGCTGCCGCAGGCGGAAGCGACGCTGCAGGCGGCGCTCGCCGGCTACGAAACCGGAAAGGTCGACTTCGCGACACTGCTCGACGCGCAACGACAGATCCGCAAATCGA
This sequence comes from Gemmatimonadaceae bacterium, assembly GCA_044225935.1. Classification (GTDB taxonomy): domain Bacteria; phylum Gemmatimonadota; class Gemmatimonadetes; order Gemmatimonadales; family Gemmatimonadaceae; genus SCN-70-22. The sequence continues at coordinate 3,698 of JBGAHX010000102.1, forward strand.
AGCAGGATCTGGTGAAGGCGCAAGTCGAGGCCCAGACACGCCTCGCCAATATCGAGCGGCTGCTCGGAGACGAGCTGTGAGCGCCGCGTTGCGTGTGGCGGTCGCGCTGGTGCTGCTCGCCGCGGGGCTGGCTGCGGGCTACTGGTGGGGGCAGCGCGAAACGGCGCGACCGGTCGATGGGATCGCACCCGCGCCGGTGGCGGCCGCCGAAGCGGGCGCGACGCCGTCGCGGAAGATCCTCTACTACCGCAATCCGATGGGATTGCCGGATACCTCGCCGGTGCCCAAGAAAGATGCGATGGGCATGGACTACCTCCCCGTCTACGAGGGCGAGGCGCCGGAGGCCGACCGCGGGCAGATCGCGATCAGCCCGGGCAAGGTGCAGAAGCTCGGGGTGCGCAGCGAGCCTGCGACGCTGCGTGCGCTGGACAGGATCGTCGCGGCGGCCGGCCGCATCGAGGTCGACGAGCGGCGCATGTTCGCCGTCGCCCCCAAATTCGAGGGGTGGGTCGAAGCGCTCTTCGTCAACGCCACCGGTCAACCGGTGAGCAAGGGACAGCCGCTTTTCGAGGTCTACAGCCCCGAGCTCGTTTCGGCGCAGCGTGAGTACGCGATCGCGAGTCAAGCGGTCGAAGCACTGAAAGGGGCCGACGCCGATCCGCGCGCGAGCATGCAGCGCCTGGCCGAATCGAGTCTATCGAGACTGCGCAACTGGGACATTTCGGACGAGCAGGTGCGCCTGCTGGCGCAGACCGGCGAAGCGAAACGAACACTGACGTTCCGCTCGCCCGCGTCCGGCGTCGTGATGGAGAAGAAGGCGGTGCAGGGCATGCGCTTCATGCCCGGCGATACGCTCTACCAGATCGCGGATCTATCCTCGGTATGGGTGATCGCCGAGGTGTACGAGCAGGACATCGCGCTGGTGCGCACCGGCGCGCGGGCCGCGGTGCGCGTCGACGCGTATCCCGATCGGACTTTCGAAGGCCGCATCGCCTACGTCTATCCGACCCTGAAGCCCGAGACGCGAACCGTCGCCGTGCGACTGGAGATCGCGAACCCCGGCCTCCTGCTGAAGCCGGCGATGTTCGCGAAGGTCGAGTTGCCCGCGGGCGGCAGCGCCAAGGTGCTCGCCGTTCCGGTCTCCGCGGTCATCGACAGCGGAACGCGCCAGATCGTTCTCGTACAACGCGCCGAAGGCCGCTTCGAGCCACGCGAGGTGAAGCTCGGTGTGCGCACCGATCGCTACGTCCAGGTCCTGCAGGGTGTCGAGGAGGACGAGCAGGTCGTGGTCGCCGCGAACTTCCTGATCGACGCCGAGAGCAATCTCAAGGCTGCCGTCGGCGCGTTCGGCCATGCGGCCCACGGCAAGAGCGCCGGTACGGCGGGCGACGCGGCGTCCCCGCCGGCGCCGGTCGCGCCCAAGGGCGCGGCGGTCGACCGCGCGCAACCCGCGGCACCCGCCCACACGGGGCACTGAGGGCGGGGCCATGCTGGGCGGGATCATCGAGTGGTCGGCGCGCAATCGCTTCCTCGTGCTGCTGGCCACGCTCTTCGTCACCCTCGCGGGCGTCTACGCCGTGATGAAGACGCCGCTCGACGCATTGCCCGATCTATCGGACGTGCAGGTCATCGTCTACACCGAGTATCCGGGCCAGGCGCCGCAGGTCGTGGAGGACCAGGTCACCTATCCGCTCACCGCGGCGATGCTCTCGGTGCCGAAGTCGAAGGTCGTACGAGGCTTTTCGTTCTTCGGTGCGTCGTTCGTGTACGTCATCTTCGAGGACGGCACTGACATCTATTGGGCGCGCTCGCGCGTGCTCGAGTATCTCAACTTCGCGTCGGGTCGACTCCCCAAAGGCGTGTCTCCGCAGCTCGGTCCCGACGCGACCGGCGTCGGCTGGGTCTATCAGTACGCACTGGTGGGCGCAAAGAAGAACCTCGCCGAGCTGCGCACGATCCAGGACTGGTTCCTGCGCTACCAGCTCGCCAAGGCGCAAGGCATCGCGGAGATCGCGAGCATCGGCGGTTTCGTACAGACCTATCAGGTCGTCGTCGACCCGGTCCGCCTCCGAGCCTACGGCATTCCCCTGTCCAAGGTGACCCAGGTCATCCGCGACTCCAACCGCGATGTGGGGGGACGCGTCGTGGAGATGGCGGAAACCGAGTACATGGTCCGCGGCAAAGGCTACCTGCGCGGCGTCGGCGACATCGAGTCGCTGGTCGTCAAGAGCGACAAGGGCACGCCGGTCACGATCCGCGACATCGCCCGTGTCGAACTCGTCCCCGACGAGCGGCGTGGCCTCACCGAACTCGATGGCGAGGGGGAGGTGGTCTCCGCGATCGCGATGGCGCGCTACGGCCAGAACGCCCTCGAAGTCATCCACAACTTGAAGGCCAAGATCGCGGAGGTCGCATCGGGATTGCCCGAAGGGGTGAAGGTGGTGACCGTCTACGACCGCTCGGACCTCATCCATCGCGCGATCGACACCCTGAAGCGCACGCTGCTGGAGGAGAGTCTCATCGTCGCCGCCGTGTGCATCGTGTTCCTGTTGCACGTGCGCAGCGCGTTGGTGGCGATCCTGATGCTGCCGGTCGGCGTGCTTATCGCCTTCATCGCGATGCGCCTGCTGGGGATGAACTCCAACATCATGAGCCTCGGCGGCATCGCGATCGCGATCGGCGCGATGGTCGACGCCGCCATCGTCATGATCGAGAACGCGCACAAGCACATCGAGTGCTTGCGCGAAGGAGAATCGCGGCTGCAAGCGATGATCGACGCCTGCAAGGAGGTGGGTCCGGCGTTGTTCTTCTCGCTGCTCATCATCACGGTGTCGTTCCTGCCGGTCTTCACGCTGGAAGCGCAGGAAGGTCGACTGTTCTCACCGCTCGCCTACACCAAGACCTTCGCGATGGCGGGCGCGGCGCTCCTTTCGATCACTTTGGTGCCGGTGCTGATGATCCTGTTCGTTCGTGGTCGCGTCATGCCCGAGGCGAAGAACCCGGTCAATCGCTTCCTGATCCAGATCTACCGGCCCGTCATCGCGGGCGTCATGCACTGGAAGAAGACAACGATCGCGATAGCACTGCTGGTGATGGCGATCACCTTCTACCCGGCCTCGCGGCTGGGGACGGAATTCATGCCGACATTGAACGAGGGCACCTTGCTCTACATGCCGTCGTCGCTGCCGGGCATGTCGGTGACCAAGGCGGCGGAACTGCTGCAGACGCAGAACAAGATCCTGCGCAGCTTCCCCGAAGTGGCCTCGGTCTACGGGAAGGCGGGACGCGCGCAGACCGCCACCGATCCGGCGCCCCTCGAGATGTTCGAGACCGTCATCAACCTCAAACCCGAAGCCGAGTGGCGCAAGGGGATGACGACCGACAAGCTGATCGCCGAAATGGACAAGGCGGTCGCCATGCCCGGCATCTCCAACGCGTGGACGATGCCGATCAAGGCGCGCATCGACATGCTCTCCACCGGCATCCGCACGCCGCGGCATCAAGGTCTTCGGCAAGGATCTGGGCGAGATGGAACGCCTCGCCAAGGAGATCGAGACGGTCGTGAAGGAGGTGCCGGGAACCACCAGCGCGTTCGCCGAGCGCATCACCGGCGGCTACTACCTCGAGATCGAGCCGGATCGCGCGGCGTTGGCGCGCTACGGCCTGGCCGTGGGCGACTTCCAGGATGTCGTCGCGACCGCGCTCGGCGGTGAAATGGTGACCACGACGGTCGAAGGGCGCGAGCGCTTCGGCGTGTCGGTACGCTATCCGCGCGAGCTGCGCTCCGATCCGCAGCTCATCGCGCGCACCGTGCTCGTGCCGACGATGGACGGGGCGATGATTCCACTGGGACAACTGGCCAAGGTGCAGGTGGTCAAGGGCTCGCCGGGCATCCGCACCGAGAACGCGCTCCTCGCGGCGTACATCTACGTCGACATCCGCGATCGCGACATCGGCAGCTACGTGGCCGACGCGCGCAAGGCGGTGAACGCGAAGGTGGCGTTCCCACCCGGTTACTACGTCGCGTGGAGCGGTCAGTTCGAGTACATGGAGCGCGCCGCCGAGCGGCTGCGGATCGTCGTGCCGGTGACGCTGCTGCTCATCTTCCTCCTGCTCTATCTCAATTTCCGGCGCATGACCGAAACGCTGATCGTGATGCTCTCGGTGCCGTTCGCGCTGGTGGGCGGCATCTGGCTCATGTGGTGGCTCGGCTACAACGTGTCGGTCGCCGCCGCGGTCGGCTTCATCGCCTTGGCGGGAGTCGCTGCCGAAACCGGTGTCGTCATGCTGATCTA
>JBGAHX010000103.1:0-6681 GCA_044225935.1 Gemmatimonadaceae bacterium
GCGCACGCGCAGGGCGTGGGGCGCTAGAGGTCCGCTCACAACTCGTCGACGCCCTCCGGCCGGCGCTGGGCGCCGGCGCGACCGGCGAGCGATTGCGAGATGACGGGCAGCAATGCAGCGCGGGCGGCGCCTGAGCGACGCCCGCTTTTCGCGCGCAACGATCGGCGCGCGGGTCCCTGCGCGACTCCGCCTAACGCGCCGTGAAGTCCGTTTCGGCGGTGACGGCGCGACAGGCCTCGGCGATCACCTCCGCGGCGCGGTCCAGGTCTTCCAGCGACACCATCTCGTTCGGCGAGTGCATGTAGCGATTGGGAACCGAGAGGAGCGCGGTGGCGACGCCTTCGCGCGCGAGGTGAATGAAGTCGGCATCGGTGCTGGTGTCGCGCCCGGCGGCATGCAGCGTGTAGGGGATCCCCTTCCGTTCGGCGGCGTCGCGGAGGAGCCCGTAGACCACCGGATGGTTCACCGACCCGCGGGTGAGGACCGGGCCGCCGCCGAGCTTGTGCTCGCCGACTTCCTTCTTCTCCGGGCCGGGGTGGTCGGTCGCGAAGGTCACGTCAACGGCGACGGCCATGTGGGGACTGAGGCGCGCCGCCGCGACCAGCGCGCCGCCGCCGTGCAACCCGATCTCTTCCTGTGCCGTGGCGACGGCGACTACCCGCGCCGCGCCGGGTGCCGCCGCGTATCGCCGCAGCGCCTCGAGCACCACGAAGGCGCCGATGCGGTTGTCGATCGAGCGCGATGCAATGCGGTGGTTGGGGAGGTCGATCGTCTTCGAGTCGATCACCCCGGCGTCGCCGATCCCCACCAGCGCCGCGGCCTCGTCGCGCGAGGCGGCGCCGATGTCGACCCAGAGGTCGGTCATCTTCGACGCCTTCTCCCGCTCATCGGGTTTCATGAGGTGGATCGGCTTCTTCCCGACGACGCCGACCACGTCGCCGTTGCGCCCGGCGAAGCGGATGCGCTGCCCGACGAGCACCTGGTTGTCCCACCCGCCGATCGGCCCGATCGAGATCAGTCCTCCATCATCGATGTAGGTGGCGATCACCCCGATCTCGTCGATGTGTCCGGCCAGCATGATGGTCACCGCCCCGGTGGGATTCACCTCGGCGAGTGAGTTCCCGATGACGTCGGCGGAAACGGAGGCGAATCCGGTCGCCTCCTCGCGCCAGACGCGCGCGGGGGCGCCTTCGTAGCCGGAGGGGCCGGGAGTATCGAGGAGACGCTTGAGGAAGGCGACGGAAGAATCGGAGAGCATGAAGAGCAGGACGGGGGACGGGAGACGGGGGACGGGAGATCGGTAGTCTACGATGCGGGGCAAGGGTGCGCGTCCCGCGATCCCCGTTCGTTCCGATGCCTACAAACCGACGAATACAACCAACCTTACATCAGCGAGATCATTGCTCCCGTTCCCCTCGGGATCGGCGAGAACAAGTCTGGGTTGAACAGGCGCGCCATGACCTCGACTCCATCGACCAGACGAGGACCGGGGCGAGAAGTCAACGCATTGCCGTCCATCGCCGCCAGCCGCAGTCCGCGGGCCCACTCCCACTCGGGGCGTGAGAGCGTCTCGCGGGCGGCTGCAACGGCGCGTTCGAGACGGTAGCCGCAGGGGGCGAACACCAGGAGTTCGGGCTCGGCGTCGGCGATCGTCTCGACGTCGACCACTCGGGAGTGCTCGCCCGATGTCGCGAGGACGTCGATCCCGCCGGCACGTTTCACCATGTCGGGGGCCCAGTGGCCGGCGACGAACAGGGGATCGGTCCACTCGAGCACCGCCACGCGAGGACGCGGGGCACGGGCTGCCTTGAGCGTCTCGTGCACCTGGCGGAGGCGTTGTCGAAGCGTCTGCACGACCTCGGCGCCGGTCTCCGTCACGCCCAGCGAGAAGGCGAGGGACTGCATCGAGTCGAGGACGTCGTCCAGCGTGCGGGCGCCGAGCGTCACGACGAGAGCGCGCTCGGGAAGATCGGCGGCGAGGCGGTACACGTCCCCCTCGGCGACGGCGCACACCTCGCACAACCCCTGCGTCACGAACGCCGTCGGCTGCAACTCGCGGATGCGGTGCTCGTCGAGCACGAAGAGCGACTCGCCTCCCTGCGCTACCTCTCGCACGGCGGCGTCCACTGCGCCCGCGCCCTGCTCCGCATCGACGCGGCTCGCGGTGACGACCGGGAGTCCGCGCACTTCGGGGGGCCAGTCGCACTCGTGGGTGACCGCGGCGAGGCGATGGCGGAGCCCGAGCGAGACGATCATCTCCGTTGCGGCGGGAAGGAGCGAGACGATCGCTCCACTGGCGCGCACACCGCTCACGACTGGCGCTTGAGCGAGAAGGCGAGAAGGGCCAGGACGAAGTACACGAGTCCCGCCGAGTACCACTTGGTGATCCCCGTGAGGAACCAGATCACCCCTCCGACGATCGCGACCGCCTCGCCCGCCGCCCAGCCGGCGATGGAGAGCGCGACGATGCGTTGCTGGCTCCGCGCGTTGCGCAGCATCCCAAACAATGAAAGACAGGTGGCCATGGAGAGGATCCACGTTCCGCGCCCCACCCAGAGCATGGTGGTCAGCGTGTCGTGTGTCAGCGCAGGGGGCTCTCCGTCGCGGCGCACGTACCAGGTCACCCCTCCGAAGAGGAGGATCCCCACCAGCATCGCGCCGCGAATGAGGATCGCCGGCGTCACTGCGCGTGCTCGCTCGCGCGGTACACGGCCTTCCCTCCGAGCCAGGTCGAGAGGACTCGCGTCTGCAACACGAGTTCTGCCGGGATGCGCATGATGTCCTGGTCGAGCACGACGAAGTCCGCGTACTTCCCGGGCTCGAGCGAGCCGACGTCCTTTTCCATGAAGCCGGCCCAGGCCGCCCAGATCGTCATCGCCTTGAGCGCCTCGTCGCGCGTCATGCGCTGCTCGGGGAACCACCCGCCCACAGGCCAGTTGTTGTCGTCCTGCCGCGAGATCGCCGAGTGAAAGGAGATGAGCGGATTGGTCTTCTCGACCGGGAGGTCGCTCCCGTTGGGGATAACGACGCCGGTATTGAGCAACGATCGCCAGGCGTACGCGCCTAACAAGCGCTGCTGTCCGAGGCGATTGCCGGCCCAGTACATATCGCTCGTCTGGTGCGAGGCCTGCATCGACGGCGTGACGCCGAGCTGGGCGAATCGCGGAATGTCGTCGGGGTGGATGATCTGCGCGTGTTCGATGCGGAAGCGATGGTCGGCCTTGGGGACCTCCTTGAGCGCCTGCTCGAATTCATCGAGCACGGTGCGATTCGCCCGGTCGCCGATGGCGTGCACGTTGAGCTGGAAGCCGCGCTTGAGCGCTTCGACGCCGACCTGGTGCACCCGCCCTGGCGGGGAGAGCGTGAGGCCCGTCAGCTTGGCATCGTCGCTGTAGGGTTCGAGGAGCGAGGCGCCGCGCGAGCCGAGCGCGCCGTCGGCCACCATCTTGATCGCCTTGATCCAGATATGCCCGTCGTAGAGCGCGGTTTGCGGGCCGCGGGCGAAGTAATGCGCGAGGTTGGCGCTGTCGCCGGCAATCATGACGTAGTCGCGCACCGAGAACTTTCCTTCCTTCGCCAGTCCCTCGTACACGTCGATCGCCACCTGCGGGACGCCGGCGTCGTGCACGCTGGTGAGGCCCCAGCGGTTCATCTCGGTAGCCGCGGCAACTGCCGCGGTCTGCATTTCGGCGTTGGTCGGGGCCGGGATGACCCGCTCGGCGATACCGGTCGCGGCGTCCACCAGGATCCCGGTCGGTACGCCCCCGGGGCCACGCTCGATGTGCCCGCCGAATGGATCCTTGGTGCTTGCGGTGAGTCCAGCCGCCTTCATCGCCATCGCGTTCACCAGCGCCGCGTGTCCATCGACCCGCTCGAGAAAGACCGGGTGGTCGGGAATCGCTGCGCTCAGCTTGTCATGCGTGGGAAAGCGCGTGTCGGCCCAATCGTTCTGGTCCCACGCCCGCCCGATCACCCACGAGCCCGCGGGCATCGACTTCGCCCGCTCGACCACACGCGCGATCACCTCGTCGTACGATGTCGTCCCGCGCAGGTCGACGGTCTGCAGGAACTGCCCGAGCCCCATCAGGTGCACGTGCGCGTCGATCATCCCGGGGATCACCGTACGCCCGCCCAGGTCCATCACCTGCGTACCGCTCCCCTTCATTGCCGCGATCAGGCGCGAGGGGCCGGTGGCGACGATGCGCCCATCCTTGATCGCCATCGCATCGACGATCGGACGGTCCTGGTCCACCGTATAGATGCGTGCGTTGGTGACGATGAGGTCCGGCGCCTGTGCCGCCGCGGGCGTGGCGAGCGCGCAGGCGAGCGCGCAGGCGAGCGCGCAGGAGAGCGCGCAGGAGAGCGCGAGGACGAGTCGACGAGTGGCGATGATTGACTTCATGATCGTGATGCTGGTGAACGACGTGAAGAACCGATCAAGCTACAGGTCATCTCACGCATCGTCGACGCCCTCCGCTCGGTGCCTGGTGTCGGCGCGAGGGGCGAGGATGGGTGAGTCGATGTCTACTTGAGCTGCCGTCGCGCGACGAGGTAGAGCGGGAGGGCGATGGCAACGAGGTAGATCGCCATCGCAAAGAGCGGTTGTTCGCCTAACGCGCCCATCGCGTCGTGGAAGTTGTACGCGCCGTCGACATGCCGGGCGACGAGCGCGGCCAGCACCACCCCCATGATCGCTCCGCCGGCGATCAGTCCCGACGAGAAGAGGACGCCCGGTCCGCTATCGGCCTCGGGACCTTCGCGCTGCTCCGGCGTGAGCCGCCGATCGATGAGCCAGCGCAGGATCCCGCCCATGAACATCGTCGCCGACGTGGAGATCGGGAGATACGCTCCCACCGCGATCGGGAGCGACGGGAGACCGAGGATCTCGAGCGCTACCGCGAGGAAGACGCCGATCATGATGAGCCCCCACGGAAGCTTCTGTGTGAGGATCCCGTCGACCACCAGCGACATGATCTGCGACTTCGGGGAGTCGAGCTTCTCGACCGTGCGGCCGTCGGCGCCCGTGGTCTCACGTCCGCCGATCCCGGGATCGACCTTGTAGGCGATCGCGCCGGCGTCGTCGATCAGATACTTGCCGGCAGGTGCATCGCCCGTGAGCTCGTAGAGGTGCCCCACGCGGTACGCCTTTCCATCGGGTCCGGCCATCGGCGCCGCCTCGATGTCGCGCACCTGAACGCCGGGGAACGAGCGCGCGACGAGGGTGGTCAGTCCCGAGTTCAGCGACTGGATGATCCCGCCGACGAGGATGGCCGAGGTCACCGCGCCGAAGACGAGCCCCACCTGCTGCCGTCGGGGCGTCGCGCCGACGAGATACCCGGTCTTGAGGTCCTGCGACGTCGCGGCAGCAACGGCCGCCGAGACGCAGACGACCCCACCGATCGACAGCGCGAGGACGCGGTGCTCGATCCCGGTCCACCCGACGGCGAGGAAGAGGAGCGCCGTCATCAGCACCGTGGCCACGGTCATCCCTGAGATCGGGTTGCTGCTCGCGCCGATTTGTCCCGCCACTCGGCTCGACACCGTGGCGAAGAGGAAGCCGAAGATGACGGCGAGGATCGCGCCGAACAGGTTGATCCCGATCTGCGGAAGCGTGACCATCGCGATGATCAGCACGACGCAGCCGATGAGGACGTACGACATCGGGAGATCCTGCTCCGTACGACGGTTGCCCGCGCTCGCCGACAGTCCCTTCATGCTCCCCAGCCCCGCGCTGAGCGCCGACCAGATCGTCGGAAACGAACGGACCAACGAGATGATGCCAGCCATCGTCACCGCGCCGGCGCCGATGAAGAAGATGTAGTTCCCGCGCACCGCAGTCGCGTCCATGTCGCGAATGAGCTGCGTGTCGTAGGGGAGGATCTTCTCGGTCGCGCTCATGCCGAAGAGCTTGATCGCCGGAATGAGGACGAAGTACGAGAGCATCCCGCCGGCAAAGAGGTATCCGGCGATGCGTGGCCCGATGATGAAGCCCACGCCGGTGAGCTCCGGAGAAATCTCTGCGCGGATCTCGCCAAAGAGCTCTCGCGCCCCGTCGGGACGCAACCGCTCGAACGCCTTGCGCGGCACCTCTGCCCACAGGTGCATCCCCGAGTTGAAGAATTTGTAGATCGCGCCGAGCCCGAAGCCCTGGAACACCGTGCGCGCCTGCACGCCTCCCTTCTCACCCGAGATGAGGACCTCGGCGCACGCTGTTCCTTCGGGATACTTGAGGTTGTGGTGCTCCTTGACGATGAGCGAGCGGCGGATCGGGATCGTGAAGAGGATGCCTAACAACGCCCCCACCAGCGCGATCGCCGCGACGTTCGTCCATGGGAGGTTGTATCCCATGAGGAGGATCGCCGGGAGAGTGAAGACGACGCCGGCGGCGATCGATTCACCCGCCGAACCGGTTGTCTGCACGATGTTGTTCTGCAGGATCGATGACTCCATCCCGAACGCCTTCTGCACGTAGCGGAAGATCGTGATCGACAGGACCGCGATCGGGATAGACGCGCTGACCGTGAGGCCGACCTTGAGCGCGAGGTAGACCGACGAGGCGGCGAAGACGAGCCCGAGGATGCAGCCGAGGATGATCGCCCCGACGGTGAGCTCGACCGGCGACTGCGACGGCGGGATGAACGGGACGTGTCCGTTCTCGTCGGGGGCGTCGATGTCGCTGGA
>JBGAHX010000104.1:0-6627 GCA_044225935.1 Gemmatimonadaceae bacterium
GCATGACTCATGATCACCGTGAGCAGGTTGTTGAAGTCGTGCGCGACGCCGCCGGCGAGTCGCCCAATGCTTTCCAACCGCTGCGACTGCAGCAGCTGCGCCTCCAGCGTGCGCCGCTCCGTCTCGTCAGTTGCAACGCCGGCGATCCGGATAATCGCCCCCGCCGCATCGCGCACCGGAAAGCTCCGGTCCGACACCCAGCGCTGCGTTCCGTCGGGGCGGATCACCCGGTACTCGGCCTGAAAATGCGCGCGATCGCGCGCGAAGTTCGTCTCCACCCCGTCTCGATCTTCGGGATGGATCGCCTCCAGCCAGAGCGTGGGATTCGCCTGCAGTTCCTCGATGCTTCTCCCCCACACCTTCTCGAACCCCTTGCTCACGTAGTCCACCCCGCTCGCGTCTGGACGCGTGAGGTAGAACACCGCGGCCACATTCTCCGAGAGCTCGCGAAACAGCGCCTCGCTTTCGTAAACCGCTTGCAGCATCCGCCGTCGCTCAGTCACGTCGCTGGTGAGTGACACGCGTCCCAGATACTGCTCGCCGTCATACACGTTGCGTGACTGCGTCTCCGTCCAGATCACCGTGCCATCCGGATGCACCAGCCGCGCGCTTACCGAGAATCCTCCCCCCGGCCCCTTGTTCGATTCGGCGAGCGTGCGCTCCACCTCGGCGCGGTCATCCGGATGTATCGCACTCCCCCACCCCTTGCCGTGGATCTCCGCCGTCGAACGCCCGAGGATGCGCTCGGCCGCCGGGTTCGAGTACGCGACCCGCGCGTCGGAATCGGACAGGAAGATGCCTAACGGCGCCACCTCGCAGATCGTCCGGAAGCGCTCCTCGCTTGCCCGAAGCGCCTCGGCGGCGGCACGGCGGCTCGTCGTGTCCTCGAGGAGCGTCACCATGCGCTGCAGCGTCGGTCCCAGATAGACTGGGAACGACCGGGTGCTCACCCACACAATCCGCCCGTCCGCATAGACGTGCCGATGCTCGCTCTCGAACATCGTTCCGCTCGTCGCCGCCCGTTGCACGCCGGCTGCAACGCGAGCCACATCGTCGGGATGAATGACCGTGGTCCATCCGCTCCCACGTGCCTCGTCGACACTCAGTCCGGCGATCCGTGCGTAGGCAGGATTGGCATACTCGATCTCGCCGTCCGGACCACGCAGGATGAGGCCGATCGGGAGCGCGTCGGCGATCGCGTGAAATTCGTGCTCGTGCGCCCGCAGTGCCCGCTCGGCGCCGACCACCTCAGTGCGCTCCTCGACGTACGTCGCAATAGCAGACTTTCCCTGAACGACGAGCGGCACGTAGCTCACCCGCCACTCGCGCGCGACGCCGGGCGCGCGTGACGTCTCTCCGCGCACCTGGATGTCGCGCTCCGCCACGCCACTCGCCAAAACGCGCGCCATGATCGGCTCCACCACCGCGGCCAGTCCCGGGAGAACCTCTCGCAGCGTGCGCCCCAGGTGCGCCTCGGCGGGAAGTCCGTTCACCTCCGCCAGCACGCGATTCACGCGAACGAATCGCAGCTCCTCGTCGAAGATCGCCATCCCCACGGGCGACACCTCGACCAGTTCGTCGACGTATGAGGCGAGATCAGGACTGGTCATCGGCTACCACAGGAACGGATGCGATCGCCATGTGAAGATTCTGCGAGGTCCCGAGCCCCCCGTCCAGACCAACCGTTGTCAGCAACGATGCGCGAGATAAACATTTCCTAACGTTTGGAGTTGTAGCGCGCGCAGGGGCTACCGTTCAGGCTCCGCCGCCATGTTCGCTCTTCCCGCCCCGCAACCGGCACTCCCGTGGCCATCACCGCTCCCCCTTTCAAGCGCGCGATCCCCTTCGTGGCCGTCGCGACATGCGCGTTGCTCCTGCTCCCCTCGCGAGCACCAGCACAATCACCAAGCGCCGGACTGCGCGTCCCGGTCACTGTCGATACGCTCCCCAACGGGCTGACGCTGATCGTGCATGAAGATCACTCCGTGCCAACTGTCGCTGCCAACGTGTGGTTCCATGTGGGCTCGGGCGACGAGAAGCCTGGACGCACCGGCTTCGCCCACCTCTTCGAGCACCTCATGTTCATGGGCTCGGAGCATGCCCCTTATCCGCAGTTCGACCGCCTCCTCGAATCGGCCGGCGCCAGCAACAACGGAACGACCGACAACGATCGCACATCGTACTACGAGTGGGGTCCCGCGAACGCGCTGCCGCTGATGCTTTGGCTCGAGGCCGATCGCATGGGATGGCTGCTCCCAACGATGGACAGCGCCAAGGTCGATGCGCAACGCGAAGTCGTGAAGAACGAGCGCCGCCAGGGAGTCGAGAATCGCCCCTACGGGATCGCCGAGGATCTGCTCTCTCCGGCCGTCTATCCAGAAGGGCACCCGTACTCCTGGCCGGTCATCGGCTCGATGGCCGACCTCTCGGCGGCCTCGCTCGAGGACGTGAAGGACTTCTTCCGCCGCTACTACGCGCCCAACAACGCCGTCATCGTCATCGCTGGTGACGTACACAGCGATTCGGTGCGCGCTGCTGTACGAAAGGTCTTCGCCGACATTCCTCGCGGCCCCGCCATCACGCGCCCCGCTCCCGCGGCATTCACGCTCCGCGATACGGTCATGGTCGCCGAGGACCAGGTGCAACTTCCGCGTTTGTATCTCACGTGGCGCGGTGTTCCCCAGTTCGATCGCGACGATGCCGCGCTCAATGTGACGCGGTATCTCCTGGCCGGCGCGCGCAACGCTCGCCTCACGAGCGCGCTCGTCTACGACCAGGAAGTCTCCAAGGACGTCTTCGCCTCCAACGACTCCAAGAAGCTGGCCGGCGACTTCAGCATCGTCTCCACCGCCCGCCCGGGGATGTCGCTCGATACTGTCCGCTCGAGCATCGACCGGGAACTCGCACGCCTCGCCGCCGACGGACCGACCCCCCGCGAACTCGAACAGGCGCGCAACGCCATCGAGTCGGGATTCCTGAATCGCCTCGAGTTCGTGAATGCCAAGGCGCAGCAACTGAACGAGTACTACTACTACACGGGGACAGCAGACTACTTCCAGCGCGACCTCGATCGCCATCGTGCCGTGACCGCCGACGACATCAAGCGCGTCGTCGCCAAGTACCTCATCGCACCACGCGTCATGCTGAGCATCGTCCCCAAGGGGAAGAAGGAGCTCGCCGCCACCCGGGGGCCCATCCAATGACCACTCGCTCCAACGCGCGCGCCACCCGCGCGACCCCGCGCGCATCCGTCGCGCTCGCCGCGCTCGTTCTCGCGACGCCCATCGCCGCGCTCGCGCTCGCGACTCCCATCGCCGCGCAGGATTTCGTCCGCGATCACCCGCCTGCGTTAGGCGCACCGGCACGCCTCACCGTGCCGGTCGTGCACGAGACGCGCCTCGCCAATGGCATCGACGTGAGCGTCGTCGAGCAGCACGAACTCCCGCTCGTGCAGGTCATCGTCTCCTTTGCCGGCGGTTCGCGCCTCGACGGGACCACGCCCGGCATCGCCTCGTTCACCGCCAACATGCTCGACGAGGGCGCGGGAGGGCGCGACGCCAGTACCCTGCAATCCGAACTCGCCTACCTCGGCGCATCGCTCCAGGTGGCATCCGAGTGGGACCGGATCTATGTGGCGCTCAAGGTCCCGGTGCGCTCCATGGCCCCTGCCCTCGACCTCATGACCGACGTCATCCGCCGGCCAACCTTTGCCGACGCGGAAGTGCGGCGTCAGCGCGACTTGCGCCTCGCCAACCTCCTGCAGCAGCGCGACCAGCCCAACGCGCTCGCGGAGCTTGCGTTCTATTCCATCGTGTACCCCGCCGGACACCCCTACCACCAGAGTGCCGGTGGCGACTCCGCATCCACCGCGTCGCTCGACAGTGCTGCCGTACGGCGCTTCTACGATCGGGCGATACGCCCCGGGAACGCGCGCGTTGTCGTCGTGGGAGATCTCACCGAGAGCGTCGCGCGTCAGGCCTTGGCACAGCGCTTCGGTGACTGGCGCGTCGGCGGTTCGCCTGCGACGGTTCCGCCGGTCACCGTGGAACCGCTGCGGCAGGACGGCACCCATGTCTATGTGGTCGACAAACCGAATGCAGCCCAATCGGTCATCGACATCGGATGGCCCGGCGTCGATCGACTCTCCCCCGACTACGCGCCGCTCATGGTCATGAACTCCCTCCTCGGCGGGGCGTTCACGTCCCGTCTCAACATGAACCTGCGCGAGGCGCACGGTTACACATACGGGGCGGGCTCGCGATTCTCCTTCCGCAAGGCTCCTGGTCCGTTCGTCGCCTCCGCCTCGGTGCGCACCAACGTCACCGATTCGTCGCTCGTCGAGTTCTTCAAGGAGCTGCGCGGCGTGCGCGACGCGCTCATCCCCGATGACGAATTGCAGCGCGCCAAGTCGTACGTCGAGCTGGGTCTTCCGGGCTCGCTCGAGAGCACCTCACAGGTTGCCGCCAGTATCGCACAGCTCGCGATCTTCTCCTTGCCGCTGACGGAACTCTCGACGTTCGCCGCCAACGTTCGCGCCGTCACCGCCGCCGATGTTCAGCGGGTCGCACGCAAGTATCTCACCCCCGATCGTGCGACCGTCGTGGTGGTGGGCGACCTCGCCAAGATTCGCGCGCCGATCGAGGCCCTCAAGCTCGGACCGGTCGAGACGCGCGACGCGAAGGACGTGGCACGATAGCGCGAGCGCGGGAGCGCACCTGCGTAGCGCACCTGCGTAGCGCACCTGCGTAGCGCACCTGCGCTCCTCGATGACTGCAGGCGGGGAGTCAATGTCGCGACTCCCCGCGTCGGCGCCGGTGCCTAACGCTCGAGCTTGAACCCCGCGTCCAGCCGCGGACGCTCCGGTGCCATCCCCACCAACCACCCCGTTGCGTACATCCACTGCGTCATGCGCCGCAGCTTCGCGATGTCGATTCGGTCCGGATTGTCGCGCGGCGTGTGGTAATCGGGATGGAGGTTCGTCGAATACATCACCGCCGGGATGTTCGCCCGCGCGTACGGCAGGTGATCGCTCCGGAAGTACCACCCCTCGGGGTGCGTCGGGCGATCCCAGATCGAGTCGAGCTTGAAGCGCCCCGTGAGTTCGTTCGCGCGAAGCGCGAGCGACACCAGGTCGCTCGAGTTGCGGTGCGGCGGCTGAATCCCGAGGAGCGACGCTGAGTCGGGGTTGTTGCGCCCCATCATGTCGCCGTTGAGCACCGCGACGATCTGCGAACGCGGCACCATCGGGTGCATCACATGCCAGCGCGACCCGAGAAGCCCACGCTCTTCTGCGCCGTGCCAGACAAACAGTGCGGAACGCGGATTCGGCTGCCGCTTCCACGCGCGCGCCGCCGCCAGCATCGCCACGCTGACCGTCGCGTTGTCGTCTGCACCGTTCCAGATCGAGTCGCCATCCACCGGAAAGCGCACACCGTCGTGGTCCTGATGTCCGCTGAACAGCACGTACTCGTCCTTTAGTCGTGCATCGCTCCCCGTGATCTTCCCGATGATGTTTACCGACGGATACGTGAAGCTCTCGCTCGTGAGCGTCGCCTGGAGCCGCGCGCCGCTCGCCTGCAGCCGCGGCGCGAGTCGCTGCCGCACGAGGAGAACCGGCGTCGACCGCCGCGGACGCGTCGGCGCACCCGCGGTGTCGAGCCCGTACGAACCGCGCGCTGCAACGGCGCCGTAGAAATCGATCGCCCCTTCAACCACGGAGTCCGCGACCAGCACCACCGCCGCCGCCCCCTTCGACATGAGCTTCGCCGACTGCGCGCGAACTGCTGCCCCTGTGTAGCGCCACGACGAAAGCGAGACATTGCGCCCCGGCGGATTTGGCGGCGGGACGATCAGCGCAGCGACCGCCTTCCCGGCGAGGTCGACGCCAGCGAGTTCCGCATCCGTCGCGTGCCCCACGAACACCACCGGCGCATCGACCGTCGCGTCAATCGCCTGCGCGACCACCACATCGCGCCAAAGCGAGAGTTGCTCGCCCGAAACGGCGACCGTGCTCGCGTCCGACTGCCGAATCCGCCGGATCGGCCACCACTGGTAGTACGTCCCGTCTTCGCCCGCCGGCTCGAGCCCGATCGCCCGTATCTGCTCCACCAGCCATCCGCTCGCCCGCAGCTCGTCGAGCGTCCCCGCCTCGCGACCGCGCATCGCGTCCCCCGCCATCGCGAACAGGTCGCGCTTGAGGTCCTCCGCGCGAATCGCGTCGAGCGAAGGAACGCCCTGCGCCGAACGCCCCGCTCGCGGCGCCTCGCCCACAACGCCAGGGCTCACGCCGACGAGTCCTGTCGCCACGAGCCCCGAGGATGATGTCGAGCTGACCGTCGTCTGCCGCGCGCAGCTCGCGAGGCCGACGACCGATGTGACGAGTGCAATGAGCGCGCGCGAGGTGCGAGAGCGTCTGATGCGTGAATCCATGGCCACAGCGATTCGAGGTGGAAGTCCTCCCAACATACGCCTCCGCAGAGCACGCGTTGACCGCTCGAGTGAGACCACTTCGCCACCCTCGCGGTCGCGTCGGCAGCCCGACCTCGCAACGAGTCGTGCCGAGGGCGAACGAGGGGACCTCGAAGGGCTCTTCGAGCGGTCTCGAATGCCCGTAGAGGTCCCCTCGTT
>JBGAHX010000040.1:0-59324 GCA_044225935.1 Gemmatimonadaceae bacterium
CGAGGTGCCGCCCCCGTGGCGGCACCTCGGCTACCGCGCCCCCGCCGAAAGTGTTCTATCGTCAGCACGAACGGCAGCTGCAAGGGCGTCGAACCAAGACGAGGTGCCGCCCCCGTGGCGGCACCTCGGCTACCGCGCCCCCGCCGAACGCGCTCTCAGGAGCGCTCGCGTAAGGATCGAAGAGCGCGATGCTACTGTCCGACGGCGTTCATCGTGAGCGGCTGCAGCGACCCGCTCGAGACGGCGAGCGAATTCACCCCGGCCGTCCCGCCGAGCGTCCAACGCGCCGTGACTTCGCCAAGCGCGTTGGTGAGCCCCGACTGCGGCGAGATGAGTCCACCGCCGGTGAGAACCTGAAAGGCGACCGCGATTCCCTTCATCGGGACGTTCCCCGGACCGACCACGCGCACCACGATCGGATTCGGGAGCGCGGCGCCGGCCTTGGCGTTCTGGTTGTTCCCCTGCGCGATGACGATGTCGCTCGGGAGCAAGGCGAGTGCGGTGACGTTGACAGCTTCGACGCCGGGGACTGTCGCGGTGAGCACCTGAGCGACTTCGTTCGGACCGACGGTCCACTTCACCTTCACCTCCCCGTTCTCGTCGCTCGGCGCACTCCCGGGGTTCACCGATCCACCCCCCTGCGTGACGCTGAAGCCGATGGGGAGCTTCCCGATGGGGACACCGTCGGTACCGAGGACGCGGATGACGATCGGGTTGGGGAGTTCGCTGCCGCCCTGGGCCTGCTGGTTGTTCCCCTGCACGAGGATGAGCGATCCGGGCGTCGCTGGCTCCACGACGGCCTTCTTGCCGCATCCTGCGAGCAGGACGGCGAGCATCGGGGCGAGACGAGCGATCGAGCGGCTGTGCGCGAGAAGGCGCGACCGTGAATCCAGCGCTGGGAGCATGGCAGGTCTACGAGAAGTCGTGATCGAGTCCGGGGAGGCGGGTCTCTTCCCGCATGGGCGTCACGTACCAGCACGCGACCTCCGGATTCGCCCACTGGGAGTATCGGCAGCGGTGCGCGACTCCTGAGTCTCCGCTCACGGTTCAGGGTGCGCGTCCTCGCGTGAGCGCCTGTTCCCCCGGCGCCGCACGATTGTCGCTGGGTGCGAGTTCGGCACGCTGGGGGGCGCGTCGGCTGCATGTTCTTGCACGATCGCCCTTGTCGGTGCGACTACC
This sequence comes from Gemmatimonadaceae bacterium, assembly GCA_044225935.1. GTDB lineage: Bacteria > Gemmatimonadota > Gemmatimonadetes > Gemmatimonadales > Gemmatimonadaceae > SCN-70-22. The sequence continues at coordinate 1,180 of JBGAHX010000040.1, forward strand.
GAACGGGCAGACCGAATCGTGACAGCGAGTCGCTGGCAGCGGTCGCCCGATCGCCTCCTCGCGCCGACTCGCGGTCGACGCGGCTTCGATCGCTCCTGGCTGCGTGTTCGATAGGCGGAAGATTCGATTTTCGGGGACGTGAAACGCGCGATGGGCGCAGCCACTCGGCTGCGCCCATCGGCGTGTCCTGCGTCCCGCGAATCGGCGGCGATCATTGCATCGCCAAGCACCAACTCACATCAGACAAACGACTCCGTGCATATCACTTGGACGTGCAATCACCTGCCGGATCGTGACTACACTGCTACTGCAGCAGCACGCCGGCGACGCGCCCGAATTCCGCCCATCGCGGCAAGGCCAAGTCCGAGCAGCGACATCGTCGCGGGTTCGGGACTGACCGTCGCCTGGTTCACGCGAAAGACGTAGTCGTTGTAGTCGACGCCGTTCACGCCCGGCTTCACGCCCCAGCCGTAGTATTCGTAGTCGGTGCCATCCACCAGCGGCGCCGGCTGATTGAGCACGAGCGACTGCGGCTTCACCACACCGAGCTTTTGGAGCCCCAACGATTGCGCATTCACTGCCGCGGAGAAGAACCACGTGTTGTCGGGGAGCCACAACCCGAAGACCAACACCTGTCCCGGCGAGAATCTGCCGAGCGTCGTCGAGTTCGCAGGCGCCTTCCACAACGTCTTGCCATTGCCGATCGCCGACGGTCCGACGGCGATCTTGTGATTCGGCGAGAAGATTCCGGTGATCGGATCGAACGGCGAGGGGAAGTAGTAGAGCTGCGATCCGGTCGAGGCGTAGCCGCCCAGCACCGTCACGCTGATCTCCCGCTTCCACGCACCGGACAACGACGTCACCGCCACCGATGGCTTGAGTGCGACTTTGGCCTTCGCCTTCGCCTGCGCCACCGCGGTCGCCGGTGTTCCCGTGATGGCGACGATCGTCGCCGCGAGGAACGCTGCCTTTCCCACCACGCGCATCATGCTGCTCATGTGCTCCTTCCCAGGCCAGGGAGGTGCCTCGTTAGGTTTCCGGGCCGTTCCACGCCGGGAGCACCTGCCCCACAGCCGAGACCAGTCCGGTCGCCACGCGGGACGCGAGGTCGTCCGCACGCGCTTGTCGCTCCTGCCAATCCGTCGCGTTGAATCCCTGCGTCGGGGGGATCGGCACCATGATCCGCACCAGTGCCTCTTCCGTCCGACCTCGCATGGCCGCGTCGCGCAGCAAGTCCCACTTCACGCGGTACTCGTTCCACGCCACACGGCCGCGCCCCTGGTACCAGTAGTACACCATCGCCTGCATCGGACCGTTTGCCAGGATGTACCGGTTCACCGTCACCGGACGACCATCCACCGCCAGCGTACGCGTCCCCGACTCCACCGTCTGCCACCCCGCTCCCGGGAGGCAATTCCGCGGGGAGTGAATCGTGCGACCGGTCGTCTGCGAGTCGTAGTAGCCCACGTAGACCGAGAACGCCTGTGTCGAATCACCCTCCTGCCCGAAGATGCGGAAGACATAATCCGACATCCCCGCGACCTGCTGCTCGTTCTCGCTGATCGATCGATCCTCCACCGCGAAGCCCGCAAAACGGAACGGGACCTCGCGCAGTGGACGCGACAAATGCACGACCTGCTGGTTCCTTGCATGCCCAACCAGCAGGCTGCCGAGTCCGAGCAACACCGCCGGAAGGAACATTCGCCATTTATGCATTTGTCGTGCTCGCGCTCCAGCGCGCCTCCACCTTGAGCGCGATCATCGTCAACACACCGAGGATCGCGAACGCGACGAGGAAGAGGAGCCACCCCTCGGTCATGTGCGAGAAGCCTTCGCCTAGCGAGGGATCGACAAACGACACGAGAAAGCCGGTGAAGAAGACGCGCACGCCATTCACCAGCACAGCGACCGGGATCGAGAGCGCGACGATGGCGATGCGCGCGACCGGAGTCCGAAGGAGCAAGCCGCCGAGCAGCACGCCGAGGCTCAGGAGCGCGGTGAGCGAGCGCAGTCCGCTGCACGCCTCAGTGACGAAGAGATCGTGGCCCGGAAGGCGAATGACGTTGCCGCTCAAGTGCACCGGAATGCCGCGCATCGCGAGGAGCGATGCGCCGAGCTGAGATGCTTTGAATTGCAAGGGAAGCGCGAGCGCCCCGAGTACCATGTCGGGAAGCGGGACCGAGAGCGCGAGCAGCGTGACCGGAAGCCACCAGTGCAACAGCTGGCGAAAGCCCCACGCCCACACCACGAGCCCCGCAAGCGCGAGGAACATCGACGCGCGCCCGACGAACGCTTCTGCGGCAAGCGCGGCGACGTACCGCATGACGATCGCGAAGACGAGCATCGCCGTGCCTAACGCCCACGACCCGCGCGCCTCCTTCACCTTGCCGCTCCGCCACGCGAGCGCTAGAGCGAGCGGCGCGAGCAGGAGTCCGTGCCCCGCCTCGGGGTCGGACCACCAGGTGCGCACCGTCCCGGAAAGCGGCTCGGCGAAGAGGAGCAGAAAGGTCGCGGCGGTCGCCGAAAGCGCGATGAAGCGCGTCCGGTCCGACCCACTGTCGTCCCACGAAGATGAACTTATCATGAATTTGAAGTCAGATTAACGCCGCGTATGAGGCGAAAACAACCGGAATTTTCTGCATCCCTCGCATAAACATGCAGTCGCGCTCGCTGGGAATGAGGTGACGCCAAGTCGCGGTCCGTCGGCGCCTTCACCGCCGATTCGGCCAACTTCGCGTCCCGCTGCCGATACTGGACAGCGCCCCATGGCCCAATGACGTGAGCACTTCCTCAACGCAACGATCGGACGCGCCGCTCGGCTCGCGCCGTCCTTCCCACTCGCCGACGCGCAGCGCCGACGCCTCCGCGCAGCTCGCTGCCCCGCTTTCCGACGAGCAACCGATCGCCGTCGCCCGCACGTTTCATACGCCGCCGGTTCCAGTACCGCCGGTCGGCGGCGAAGCATCGGGGCGAGGCCGTGAAGCCGCTCCCGGGGGTCGCACCGCCGAAACGGGCGCCAGGCTCGGAGTGGCCCTGCTCGCCTACATGCTCGGCGTCACCTTCATCATCACTCTTCTCCCGTTCCAGTTCGATTGGCCGTCGCGGTGGCGCGTGATGTTCACCGGGGGGCCGATCGACATTGTCGCCAACGTACTCCTCTTCCTCCCGCTGGGCTTCCTGTTTCAGCTGGCGCGGCGTGAGGGGTATCGCCACTCGACGCTTACGGTGCTCTGGATCGGCGCCGCGATGAGCATGGCAATCGAGACAGCGCAGCTGTTCGAGGTGGAGCGGTACACGTCGGTCCTCGACGTGGCGACCAACGCGATGGGAGCGTGGCTGGGTGCATGGGCCTTCGACCGAGTTGCGCCGCGCACCAAGGTGGACGGCGCGCTCATCGGTCGCCTCTCGCTCGAACTCCCGCTGATGGGGCTGATCTACCTGCTGGTGCCACTCCTCTGGCTCAACGCCCTTTCGAGCGGGCGCGACCTCGAACGCACCGTGCTCCCGATCTTCCTTGGAGTCTTCGGCGCGTCCCTACTCGGCGGCATGCAGCGACGGCACTTCGGCCCCGTGCGCTCGCTCGATGTACGAGCGACTGCGGGCGCGGCGGCGCTCTGGTTTCTCGCCGGCACGTTCCCGGCGCTCCCCACTCGGCCGACGCTCATCGTCGGGGGAACGGTCATTGTCGGCGCGCTCGCGTGGTGGCAGGGGAGCCGTCCGTTCGTGCCGGATGAGTCGAACCGCCGTTTCGAGGTTCCTCTCCTCATGTCGGCGGCGCCGGCGTATTGCGCCTACCTCGCGATCGTCACGGTCGCCCCGCTCCTGCATGGCGTGGGGGCGTGGAGCATAGGATGGGGATTTCCCGGCGTGGCGACCGAATGGACCAAGACCGAAATACTGCGCCTTCTCGAGCAGGTGGCCGCCTTCACCCTGCTCGGCTACATGATCGCCGAGTTCCGTGGCCGCGACGTGCCGAGGTACCGGGCGGCGCTGGGTCGACTCCTGGCGTGGGGAGCGACGACTGCGATCGCCGGCGAATGGGTGCGCGGCTTTCACCTCGGGCATGGCGCCTCTGTCTCGCGCGGAGTTCTGCTTCTTTCGGCGTCTTTCTACGGCGGCTGGCTGTACTACCTCCAGCGCTCGCACGTGGTGGAGCTGCTCAACGAGCGGCAGGCGTCGCGGACCGGTGAGCACGCAGCAAGTGCGGCGGGATCGCAACACGAAGGCGGCATCGCTCGGAGCGACGCCGCCTAGCGGCAATTGGAGTGGGGAGCGCGCCCGCTACTTGAGGATGGGCGGCTTGAACTGGTCGAGCCGCTCCATCTCATTCGACAACGTGATCCGCGACGGGGGCTCGCACTTCGCGAGGTCGCGCCCAGTCGCCGTGAAGTCGATTACGTCGACGTACCGGCTGAAGGTCCGCTCTCCGCGCTGGAGCGTGTCGTTCACGTAGGCGAGCTTCAGCTCCGCGTACATCGGGGTGTAAGGGCGCGGCGAAGAGAACTTGTACTGCTGCGAGATCTTCGCGTTCACCATCTGACCGGCGGCGAGGTAGTAGTAGCCCGCGCTGTCGCAGGGCCAGAAGGTGAGGAAGTCGGTTCCCTTGACGACGTAGCCTTTGGCCGGATAGTAGCTCGCGGCGGCGATCCTGGCCTTGCCAGCTCCACCGGCGAATGAGCCGGAGAAGCGCGCCGCCTGCCGAGCCGCCTTCTTGTTACCCTGCCCCGTCTTGGCGCGCCGAGCTGCCTTCGCCGCCTTCTTGTCCACCGGGCCGCCTTCGGCAGTGGGGACGCACCCCTGAACGACGCCCGAGGAAAAGCCAAGGGCGACCAGGAGGACGAGTCTGCGAAGCGAAGCGGTTGAGCGAGACATGGCAGGAGCGATCATCAGGAGGGAGCGCAGGGAAGATAGCTGTGCAAGCGATGCGCCAGCGGCTGCTGGCTCAGCCGTGAATCGGCACATACATTCGCCGCCGTTCATACACCTGTACATCGGCATCGACCCAGAAGAAGGACTGCGACGTGGCGGTAGAAGTCAACGACGGGGCGCGCCGAGTGCGCGTGGCCGTGCTGGGAGCGGGGGCATGGGCGCGCCTCGCACACATTCCGGGGTTCAAGCGGGACGCGCGCTGCGAAGTGGTCGCGATCTGCGACCCCCAGCGACAAATGGCAGAATCGGTTGCGGCGGAATTCGGGATCCCCGCGGTCTACAACGATCATCGCGAGGTGCTGGCGCGGGAGGACGTGGAGCTGGTCGACGTCTGCACCCCCTCGGCGACGCACTTCGAATTGGCCTGGGGGGCGCTCGAGGCCGGGAAGCATGTGCTCTGCGAGAAGCCGGTGGCCTTCGACTTTCGCGACACCATCCGCGCTGCGGAGCTGGCAAAGTCGAAAAAGCTGAAGACGAAGCTTGGCTTCACGTTCCGCTACGCGCCGGCGATGCGATACATGAAGCACCTGATCGACACGGGCTTCATCGGGACACCGTTCATCTTCAACGGCTACGAGCAGAATTCGCAGTGGCTCGATCCGATGAATCCGTTGCGGCAGGTCGACCCGGACGCGGACCAGTCGCAGCTGCACGTCTCGTCGCTCGAGGGGTACGGCGCGCCGATCATCGACATCGGGGCGTGGGCGGTCGGCGCCGACTACAAGGAAGTCGTCGGGACGATGCGCAACTTCATCCCCGAGCGGATGGTGCGGCAGACGGGGCGCATGATGCGGATGAACATCGACGACGGCGACATCTTCATCGGCGAGTTTGCCAACGGGGCACTCGGGAGCATCCAGACGTCGTTCGTGACGGTCGGCAACTACCCGGGCATCGAGGCGCGCATCTACGGGAGCGAGGGAGCGCTGATCTGCCGGCTGGTGGAGGAGTTCGGCGTCTGCGAGTCGCTCAAGGCGGCCAAGCCTAACGACGTGGAGTTCAAGGAGATTCCCGTCCCCCCCGAGTTCTACCCGCCGGGCGGAAGCAAGGAGGAGTCGTGGCGCACGCTGTTCTACGCAAACCTCACGGCGTCATTCATCGGTGAGATCCTCTCGGACGGCGACGAGAACGAGGGGAGCTTCATCGATGGTGCGCGCGTGCAGGAAGTGATCAACGGGGTTGAGCAGTCGTTTCGTGAACGACGGTGGGTAAGTCTTCCACTGCCGAGGTAGGGGTGGGGGGCGGCGACATGGACGGGGGACGGAAGACGGGAGACGGGGGTGTCGCCTTCGGCGACTTCCTTTTGCACTACTATCGGCGGAGGCCGGTCAATGCGACCTACACGGGGAAGCATGATTTCGATCACCTGCTTCCGGACTGGTCGGGTGCTGGCGTCGAGCAGATGCGGCGGGAGATGGTCGCGCTACGCGAGCGGATCGCAGATATGGCCGTCTCCATCGACGACGCGGTCGACGCACGAGACTTCGCGGCGATAGATCTCGCGCTGGCCGACTCGTTCCTCGAAATCCAGCTGGCGGAGCTCGAGGGGCGGCACTTCCTTCGTGGCAATCCGTCGTTGGTCATCGGCGAGGCGGTCTTCTCGGCGATCTCCCTGATCGTGCGCGACTTCGCGCCGATCGGTGCCCGCGCGCGGATGCTGCGGGCGCGGCTCGCGGCGATTCCCCGCTTCCTCGCCTCGGCGCTGGCGGTCGTCGCCGAAGCGTCCGTGCCGTCGACGTGGATCGACAAGGCGCTCCGTGAATGCGAGGGGGCGAGACTCGTGTTTGGACCAGGGCTCGATCGCTGGACCGCGTCGGAGGGCGTCCCGGAGGATCTGCGCGAGGCGCTCAGGCACGAAGGAGACGCGGCGCTCGGCGCGGTCGAAGCGTTTGCCACGGAGTTGGCGGGGCTTGCGCGCGAAAGCACGCCGGCACGCAGCTGCGGGCGCGAGCTGCTCGAGCTCCTGGTTAGGCGAGGACATTGGTGCGACACGCCCGTCGACGAGCTCCTCGAAACGGTACGAGGCGCATTCGCCAGCGAGAAGGCGCGCCTGGAGGTCATGGCTCGAGACGTCGATGCGGGAGGGCTACCGGCGGTGCAGGAGCGGCTCGCGCAGGCGCACCCTAGAGGCGACGAGTATCTCGACGCCTTCCAGGAGACTTGGGATGCGTGCCACGCGCTCGCGCACGCGCACGATTTGATCTCGTGGCCTGACGCTCCCATTCGCTACGTGCCGATCCCTGCGGCGACGCGTGACGCTGCGCCATACCTCTACTATCTCTTCTATCGCTCGCCCGCCCCACTCGAGTGGCCCGACGTGCACGAGTACGTCGTCACGCCAATCGACGGACTCGCCGACGATGCGCTCGAGCGTCACCTGCGTGCGTGGAACGACTCGGTGATCAAGCTCAATCACGTCGTACATCACGGCGCGCTCGGGCACCACGTGCAGAACTGGAACGCCGCGCGCGCCCCGCTGACGATCGGGCGCATCGCCGCCGTCGACTGCGCGAGCCGCATCGGGATGTTCCTCGGGGGAACGATGGCCGAAGGGTGGGCGTGTTACGCGACCGATCTCATGGACGAGTGCGGATTTCTCACCACCGAGGAGCGGGTGTCGGAGCAGCAGACACGTGTGCGCATGCTGGCGCGCGCGCTGGTCGACCTCGAGTTTCACACCGGGAGCCGAAGCTTCGAGGATGCCGTAGCACTCTACACGAACGAAGTGGGGATGCCGGCCGCCGCAGCGCATGGCGAGGCGGTGAAGAACTCGATGTTTCCGGGGACGGCGCTGATGTATTGGCTCGGGACCTCGCAGATCCACGCGCTGCGCGACGCCGAGCGTGCACGACTTGGGGACGCGTTTTCGCTGCGCGCCTTTCACGACACCTTTCTTTCGTTTGGGGCGATTCCCGTGGCGCTGGTCGCGCGACTGATGGCTGGAGGAGGAGCAACGTGATGCATACACATACCGTGAGGCGCGCGACGTCGTATCTCGCCGGGGTGACGCTGGCGCTCGCCGCCTGCTCCGGTGAAGGCGGGCGCGGGGCGGCCGCGTCGAACGACCTGCTGATCGTCGCCTACGACCGCGAACCCGATACACTCAATCGATTCAGCACCCACATCCTCGAGGACGTGCAGACGTGCATCGTGGAAGGGTTGGTGACAACCGACGAGAAGATGCAGGTGGTGCCGCTCCTCGCGAGCGAAGTCCCATCGCTGGAGAACGGCGGCGTGGTGCTTCGCCCGGACGGCGGGATGGATGTGACATGGAAGCTTCGACCCGGCGTGAAGTGGCACGATGGCGTCCCCTTCACCTCGGCCGACGTGAAGTTCACGGTCGATGCGATCAACTCGCCGAACTACAATCCCGAGAGCACCGATGGCTTCGACCGCATCGCGTCGGTCGATACGCCTGACTCGCTCACGGCGGTGGTGCACTATCGCGAGGTGTACGCGCCGTACGAAATCCAGTTCGTGCGCGGGGCACTCCCCAAGCACCTGCTCGAAGGGAAGGACATCGACGGAGCGACGGAGTACAACCGTAACCCGTTAGGCACCGGCCCGTACAAGGTCACCGAGTGGAAGACCGGGGAGTACATCCTGCTGGAGAAGGTTCCCAACTACTGGCGGGGTGCGGAGTATCCCAAGATCAAGCGCATCCTCTTCAAGTTCATCCCCAACACGACGACGCGGATCAACCAGCTCAAGAGCGGCGAGGCACACGTCGCGGCGCTCGTGCCGTGGGACAAGGTGCGCGAGCTCAAGGACATTCCTGGGCTCACGCTGCACCAGATGATGGGGAATTCGTACGAGCACATCACGCTGAACGAGAAGTCGGTGCCGGCGTTCCGCGACGTGCGGGTGCGTCAGGCGCTCATCCACGCGATCGACCGGCAGCTGCTCGTGCGAACGGTGCTCGATAGCCTGGCGCCCGTCATCGACGGTTCGATCCAGCCGCTTTCGTGGGCCTACACGGACAGCGTGCGCACGTATCCGTACGACACCGCGAAAGCGAAGGCACTCCTCGACGAGGCCGGGTGGCGCGACAGCAACGGCGACGGCATTCGCGAGAAGGACGGCGCGCCGCTCCACTTCACGCTCATGACGCAGGCGGGGTTCGCGATTCGCGAGAACATCGCACAGGCGGTACAGCGCCAACTCAAGGATGTCGGCGTCGACGTGAAGATCCAGCTGGTCGACGGGACGGCGATCTCGTCACTGTGGTTCGAGGGGAAGTTCGACGCGATGCTGCACTGGTGGCACATGCCAAGCGATCCCGAGATCACGACGTTCTTCGCCTCGGATCGAACGCCTCCCGCCGGGCGCAACATCAACTACATCGCCGACGCCTCGCTCGACTCGCTGCTGTATGCATCGGACCGCACGGTGGACCACGCGAAACGGCGTGCCCTGCTGGTGGCAGCGCAGAAGCGACTCGCCGAGCTGGCGCCGGAAATCCCGCTCTACAACGTGACGCGCATCGACGCCGTCCCGGCAACGCTCCGCAACTTCAAGGGGAATCCGACGAACACGGGGATCTTCTGGAACGTGTGGGAGTGGGGGGTAGCGTCGCAGTAGGCTCGACGCACGTGCGCGCGATCGCATCCCCTCGCGCGCGCGGGGGACACGGGCGTATTCTCTCCCCGTGCTGACCCTTGCCACTCGGCGGATCCTCCAGGCGATCCCGCTCCTCCTCCTCATCTCGATCCTCGTCTTTGCGCTGCTGCACGCGGCGCCGGGGGGACCACTCGCGATCTTCCTCGAGAATCCCAATGTGCGCCCCGAGGACATCGAGCGGCTGCGTCGCTCGTTAGGCCTCGACCGCCCGCTCCCGGTGCAGTACCTGGCGTGGCTCAAGGGGTTCGTGGTGGGCGACTGGGGGTTCTCGTTCGCCGACGGACGCCCGGTGCTGGCCCGCATGGCCGAGCGAATCCCGGCGACGCTCGAGCTGATCCTGGCATCGTTGGTCATCGCCTTCGTGGCGGCGATCCCCGCGGGGGTCGCTGCGGCTGCACGGCGTCGCGGTCTCTTCGACCGCGGTGTCACGGTGCTGAGCCTCGCCGGGATTTCGCTTCCGACGTTCTGGTTCGGGCTCCTGCTGCAGCTCCTCTTCGCCGTCTCGTTAGGGTGGCTCCCGTCGTCGGGGCGCACGTCGATCCTGGGAGGCGGCGTCGTGGACCGCGTGCGGCACCTCATTCTCCCGGCGATCGTCCTCGCCACGGTGCACGCGGCGGTGTGGACGCGCTACTTGCGGAGCTCGATGCTGGACGTGCTGGCGCAGCGCTTCATCCTTTCGGCGCGCGGCCGCGGAATCCCGGCGGGGCGCGTCACCTATCGGCACGCGCTCGGCAATGCGCTGCTCCCTCTGGTCACCATCGTCTTTCTCGATGCGGCGATCATGGTGTCCGGGGCGGTGGTGACGGAGAGCGTCTTCGCCTGGCCCGGGCTGGGCGGCTTGTTCACCGAAGCGCTGGCGCGGCGCGACTACACGGTGCTCATGGCCTTCCTGATGGTCACCTCGACGTCGGTGATCGTGCTCAATCTCCTGGCCGACCTGAGCTATCGCTTGCTCGACCCGAGGGTGCGCACGTGAGCGCCGTGGCGGCGGAGCGCGTCGTGCATCTGGCGGATGCTCGCGCGCGGGCGCTGGGAACGGGGGCGCGCGCGGCGCTCGTCGTTCTCGTGGTAATGGCGGTGGCCGCGGTGCTTGCGCCGCTCCTCCTGCCATCGGCGGGCGATACGATGGATCTCGCGGCGCGTCGGGCGCCCCCTACGCTGTCGCATCTCTTCGGCACCGACGAGTTGGGGCGCGACGTTCTCGCGCGCGTGCTGGTGGGGGCGCGTGTGTCTCTCGCCATCGGCCTCTTCTCGGCGCTCCTCTCGGTGCTTCTCGGCTCGTTCGTCGGGGCGGTCGGCGGCTTTGCGGGGGGATGGATCGATGCGGCGCTGATGCGCGTGACCGATGCGATGCTGGCGATCCCGCGACTCCCCTTCCTGATGATCGTCGCCGCAATCCTGCAGCCGTCGATCCCGCTCCTCATCGTCCTAGTGGGGATCGCCGGGTGGATGGAGACGGCGCGGGTGGTGCGCGCCGAAGTGCTGTCGCTCGCCCAGCGTGGATTCGTCGAGGCCGCGCACGCGACCGGCGTGTCACAGGGTCGAGTGCTCGGCGGTCACATCCTCCCGAACGTCCTCGGGACCATCGCCGTGTCGGCCACGCTCGCGGTCGGACGAGGGATCCTGCTGGAGAGCGCGCTTTCCTTCTTTGGGGTCGGCGTGCAGCCGCCGTCGGCGAGCTGGGGGAACATGCTGTATCAGGCACAGACGACGCTCACGTCGGAGCCATGGCTGGCGATCTTTCCGGGCGCAGCGATCTTCACTACCGTGTTCTGCGTGAACGTGCTCGGCGAAGCGCTGGCGAAGGTCGGTGATGGTGCGCGCGCGTAGCCTGGCACAGCAGAGGAGCGCGGTGAATCGACCGCGTGCTCGGGGAGCAGGCGCAAAGTCCTAGCGAGTCCATGGACACGGCGCGTAGGTTATCGCGCCCATGCAACTCCTTGACCTCTTCGCCCACTCGTTCAGCGTTCGACGCACGAGCGTCGCGCTCGAGATCGTCGACGGCGTCGACGCTCCGCTCGAACTGACGTACGGCCAACTCGACGAGCGCAGCAATCGTCTCGCACGCGTGCTGGCGTCGCGAGGAGTGGGCGCTGGGGATCGCGTCGCATTTCTCCTCCCCAATTCACTCGCGTTCATCGACGCGTTCCTCGCCTGCCTCAAGCTTGGCGCGATCGTCGTCCCGGTGAACGTGCTGTATCGCGAGCGCGAGATCGCGCACATCCTCGGCGACGCCGAGCCGGTGGCACTCCTCACGACGCCGCAACTCGCCGAGTCGCTCCCGGCGGCGACCGCCTGGTGGGACGCCGCGCAGCTGACGGAGGATGCGTCTGGCGTCGATGCCGGCGCGATGCGCGCGTCGATCGACGGAGAGGCGGGAGCACTGATCGTCTATACGTCGGGAACGACGGGGCGCTCCAAGGGCGCGGTGCTCACCCAGAACAACTGCATGGCGAACACGCTGTCGCTGCTGACGTGCTGGCGGATCACGAGCGACGACCGCTACCTCGCGGTCCTCCCGCTGTTTCACGTGCACGGGCTGGCGAACGGGATGTTCACCTGGCTGGCGAGCGGCTCGCGCATGCGTCTAGTGGAACGCTTCGACGCGTCACGAATCGCGGCCGATTTCCGGTCGTTCGCGCCGACGCTCTTCTTCGGCGTCCCGACGATGTACGTGCGCCTGCTCGAGCTTGCACCTGACGACGCGCGGTCGATCGGGGAGCGGATGCGACTCTTCGTGTGCGGGTCGGCGGCGCTTCCCGCGCATGTCCTCGAGGAATTCCGCGAACGCTACGGGCACACGATCCTCGAACGCTACGGGATGAGCGAGACGCTGATGAACCTGGGGAACCCGTACGACGGCGAGCGCCGCCCAGGATCGGTCGGGCTCCCCTTTCCCGGGGTGGCGATCCGCATTTCCGACGGCGAGGGACGCGAGGTGGACGCCGGGACGATAGGCGAGCTGTGGGTACGCGGACCAAACGTCTTCCGTGGCTACTGGCGGCGCCCCGACGCCGACTCCGCATCGTTTGTCGAATCAACCGACGCGCCTGGACGCGCTTCCTGGTTCCGTACCGGCGACCTCGCCGAGCGTGCAGCTGACGGGTACGTCACGCTCCGCGGGCGGCGCACAGACCTGATCATCTCGGGAGGATTCAACATCTATCCCCGCGAGATCGAGGAGCTGCTGCTGGAGCGCCCCGGGGTCCGCGAGGCGGTCGTCGTCGGGGCGCCCGACGAGCGCCGAGGCGAGGTACCGGTCGCGTACGTCGTCGCCGACGACGACGCGTCGGTCGCTGCACTCGCCGAGTGTTGCCGCGCTTCGCTCGCCTCGTTCAAGGTTCCGCGCGGCTTCATACGTGTGGAGTCGCTGCCGCGCACGGCGCTCGGCAAGGTGCAGAAGCATCTCCTCCCAACGTGGAGCCCCTCGTGAATCCGGCGGTGGTCTCGCTGCTCGCTCTGGTCGTGGCGATCGCGCTCTCGATGACGTCGCGCATCAACGTCGGGCTGCTGGCGATCGCGCTGGCGTGGATCGTCGGCGTGTATGCGACGGGACTCAAGCCCGACGTGGTGATGGGGGGCTTCCCGATCTCGCTGTTTCTCACGCTCACCGGGGTCACGCTCCTCTTCGGGATCGCCGATACGAACGGGACGCTGGCCGGTCTGGCGCATCGCGCGGTTGGACTGGCGCGGGGCAATGCGCGCATCCTTCCGATTCTCTTCTTCGTCATTGCCTGTGCTGTCTCGACGGTGGGGCCCGGGGCGATCTCGAGCGTGGCGCTGGTGGTACCGCTGGCGATGGCGATGGGATCGCGCACCGGCGTTCCCCCCTTTCTCACGGCGCTGATGGTCGCCAACGGAGCAAATGCGGGAAACCTGTCGCCGATTTCTTCGGTGGGCGTGATCGCCAACTCGGCGATGGCGAAGGCTGGACTCGGCGGACACGAGGGGCGCGTCTGGGTCGCGAACTTCGTCGCCCACGCACTGGTGGCATTCGCGGCGTACGTCGTGCTTGGTGGCGCGAAGCTGGACGGTACTGCCGTCGTTACCGCAGAGGAACAATCCTTCGGAGGAGAGCAGCCGTTCAGCACACGCCAGCTGCTCACGATTGGAGTCGTCGCCGCGTGGATCGTGGGCGTCGTGGCGTTCAAGCTGAACCTGGGATTTTCTGCGTTCGGTGCGGCGGTGCTTCTCCTTCTCGCGCGCGTCAGCGACGAGGGGGCGTCGATCAAGAAGGTCCCGTGGTCGGTGATCGTGATGGTGAGCGGCGTCTCGCTCCTTGTGGCGCTTCTGGAGAAGACGGGAGGGATGGACCTGTTCACGACGATGCTGGCGCGCCTCGCCACTCCGGTGACGCTCAACGGCGTGATCGCCTTCGTGACGGGTGCGATCTCGACCTACAGCAGCACGTCGGGTGTGGTGCTCCCCGCCTTCCTCCCGACAGCCGCAACGCTCGTCGAGAAGGTCGGCGGGGGCGACCCGCTCGCCGTCGCCCTGTCGATCAACGTGGGCTCGGCGCTGGTCGACGTCTCGCCGCTGTCGACGCTTGGTGCGCTGTGCGTCGCCACCGTCGCGGGCGCGACGGAGTCGCGCAAGCTGTTCAACCAACTCCTCGTGTGGGGGCTCGCGATGACGGTCGTCGGTGCCCTGCTCTGCCAATTCCTCGCTGGCGTGCTGGCGCGCGCCTAGCGAGGGCGTTGGCGGCTACGGGGTGACTGGACGGAGGAAGCGCTCGTACCAGTCGAGGTAGCGCTCGTAACGGTCGCGAACGAACGACGGACGGCTGATCCCGTGGAACTGCCCGGGATAGACCACGAGCCGCGTCTCCACGCCTAACGATTTGAGCGCCTGGTACATCTGCTCGCTCCCGGCGACGGGGACGTTGAAGTCCTTCTCCCCGCCAAGGAAGAGCGTTGGCGTGCGAATGCGGTCGGCGTGCAGGAAGGCGTACGAGACCTTCTCCCACGCCTTGGGGTTCTTCCACGGCGGACCGAGTTCGGTCTCGTACTGGAAGATGTACTGGTCCACGCCGTACATCGATGTTTGCAGCGCACTCCCCGCCCCGCTGGTCGCCGCGCGAAAGCGCTGTGTGGTTGCGATCGTGTAGTCGGTGAGGATGCCGCCGTAGCTCCAGCCGCCGAGCCCCAGCCGATTCGGGTCGGCGATCCCGGTCCCGACGACGTAGTCGACGCCGGCGAGGAGATCCTGCACTTCCTTGTTGCCCCAGTCGGCGAAGATCGCCTTCTTCCAGGCCTGCCCGCGACCCGAGCTCCCGCGATAGTTCACCGCAAGGACGAGGTATCCGCGTCCGGCGAAGAGTTCCCGCTCGAAGGCGAAGGCGTTCTGGTCCTGCCCGTTGGGTCCACCGTGGATGCGCAGGAGGAGAGGGTACTTCTTCCCCGCCTCGAAGTCGGCCGGCTTCACGAGAATCGCGCCAACGGTGAGTCCGTCGGGATTCTTGAACGACACCTCCTCAGTAGTCCCGAGGCGCAGCTGCGCCATGACCGCATCGTTCACGTGCGTCAGCGCGCGCTCGCCACTCCCCTCGACCGCGTACGCTTCGTTCGGTTTGGTCGGCGTCGAAACGCGTGCCACCATGCGCCCGTCGGAGGAGAAGTCGAAGCCGCCGACGACCTCCTTCCCCTGCAACACGCGCGTCACCGCTCCGTTCAACGCCGAGATGCGCGCCAGCTGCTGCGACCGATCGTCGGCGATGAGGACCCAGATATCCTTTCCGTCGTTGCTCCAGCGAGGGCGCGAGACGTCGCGATCGAGCGTCGTGGCGAGGAGGCGTGGAGTGCCGCCGGTGCTCGGAATGACGGCGAGCACATCCTGCTGGTATGCGTAGAGGATCGGCTCGCTCCCCTGGAGGTAGGCGATCGATTGGCCGTCGGGGCTCCATTCGGGGGCGTCGTCTGGTCCGTTCCAGCCCGTCAGGCGCACGGGGGTGGCGCCAGGGCGCGCCTCAACGACAAAGATGTCGCTGTTGTTCTCGCGATCGGGGTCCGCACCGCGGCGGGAAACGAAGGCGATGCGTGCACCGTCGGGGGACCAGCGCGGCGACTCGTCATCGTAGTCGCCCGAGGTCAGTTGCTGCACCGCGTGTGTGGCGACATCGAAGAGATACAAGTGGTTGCGACGGCGATCGAGATACCCATCGCGATCGCGCTTGAACTGGTAGCGATCCATCACGATGGGGCGCGGAGCCTTCGAAGCGCTGTCGCTCGCCGCGCCGGCCAAGGTGTCCTGCGAGACCACGATGAGGCGCTTGCCGTCGGGGGACCAGGCGTAGTCGTCGACTCCCGACGGGAAGTTGGTCAGCCGGATTGCCTCGCCACCGCTCCGGTCGAGGAGCCACACCTGACCTCCCTTGCTCTCGTAGCGCCCCGAGACAAACGCGAGATAGCGATTATCGGGGGACCAGCGGGGTGACGACTCGCCCTCGGGAGAGCTCGTCAGGCGGATGTTGCGCGCACCGTCCCAGCTCACCATCCAGATGTCGGTATCCGACTTGTCCTTGGCCGAGTCGGTGGTGGTGATGGTGTAGGCGACCCAGGCTCCGTCGGGGGAGATGCGGGGATCGCCAACGTCGCGCAGGCGATAGATGTCGCCCGGCTGCAACGCACGCGGGGCGACGCGCGCCGCGTCCTGCGATGCACCAACGGAGGAGAGCACGGCAAGGGGAGCGATCGCGAGGAGCGCGAACAGTCGGAGGCGCATGGGATAGGGGTCGAGGAGTAGCGTGCGCAGAGCGCGCCTCGACGATACCGCTCTTCGTCCCGCGGCGCAAAGCGCCGGAACCCGCGGCGCAAAGCGCCGGAACCCGCGGCGACGAACGCCGCGCTTGCTCCTACGCCGCCTCGGCGAGCGTCACCCGGTTGCGCCCACCCTGTTTCGAGCGATAGAGCGCGCGATCGGCCTGGTCGACGAGCGATTCTGCGGTCACCATGTGCGTGGTCGCCGTCGCCGCACCGACGCTGATGGTGATGGGACGTTCGGTCCAGACCGACGAGGCAATCGCGTCGCGGAGGCGCTCGCCCATCTGCTCGGCACCGACCGTGTCGGTGTTGGGGAGGATGACGGCGAACTCCTCGCCACCGTAGCGCACCGCGACATCGGTGTCGCGGATCGAACGCGCGAGGAGGCGAGCCACGGCGCGCAGCACTTCGTCGCCACGCGGGTGACCGAAGGAGTCGTTGAAGGCCTTGAAGTGATCGATGTCGACCAGGAGGAGCGATACCGCCTGCTGCGTACGCTTGATGCGCGCGAGTTCTTCCGGCAGGCGCTCTTCGAACGCGCGCCGGTTTCGGAGCCCGGTCAGTCCATCCTGCGACGCGAGAGCGGCAAGGCGAGCATTGGCCTCGACCAGGCTCTCGTGGTTGTACTGCAGCTTGCGACGCGTCTCCTCGAGCTGTCGCTCGTAGTCCTTGCGCTCCGTGATATCGCGCGAAGACGCCTGCAGCGTCGCGATGCGTCCATCGGCATCACGCAATGCGCGCCACATCATTTCCAGCCAGAGATGCTTCCCCGTCTTGTGCAGCATGCGACACGAGAGCGCAGTCACGGGCGCACCGCGAATCAACTCGTCGAAGTGCCGCCGGAGGCGCTCGCCGTCCTCCGGATGCACCATCGCAAAGGGACTCATCTGCATCACATCGTCGGGCGTGAAGCCGAGCACGCGCTCGCACGATGGCGAGATGTAGAGCACGTGTCCCGAGATGTCGTGCAACGATACGATATCGCTCCCGTTCTCCGCGAGGAGGCGAAAGCGGACCTCGCTGTCACGCAGCGCGGCCTCGGCGCGCTCCCCTTCGAGGTGCGAGTTGTGGATCTGCGTCGCGTTCCAGGTGATCAACCCGACGAAGACGATGATCATCGCGAGGACGAAGAGCATCACCACGAGTTCGGGGTGTCCACGCGCCGGCGACTGGCGAATCCCCCAGAGGGCGACCCAACCAAGGAGTGCAGGAGCGAGCAGGCCAGCGGGGAGGAGGACGCGCGCCATGGCGCCGCCCGGTCCCTCACTCAGGATTACCGCCAGCACGCCCGACTTGGTGCGCAGCGAGAGGGTCCCGAGGGCGATAACCGCGAAGGCTACGCTGGTGGGGACCGCCATGCGATTGAAACGCCCGACCGTGTCGAACCACCCGCTGTGGTACACGTGTCCGAGGATTGCCATCGTGGCGAACGCGAGGACGAGCGCTGCCAGGAGCTGGGCAGGTGCAACGCGCCGTTGCACCGGGCGGGAGAGGAGGAGGAATGCGATCCCTACGAGGACGAAGTTCACCGCCGCTCCGACCGCCATGCGATTCGTGCGACCGTCACCCGTGGCAAGCATTGCCGCGCGAAAGAGGAGGTCGTCGACGCCGAGGTCGGGCCCCACTCGGACGTCGGCAATGCGTAGCACGCCAAAGAGCACGATCGAGCCGGCGAGCGCGCGTGCCACGCGCCATCGCTCCGTCTCTTCGTCGCCCGCGAGAAGCCAGAGCGTCACGCCGACGCCAACGAAGCAGGCGGCGACGAGCGGGTTGGTCGCGGCCCATCCCTCGGGGCCGAGGACGCGCAATGAGGGCGTCCCGGTGAACCAGCCAATCAGCACGAGCACACCGATCGACGTCGTCAGGACGGCGCAGGCGCGCGCCGCTTGCGAAGCGTGCAGCGACGACGATCGCGCGGTCCCGGGTGAGTCGACCCCCTGAGGAGTGAGCGAGCGTGGGGTGAAGGCCCGCACAGTCTGCGCATCGGTTGTCGTGCGCGGAAAAGCGGCTCCCATTGCAGCGCCTGTTCCGGGGTCGGAGGTACGCGCTGCGTCCGCCGACGGGTGACCGCGGCGAGCGGATTCGGGGGAGTGTTGGGACGGGGGCATTGCGGTGGGCTCGTTGTCTGACGTCGCATTCTGTGTCGCGTCACATAAACGCCCGCGGGACCTGCGGCGTCGGGCGGCACGAAGCGCCGCTGCGCGCACGTTGCGCCGGAGCGCGCGGCAAGTCCTTCCGCGCCTGGGTGAAGCTCGAGACGCACGAGAGGTCCGCCAGCAGGCGATCCGCGACCACCACCGCGCGAGCCAAGTGCATCTCGGTACCGGACTTAGCGCCGTACCGCCATCCGTGATCGCGCGACATCGGCGGTGCGCTTCTGCGTGGCCCCACGCTTGCCTTTTGCATCCTCTCGCGCACCCCATCGCGGAGCTGCGCGCTCGACGACACCCTTCACTCAGCATGCAGCGAAGCGTCCCCGCCCCAACACGCGAGAGCAACTCGGTCTTCACCGAGCCACGGCGATGAACGAGCAAGCGGTCGTCAGCGACTGCCGCATGCTCGCGTTCGCCATCCGTGACGATGCGAGCGGGAGCCTGACGAGTCTCGAGCGGCTCGGCGAGTGCCCGCTCGATGTTCAGCGTGCGTTGGTATTCTCCAACGTTCCGTCGGGTGCATCGCGCGGCGCACACGCCAACGTGCACACGCCGGAGCTGGTGATCTGCGCGGCTGGCGCGCTGACGCTTCGCGTGGAGGATGGGCGCTCCTCGCGCAGCATTCCAATGTCGTCGCAGGCGGGGGCGGCGCTGGTCACGGCCACCTTGTGGATGGAACTTCGCGACTTCGCACCGGGCACGGTCGTCATCATTCTGGCGGATTCCGACAATGGCGAGCCGCAGCACGCGAACATCCACGAACACGCCCGCTGGCTGCGCACCCGCGGGATGAGTCATGTCGCCTGACGTTCGTGGCCGACGGGAAACGCCCGGGAGAGCGGACCGACGCTCGGCGCCCTGCCGACGAGTCGTGCTGCGTCCCGTCGTGTGCCGGGAAACCGGTGCGTCGCGATTCATCGCAGGAGGCTCACGAGATGTTTGACCCCGACAGCATCGCCACGACGGCGCGCCGGCGCCCGCTCTCGCCCCACACCGAGGTCGACGTCGCGCTCCTTCGCGACCCGGGGGATCGCATGGCCCCCGCGGCCGACCTGCTGCGCTCACCCGCGTACTTTCGCGTGTGCGCCGGAGACTACGAGCGCGCCTGGTATGCGGTCGTGATGGACGGTGCGACGGGCGAGTCGATCGCCGGCGGGTGGTTCGCCGAGTTTGCACCTGGCGAAGCGCGCTCGGGCATCATGGGCGATTTCGGGGCGCTGCATGCGCCGAGCGCACCGCTGCCGGCGGCACTCGCGGCGCGCATCATTCGCGCGACGGAGGAAGAGCTCGTCGCGCGCCGCATCGAGCGCGTCGCGATCACCCTTCCGCCAGCTGCATTCGATCCGGACTCCCATGCCGACTGGATGAACACATTCCTGCGGCTCGACTACACGGCGGCAGCACCTGACCTCGCTTTTCACACGCGTGTGACCACGGGATCGCTCGCCGATCGCATGGAGCCGGCGCCGCGTTCGGCGGTGCGCAGCGCCGAGGGGCGTTCACTCAGCACGCGTGAACTCCTCCCGAGCGAGCGCGCCGATGCACTGACCATCGTGAATGCCTATAGCGCGCGCACGGGGCGCCCGCGGGCGCATTCGCTCGAGACGCTCCTTGCTCTCGACTCGGAAGCGCCGGGCACGGTGCATTGGCATGGCGTCTTCCAGCGGCAGCAGATGATCGCCGCCAGCGTCTCACTGCTGCTCTCCGAACGGTGGTGCCGGGTGCACGCGCTGGGAGACGTGGGCGGGTTGGATCGCGACAATCCTGCCGCGCTCCTCGCCGCGCACCTCCATGCATGGTGCGCATCGCGCGGAATCCAGACAATCGATCTCGGACTCGCCAGCGATCGAGGGGTTCCCGACGAGGCGCGCACCGCTGCGGCTCGCTCGCTCGGCTTCGAGTCGTCGGCGCAATACACACTCACCAAGTCGCTCGCGGCGTAGACGGCCCGCGAACGGTTTGAACACTTTCCGCACCATCACCTCCACGACCGGCATTTCGGGGTTCGACCTCCGTACGCTCGCATGACAGCCGCTCCCATGTACCAGACGCCGCCCAGTTCGCCCCTCGCCCCCGGCGATGCGCTCGTTGCGCATGCCGAGGTGCTGCGTGCGTCCGGGAGATTGGCCGACGCCGAAGCGGCATTGCGTGACGCGATCACGATTTCGCCCGACAACCTCGCGGCGTATCGCGCGCTCTCGCTCCTGCTCGTTGGAGCGGGGCGTGACGTCGATGCCTTCGCCGCCTGCGGCACCATGCTGGCGCACGCCGGACACGCGGACGCCGAGACTTTGCGTCTGGCGGCGGAGATCCTCCTCTTCCTGCATATCCGGCACGAGTCGTTGATCACCCGACGCTCCGAGCCGGCGCGCCTCGACCTGCGTCCCATCGGCATCCCCGACGCGACGCCGCTGGTTCTCGCTCCCGAATACCTGCCGCGTGCGCGTGCGCTCGCGGTTGCCGCCGTGGAGCAGGCCCCCACGGACAGCGCCGCGTATGGCGTGCTCGCCGAGTGCGCGCTGCGCGCGGGATTCTCGATGGAAGCCCGGATCGCCGCGGAACGCGCGGTGGCCTACGATGCGAATGTCGGAACGCTGGTGGCACGGACCCTCGCCAACTTCGCCGACCATCGCGAGCAGCTGGCGATCGACGGCCTCCGCCAGCCGCAACTCACGGAGCTGGTTCCGGCGCTCGGCACTGGGCAGCAGCTTGTGGTGCATGTGGACCCGACCGGAGCGCCGTACGCGCTCTTTCCCGATGGAGAACGGCGTCCCTGGCGTCTCGCATACCTCGTGCACCACGCGGGCGACGAGCATGTGCGGAGCGTGACGGTGCACACGGGGCCGTCGACGGTGCGCACGATCGCAAAGGGGCGTGTCGTCGGTGATCTCTTCTTCGCGATCGACGGCGCCGATGCCGGATACGTCCACGGCGTGGTAGACGAGCCCGACGTCGCGTTCGGCACCCCACGCTGCCATGACGTCGCCACGCTCGTTGAACGCGGGCGCAACTGCGTCCTCTGGTCGTCGGCCGACCGCCGACTTCTCCTGCATTCGCCCGCTGGAGAGCGCGTGCGCGGCGGGCGGGCGTTCCTCCTCGCCAGTAACGGATCGCACAGCTATCACCACTGGATCGCCGATGCGCTCGGGCGACTGGCGGCGATGCCCGAGATCCTGCTCGACCCCGACGTGCGTTTCGTGGTGCCCGCACCGCTCCAGCCCTTCCAGGTCGAGACGCTGGCCTGGCTCGGGATCACGTTCGACCGCGTCGTGCAGGTTGCACCTGACGAGATCATCGAGTTCGACGAATTGCTGGTCGTCGCGCAGCGCAAGGATGCCGGGTGCACCGACGCCTCGGTGTGGCGCTGGTTGAGCGACGCCTTGACGATTCCGCAGATGTCGGCACGGCAGGCACCCACGCGGCGCCTCTTCCTTCCCGGCGCCACCAACGGTCGACATCTCCTGAATGTCGAGGAGGTGGAGTCGCTCTGCGCAGGGTACGGCTTCGAGACCGTGGACACCTCGTCGCTCAGCGTGGCGGCACGACGCGACCTCTTCTCGGATGTGGCGATGGTGGTTGCGCCACTGGGGGCGAGCCTCACCGACCTCCTCTTCGCCCCCGCGGGGGCTCGCGCGATCCTCTTCGGGCAGCAGAGCTATGTGGTCCCGAGCTACAACGCCCTTGCCGCTGCGCTCGGACACAGCGTGCGCTACGTGCTGGGCACGGAGCAGCCGTCTCGGCACGCCTATCCGCACTGGGATTACCGCATCGACGCTGCCGACCTCCGGGCGGCGCTCGACGCTGAATTCGACGCCGAACGCTCCTGACTCGACGTTAGGCGACCACGTCGGCGTCGGTCTGCCCCGACAACCGACGCGAGAAGTGGGACCACGACATCCCCACCCCGAGAATGATCGACGCGGCGATCAGGGCGACGTGAGCGATCCCGCGTCCACTGCTCGCCGAGACCATCTTCCGCTCGATGAGGAACCAGATCACGCCGCCGGTGATCGCCGCGACGAGCAGGGCTCCGGTCCAACCGATGGAGCGCCGCGTCGCCTGAAGGAAGACGACCCACCCCGTCACCAGTACGGCGCCCGCGAGGAACTTGAGCGCGCCAAAACTTCCGAGGTCGCCGACGAGCGGTGCGAGCGCCCAGTGATAGTAGGAGTATCCCTCGGGGTTGTAGCTGGCGAATACGAGGATCGCGGCGGCGAGGACGCGAAGGGCGACGCCCCCCCAGGAGATCGAGTCGGTTGCCATTGGGACGGGAGACGGGAGACGGGAGACGGGAGATGGGAGATGGAAGGCGGCGAACGGGAAGTTAGAGCGTCAGGTCGGCGGTGGCGAGGAAGCGTGGGACTCGCCGGGCGCGCGTGGCCTGCTCGAAGGCGTAGGCGTACCTAACGAGCGCGCCCTCCTGCCACGCGCCACCGATGAACGAGAGCCCGACCGGGAGCCCGAAGATCGTCCCCGCCGGGACGGTGATGCTGGGGTAGCCGGCGACTGCGGCGAGCGTCGAACTCCCGCCAACAAAGTGGTCGCCGTTGACCAGGTCGGTCATCCATGCCGGTCCCCCTGTGGGGGCGATGAGCGCGTCGAGACGCTGGGCACGCATCACCTTGTCGATACCGTCCTCGCGCGAGAGTTTGCGGCACTTCGCCAGCGCTCGGCGATACGTCGGAGCGTCGAGCCCCCCCTTGGCCTGCGCCTGCAGCAGGATCTCCTGCCCGAAGTACGGCATGCTCTCCGCCTTGTGCGCCTCGTTGAAGCGAATCACGTCGGCGACGGTGCGCGGAGCACCGGCGCCGGTGAGCGTGGCGAAGTACGCCTCGAGTCCTGCCTTCGACTCGTAGAGCAGGACCTGGAACTCGTCGGCGTCGAAGCTGCCTAACGTGGGGATCGTCACCGGGTCGACGAGGACGGCACCGGCCCCCTGCATCGCCTCGAGCGCCTTGGCCATCACCGCGTCCACGGCCGGACCGGCGTTGAAGAGCTGGCGTACGACGCCGATGCGCGCGCCACGCAATCCGTCGCGATCGCAGAAGGTGGTGTAGTCGGCGCTCACGTGCGATGCGCTGGCCGCCGTGGCCTCGTCGCGCGCGTCGGCGCCAGCCATGACCGAGAGGAGCGCCGCCGCGTCGCGTACGGTGCGGCACATCGGTCCCGCGGTATCCTGCGAGCTGGAGATCGGGATGATCCCACTGCGCGACACGAGCCCCACGGTCGGCTTGATCCCCACCAGCCCGGTGGCGTTGGAGGGGCAGACGATCGAACCGTCGGTCTCGGTGCCGATGCCTACTGCGGCGAGGTTGGCCGAGATCGACGCGCCGGTGCCTGACGAGGAGCCGCAGGCGTTGCGATCGAGGGCGTACGGATTGCGCGTCAACCCGCCGCGACCGCTCCATCCGCTCGTCGAGCGGGTGGAGCGCCAGTTGGCCCATTCCGAGAGGTTGGTCTTCCCGAGGATGACGAGGCCGGCGTCGCGCAGTCGCGTCACGAGCCCCGCATCGCGCGGCGCGTGCGAGTCGGCGAGGACGAGCGCCCCCGCCGAGGTGCGCATGCGATCCGCTGTGTCGATGTTGTCCTTGATGAGGATCGGGATGCCGTGCATCGGACCACGGACCTTTCCCGCCGCGCGCTCCTCGTCGAGCTTCGCCGCGATCGTCAGGGCGTCGGGATTGACCTCGATGACGCTGTTGACCGCAGGCCCCGTGCGGTCGACGGCGTGGATGCGATCGAGATACTGCTGAGTGACGCCAACGGCGCTGAGTCGCCCGGAGCTCATCAGGCCCTGCAGCGTCTCGACGGTCGCCTCCTCGAGCGGGAACTGCGGGAGGTCGTGCGCGCGCCGGCTGTCGTGCAGGCGCTGATCGCCGCGCGCGTCGCGAGGAGCGAGCGCGTTGCCGAGCGTCCCTGCGACGCCGAGTGCCACGCCGTGACGGACAAACTCGCGGCGGTCGAACGCGGGGAGCTTCACATCGTCATCGGAGCGGTCGCGCATCGTGACTCCTCGCGGGAAGGCATTGAGTGGGACGGGGCAGAGGCGCTGCGTCATGGTAGCAATTCCCAACGCTCGTCGAAAGTCGCGCGTGTTGGAGTCAGCGAGTAGCGTCGAGCTGCGAAGCACTCCCCTGCGAAAGTCCGCGATGCCCTCGCCATGTCGTGCCCCCGCACGTACAATCGCCGCGCGCCGCCCGGACTCCTGCATCGCGGCTCGCGCCTCATTACGTCATTCCGGAGGGTTCGTGTCCCAGCAACAGGGCTTTTCGTCGCGCCTCACGATGATGCTCGCCATGATCAGCATGGCGGTCGGTACGGGCAACATCTGGCGCTTTCCACGCATCGCCGCGACGAACGGTGGCGGGGAGTTCCTCGTCGCCTGGGCGATGTGCCTCTTCACCTGGTCGATCCCGCTCATCCTCATCGAGCTGGGGATGGGACGCCTGACGAGGCGCGGCTCGGTCGGTGCCTTCGTGATCACGCAGGGGAAGAAATCGGCGTGGATGGGGGGATTCATCGCCTGCGTGGCGATCGCGATCATGTGGTACTACTCGGTGGTCTGCGGCTGGACACTGCGCTACTTCTTCGCGACAGCCGGCGGAAACCTGACGGGGGAAAACTCGGTGAGCTTCTGGCGCGACTTCTCCACGTCGTACGCGCCGGTCATTCCGCACATCTTCTCGATTCTCGGTGCGACGTTCATCGTCGCGCGCGGGGTGAAGGGGATCGAGCGCGCGACGACGATCCTCATGCCGATCCTGATCCTCATCATCTTGCTGCTGACGGGGCGCGCCTTGCTGCTCCCCGGCGCGCACGATGGGCTGTCGTATCTATTCACGGTGGAGTGGGAGAAGCTGGGGAACGCCAGCATCTGGCTGCAGGCGCTGACCCAGAATGCGTGGGACACCGGCGCCGGATGGGGGCTGGTGCTCTGCTACGCCGCATACATGCGGCAGAACGAGGACACGGCGCTCAACGGATTCCTCCTTCCCGCGGCAAACAACGTGATCTCGCTCTGCGCCGGGATGATGATCTTCTCGACCGTTTTCACCGTCGTTCCGCAGCTCGCTTCGTCGCTGGCCAGCGATCCGCACGCCCTCGCCGACTTCCCGGCGCTCGCGGACGCGGTGAAGAACGGTGCGGCGCTCGATGCGACGCTCGTGCAGAACACGATCTTCGGCGCGGGGAACGAGGGGGTCACCTTCATCTGGATCCCCAAACTGTTCGCAACGTTGCCGGGCGGGAGGCTCCTCATGAGCTTCTTCTTCCTCGCCCTCTTCTTCGCGGCGTTCACGTCGCTGATCTCCATGGTGGAGCTGGGGACGCGCGTCTTCCTCGACATGGGATGGCAGCGCCAGCGCGCCGTCTGGCTCGTGGGGCTCGTCGCGCTCGCGATGGGGATCCCTTCGGCCATCTCGATCGACATTCTCCACAACCAGGACTGGGTGTGGGGGATCGGGCTGATGATGTCGGGGCTGCTATTCGCGATTGGGGTGAATCGCTACGGCGTGCGCAAGTTCCGCGAGGAACAACTCAACCACGCGCACTCGGACATCCGGATCGGGACGTGGTGGGAGTACGTGGTGAAGTACCTCCTCCCCTTCCAGGCGATCGCGCTGATGCTCTGGTGGATCTGGCAGGTGCGTGGCCCGGGGGCGATGGACCCGTTCGGAATCGAGAACATCGGGACGATCCTGGTGCAGTGGGCCATCGTGATCGCGCTCTTGCTGATCTTCAACCGCAAGCTCGGGAATATTGCACCGGTGTCCGCGGACGACTTCGAGGCCACCCGCATGCCGCCGAGCATACCGTAGCCCCTCTGGCGCCCGCGCCGAACTATTGCGCGGGCGCAGCGAACTCCCGGTCCAGCGGCTCGAAGTAGCGCACCAGCATGTCACGAAGCTCGCCCAGCATCGCCTCGCGTTCGGCGTTAGGCATGCGCGCCGTCCGCTCCACCGTCTCGCCCACCGCTACCACCGAGACGCGTGTTGCTGCGAGGCGTTTGTCCGCAGGCATAGTGGGGTAGCGTACCTCGAGGAAGGTGCGCACCTGCTGGACGATCGCCTCGTCGAGCTCCTCGGCGACGGAGCACGCGCCGAACTTGCGCGCGGTCGCTTCCTGCACGGCGGCAAACGCCGGGGTGCGGTCGATGAAGCCAGCGTGCCCCCAGATGATGTTGGTGAAGAGCTGCGGGAGCGGGAGCGACATGGCCTCGGGTGACATTGCCCCGGCGTTGAGCTCCCGCATCCGATCGGCGTAGCGCCGAGCCAACGCGACGAGAATCGCGTCCTTCCCGGGGAAGAAGTGGTAGATGGACCCCATCGACGCGCCGGCGCGCTCGGCGATGGCATTGGTCGTCGCCGCCGAGATCCCCGACTCGATGATGAGCTGCTCGGCGGCGTCGAGAATGGAGTCCACCCGCCGCTGCCCGCGCTCCTGCTGCGGGGTCCGGAGCGCCTCTTCTATCGCCTGCGCCTCGTCCGGCGCGCTCTCGTGGGTCTTTGCCATGTGGTGAATTGCGGTGCTGGGACTTCCTGGCAATCGCGGATGAAGCGGGCGTCCGCCGCCAATCACATCTACCGGCGTAGCGTCTGTTCCGTTGAGGGTGAATGACTTGCGGGCTGGGCAGTGTGTGCGCGAGCCCCCTCTCTGAGCCTCACAGTCGCGCGCGAGTCGGCACTCTGGTCTCCCGTCTCCCGTCTCCCGTCGCCCGTCTCCCGTCTCCCGTGTCCCGTCTCCCGTGTCCCGTCTCCCGTCTCCCGTCTCCCGTCTCCCGTCTCCCGTCTCCCGTCTCCCGTCCGTCTCCCAAACTAGAACGAGCGTCCTAGTATTGACAAGTAGAGCGTTCGCTCTATTATGAGCGCACGAACTAGAGGAGACGTTCTAGAATGCATGAGACTGACTCGCGTTACGCCGCCGAGACCACACTGCGCCGCCCTCGCTTCGCACGCTCTCGTCTGCTCCTCGTAGCGCCGCTCCTGATCGGCGCATCGATCGCACGCGCAGATGCGCTCGACGCACAGGGCTTCGCACGAAGTCCCCTCGATGCCCTCGTCGAGATCGGGCTCGAGCGCAATCTCGCCCGAAAACAGGAACTCCTCGCCGTCGCCCGCGCCGACGCATCGGTGCGCGAAGCGCGCGGGCTCTACCTCCCCTCGGCGACGTTCAACGCGCGATACACCGAGCTCTCCGGAAACACGATCAACCTCGGGTCATTGATCAATCCCGCATTTGGGGCGCTCAACCAATTGCTCGACCGCCCCGCGTTTCCGACCAACGTCGACATCCAGCTCCCGCAGCGGCAGGAGACAACGGTGCGGGTGGCGCAGCCGATCTTCCGCCCGGACATCATCGCGGCAAATCGCATTCGGGTCGCGCTGGCCGACGCCCAAGGCGCGTCGCGCGATGCGCAGGCACGGCAGCTCGCGGCCGACATCAAGTCGGCCTACCTCTCGTATGCCAAAGTACGACAGGTCGTCGCACTCTACGACAGCACGCTCCCGCTCCTCGATGAGCAGCTCCGGGTGAGCGAGCGACTCGTCCAGGCCGGAAAGGCGACACCCGACATGATTCTGCGCGCCCGCGCCGAGCGAAGCGACGTGCTCCAGCGGCGCGACGAAGGCGTGCAGCTGGCGGAAGCCGCGCGCCAAGGACTCAATCTCCTGCTCGACCGCCCGCTGGAGACGGAGGTGCAACTCTATCCCGACTCGCTGCTCGGCTTTGGAGCGCTCCCGCCGCTCGACTCGTTGCGGCGTCGCGCCGCGGGCTCGCGGGAGGAAGTACGACAGCTCGATCACCTGCATCGCGCCGCGCGCGCGCAGGAGCGCCTGGCGCAGGGGAGCTTCCTCCCTAGCGTCTCGGTCGCCCTCGACTACGGCGTGCAGGGCAAGGAGTACCGCTTCGACTCGTCGCGCGACTTCACGGCAGTGACCGTGGCCGTGAGCTGGAACCTGTTCAATGGCGGGCAGGACGCAGCGCGCGTGCAGCAGGCGTCGCTCGATGCCGATCGACTCGCGGTGCAGCAGCGCGCGCTCGAACAGGGGATCGCGCTCGATGTGACCATGAGCTGGCAGGCGGCCGCGGTGGCAAGGAGCGCGATCGCGACCGCCGACGATCGCCTGACGAGCGCACGCCGCACGTTCGAACTGGTCAAACGAAAGCAGGACGAAGGGATTGCCTCGCAGCTCGAATTCCTCGACGCCCGCACGACCTACACGAGCGCCGCCCTCAACGAAGTCATCACCCGCTACGACTACCTCCTCAAGCGCGTCGCGCTCGAGCGGGCCGCGGGGAGCGCCGACATCGACGCGCTGGTCGTTTCGGGGAGGGAGCGATGACGATGCGCCCCACGTTGGCGCCTCGCGCGACGCTACTCGGCGACGCGATGCCACTCGGCCGCGCGACGCCGCAGCCTAACGCCAGCACACCCACCCACACGTTCACTTCGACCGACTCCCGCAAAACCGTCATGTCTTCGTATCCCTCTACTTCGGCATCGATCCGTTCGCCTGGCCGCGCACTGGCGCGAAGCCTCGCCGCGGCGCTCGTCATCGCGATCGCCGCTTGCAGTCGCGGTGATGCAAACACGATCCCCAACGCCACGCGCGCCGTTCCGGTGGAGGTGGCACCGGTGACCGAAGAGTCGCTCACCCCGCCGGTGAGCGGCTCGGGTACGCTTGCTGGAAAGGACGAGCTCTCGCTCGCCTTCACCATCGGCGGTGTCGTGGCGCGCGTCCTCGTCGACGAGGGGAGCGTGGTCCGCCAGGGGCAACTTCTCGCCGAGCTCGTCCCGGTCGAGATCGGAGCGCAGGTTGCCACCGCGGTGCAGGCGCGCGACAAGGCGGACCGGGACCTGGCGCGCGTCCGCGCCCTGCACGCCGACAGCATCGCGACGACCGAGCAGCTGCAAGACGCGACGACGGCGCTCGCCATCGCCCAGCAGAACGTCGTTCGCGCACAGTTCAATCAGGAGCATGCGGTCGTGCGCGCACCGATGGGGGGCGTGGTGCTTCGGCGCCTCGTGGAACCGAGCCAGGTCGTCTCACCGGGAACGCCCGTGTTGCAGCTGCGGGCCAGCGGACGCGGAGTCGTGCTTCGCGTCGCGCTCCCCGATCGCGACGCGGTTCGCGTTAGGGTGGGCGACGAGGCAACGGTCGCCTTCGATGCGCTTCCGGGCGAGCGATTCTCGGCGCATGTCTCGCAGGTTGCCGCGCTCGCCGGCGGTTCGACAGGAACGATCGACGTCGAGCTCACGCTCGAGCGTCGCGCAGAGTCGCTGGCGTCGGGACTCATCGGGCGCGCCGACATACGCGTGCGCTCCGAGGGGCGTGTGGCGACAGTCCCGCTCGAGGCGATCGTCGAGGCGAACGGCGACTCGGCATCGGTCTTCGTCGTGGCGGACGGCGCCACCACGGCCACCCGACGCGCGATTCGGCTCGGCCAGGTCGTGCGCGATCGCGCCGCGGTACTCGACGGCCTCCGCCCCGGTGAACTGGTCGTCGTGCGTGGCGCCGCGTACCTCGACGAGGGGACGACGCTGGCGGTGCATCGCGACTCCTCCCGCGCGCAGGAGGACCGATGAAACTCGCTGCCTTCTCCGTGCGCAATCGCCCGTTCATGGTGGTGATGCTCCTCGCCCTCGTGGCGATGGGCGCCTTTGCGCTTCGCACGATCCCGCGCGCCGAAGACCCGTCGTTCCCGATCCCGACCTACATCGTCGTTGCAGTGTATCCCGGCGCGAGCCCGGTGGACCTCGAGCAGCTGGTCGTCGATCCGATCGAGAAGCGGATGCGCGAGCTGGACGACCTCAAGACGATCCGTACCTCGATCGAGGACGGGCTCGCGACGCTGCAGGTCGAGTTCGAGGTGAACAGCGATGCCGACACGAAGTACGAGGAGGTGCTGCGCGAGCTGAACGCTCTCCGCCCCGACCTTCCCGACGACCTGCTCCGACTCGAGACGCGCCGCTTCGACTCCGGCAAGGTGAACATCGTGCAGCTGGCGATCGTCTCGGCGACGGCACCGTATGCCGACATGGAGCGCGAGGCGCGACGACTCAAGGATCTGCTCTCGCGTCGTGACGGCGTGCGGCAGGCGGAAAAGTGGGCGATCCCTGATCGCGAGGTGCGCGTCGCGATCGATCTTGGGCGGCTCTCTCGACTGCACATTCCACTCGGGCAAGTGTTGCAGGCCATTCAAGGCGAGGACGCCAACATCCCCGGCGGGAGCGTCGACGCCGGGCGACGCAAGTTCAACATCAAGACGAGCGGGAGTTACGCGTCGCTCGACGAGGTTCGGCAGACGGTCGTTGGCGGCAGCGCTGGCGCGATCGTCCGCCTCGTCGACGTCGCCGAAGTGGGGTGGAGCTACGCCGAGGCGACGCACCTGGGGCGATACAATGGGACGCGCGCGGCGTTCGTGACTGCCAACATGAAGAGCGATCGCAACATCTCGGAGGTGCGCGACGACATCTGGCAGGTGCTCGACGACTTCGAGCGCGAGCTCCCGGCGTCGATGAAGCTCGCGCGCGGCTTCGATCAGTCGCGGAACGTGAACGCGCGCCTGTCGCGACTGTTGACGGACTTCGGCCTCGCGATCCTCCTCGTGCTCGTGACGCTCCTCCCGTTAGGGTTGCGCGCTGCGGGAGTGGTGATGGTCTCCATTCCGCTGTCGCTGGCGATCGGGGTCTCGCTGCTGCGCGCCGCGGGTTTCACGATCAACCAGCTGACGATCGTCGGCTTCGTCATCGCGCTTGGGCTCCTCGTCGACGATTCGATCGTCGTAGTGGAGAACATCGCGCGCTTTCTCCGTCAGGGACACTCGCGCGTGCGTGCCGCGATCCTGGCGACTGAGCAGATCACCGTAGCGGTACTCGGCACGACGGCGACGCTGATCTTCGCCTTCTTCCCGCTGTTGATGCTTCCTGGCGCGCCAGGGAAGTTCATCCGTGGGATGCCCTTGGCGGTCGTCTTCACGGTACTCGCCTCGCTGGTGGTTTCGCTGACGATCATTCCGTTCCTCGCGTCGGTCGTGCTGGCGGAGAAGCAGGATGCGCACGGCAACGTCTTCCTCCGTGCGCTCGACCGGCTGATTGACGCCTCGTACGCGCGCATTCTCCACCGTTCGCTCGCGCGCCCGCGCACGACGCTCGCCGTCGCTGCGCTTCTCTTCGTTGGAGCGATCGCGCTGGTCCCGGTCGTCGGCTTCTCGCTCTTTCCCAAGGCCGGGACACCGCAGTTCCTGATCTCGGTCGAGACTCCCGAAGGGTGGTCGATCGACGAGACCGATCGAGTGGTGCGCCAGGTGGAACGCACGCTCCTCGCGCGTCACGATGTGCGCTCGGTCTTCACCAACGTCGGGAAGGGGAACCCGCAGGTCTACTACAACGTCACGCCGGGGAGCGAACGCAACAACGTCGCCGAGCTGTTCGTGCTCCTCGACCACTACGATGGGCGCGCGACGCCGGTCATCCTCGACTCGCTCCGGCGCACCTTCGACACGATCGCCAACTCGCGCGTGGTCGTGAAGGAGTTCGAGAACGGGCCGCCGCTCGAGGCGCCCATCGCCTTGCGCCTGACGGGTGACAATCTGGACACGCTGCGCGCGGTTGCGGGGCGCGTCGAGACTCTCCTGACGTCGACGGCTGGGACGCGCGACGTGGTCAATCCGCTCCGGGTGAATCGGACGGACCTGCACCTCGAGATCGACCGTGCCAAGGCCGGATTGTTAGGCATCCCCACGGTCGAAGTCGATCGCACGGTGCGGCTCGGGATCGCGGGCCTGCGCGCCGGCTCGTTCCGCGCGTCGGATGGCGAGGAGTACGACGTCACGGTACGCCTCCCGCGCGGCGAACGGCAGACGCTCGATGCGCTCGACCGGATCATGGTCGGGAGCGTGCGCGGCAGCCTTGTCCCACTGTCGCAAGTGGCCTCGCTGCACTTCGCCTCATCGCCGCCGCTCATCCAGCACGTGGATGCCGGACGTGCGGTGACCGTGACATCGCACGTGCGCACGGGCTTCAACACCGATCGTGTGACGAAGGAGGTGCTCGCGAAACTCGAGAGCGTGCACCTCCCCGCCGGCTACCGCATCATCCCGGCGGGCGAAATCGAAAGCCGGCAGGAGAGCTTTGGCGGACTCGGAACGGCGATCCTGCTCGCGACGTTCGGCATCCTGGCGATCCTCATCCTCGAGTTCCGCACCTTCAAGGGGATGCTGATCGTCGCCTCGGTCATTCCGCTCGGCATCGTCGGCGGGATCGCCGCGCTCCTCTTGAGCGGCTACACGCTTTCGTTCACGGCCATCATCGGCTTCGTGGCTCTCATCGGGATCGAGATCAAGAACTCGATCCTCCTCGTGGACTTCACGAACCAGTTGCGCGAGCAGGGGATGGAACTGCACGAGGCGATCGAGACGGCCGGCAAGATCCGCTTTGTCCCTATCGTGCTGACGACGATGACCGCGATCGGCGGGCTCCTCCCGCTCGCACTCCAGGGGTCGTCGCTCTACTCGCCGCTGGCGCTGGTGATCATCGGGGGGTTGATCAGTTCGACGATCCTGAGTCGTCTGGTGACGCCGGTGATGTACATGCTGCTGCCGCAGGCGTTAGGCGACTCTTCGGCGGTGGAAGATGTGACGGAGGTTGGTGGGGTGTCGGCTTTAGCTACATGAACTGCTCGGCGATGGGGCAGCGGACCGGGGGGACCTCCGGGCACGGAGACCTCCAAGCCCTGCGAGGTCCCCGGTCCGCTGCTGCGACCGGAGAATTGCCGGCGAGCGGGAACGGTGCTCCCCGAGCCTACCAGCGCGGATTCGAACGCAGTAGCGACTCGAGGTCTGGCGCAGACAGGGGCTTCGAGAAGAAGAATCCCTGGCCATACGGGCACCCCATCTGCCGCAACTGCGCGAGCTGGCTCTCCGACGCGACCCCCTCGGCGACGACGTCGAGGCCGATCGCTCCAACGAGCGAAAGAATCGCGCGGATCACGTGACGCGGGCGCTCTTCGACTTCCATCGCGCTGGTGAAGGCGCGGTCGATCTTGATGGCGTCGAGCGGGAGGCGGTGCAGGTGGCTCAACGACGAATAGCCAGTGCCGAAGTCGTCGAGGTGGATCGACACGCCGAGTTCGCGCAATTCGGCGATCGTCTGCAGCGCAGGGTGCTGCTGTCCGATGATCGCGCTCTCGGTGATCTCGAGCTCGAGCTGCGTCGGCGGAAGACCGGTCTCCTCGAGGATCGCGGTCACCGCGCGCACGAGGTCGAGCTGGGCGAACTCGCGGACCGAGAGATTCACCGCCAGCCGCAATCCTGCGGCTTCGGGAACGGCGCGCTCCAGCGCCCGCACCTGCGCGCACGCCTCACGCAGCGCCCATCGCCCCATCGGGACGATCAGCCCCGTCTCCTCGGCGACGGGAATGAAGTCG
Organism: Gemmatimonadaceae bacterium; assembly: GCA_044225935.1. Lineage (GTDB taxonomy): Bacteria > Gemmatimonadota > Gemmatimonadetes > Gemmatimonadales > Gemmatimonadaceae > SCN-70-22. The sequence continues at coordinate 35,065 of JBGAHX010000040.1, forward strand.
TTCGGCGGGACGATGCCGCGTTCCTCGTGCTTCCATCGGATCAGCGCCTCGACCCCGTGCACCTTGCCGCTGGCGAGGTCGACGATCGGCTGGTAATGCAGCACGAATGACTGTCCTTCGACGGCGCGCCGCAGGTCGGTCTCCAGCTGCAAGCGCGTGAGTGCCTCGGCGTGCATCGCCCGGTCGAACATCTCGAAGTGCGCGCGCCCCTGATGCTTGGCGCGGTACATCGCCATGTCGGCGCTGCGCAGCAGGTACTCGGGCTTCTCGTTGGCCGAGCTGCTCAGCACCACCCCGATGCTGGCGGTGGAAACCCACTCGTAGCCGCCGATCGACATCGGCGTCTTGAGCGCACGTTGCACGCGCTCGGCGACCATCGCCGTGTCGCGCGCATCGATCACGCGCTCGAGCAGGATCGCGAACTCGTCGCCGCCCAGTCGCGCGACGATGTCGCCGCCGCGCACGCACTCCTCGAGTCGGCGCGCCACCACGACGAGCACCTCATCGCCCACGTGGTGCCCCATGCTGTCGTTCACCAGCTTGAAGTCGTCGAGGTCGAGGAAGAGGACGGCAAAGAGCCCATCACCATCGCGGCGCGCGCGCAACGACGCGTCGGCCAACCGCTTCATGAAGAGGGAGCGATTGGGGAGCCCGGTGAGCGCGTCGTGCAGCGAATCGTGGCGGAGCTGGCGCTCGCGCATCTCACGTTCCGAGAGCGCATGCCGCAGCTGCAACTCGTTCGAGGCTGTCTCGGCGAGATCGGTGAGGAGGCGCAGGTCATCCTCGCTCCAGGCGCGTGCGTCGTCGCTCAGCGCGAGGAGCGTCCCGAGCACCGTCCCGTCGGGGCGAGTGAGCGTCGCGAGGGCGAAGCTCCGCACCTGAAGCTCGTTCGCTGCCGAGCGCATCGCAGGATCGGCCTTGCTGCTGAGCGAGTCCTCGAAGGAAAGCACGCCGCCGTTGTCGAGCGCCCGCGAGACGAGTCCGGTGCGAACGATTACGCCGCTATCGTGGGAGATCCAGGAGCGGGCGAAGCCGCCGGCCCGAAAGGTCCGTCGGTCCGCGCCGAGGAGGGCGAGGGTCGCGGCGGGGACGCCGAGGACGGTGACGGTGAGGCGCGCAATGCGCTCCATCGACGCCGCGAGCGTCCCGCTGAGCAGGGCGCGCTCGGAGGACGGGGTTGTCGCGGAGAAGGGGGGGTCGGCGGGAATGAGTGACGCGGCCACGATAAGTTGACGCGCGCTAAGGTCGAGGGTCACGTCAAAGTCCGAACGCGCGTCACCATCGGTCACGATGGGCGCAAATGGGGAGCTCCAGCTGCACTAGCCAGCCGCGACGCCCCGAGCTATCACAAGGCGCAACGAGTCGCCCCTCATCGCCCGATCGCGCCGTGACGTCAGGTCGCCCAGGCCGGCCGTCAGCCGGAGCGTTCCGGGCGAGCACCGCTCCGGGCTACCGACCATCACCCGATCCCCTCTTCGCGTATGCGCCCCTCCCCCGCTCCGCTCCTCCTGCTCCTCACCGCGGCCCTGACGGCAGCTCCGTCGGCGCACGGTCAGGCGCGCAAAAAGGTATACATCTCCGTCGACCTGGAGGGGATCGCCGGGGTGGTCGCCAACTCGCAGACCTCACCATCGGGGCTCAACTACGAGTGGGCGCGCAAGATGATGCTCGCCGAGACGAATGCGGCGATCGAGGGAGCCTTCGCCGGAGGCGCGACCGAAGTGCTGGTCAACGACTCGCACGGCCCCCAGACCAATCTCCGTCCGGACGAAGTCGATCGGCGCGCCTCGCTGATCACCGGTCAGCCCAAGCCGTTAGGCATGACACAGGGGCTCGACTCGACCTTCGACGCCGCGGTCTACATCGGCTACCACGCCCCCGGCTCCACGGCGAACGCCGTTCACGGCCACACCTTCTCCGGCGCGCTCAAGGTGGTGCGCCTGAACGGGAAGGAGGTCGGCGAGTACGGGCTCAATGCGATGATGGCGGGTTACTGGGGTGTGCCGGTGGTCTTTATCTCCGGCGATCGCGCTGCCGTCGAAATGGCGCAGGACTTCATTCCCGGCGTCGATGGACTCGCAGTGAAAGAGGCGATCGGCTACTTCGCCGCCAAGACGATGAACCCGCTCGAGGCGCGCGAGAAGATCACCGCCGGCGTACGCGCTGCCCTCGTCAAGCGCATCGCGCGTCAGCCCGTGAAGCTCGGCGCGAACATCACGCTCGAGATCGAGCTCGACGAGCTCTCCCACGCCGACCAGGTTGCGCTGATTCCAGGGATCAAGCGAAACGGGCGCACCGTCAGCTACACGTCGAGCGACCCGATGACCATCTACAAGGTATCGCGCTTGATCATGGCCTTGGCCAGGGATTGATCACCATTCCATCTCGTCTTCTCGTCTTCTGGGAACTGCCGTTATGCGCCTTCTCTCCGCTGTTGCCGTCGCCATTTCCGCCTTCGTCCTCACCACCTCGTCCGCGCTCGCGCAGCGCCCGCGAGCTGCAACGCCCTCCGCTGCAACGACTGCCCCGGCCTACGACAGCGCACTGTTCGGCGCGCTCTCCTACCGGATGATCGGACCCTTTCGCGGCGGGCGCTCGACGGCGGTGACCGGAATCGCCGACGAACCGCAGACGTTTCTGATGGGGAGCACCGGCGGTGGTGTCTGGAAGAGCGATGACGCGGGGAACCAGTGGCGCAACATTTCCGACGGCTTCTTTGGTGGCGCAGTAGGGGCGATCGACGTGGCCAACAGCGACCCGAACGTGATCTATGTCGGGACCGGCTCTGGCGACGTGCGCGGCAACTCCTCGCAGGGGCGCGGCGTCTGGAAGTCGGTCGATGCCGGGCGCACCTGGCGCTTTGTCGGATTGCCCGAGTCGGGCGGGATCCGGCGCATCATCGTCCACCCGACGAATCCGGACCTGGTCTACCTCACGGCGCTCGGTCACCTCTTCGGTCGCAACAAGGAGCGCGGGGTCTACCGATCGAAAGATGGCGGCGCCACGTGGGAGCAGGTGCTGTTCCTCAACGACTCGACCGGCGCGAGCGACCTCGCGATGAACCCGCGCAACCCGCGCGTGCTGTACGCTGGGATGTGGCGCGCCGAGCGAAAGCCGTGGACGATGATCTCGGGCGGGGCCGACGGCGGCGTGTTCAAGAGTATCGACGGCGGCGACACGTGGACGAAGCTGTCGGGGGGGCTTCCAACCGGGATCACCGGCAAGGTCGGCCTGACGGTCTCGCCGGCGAATCCCGACCGCGTCTGGGCCGTGATCGAAGCCGAGCCTAACGGGGGACTCTATCGGTCGGACGATGCGGGAAAGACGTGGACACGCATCAACAAGGAAAACCGCATCCGCCAGCGCGCCTGGTACTACACGCGCGTCGAGGCCGATCCGCAGGATGAGAACACGGTCTACGTGCTCAACACATCAATCTACCGCTCGATCGACGCGGGAAAGACGTTCACCGAGATCCCGGTTCCGCACGGCGACACGCACGACCTCTGGATCAACCCCAACGCGCCCAAGACGATGATCATCGGCGACGACGGCGGGGCGCAGGTGACGCTCAACGCGGGGAAGACCTGGTCGTCGATGAACAACCAGCCCACCGCCGAGTTCTACGACGTCGCCGTGGACAACCAGTTCCCCTACCGCGTCTACTCGGCGCAGCAGGACAACACGACGATCTCGGTCCCTTCGTGGATGGGGCCTAACGTCTTGCACCCGATGAACGAGTGGAAGTATGCGGCAGGGTGCGAGACCGGCCCGGTCGCGCTCAACGCCGATCATCCGGAGATCGTCTGGGGCGGGTGCTACGGCGGCGCGATCAACCGGCTCGACGTGCGGAGCGACCAGCGGCGAAACGTCGTGATCTATCCGCAGCTGCAACTCGGGCAGGCGGCGAAGGACCTCAAGTATCGCTTTCAGTGGGTCGCGCCGATCGTCGTCTCGCGCCACGATCCGAACGTCGTCTATCACGGGTCGCAGTACGTGCACCGCACGCGCGACGGCGGGATGACCTGGGAGACGATCTCTCCCGACCTCACGACGAACACGCCGGCGCACCAGCAGGCGTCAGGGGGACCGATCAACAACGACGTGACCGGCGTCGAGATCTTCAATACGCTGTTCGCGATCGCCGAGGATCCCACGGACGCCAGGACGTTGTGGACGGGGAGCGACGACGGACGCGTGCACATCACGCGCGATGGGGGCGCCAGCTGGCAGGAGATCACGCCCGCTGGTTTCCCGCAGTTTGCCACGGTGGAGAACATCGACCTGTCGCCCACGCGCCCCGGGCGCGCCTTCCTCGGAGCGCAACGGTATCGGATGGACGACTTCAAGCCGTACATCTACCGGACCGACGACTACGGGAAGCACTGGACACTCGTCACCGACGGAACGAACGGAATCCCGGCCAACTATCCCGTGCGCGCCGTCCGCGAGGATCCATCGCAGGAGGGGCTCGTCTTCGCCGGGACAGAGTACGGCCTCTTCGTCTCGTTCGACGCCGGAGCACGGTGGCAGTCGTTGCAGCTCAACCTCCCCATTTCGCCCGTCGCCGATCTGCAGGTGCACGGGAGCGACTTGGTGGTGGCAACGCAGGGGCGGGCGCTCTACGTCCTCGACGACATCACCCCGCTCCATCAACTCGCCGACGTCGCCAAGGGGACGACCGCGCATCTCTTCACGCCGCGCGACACGTATCGCGCGCAAGTCGGCGGCGGTGGTGCGGGGGGTGTGGAGAATGCCCCCGACCCGCTTCCCATGGGGGCGATGCTCCAACTCTGGTTTGCCAGCGCCCCCGATTCGGCGACTCGCGTGGATGTGGTCGACGCGCGTGGAACCGTGGTGCGGAGCTTCACGACCGACACGGCGCGCGCTCGCAAGCTCGGACAGCCTGCGCTCAAGTCGGCTGCTGGCGCGCAGCGGGTGGTGTGGGACCTCACCTACCCTGGCCCGCGCCTCCTCGACGGACAAACGATCTGGGGATATACGGGCGGCGTGAAGGCGCCCCCCGGGCGCTACGAAGCGCGACTGGCGAGCGGCGGCGTGGCGCAGACGCGCGCCTTCCGAGTCCTCGCCGATCCTCGCCTCCCCAACGTCGCTCAGGCGGACTATGACGAGCAGTTCCGAGTCGCGTCGGCGGTGCGCGATTCGATGAACGCGGCGAACGATGCGATCGCGATGATCCGCAGCGTGAAGGAGCAGGCGTCGCGCGCCGTGGAGCAGGCGGGGCGCGTCAATCGCTCGTCGGACGTGAAACCGGCCGCCGACTCGCTCGCGGACAAACTCGGCGGTGTCGAACGCTCGCTCATCCAGACAAAGAGCGAGAGCGGACAGGATCCGATCCGGTTCCCCGGACAGCTCGACAACGAGCTGACGGAACTCTATACGAACCTGACCGGTGTTGACAGCTACATCTACGGTGGTCCCGAGGGGCGTCCCACGAAGGGGGCGATGGAACGGATGAACGACGTGATGCGGACCTGGACGCCACTCTCGGCGCGGCTGCGCACGATCCTCGAGCGCGACGTGCCGGCGTTCAACGAGTTGCTGCGGCGGTTGGGGCTCGGGGCGATCGTGTTGCCGCCGAAGCCGGTGACGTAGCGAAGTTGGAGAGTCGTGCGGGCGTTGGCGGGAATGGAATGATGGTTCCCGCGAGGGAATGATGATGCAAAGCGCGCGGCGTGAGGCGATGTTGTTGTTGGGGGGGCCCCCGCGCCTCCCCGCCCCGGCGCCACATTTCGATGATGCGCGCGCGAAAACGATGATGCGTTCAGGCTCGGCGAGAGCGACGTTTTTGTCGGGGGGCCCCCGCGCCGATCGCCGAACGTTACCCGTCCTCCCCGCGCTCCCCCTCACCGGATCCCGCACCGCGCCCTCGCTCGCTGCGCGCCGCGACACCGGCATCGTCCGGCGATTCGCCAGGCGCCTTCGCCGTATGTGACAGCGGGCGAAGGGGAAGCACGTCGCTGGTGCCACCCGACGATCCAGCCGCCCCGTTTCGAGACGGCTCGCTCACGCCTAACGGGCGAATCGCCCGCGACGACGACAGCGACTCGAGCGCCGACCGGTCGCGAAGTACCGGAGGACGGAGGGGCGGCGACAGGGGAACGAGGCTGCGTGGTTGCTGCCGATCCTCCGCGACGTCGTCCGGCTCGGGGGTGGACGATGCGCGCAGCAGGATCGGTGCCTCCCCCGGCAATTCCAGGAACCCGCTCGTGAGCAGGCGATCGATGTCCGTCGAGCCTAACGGGCGACTGAAGAGATACCCCTGCCCGTAGTCGCACCCCAGGTCGCGCAGCCGCGAGTGCTGCCGCGCATGCTCCACCCCCTCGGCGATCGTGCGTAGCGTGAGCAGGTCGCCTAACGCGATGATCGTCCGCGCCAGCGCGTCGTCGTGCGTCCCGCGCATCAGCCCGTCGGTGAAGGCACGGTCGATCTTGAGGATGTCGACCGGGAACTGCTGCAGGTACGAGAGCGACGAGTACCCGGTCCCGAAGTCGTCGATCGCCAGCCGTACTCCCTGCGACTTGAGGTCGTGCAACCGCTCGAGCGTCGTCTCGGTGCGGTGCATCAGCGCGTTCTCGGTGATCTCGAGCACGAGGAGGCTCGGCGCGAGTCCGGTATCCTGCAGCGCCTCGATCACGTCGTTCACCAGCGTCGGCGACTCGAGCTGGCGGACGGAGAGGTTGACCGTCACCGAGAAGGCACGCCCGTCACCACGCTTGGCGTTCCACTCGGCGGTCCGCGCGCAGGCCTCGCGCATCACCCAGCGTCCAATCGGGATGATCAGCCCCGTCTCTTCGGCAAGCGCGATGAAGTCCGACGGCGGGATGTTCCCCTTGGTTGGGTGACTCCAGCGCAGGAGCGCTTCGATTCCCAGCACCTCGTGCGACTCGAGCTCCACGATCGGCTGGTAGGCAACCCAGAACTGTCCCGCATCGAGCGCGTCGCGGAGGTCGCTCTCCATCGAGACGCGATCGACGAGCGCCGCATGCATCGACGCATCGAAGAAAACATAGCCGCCGCGCGTCCCCCCCTTCGCCGCGTACATCGCCACGTCGGCGTTGCGCAGGAGTTCGTCGACGCCGTCGCTCTCGGCGACGCGCGCGATCCCGATGCTCGTTCCCACCCGAACCGTTGCGCCTGACGACAACTCCACCGAATGACTCAGCGCCTGCACGATACGGTCGGCCACGATCGTGGCATCACCTTCGTTGCGCACGTTTTCCAGCAGGACTGCGAACTCGTCACCACCCAAGCGAGCCACCGTGTCGCAGCCGCGCGTGGCGTTGAGGAGGCGCGTGGCCACGATCGACAGCAGTTCGTCGCCCGCCGCGTGCCCCAACGTGTCGTTGATCGACTTGAAGTTGTCGAGGTCGAGGAACATCACCGCCAGCAGCTCGCGCTCGCGCGCCGCGCGCGAGAGGGCGTGCGCGACGCGGTCGCGGAAGAGCGAGCGATTCGCGAGCCCGGTCAGCTGGTCGTAGAAGGCCTGCTTCAGCAGTTCGGATTCGAGCGACTTGCGCTGAGTGACGTCCTGCACGACGGCGATCAGGCGCGCCGATCCCGTCCCCGCGGCGCGCGAGAGCGTCAGGCTCCCCCACGCAACGTCTCCGGTTGCGCGCAGGTAGCGAATCTCGGCCGACGCCGTCTCGCGCGCACCGCTCGACACCTCCAGCTCGAGCGCGGTCACGACCTCCGCGTCTTCGCTGGGCGAATAGTCGTGCAACGGATTGCCGGCCAGCTCCGCCGATGGAACGCCGAGGAACTCGGCGAGCGCACCGTTGACCTCCACGACGCGCGCTCCGTCGTCGAGGAGCGCTACGCCGACGCCCGACTGCTCGAACACTGCGCGGAAGCGCGCGTCGGCGTTGCGCCTGGCGGAGATCCCCTTGTCGAGCGTCCGCTCGATCCACGCAGTGGCATACGTCGACACCGCTCCAGCGACGAGCAGCATCATCACCTTCGTCCCCTCATCGAGGAGCGTCGTCCCCGGTGATGCAGCCGAACGCAGCGGATCATCGAGAAGCTCGAGGCGACCGCTCTTCACGAGGAATACCGCGAGAAGCGCGTATTGCGTCGCCGCCAGCGCGCCAGCGAACGCAGCGCGTCGCGCCGATCCGGTGAACGGGCGGATCGCCAGCACCACGAAGTACAGCGTGAAGATCGGCGACTTGACCGCGAGATTCGGATCGCCGAAGACGCCGTAGCCGAGGAGGATCAGCGTCGTCGCGCTGATATCGAGAACGATGTTGGCGAGAAAGAGACCGGCCGAGGTCCGACGCGAGCGATGCGCGAAGAAGTGCTGTGCGATGGCCCACGCGAGCATCGGCGCGAGCACGCCGGTGTTGACCATCGCGAGCGGACGCGAGAGGTGCGGCGCATAGAGGGCAGCCGCGATGGCCAGGATCCCGAGGACGGCAATCCGCACACCATTGGTCCCGTGCTCTGCATCGGCAATCTGGCTACCGATCAGGCGGGCGGTATCGGCATCGAGCGGGCGGGCCCCGCCCTCGACGTCCTCTTGCATGCAGGAGGGAAAATGGTCAGGTACGCGCGGAGCCCCTCCCACGCGCGACTGGGAGGCGACGTCGCCTAGAGAGGACGGTCAGACGAAAGATGAGTCACGACTCATTTCGTCTCCCCTTATCGCCGCATCGACTGGCACGTTCACTGTCCGCTCTGCATCATCCCCCGCGACAACCGGGTTCTGCTGCATCGCCACGCATTGCCGGCTCCTTTTCGGTCCCCCTCCCCAGACACGTGCCCCGGATCTTCAAGAATCTGACCTTTCGCGTCCTCGTCGCCGTCGCCCTTGGCGTCGTCGTGGGCATCGTCTGGCCCGAGTTCGGCAAGGCGCTCAAGCCGCTCGGCGACACCTTCATCAATCTGGTGAGGATGGTCATCGCCCCGATCATCTTCCTCACGATCGTGGCCGGGATCGCAACCATTGGGGACCTCAAGCAGGTCGGGCGCGTCGGCGGGAAGGCGTTCATCTACTTCGAGGTCGTCACGACCTTCGCTCTGGCCATCGGGCTAATTGTGGTGAACGTCACAAAGCCGGGGGCCGGGCTCGACGCGAGCACCATGGCCAAGGGGGACATCTCGCGGTACACGACCGCGGGCGAGCAGATGAGCTTCGTCGATTTTGTCGTGCACATCGTCCCCTCGAGCGTGGTCGACGCGTTTGCGAAGGGCGAGATCCTGCAGGTCGTGTTCTTTGCCGTCTTGTTCGGCGTGGCGCTCACGATGTCGGGAGAGATCGGGCGCAACATCACCGACGGCTGCGAACGATTGGCGCAGGTCTTCTTCAAGCTCGTCGCGCTCATCATGCACGTCGCGCCCCTGGGAGCGTTCGGGGCGATGGCGTTCACGGTGGGGTCGTTCGGCCTTCGCACCCTGCTTCCGCTGGGTCGGCTGATGCTCGACGTCTACATCACGATGGCGCTCTTCGTCTTCGTGGTGCTCAACATCATTTGTCGATTGACCGGGTTCTCGTTGTGGGAGTACCTCAAGTACATCCGCGAGGAGATCCTCCTGGTGCTTGGGACGAGTTCGAGCGAGGCGGCGCTGCCGCTGATGCTGGAGAAGCTCGAGCGATACGGGTGCGACAAGTCGGTCGTGCGACTGGTGATCCCGACCGGCTACTCGTTCAATCTCGATGGGACGTCGATCTATCTCTCGATGGCGCTCATCTTCATCGCCCAGGTCTTTCGCGTCGATCTGTCGATCGGGCAGCAGCTCACGGTGCTGTTTGTGCTGATGCTCACATCGAAGGGAGCTGCCGGAGTGACGGGGAGCGGCTTCATCGTGTTGGCCTCGACGTTGGCCGCGATGCGCGTTGTCCCTCTGGAAGGACTGGCGTTGCTGCTGGGCGTGGATCGCTTCATGTCCGAGGCGCGGGCCATCGTGAACCTGATCGGAAACGGGGTCGCGACGCTCGTTATCTCCCGCAGCGAAGGGAACTTCGACGAATCCAAGCGGGCCGAGGCGTTGGAGCACCAGCATCTGGTGCGGGTCGGGATGGCCGCCTGACGCGGGCGGGGGCGTTGCACATCTATAGATACGGCGCGCTCCCCCGCGCCCGCGGCCCGGCTGACGGACGAGGGGATTCGTGACGCACGACCGGTCACGCGAGTCTTGCCTAACGGATCGGGTATCCGTATGTTGCCGATCCCGGGCGCCTTGGCCGGCGCTCCAGACCTAACGCTCCACCGCATACCAACAGACCGCTCCGTGCTGCTCGCGTCGCTCCGACTTATTTCCCTTACGCTCATTACCGCGATTCTCCTCGCGGTAGTACTTCGCGTACGGGGGTCGGGCCACCTGCAAGCAGCGATATAACATCGCGCACGGATCATCGCCGAACGGCGACCGCAAAGCAGAGTGAGGCCCCACCCGAATCCGGTTGGGGCCTTTTCGTTGTCTACGCCCCCGAAGCGCTCTCGAAGCCACAGGAACGCACCAACACGTAGCGCCCCGTTGCAGCTGCACCTCACGATTCGCCACCCATCGCATGCGATCGGACACGATCAAGAAGGGCTTCACCCGCGCACCGCACCGCGCGCTCCTGCGTGCCACCGGCCAGATCCGGGACACATCGGACTTCGGCAAGCCCTTCATCGCCGTGTGCAACTCGTACACCGATATCGTCCCCGGTCACGTGCACCTGCCGGCCTTGGCGCAGGCGGTAAAGGAGGCGATCCGCGCCGCTGGCGCCGTTCCATTCGAGTTCAATACCATCGGCGTCGATGACGGGATCGTGATGGGGCATGAAGGGATGCACTTCTCCCTCCCGTCACGCGAGCTGATCGCCGATTGCGTCGAGACGATGGCGCGCGCGCATTGCTTCGACGGAATGATCTGCATTCCCAATTGCGACAAGATCGTCCCGGGGATGCTGATGGGGGCCGCTCGCGCGAATCTCCCCACCGTGTTCGTCTCCGGTGGCCCGATGCGCGCCGGGCGCGACTCCAAAGGGGAAAAGGTCGACTTGATCTCGGTCTTCGAGGGCGTGGGGGCGCGCGCCGCCGGCGCGATCGACGATGCCCGCCTCGAGGAGTTGGAGGTGAACGGCTGCCCAACGTGCGGAAGCTGCAGCGGGATGTTCACCGCCAACTCGATGAACTGCCTTTGCGAAGCGTTGGGGATCGCCCTCCCCGGTAACGGGACCATCCTCGCCGTCTCTCCCGAGCGCAAGGAGCTGGTGCAACGCGCGGCGCAGGCGGTCGTGCAGCTGGTGCACGATGGCGTCACCTTCCGCGACATCGTCTCATCGCAGGCGATCGACAACGCAATTGCGCTCGACGTGGCGATGGGCGGTTCGACCAACACGGTGCTGCATGTGCTGGCGCTGGCTCGTGAGGCGGGGGTCGACTATCCGCTGGCGCGATTGAACGACGTCGCCGAGCGCGTCCCGCACCTGACGAAGGTCTCCCCAGCATGGGACGGCAGCCGCCAGTGGCACGTGGAAGACGTGCACGACGCCGGCGGGATCCCGGCGATCCTCCGCGAACTCTCCACCATCCCCGGGCTGTTGCACCTGGAGGCCCCGACGGTGAGCGGCCTCTCCCTCGGCGACCAGATCGCCTCCTCCGACAACCGCAACACCGAGTGCATTCGCCCAGCCACCAACCCACACTCGGCGCGCGGTGCCCTCTGTGTCCTGTTTGGCAACCTCGCACAGCAGGGCGCGGTGGTGAAAGTGGGCGCGGTGGACCAGCACGAGATGACGTTCGCCGGACCTGCGCGCATCTACGAGTCCGAAGAGAACGCCATCCAGGGGCTGATCGACGGCAAGATCCTCGAGGGTGACGTGGTGGTGGTGCGCAACGAGGGACCGCGCGGCGGCCCCGGGATGCGCGAAATGCTCGCCCTCACATCGATGCTCAAGGGAATGCCGTTAGGCGCGCGCGTCGCGCTTATCACCGACGGGCGTTTTTCGGGCGGGACGCGCGGATTGTGCATCGGGCACGTCTCCCCCGAGGCCGCTGAGGGCGGGGTGATCGGGTTGCTGCGTGAGGGAGATGTCATCCGCATTGACCTGCAAGGGCGCTGCCTTATGGCCGAGGTCACCGACGCCGAGCTGGCGCGCCGTCGCGAGCAGTTCCGCGCGCCGGCGCCGCGCTTCGATCGCGGGTGGCTCGCTCGTTATGCGCGCCTGGTGACGAATGCCTCGAGCGGGGCGGTGCTCGAATGAGCGCGGTGGCGACGCAGGATCCGGCCGTGCGCACCGGCGCGCAGATCATGTGCGAGGCGCTGATTCGTGAAGGGGTCGAGGTGATGTTCGGCATGCCCGGTGGGGCGATCATGCCGTTCTACCACGCCATGTGGGAGTACCGCGACTCGTTGCGTCATGTGCTCTGCCGCCACGAGCAGGGCGCTGGGCATGCCGCCGAGGGGTATGCGCGCGCGAGTGGACGCATCGGAGTCTGCATCGGAACATCTGGGCCGGGAGCGACGAACCTCGTGACGCCGATCGCCGATGCCTTCATGGACTCGACGCCGCTAGTGGTGATCACTGGTCAGGTGTCGAGCGCCGTGCTGGGGACCGATGCCTTCCAGGAGACCGACTTCACCGGGATCACGATCCCGATCACCAAGCACTCGTATCTCGTCACCGATCCCGCTGAGCTGCCGCGCGTCATGCGTGAGGCCTTTCACCTGGCGTCGAGCGGGCGTCCGGGACCGGTCGTGATCGATGTGACCAAGGATGCGCAGCAGGCGCGCATCGTCCCCGACTGGAACGTCACGCTCGAGCTCCCCGGCTACTCCCCCGTGTACTCGGGAGAATCGCGCGCCATCGCGCAGGCTGCGCGCCTGTTGACGCATGCCCAGCGCCCACTGATCATGGCCGGCAACGGCGTGATCCTCTCCGTTGCGCACGAGCCGCTCCGCGCGCTCGCCGAGCGATTGGGGATCCCGGTGGTGACCACGCTGCATGGGATGGGCGCCTTCCCGCAGGAGCACCCGCTCTCGTTAGGGATGCCGGGGATGCATGGCTGGGTGCACGTGAACCGCGCCATCCAGGAATGCGACGTGTTGCTCAACGTGGGTGGTCGCTTCGACGACCGGGTGACCGGGAAGGCCTCGACCTTCGCGCCGCGCGCGCGGGTGATCCATGTCGACATCGACCCGTCGGAGATCGGCAAGATCATCCCGGTCACGGTGGGGATCGTCGGCGACGCTCGCCGCGTCTTGGCCGAGATGGTGCGCATCGTCCCCGAACGGAAGCACGACGGCTGGATGGCGCACATCCGCGAGATGCAGGAGACGCATCAGCCTCGTCAGGCGTACATGCGTCGCCCCGACACGGCGGCGCTCATGCCCCACGACGTCTTCGCCGGGTTGAACGAGGCGCTGCACGCGCGCGGCCGGTTCCGCGTGGTGACCGACGTGGGCCAGCACCAGATGTGGGCCGCCCAACTCATCGACTGGCAGCGCCCTCGCACGCTGATCACCTCCGGCGGCGCCGGCACCATGGGTTTCTCGGTGCCAGCCGCGTTAGGCGCCGCCATCGCCGCCCCCGACGAAACGATCTGGGTCGTGGTCGGTGACGGTGGATTCCAGATGACCAACCAGGAAATCGCCACGATGCGCCAGGAGGGGATCACCAACATCAAGATCGCGATCGTCAACAACGGCTACCTGGGAATGGTGCGCCAGTGGCAGGAGCTGTTCGAACAGCGCCGCTACTCCGGCACCCCGCTCTCCGGCCCCGACTTCACCAAGCTGGCCGAAGCGTATGGCGCCACCGGCATAAAGGTCGAGGATCGCTGTGACGTGGACGCCGCGATTTCCCAAGCCTACGCCACGCAAGATGTGGTGGTCATCGACTTCCGCGTCGAGCGCGAAGTCAACGTCTTCCCGATGGTGCCGCAAGGCAAGTCCATCGGCGAGATGATCACCGAGCAGCCCGTCGCAAGTTTGTAGTTGGGAGTTTGTAGAAGGAGTTCACAGTCAGCGTTGATAGAAGGATTCGCTCGCCGCCCACCACAAGCATGATTGCAGTTCTCTCGTCTTCTCGTCCTCTCGTCTTCAGACAACTGAAGTATCCCGTCTTCTCGTCTTCAGCTCACTAGAGGTTGCCCATGCACCACACCCTGATCGCCGTTATGCAGGACCGTCCTGGAGTCCTGAACCGCGCAGTCTCCCTCTTCCGCCGCCGCGGCTTCAACATCGAATCGCTGGCCGTCGCCTCCACCGAGACCCCCGGCCTCTCGCGGATGACCGTCGTCGTCAACCAGGACGACGTGAGCCAGGTCGTTCAGCAGCTGCAACGCCTGATCGACATCGTCTCGGTGCAGGACGTGACCTACGACCGTGCCGTTGCCCAGGAGATGTGCCTCGTCAGGCTCGGCCCTGCCGGCCAGCGCTTGGGCGAGATTCTGGGCGTGGCCCGCGAGTTCGACGCGCGCGTCGTCGACGCATCGCCAAACGCGATGGTCGTCGCCATCATGGACGCCCCTTCGACGATCTCCCAGTTCCTCGACCGCATGGAGACGTTCGGTATCGACGAGATCACCAGATCCGGCCGCATCGCCATGTCGATGACGACTCCGTCGAAGACGGCGCGCCCGCAGCCTAACGCCCACGCTCATCACGCGCACGGCCAGCCCAGCCCCTTCCAGTGGCAGGCAGATGGTTTCGCGGATGACGAAGCCGCCGCCTAACCACTCTCCCGTCTCCCGTCTCCCGTCCCCCGTCTCCCGTCCAAGGCCCTTCCATGCCCAAGCTCTACTACGACTCGGATGCATCGCTCTCCCAGCTCGCCGGCCGCAAGTTCGCCGTCATCGGCTTCGGCTCCCAGGGACACGCGCACGCTCTCAACCTTCGCGACTCGGGACTCGACGTGCGCGTCGGGCTTCCGGAAACGTCGGCGAGCCGAGCGAAGGCCGAGGCGGCCGGACTTCCCGTGATGTCGATCGCGGCTGCCGCGCGCGAGGCCGATGTCATCATGGTCCTCGTCCCCGACCATGTTCAGCGGGTGACGTACGAGCACGAGATCGCGCCGAATCTCACCGCGGGCAACACGCTGATGTTCGCCCACGGCTTCAACATCCACTTCGATGCCATCACGCCGCCCGACGGTGTGGACGTGAGCATGGTTGCGCCGAAGTCGCCTGGGCACCGCGTGCGCGAACTCTACCAGTCCGGAGCAGGTGTGCCGGCGCTCTTCGCCGTGCACCAGGACGCAAGCGGACACGCCCGCGAGGACGCGCTCGCGTACGCGCGCGCCATCGGCTGCACCCGCGCCGGCGTCCTCGAGACGTCGTTCCGCGAGGAGACCGAGACGGACCTCTTCGGCGAACAGGCCGTGCTCTGCGGCGGCGTGTCCGCGTTGGTCAAGGCAGGCTTCGAGACGCTCACCGAGGCCGGCTACGCCCCCGAACTCGCCTACTTCGAGTGCCTCCACGAACTCAAGCTCATCGTCGACCTCATGTACCAGGGTGGGCTCAACTACATGCGCCACTCGGTGAGCGACACGGCGGAATACGGTGACTACGTCGCCGGCCCGCAGATCGTCACCGACGAGACTAAGGCGACGATGCGCAGGCTCCTCGCCAACATCCAGGACGGAACGTTCGCGCGGAACTGGATCGCCGAGAACGAGAGCGGGCGCCACGACTTCAACTGCGCACGAAAGAAGGACGTCGAGCACCCCATCGAGCGCGTCGGCGTCGAGCTGCGCCGCATGATGCCGTTCCTGAGCCCCAAGGAAGTACGTCCCGGCCAGGGGGGCGCATGAGCGACGAGGGCGTAGGAGACATTCCCGGGAACATCGTCCGCATCTTCGATACCACCCTGCGCGACGGCGAACAGGCGCCAGGGTGCACGATGACGCGCGAGGAGAAGCTGCAGATCGCTCGGCAGCTGCAACGACTGGGGGTCGACATCATCGAGGCGGGCTTCCCTGCCGCCTCGCGCGGCGACTGGGAGGCGGTCAAGGCGATCGCCGAGGAAATCGGGACCGGTGTGCGATCACCGGTGATCTGCGGGCTGGCGCGAGCAAACGAGGCCGACATCGAACGCTGCGCCAGCGCCATCGCCCGCGCCGAGCGACCTCGCATCCACACGTTCATCGCGACGTCCGACATCCACCTCGAGTACAAGCTGCGCATGACGCGCGCGCAGGTCGTCGACACCGCGCGCCGCATGATCGCCTTCGCTCGCGAGCGCTGCGCCGATGTGGAGTTCTCCCCCGAGGACGCGGCCCGCTCCGACACCGCCTTCCTCCACGAAGTCCTCGCCGCCGCAATCGAAGCCGGCGCCACGACACTCAACATTCCCGACACCGTCGGCTACATCACGCCTGACGAGTACTTTGACCTCATCGCCGGGATCCGCGAGCACGTCCCCGGCGCCCGCGACGTCGTCCTCTCCACCCACTGCCACGACGACTTGGGCCTCGCTGTCGCCAACTCGCTTGCCGGCATCCGCGCCGGCGCTCGGCAGGTGGAATGCACCATCAACGGGATCGGCGAGCGTGCCGGCAACGCCGCGTTGGAAGAGATCGTGATGGCGCTCCACACCCGCGGCGCCCGCTACGGCGTCGAGACGCGCATCGCCACCCGCGAGATCGGGCGCTCCTCGCGCCTCGTCTCGCAGTGCACCGGAATGCGCATCCCCCCTAACAAGGCCATCGTCGGCGGCAACGCCTTCGCCCACGAAGCCGGGATCCACCAGGACGGTGTGCTCAAGCACCGCCAGACCTACGAGATCATGAGCGCCGACGTCGTCGGGCTCGAGGGGTGTCGTCTGGTGTTGGGGAAGCACTCCGGGCGCCACGCGCTGCGCAAGCATCTCGAGGGGAACGGGCATCATCTGAGCGAAGAAGAGTTCTCGCGCGTCTTCGCCAAGTTCAAGGACGTCGCCGACCGCAAGAAGGTCGTCGATGACCGCGACATCGAGGCCATTGTGGCTGGCGAGACCATGCGCGCGCTGGCGATCTATCGGCTGGAGCTGGTTCAGGTTTCGTCAGGCACGCACGCCATCCCCACCGCGACCGTCAGGCTGAGTGGCCCCGATGGCGCACCTCTCGTCGCCGCCGCGCAGGGAGATGGCCCGGTCGACGCGGTCTGCGCCGCAATCAATCAGGTCGTCGGCGACGTCGCCGAGTTGGTTGAGTTCTCCGTCGATGCCATTACTGAGGGGATCAACGCTATTGGCGGCGTTACCGTGCGCCTGCGCGCCAAGGATGAAACCGTCACGCATGCGCATCCACAGGACGAGGAGCCGCGCGGGACGCGCTTCACCGGCTTCGCCGTTCACACCGACATCCTGGTGGCGACCGCCGAGGCGTACGTGAGCGCGCTCAACTCGCTACTGCGAGCG
Source organism: Gemmatimonadaceae bacterium (assembly GCA_044225935.1). Classification (GTDB taxonomy): domain Bacteria; phylum Gemmatimonadota; class Gemmatimonadetes; order Gemmatimonadales; family Gemmatimonadaceae; genus SCN-70-22. The sequence goes on from JBGAHX010000040.1 coordinate 52,414, forward strand.
CGCGGTAACGCGGCGAGCGACTCGGCGAGCGACCGCGCACCGATTCACACCCCCGCACGCGTAGCGACGATCGCCGCCGGGAGCAACGCATGACGGCTGCCACCACAACCCCAGTGTCGACGCCAAACGTCGGGAGCAACCCCGAACGAGCCATCGCGAGTCCGCGCACCCTCATCGACAAGATCTGGGACGCGCACCTGGTCCGCGACGAGTCCCCGGACACACCAGCGATCCTTTACATCGATCTCCACCTCGTCCACGAAGTCACCTCGGCGCAGGCCTTCGCCGAGCTGCGCCAGCGCGGGATCCCCATCCGTCGCCCCGATCGCACCATCGCGACGATGGATCACTCCACGCCCACCGTGCTAGCGCCGGGCTCCCGCCAGCTGCATGTGACCGACGCGCAGGCCGCCGCGCAGCTTGAGACATTGGAGCGCAACTGCGCTGAGTTCGGCGTTCCGCTCCTGGGTATGGACCATCCGTCGCGCGGGATCGTGCACGTCATCGGCCCGGAGCTCGGGCTCACGCAGCCGGGGATGACCATCGTCTGCGGCGACTCGCACACCAGCACGCACGGCGCATTTGGGGCGCTCGCATTTGGGATCGGGACATCGGAGGTCGCCGACGTCCTCGCCACCCAGTGCCTCCTTCAGTCGCGCCCGCGCACCATGGAAGTGCGCGTCGACGGCACACTCGGCGCGGGCGTCTCGGCCAAGGACATTATTCTCGCCGTGATCGCCAAGATCGGCGTCGCCGGCGGGCAGGGGCATGTGTTCGAGTTCACCGGTTCGGCGATTCGGGCGCTCGACATGGAGGGACGCATGACCGTCTGCAACATGTCGATCGAGGCGGGGGCGCGCGCCGGGCTCATCGCGCCTGACGAGACGACGTTCCGGTGGCTTGCTGGGCGAAAGCATGCGCCGACTGGGTCCGAGTGGGACTCGGCGCGCGAGCGCTGGGCATCGTTTGCCACCGACCCCGGTGCGCGCTATGACCGCACCGTCGAGATTGACGCTTCTGCGTTGCAGCCGATGGTCTCGTACGGGACAAACCCCGGGATGACCATCTCCGTCTCCGCGTGCGTCCCCATCCCCGACTCAATCGAGGACCAAAGCGACCGCGCGCAGCAGGAGCAGGCGCTCCGCTACATGGGCCTTGCTGGTGGTCAGGAGATCGCGGGGCAGCGCATCGACGTCGTCTTCATCGGAAGCTGCACCAACTCCCGACTCGGCGACCTGCGCGCTGCCGCCGGAGTTCTGAGCGGTCGCCGCGTGGCACCGCACGTTAGGCTCCTCGTGGTGCCGGGGTCGCAGGAAGTGAAGCGCCAGGCCGAGGCCGAGGGGATCGACGACGTCGTGCGCGCGGCTGGTGGGGAGTGGCGCGAAAGCGGGTGTTCCATGTGCATCGCAATGAACGGCGACCAGCTGCAACCCGGGCAGGCCGCTGTGAGCACCAGCAACCGCAATTTTGAGGGGCGTCAGGGAAAGGGGGGGCGCACGTTTCTGGCCTCTCCGCTGACTGCCGCCGCCAGCGCCGTCGCCGGCGCGATCACCGACGTTCGTACTCTAAACTGACATGCCCGCGCTCACCGAAGTGTCGTCCGCGGCGATCCTTCTCCCGCTCGACGACATCGATACCGACCAGATCATTCCCGCGCGCTTCCTCAAGACCACCGAGCGACGCGGGCTGGGGACGCACGTCTTTGCCGACTGGCGTTATGCGGCCGATGGCACGCCTAACGCCGACTTTCCACTGAACGCGCCCGGCGCCAGCGTTCGCCGCATCCTCGTCGCCGGGCGCAACTTTGGTTGCGGATCGTCTCGCGAGCATGCGCCATGGGCGCTCGCCGACTTCGGGATAGCCGCCGTAATAGCGCCGTCGTTCGCCGACATCTTTCGCAACAATGCGCTCAAGAACGGGCTCGTCCCTGTTGCCATCGACGCGAGTGCGCACGCTGCGCTCATACAGTCTCTCCGCGCATCTCCAGACGCCCCGCTCCGCGTCGACGTCGCCGCCATGCGACTCGAAGCGTTCGGCGCCTCGCATCCCTTTCCCCTTCCTCCTTTCGCTCGCCACTGCCTCCTCGAGGGCGTCGACCAGATGGGCTACCTGCTGAGCGCCGGCGACGAGATCGCGCGTTATGAGTCCGCACGTCCCGCGCTGAGCAGCACCACCTCCTGACCTCACACATTCGTGCACGCTCTCATTGCATGTCTCCCCGGCGACGGCGTTGGCCCCGAAGTCGCCGCCGAGGGAGTGCGGGTTCTCAAGGCGGTTGGCGAGCGGTTTGGGCATACGTTCGAGGTCGAGGAGGGGCTGATCGGCGGTGCCGCCATCGACGCCACCGGCTCTTCGCTTCCGGATGCCTCCGTGGAACTCGTCAGGCGCGCAGACGCCGTGCTGCTTGGCGCGGTTGGAGGGCCCAAGTGGGATGATCCGAGTCGGACTGAGCGTCCGGAGCGGGGGCTGTTGGCACTTCGCCGGTTGCTCGGGACCTTTGCGAACATTCGACCGGTGCGCGTCTATCCGGCTGCGCTTCCCTTCTCTCCCATCAAGGCCGAGCGCCTGACGAAGGTGGATCTCGTCGTTGTGCGCGAGTTGACTGGCGGGTTGTACTTCGGCGAGAAGAAGCGGTTTGTGCGCGAGGATGGGGTCGAGGTTGCGACAGAGGATTGCACGTACACGGCGCCGGAGATCGAGCGCATCGTGCGCGTGGCGGCGAAGCTCGCGCGTTCGCGTCGCGGGAAGCTCACGTCCGTCGACAAGGCGAATGTGCTCGAGACCTCGCGACTGTGGCGCTCAGTCGCCGCGCGGGTCATGCGCGACGAGTTTCCCGATATCGCGTACGACGTGGTCCTCGTGGACTCGTGCGCCATGCACCTGGTGCTGAATCCCGCGCGCTTCGATGTGATCGTGACGGAGAACCTGTTCGGGGACATCCTCACCGACGAGGCGGCGGTGCTGGCGGGGTCGATCGGGTTGTTGCCGAGTGCTTCGTTAGGCGTGCCGCGGGCGAGCGACGGGCGTGTGGTGGGGTTATACGAGCCGATTCATGGGTCGGCGCCGGATATTGCTGGGTTGGGGAGGGCGAATCCGATTGGGATGATTTTTTCGGTCGCCATGATGCTGGAGTCGTCGTTAGGGCTGGGGGAGGAGGCGCGGGCGGTGGAGCGGGGGGTGGAAATGGTGCTGGGGGAGGGGGAGTTGACGCCGGACCTCACCTTGGCCGGCGGCGTAGCTGGGACGACCGGAGGGGTGGGGGGGAGGGTTGCTGAGCACCTCAAGATCGCGTCCTGACGGAATCGCTCCCCGGCTTGCGCCGTCCCCTCTCGTGACCGTCTACGAGGCGAATTTTCGCCTTTATTGTCGCGAAGACCATTTTATTGACGCGATGCTGGATTTTTTGACGCGAAGGGGAGACGTAAGGCCAGCCACTGATTCTCCGAACGCGTCCTCGCCATCCTAGCGACGTCGCTCCTGGTAGTCGCCTGACGAGTCGCGATCTTAGCCCTCACGCGGGAAGGCCGCCTCGACCTCTGCAGAACGGCGCCGCATGACTCAGGGCATCGCCTCAATATCTTCCCCCTCATGCCCCTCGTCGCCCACACCCCCCTCCCGACCTTCGACGACCTCCGCCGCGCCGGCCACGAGGTCCTCTCCCTCGACGGCGCCCTCCACCAGGACATCCGCGAGCTCCACATCGGGCTCCTCAACATGATGCCCGACGCCGCCCTCCGTGTGACCGAACGCCAGTTCCTCCGCATGGTCGGCAACTCCAACAAGATCGTGCAGATGTATGTGCACCTCTTCACGGTCCCGGGCATCGAGCGGAACGACGAGACGCGCGCCTACATCGACCGGCACTACACCACGTTCGACGCGCTCCGCGCAGACGGGCTGGACGCACTCATCATCACCGGCGCCAACGTCGCAAATCCGGCGCTCGACGAGGAGCCCTTCTGGCAGCCGCTCGAGGAAGTCATCCAGTGGGCGTCGCAGCACGTCACGTCGGTCCTCTGCTCGTGCCTCGCCACGCACTCCCTCCTCAAGCACTTCCACGGGATCGACCGCGTGCCGCTGCCTAACAAGCGCTGGGGTGTCTACAACCACCGCGTAACGAAGCCGGGGCACCCGCTCCTGCGCGACGTCAACACGCGCTTCGACGTCCCGCATTCGCGAAACAACGACATCGACCGGGCGCACTTCGAGCAGGCGGGACTCACGGTGCTCGCAGAGAGCGCCGAGGGAGGTGTACACCTGGCGGTGAGCGCCGACCAGTTCCGGGTCGTGTATTTCCAGGGACACCCGGAGTACGACATCAACTCGCTGCTCAAGGAGTACGTGCGCGAGGCCCAACGGTGGTTTGCCGGTGAGCGGGAGGACGCGCCGCCGTATCCCGAGCACTACTTCTCGGATGCGGCCGCCGGCGTGGTCGAGCGCTGGTGGGAACAGGCGCACTCGGCCCGCGCGGCAGGAGAGGCGTGCCCAACCTTTCCTGAACAGGAAGTCGTGGAGCTCCTCGACAACACCTGGGGCGATAGCGGGAAGGCGTTCTTCAACAACTGGCTCGGCGCCGTCTACAAGCTCACGCACCGTGATCGCGGGCGGGTCTTCGATGATGGCGTGGATCCCGAGGATCCGCTCGGACTCCTCAAGCGGGGCGACGCGGCCTGATGAGCTGACGCCGTCGCGCCGGACTTGCTACCTCGACGCGACCAGCGCCTGCTCGAGATCCCCCACCACATCCTCCACCGCCTCCAGCCCCACCGACACCCTAACGAGCCCCGGTGTGATCCCCACCGCCCGCCGCTCCTCTTCGCTGAGCTTCGCATGCGTCGTCGACGCCGGATGCGTGGCGATCGTCCGCGTATCCCCCAGGTTCGCCGTCAGCGAGCAAAGGCGCAGCGCATCGAGGAACCGCCGCCCCCGGTCGATCCCTCCCTTCACCGTGAATGCCACCAACCCGCCCCCCGCCGACATCTGCCGGCGCGCGATGTCGTACTGCGGGTGCGACGGGAGGAAGGGATAGCGCACCTGCTCCAGATCGGGGCTGCTCTCCAGGTGTTGGGCGACGGCGAGCGCGTTGGCGGCGTGGCGCTCCATGCGGAGCGAGAGCGTCTCCAGGCTCTTGGACAGCACCCAGGCGTTGAACGGCGAGAGCGCCGGCCCCGTGCTCCGGCAGAAGGTGTAGATCTGGTCGATCAAGTCCTGGCGCCCGACCACCACGCCCCCCATCACGCGCCCCTGCCCGTCGATGAACTTGGTCGCCGAGTGCACCGAGAGGTGCGCCCCGTGCCTAAGCGGTTGCTGCAGCACCGGCGTGCACATGCAGTTGTCCACCACCAGCAGGACGCCCCGCGCCGCCGCGAGCTGTCCCAAGGCGTCAAGGTCGGCGATGTCGAGTCCCGGGTTCGTCGGCGACTCGACGTAGATCATGCGCGTGGCCGGCGTGATCGCCGCCTCCCACGCGCCCAAGCCGTCGGCAACGTCCACGTAGGTGTGCGTGATCCCGAACCGCGGCAGGATCTTGGTGAGGATCGTGTGCGTCGACCCGAAGATCGCGCGTCCTGATACGATGTGGTCCCCGACGCCGAGCAGCCCCGCGAAGGTGGCGAACACCGCCGCCATCCCCGTCGCCGTCGCATACCCCGCCTCGGCGCCCTCGAGCTCGCACATCTTGTCGACGAACTCGGTGACGTTGGGGTTCGTGAAGCGGCTGTAGATGTTGCGGTCGATCTCGTCGGCGAACGCGGCGCGCATCTCCTCGGCGTCGTCGAAGACGAACGACGAGGTGAGGTAGACGGGGACGGAGTGCTCTTTGTGGGGGGAGCGCTCGGCTTGGGTGCGGATGGGGGGGGTGGGATTAGGCATTCCGTTGGCTCGGCGCGGAAAGCGCGATCTGTCGATCAGCGCTCATCTCCAAGTAGCGTTAACTGTTGTCCCGAGTCAGATGCCGATCGACGAACTGGCGTGGCTTGACGATCTCGAGATTCTGCCAACCAGTCATCCGAAGCAGGTGCTTGTCCCCTGAGACAATCACGGTCGCGCCGCCAGCGATGGCAGCGGAGAGGAACTTATCGTCGTCGGGATCCTCACACGCAGGCGGATCGAGCATGGGCGCATTCACCATGTAGGAATTCACCGCCAACGTCGCAATTAACCCGTCCAGTGCTTCCTGGAGCGGTGATCGGCCTTTGGCCAGCTCGCCGGCCACTCGCCGATACTCATCGAGAATGCTCGGCGAGAGCACTAGCCCAAAGGCGCCGGCGCTCCACGCGGCCAGAATTCGCGCCGGAATTCCTCCGAAGATCAGCCCGGACACGAGCACGTTCGTATCCAGGACGACCTTCATGCTCCACGTCGCACCTTCTTCACCGCCTTTGCGACGTCACCACGCTTCACTCCCGCCTGACGGGCGGCTCGGCGCGCCTGGGCCGTGAGGGCTGCGAATTCCGTCAGTGCCGGAGGTTCGAGCACCTTGAAGATGACGACATCACGATCACCTACGACGACGAACTGTGCCCCGGCCTTGAGGCCGAGGCGGTGGCGAATCTCTTCGGGGATGACCACTTGTCCCTTCGAGGACAAGGTGGTGGTGGCGGCGACCGACATGCATGCCCTCCGTGTGTCTTACCAGTAAGTCTGCCGGGAGCGAACTCGCCTGTCAAGGAAGGGCTGTCGAACGGACGATAGCTCTTGACCGCATCCGAAGGGGCGATCCAACGAGTGAAAGCTTTGGGTTGGCTGCACCGACGCGCGACGAATGGGCGAGAGGCGACCTGGCGCGCGGGTGGCCATGACAGAGGCGTTGACATCGCTCAGGAACCGGCGGCTCTCTCCTGCAAGACAAACTCCCCCAACCGCCCCACCGCTATCGCCCCCTGCATCCTGGCAATAAGCCCCGCCATCTG
>JBGAHX010000105.1:0-6506 GCA_044225935.1 Gemmatimonadaceae bacterium
CTCAGCGAGGTGCGACGGGAGGTTCACGAAATTCTTGCCTGGCAGCATCATCCGGCACCAGGTCTCGGTCTCGTCCCAAGCGAACTCGCCTTCATTCGCTGGCATGCTGCCGTTCGGCAGCTGCAGCATCGTGACGTCGCTCATGCGGGCTACACCTCACTCGATCGGTAACGGGTGGACCTGGTCAACTGCTCACGCATGCACCCGCGATGTTGCGGAATCGCAGAAATGACGATTTCGGCATCACGGGGCTGGCTCGAGGACGATCACCCGGGCGCGGCGCGCCCGCCTTACCATGTCGGCCGTCCCTCGACCGCCGGGGAACGCGACAACGAGATCGGGCCGGGCCACGTCGAGCATGCGCTGATTGCGCCGGGGGCCAGCCGACGGGCCATCGGTCGCCCATTCCGCGCGGAACTCCTGCACCTCGATACCGCGCAGCGTGGCCCATCGCGCGCCTAACGCGTCCGCGCCTGTTCCGCCGCCCTGAATCACGCGCGTGATCGGGCGGGCGTGCCCCGTGTGCAGGTTGTCGAGCGCGCGGAACACCGCCTCTTTGTCGTGATACGCGCGCCCGCCGCAGACGAGCACCTTCACGGCGTCGCGCCTTCCGCCAGCTGCGCGTCGACCTCCTGCAGGAGCGCGCGCGCTTGGGCCACCGCGTAGCGTCGCGCGGAGGCGGTCGCCTGCAGCACCGCTTCCTCCGAGTACTCGAACGCGTGCGCGTGGGGCGCGTGGTCGATCGACGCGGCGAAGAGGCGCGCGGCGAGTGCGGCGATGCGCCCGCGCTCGCCCTCGCTCTGAAACGGTCGCCCGGGTAGCGGCCACGGTCCGCCCATCAGCCCTCCGTAGTCGGCGTCCCGCCTAACGCATCGATCGGCTGATCGATCGCGTCGGTCGGGATCAGCGAGAACGGCACCATGTGCACCGCCCCCGAGCCATCTTCCTTCGGCGCCAGCCCTTGCAGCTCGCGCCATTCGTCGACCGTGGCGGTGTGTGGCGCGGCCGTCATCGCCTGCAGGCGGAACGCCTTGTCTTCCTGCAGCTCGCGCCACTCGTCCACCGTCGCCGTGTGCGGCGCGGCCGTCATCGCCTGCAGGCGGAAGGCCTTGTCCTCCTGTACCGGGGACACGTAGTCCACGACGAGCCGATCGTCGTACTCGGGGACGAGCCGCGCCTGGTACACCTCGCGCTGCGCGTCGCAGCGCGGCACGACGCAGTACTTCCCCATGAGGTAGTCGGCCGCGTCGATCGTCGCGCGGTTCGACGACTCAAGGATGCCCATCACTTCCGGGGGCAACCCGAACACCTGCACCACGAGGTCGCGCTCGTACCGCCGGAGATCCACCAGCTGCATGTCGTTGAACTTCTGCCCCAGCTCCTTGACGTCGATCTTCGCGTTCGTGAAGAACGGCTTCCCCTGGTCCTCGGCGGTCTTGTACTTCGCGCGCCACCGCGACTCCAGCTTCCTTGCGACGTCCTCCGTCACACCTTCCCCGAAGACCATCAGGTTCGGCACGCCGCGATTGTGGAAGAACCCGCGCGTGAACTTCGCCACGAACTCGTCGGTATCCAACTCGTCGCCTAACGACTGCGCGAGCCCGCTACCGCGCGCGTACGGATTGAGCGGATCGGGCACCGTCCACGCGAGGATCTCGGTGTCGGGGATGTTGACGTTCCAGCCCCGATAGCTCACGCGGTAGGCGCGGCGCGCCGGCGTCGGGGTCTCCAACACCCACGACGGCGGCAGCGGCCAGAAGGCGTTCGGGACGCCCGCCGCATTCCGCTGCTTGAGCCAGAAGACCTCACCCACGGTGTCGAGATAGATCGAGGTCAGCGAGCGCACCGCGAGCCCTGTGAGCATCGAATTGCCTCGGCGCAGCCCGTCGAGCATGGGGTGCTCCTCGATCTCGATCAGCTCGCGCGTGCGCTTCAAGTCCTTGCGGATCTGCAGGCGCTCGGCGTGGCTCGCGTGCACCCAGTCGTCGAAGCGGACGGCTTTCCCGCGCGGCCCCTTCTTCGCGTACAGGTTCCAGCGCACCGAGCCCACGGCGGTGGCCACACGCTCCGTGGTTGCACGCAAGAGGGGATGCGTCGAGTAGGCTTTCAAGTACTCGGCCGTGCCGCGCCGGGGCGGCTCGCCGGTGCCGGCGTTGAAGATGCGACCCAGCATCCCGTACGCCGCGGTGGCCGCGCTCTCGTCGAACGCCCCCACCAGCGCCTTGGCGTCGGTCTCGCCAAGGCGACCGAGCAGGAGCCGCCCGGCGGTGCGGAGGCGCGTGCCTAACGTGGGGCGGATCAGCGCGTCACTCATCGTCACCAGGCTTGGATAGTCGCACGGCGGGGCAGCGGATCGCCGTTCACCGCCAGCACGAACGCATCGGCGCGGTCAGGCGATCGCCCGATGCGCCGCTTGATCTCGTCCTTCTCGATGAGGAGGACCGACTCTTTGCGCTCCTTCCGCTCCATGCCGGAACTATCCGTGACCGTGACCACGCGCGCACGGGGCAACGTCTCGTGCGCGAGCAACTCCTCGCGCAGTCGTGGGTCGGGTGGCACGTCGGCAAGCCCCGCCGCGACGATCAGCGCGGCGCGCACGTACAGCATCGTGCGCATGTTCTCGCTGTAGACCTCCCCGGGCGTCGGGGGGAGCGGCGACGCGGAGAACGACACCCCGGAGGCGCGCGCGCCTAACACGCGCGCCATGTGATCGAGGACCGAGGCGCCGACGCCGCCTTCGTCGATCGCGAACGTCGCGAGTGCGAAGCGGCGCATGAAGTGCATGGCGACGCTGGGGCCATCGCCGCTCGGCGCGGTGACGCACTCGCCCAGGTACTGTCGGCGCGTGGCGCGCATGATCTGCACGGCGGCAGGCCCTTGTTTGACGGCTTCAGCATACGCGCGGAGCAGCTCGTCTGCGCCAGCGCCCCAGCGCGGTTGCGCGGTGCTGGTGTCGTCGCCCTCGCGCGCGGGGTCCACCCCCACGACGTCCGGCATCGGCGACGGAGCGGCGTTAGGCGCCCAACGTTCCATCGCCTCCTCGAGTGCGCGCACCGAGAACAGCGACGACGTGGCGGAGCGCGGCCAGGTGCCGAGGACCTGAGCGGTGAAGCGCGCGCCGGGGCGATACACGCGGGGTTCACCGTCGGGGTGCCCGGGAATCGCATCATCGCGCCCCCCGCGCTCGAGCGCCTCCTTGGGCGGCAGCGCAAAGACGAAGTCGAGCTCCTGCGCGTCCGGGATCGCGGTGGCGGCGGGCCCCATGTCGCGACATTCGTTCGCCACGCGCGCATCGACCACCTTGTAGCTGATGGCGTCGGGAAGGAGCGCGTTCCGCTGCAGGACGTTGGGGTGGCGGAGCGCGCTCATCGAGAACACCGCGTACCCCTGCCCCTTCGCGCGCTTGAAGGCCGGGCCTAACGATTCGGTCGGGTTGAACGCGCTGATGATCTTGTTGCCGTCACCGGAGCACATGCCCTCTGTCGCCGCCCACACCGGCTCGGGGACGCCCTGCCCTTCCTCGACGATCGCCAGCTGATTGCGGTGGTGACGTCCCGACGCGGCGTGGCTCACCTCCTGCCCCACGCGCACGTCGGGGGAGAAGGCTTCGAAGAACCAGCGGGGGCGCACGCGCCACAGGACCGAGTTCTCCGAGCGTCGCCCTGGCATCAGGAAGCCGCGGCGCTCCGCCTGGTTGGCGTGCTCCAGAATCGCCGAGTAGATCGTCGAATAGATCGTCGAGTGATCGGGACCGGGGAGCAGGATCTGCGCGCCCTGTTCGTCGAGCCCGAGATCTTCGGCGGGCAGCGCTGCCACCGCATCAAACCGGTAGAGCGCGTATGCGGCGAGCAGCCACGACTTGCCGGTGTTGTTCGCCGACGGCAGGAGCACTCGATCGTGCGCTTCGAAGAGCGCGAGCGCCGCCTCCTGGTCGGGCGTGAGCCGGTAACCGAAGATGTCGCGGAGATACCCGAATGGGTCGCCGGCGTACCGGCGCCGGTGCGCGGGATCGCGCGCGCGGTCCGGCGTGGGCTCAGGCGGCTTCTCGTCCGGCAGGGCGCCGCCGTAGAGCTTCCGCGCCGCCCGGATCGCGGCATCGCGCTCGCCCGGCGGAAGCTTCATGATCCGGCGCCCCAGCTCCTCGCGCGACAACGGCATCGGAAGTCCCCGGCTATTCGGCGGGGAGGTCGGTCGGCCCGGTCGAATCGGGCGGCAGATCTTCCGGCGCCACACCTAACGCCTCCGCCAAGTGTCGCCGCGCGTCGTCCGAGGTGAGCACCTCCACGCGCTCGCGCTGATGCAACCAGTTGGCGCCCAGGAACTTGAGCATGCGGGAGTCGCCCTCGAGCGCCTTCTGAAACTGGCGGCGTCTGAGGGAGACTTTCCCGTGGCCTCGGTACCGCCGGAAAACCACCGAGAAAGTTGAGCCGTACTCCTCAGCCACGCGTTTGTTGACGGTATCGACGTCCATGTCGAACCAGCACGCGATCTCCTCGATCGTCGACTGCACGCGGCAGAGCTTCTCGAACTCGTGGCGCGAGAAGTCTTTGCGGGGTCGCCCCATCTTCGCGGGCGCCACTGGCGGGGTGTGCTTCGCGCGCGAGCGCCGGGGCGTCGACTTCGGTGGCGTCTTCGCCGGCGGGGAGGGGCGTCCCCTCTTCCTGTTTTTTCCGGATTTTGAGGAAGAGGACGTTGACGCCGACGCCTTCGGCTTACGGGGCGCCATCGATGCGGTCGAACGCGACCTCGAGCTCGCACTGGCAACGACGACAGCGCGGCAGGAGGTCGGTATTGGGGTGCGGGGGGACACGCCCCCCGGCGATCGGCCGGACGCGCACGCGGAGTCGGCGTCCGGGTGCGACCACGCCTAACGCGGTGTCACACGGGTGGTTCGTGGAGCGATTGAATCCGGGACATCGTGCGACCTGTCCATCGCGATAGGTGGCCCATCCATCGGCGCTGCCGCGCGAGGTCGGGCCGCTGGTGCGGGCCGTTGAGGTGGTCATCGTGCCGCATGATGGCCGGGGCTGGCGACCTCCTCAACGGGCGATGTCTCGGGCACTCCTGTTAATTCTTTCGGCACGCTCGGAGGACGCCGGAAGAATTAACTGTGGCTGCCCCTGACGCTCGACGCTTTCGTTTCGGTCGTCGTGGTCGTCAAGGGAAGTTCCGGAAGAGGTCGAGTGCGTCCTCAGGTGCAGCTGTGTCAGGCTTGAGAGGACGGCCGAAGCGGCGGCGTTGGTAGTCGGCTTTCCACTGGCGCTTGCAGTCCGTCTTCTCGCACACGCGTGTGTTCGGCGGCTGCAGCGGATCGCCGCAGATCTCACAGCATCGTTCGACCTCGTTCGCGGCGAGCGCGGCCTCGTACTGTTTCGCCTCACGCTCGCGACGTTGCGCACGGAGATGATCGAGATAGGTCCCGAACCGGGCTTCGTGCTCGAGCTTCGCGCGGCGCTCGCAGTCATCGCAGGAATAGGCGACACGGCCGATTCCGTCCGTCTCGCCGCGCAGCACCCCCGTGCAGTGCTTGACCGGGCAGCGATTCCCGCCCGACGTCCGGACGTCGGGTTCCACCGCATCGGGCGGGGCCTGCGAGGATCCGCGCTTGATGGCCATCATGACGCAGCATACCCCGTGTAGGGGGTGAGAAGCACCTCGACGCGCGGGCGGGCCGCGTCGACGAATCGGTCGGTGCCGTTCCAGGTGCGGAGATGGAAATCGTCGGCGAGAACACCGGCGTCCTGCAGGGCGTCGGCGAGGCCGGAGATGAGGTTGTCGGTGTCGGCGGACTCGCGCTCCATGTAGAACGACGCGGCGCAGTTGTAGTCGATCGCGGGGAGCGGGAGCCCCAGCGAATCGCGGAACGGCGTCACGATCGCGCAGACGTGGTTGCGGAAGCGCACATAGCCGGGCGACTTCCGGATGCCGAGCGTGGTGCTGTTCTTCTTCGAGCGGGCGGTGGCGGGGATCATGAGCCACAGTGTGTCGCCACGCCGCCAGGCGATCGGGGGGGCGCCGATCTTTACGTCAGGCCCGCTCGAATATTCTGGGAATATTTCCGGCGGGTTTTGACCGGCGGCGCGCGGGCGCTTGTCAGACCCCCGTGTTACCGCGCGGTTCGACGCGCGATGCGGCGCACCTAACGGCGGGGTAACAGGGCGTCCGAGTCGCGCGACGCCCCCGCCGTCGAGCAGTGGCTTGCCCTCGGCACGCAGCCGTGCCCGACGCTCGGCTTCCGCCTTCATGCCCTCGACGTCGGTGACGTCGATCATCGGAGCCCCGGCGGAAAGAGCAGCTCCGACGCGAGTACGTCCGTCTTGCTGACGTCGACGATGAGGCCGGGCGTCCGCAGCTCGCTGAGGTAGTTGCGAAAAGTCCCCGTGGTGTGATCGATCCCGACGGCGGCGGCCAGGCGCGCGCGGGAGAGGGGACTCGGATACGCCTTGATCAGCACGTGGAGAAGCTTCGCCGTTGTGCCGCCCAGCTTCGACGCCCAGGTCGCATGT
>JBGAHX010000041.1:0-55601 GCA_044225935.1 Gemmatimonadaceae bacterium
TAGGTTCTTTTTCAGGTTGGCGCTCGTTGCGCCGGCCGTGGCCGACGCGAGAACGGCGCGACGGCCCCCGCCCCCCGGTAACGCCGGGGGGCTCTTTTTTGTCTCCAGAGCAATGCGCCCCGTCGGCGTCGCCCCAGCGGCGAGCGACACGACACGGCTCCCCTCGAGTGCGAGCCTCGAGACGGCGGAAACAAAAAGAGGCCGCCCGCACCGGCAGCCTCTCCCGTCCCCCGTCTCCCGTCTCCCGTCCGCACTTCACCCCCCGTCGCGCAGCTCCCGCGACATCGCCTCGAGCAGGAGCTTCTCCTCGCGCGTCAGGCTGTCGATTCCGTGCTGCGAGATCTTGTCGAGGACGAGATCGAGCTCGCTGATCTTGTTCGGCGCCTTCACCGCGACCGGCGGAGTTTGCGGGGCCTGCCGACGCGCCAGCGCCGCGTTGCTACGCGCGATGATTTCGTCGATCTCGTTTCCCTTCTCCCGCGCGCGCGGCATCGACCGCGGCACGGCGCGCGGCGTCGTATCGGGGATGTCTGGAGCAGGCGAAACCCGCTGCTTGAAGCGGTCGATGCCGCCGCCGCTCGACGACGTCCGCAGGTAGATCCAGCCAGCGGCCAGCCCGCCAAGGTGCGCGAGATACGCCACACCGCCGTGACTCTCCGCCATCCCACCGATGATGTTGATCACCACCAGCCCCACCACCATCCACTTCACCTTGAGCGGGAGCACCCCGAACAGGTACACCTCGTCGTCCGGCCAGCGCGTCGCATACGCGAGCGTCACCCCGAGCACCGCCGCCGAGGCACCGATCAGGAGCGCATCGCGGGCGAAGAGCAGGTGGAAGAACCACCCGCCAAGCCCGCACAGCAGGTAGAAGCGCGTGAATTCGCCGGCGCTCCACGCATGCTCCACCCGCGGGCCAAAGATGTAGAGCGTATACATGTTCAGGGCGAGGTGCCAGAACCCGCCGTGTACGAACATGTACGTCCCGATCGTCCACCAGGCGCGCGACAGGTTGTCGGCCTGGAAGCCGAGCGCCGGCAGCATGTTCTGGGAACCGACGACCGTGAGCTGCAGGAAGTAGATCGCGACGTTGATCGCGATCAACCACTGCACTGCCTTCGTTAGGCGGGGATAATCGGTGTCGTCGGTGTAGGGGACGCCCATGGACTCAAGCCAAGCGATCGGGAGACGGTACAGCTATATCTATCGCCGCGCGGGGGCAACTGTTCCGATTGCACCCCACGCCGCTCAATCAGTCATCGCAACGTCGCCGGACCGCTCAGCCGCAGCGAAACCCGTACGTCGGCATGATGCCCCATGGCGTGCTCGACCAGCACGCTCCATCGCCGGTCCATGACCCCGCGCTCGGTCGCCGGTCCGGGATGAATCACGACTTGTACAGCGGCACTCGCCAGGTGTGCCTGTTCGACGATCTGCAAATAATCCGCGTCACTGGCCTCGTCGCTCCCGGCGATCACCACAGCGTGGGCGATCCCGGTCCGCGCAGCCGCCCGCACCGTTTCCATCGCCCGCTCCACCGTCGCTTCCGTGGCCGGTGCGTCCAGCGACACCTGTACTAACTGTAGATACGGATGAAGCGCCCCAATTGCTTCAGGGCGTTGCCCGTCCGTGTCCGCGACGACCGGCGTCTCGGTCGCCAGCGACTTGAGCGCCGCCTCCAGGAACTCGGCGTTCCCCAGCGCATCGCGCCCGCTGATGCACACCGAATGGACCGGCGAGCGCGTCAGCGCGCGCGTCACCTCGCGCGCCAGCGACTCCGACGTGTACATCGTCGCCGTCTCCGCCGGTTCCGCAAACTTGATCAGCAACTGCCGCCGCCCCGCCAGCACGCCCTGACGCTGGATCCCGATCGGAATCCCCGCGAGCGCTGCGGCAAGTACTGGAGTGAGACTCATGTTTTCCGATGCTTATGGCGTGCGTATGGCGTGCTTATGGCGCGTGCGCCCGAGACCCGAGCCCCTCGGGCGTCGGCGTAGGTGGCGTGAGCGCGAGTTGAACGATTCGGTCGCAGAGGTCAGGAAACGACATTCCAGCGGCGGCCGCAGCCTGAGGGATCAGGCTCAGCTCCGTCATTCCCGGCAACGTGTTGGCTTCGAGGCAGAAGAACGCCCCCGATGGCGTCATGCGGAAGTCGATGCGCGCGCATCCTCCAAGCTTTAACGCCTGATACGCCCGCTTCGCTAGACGTTGGACCTCGACCGTCTGTTCCGGTGTGAGGTCCGCCGGAAAGACCTCGCGCGCCATCCCCGGCGTGTACTTGCACTCGTAGTCGTAAAGCTCCTTCGCAGGAATGATCTCGCCGACTGGGAGCGCTTCTCCGCCGAGGATCCCGACCGTGAGCTCGCGTCCTGGGACAAACGCCTCGATCATGACCTCGTCGTCGTGGCGAAAGGCCTCGATGATCGCGTCATTGAACAGCGCCGGCTCGCGCACCAGCGACAGTCCCACAGTCGAGCCCTGCTTGCTGGGCTTCACGATCACCGGAAAGCCGAGCGTCTGCTTGACCTGTTCCACGCTCGCCGGCGCCATCAACCAGTCCGCCGTCGGAACGCCAGCCGCGCGGAACAGGTGTTTGGACAGGTCCTTGTCCATCGCCAGCGCGCTCGCCAGATGCCCGCTCCCCGTGTAGGGAACGCCCGTGAGGTCGAGGAGCGCCTGAATCGTCCCGTCTTCGCCGGTTCCACCGTGCAGCGCGAGGAAGATCGCGTCGGTCTCGCCGAGGTGATCGAGCGTCGACGGCAACTGCCGGTTGAGCCGCACCAGCGCCTGCACGTCGGGCGGGACCGTCTTCACGACCTGCCCGGACGCGAGCATCGCCCGTTCCTCGGAAGCCGACAGCACCCCCACCGCCGTATCCACCACGCGCACGTCGTGCCCGGCCGCGCGCAGCGCGCCGGCCACACGCAGCCCCGACGCGAGCGACACATCCCGCTCCGCCGAAGTCCCCCCCATAAGCACTGTAACTCGCATTCCCTCGTCTTCTCGTCTTCTGTCGTTAGCTACCTGCCCATCATATAGTGCAGCAGATCGCCCCGCGTCACGATACCCTGCACCACACCGTTTGCCTGAACCAGCACCGCCGGGTTTGTCTTGGACAGGAGCTTGGCTACGCCGTCGGCCGGCGTCGTCTCGTCGATGATCGGGAACGGCGGCTCCATCACGTCGCCGATCGTGGCGTCGAGCAGTTTGGGATTCTCCAGCGCCTTCGCGGCGAGCGTCGACTCGATCACCGACCCCACACACACCGCGCCGTCCATCACCGGGAGCTGCGAGATGTCGTGCAGCGTCATCAGCCGCAACGCCTGGCGCACCGGCGCCCCGGGCGCCGTGCTCACCATCACCGGCGCTTCGCCCCCCTTCCGCGAAATGACCTGCGCGATCGTCGCACGGTCGCCCTCGAGGAGCTGGTTCTCGCGCATCCACTCGTCGCTGTACAGCTTCGAGAGATAGCGCTCCCCGGTATCGCACAGGAACGTCACCACCAGCGCATCGGGATCGTTCACGCGCCGCGCCACATTCAGCGCCACATGCGCGATCAACCCCGCCGACCCACCGACAAACAATCCCTCTTCACGCGTCAGCCGCCGCGCCATCGAGAAGGCATCGCGATCGCTCACCGTCTGGAACTCGTCGATGACGCTCATGTCGAGCGTTCCTGGCAACTTGTCCTGCCCAATCCCTTCGACCTTGTACGGCGCCCCTTCCCCCTTGTTGGCGCCGTGGCTTCGCCAATGCTCGGCGAGGATCGACCCCTGCGGATCCCCGGCGATGATCTGGATCTTCGGGTTCTTCGACTTGAGGTAGCGCCCCACGCCCGTCAGCGTCCCGCCGGTGCCTGCCGCTCCGACAAAGTGCGTGATGCGCCCTTCGGTCTGCTCCCACAACTCGGGGCCGGTCGACGCCTCGTGCGCGGCCGGATTCGCCTCGTTGTAGAACTGGTTGGCCAGTACCGCATTCGGCGTCTCCGCAGCGATGCGCTTGGCCATCATCACGTAGTTGTCCGGATGATCGGGCGCAACTGCGGTCGGCGTCACGATGACTTCTGCCCCAAAGGCCTTGAGCAGGCGTACCTTCTCCTGCGACATCTTGTCGGGCATCGTGAAGATGCAGCGGTACCCCTTGAGCGCTGCTGCGATCGCCAGCCCTACACCGGTGTTGCCGCTCGTCCCCTCGACGATCACCCCGCCCGGGCGCAGCGTCCCGTTCCGCTCCGCCTCCTCGATGATCGGGAGTCCGATGCGATCCTTCACCGAACCGCCGGGATTGAAGAACTCCGCCTTGCCGTATACCGGCGTGCGCAGCCCGCTGGTGACGCGCGTCAGCCGGATCAGGGGCGTCCATCCGATCGTCTCCAGCACCGAGGCGTACGGCTGCCGATTGCGCGGCACGCGGGCGGAGAGTTCTGCGAGTGTCTCGGTCATGGGAAGGAACGTGCCTAACGCTTCGCGCTGTCGGCCGCGGTATCGCCGGGCATCGGCGGTCCGTCCGGCACGCGGAACTTGATGGGAAAGAGCACGGGATACGGGACCGGCTTCCCGTCCCGCATGGCGGGCCGGAACACCAGGTCCTTCGCCCCTTGGAGCGCCGAACTGTCGAACGCGGCGAGCTTGGCGTGTTCCTGGATGCGCGTCGAATCGGGCACGGGACGCCCGAATTCGTCGAGATACAGGCGCAACGTCACGTCATCCTGAATGCGCTCGATGTACGGCCCGGGCGGATACAGGAACGGGAGCGAGTCGCCGATGTACACCGGGAGCGAATCGATCCCCCCGACCTGCGCAACGGCGCCGCGTTCCCCGCGCGAACACCCGGCCAGCGTCAGGGCGAACAGCGCCGCGACCGACGCGACACGCGCGATCGCTCGTCGAGTATCTCGTGTGGAGTGGGACTGGGTGTCCATGCGGCGCAATCTACCCGGGCCGCCTACGCTTCGCGCGCCAGTCGCGCCAGCTCATCCAGCAGCCGCAGCGCATCGAGCGGTGTCAGCTGGTTGGCGTCGAGTCGCTTGAGTCGCTCCACGGCCGGGTGTGGCTCCACCATGAACAGCGAGAGCTGTGGCGTCTGCGCTCGCGACACGTCACGACGGGGCGATGCGCCGTTGAGCCCCGCCACAAGTTCTTCTCCTTCCAGCAGCGTGAGCACCTCACGCGCACGCCCGATGACCTCCGGCGGGAGCCCCGCGAGGCGCCCGACTTCGATCCCGTAAGACCGATCGGCTCCTCCCGGCTGCAAACGGTGCAGGAACAACACCTGCTCCCCTACCTCGCGTACCGCGACGTTGAAGTTCCGTACACCGGAGAGCTCGTCGCTCAACTGTGTCAGCTCGTGGTAGTGCGTCGCGAATACCGTCTTGGCGCCGGTGCGATCGTGCAGGTGTTCGCTCACCGCCCACGCGATCGATACACCATCGTACGTCGACGTCCCGCGCCCGATTTCATCCAGCAGCACCAGGCTGCGACGCGTCGCCGTGTGGAGAATTGCACTCGTCTCCGCCATCTCGACCATGAACGTCGACTGCCCGCGAACCAGGTTGTCGCTCGCCCCCACACGCGTGAAGATCCGGTCCACGATCCCGATCGTCGCGCGACTCGCCGGCACGAACGATCCCACCTGCGCGATGAGCACGATGAGCCCGATCTGGCGCAGGATCGTCGACTTCCCCGCCATGTTCGGGCCGGTCAGCACGATCACTCGGCCGTCCTCCGTCAGCTGCACATCGTTCGGGATGAACTTGTCCCGCGGCATCATCCGCTCCACCACCGGATGTCGCCCTCCCACGATGTCCAGCGCGTATCCTTCGGTGACCTCGGGGCGAACATATCGCTCGGTCGCTGCGACTTCGGCCAGCGTCCCGAGCACGTCGAGCTGTGCCACCAGCGAGGCGGCGTCTTGCAGCCGGCGGATCTCCGCGCCAGCGCTCGCGCGCAGCCGCTCGAACAGCTCGCGCTCGCGCGTTTGGATCTGTTCCGTCGCCGTCAGGACCTTCTCCTCGTACTCCTTGAGTGCCGGCGTCACGTAGCGCTCGGCGCCGGTCAGCGTCTGCCGTCGCTGGTAGTCGTCGGGTATCAGGTGCCGATTGGCGTTCGTGATCTCGATGTAGTAACCGAACACGCGGTTGTAGCCAACCTTGAGCGACGCGATCCCCGTGCGCTCGCGCTCGGCCGCCTGGATGTTGGCGATCGCGTCGCGCCCGCCGTCTCGCAGTGCGCGCAACTCGTCGAGCGCCGCGTCCACACCCGGACGGATCGCGTCTTCTTCGCCGATTGCAGCTGGCGGCCGGTCCGCAAGCGTCGAGACGATCGCCTCCGCGAGATCTGCGCACGCATCCCAGCTCGTGATCACTCCCTGCAGCGCCCCGTAGTCGGCGAGGTGCGCCACTGCCGCGGCCACCTGCGGCAGCAGCGCCAACGAACTGCCTAACGCGCCGAGCTCGCGCGGTGTCGCGCGCCCTGCCGCCGCCTTGCTGGCCAGGCGCTCCACGTCGCGCACGTGGTCGAGCGCCTCGCGAAGCGCTCCGCGCGCGAGGCTGTCGTGCACCAGCGCCCCCACAGCGTCCAGTCGAGCGTCGATCGTGCGCTTGTCGAGCAGCGGGGCGAGAAGCCACTGCCTGAGGAGCCGTGCCCCCATCGGCGTCTGCGTGCGATCGAACACCCCCAAGAGCGTCCCTGCGCGCTCCGCCGACGCACGTCCGTTGAGATGATCGCCCTGACCGCGGAGCGACTCGACCAACTCGAGGTTGCGGCGCGTCATCTCGTCGAGCGGCATCACGCCACCAGCACGCTCGAGCGTCGGACGCGCGAGGTGTGGCAGCCCCGCGGGTTGCAGCTCGCGGACATAGCGAAGCAGCGCCCCCCCTGCCCCGACCGCCGCCAGCGCATCCGCGCCCACGCCGAGTCCCTCGAGCGAGTGCACCCCGAAGTGCCGCGCCAGCTCGTCGCGCGCCAGCTCTGGATCGAACTCCCATCCATCGCGCTCGGTCAGCAGCGCACCATCCGCCTGCACCTCGGCCGACGCTCCCACCATCGAGCTTCCACGCGCCACGAGCACTTCGCTCGGCGCGAAGCGCGCGAGCGCCGCCCCCGCGTCGCGCGCCGGCGCCACGACGAGGTGAAATGCGCCGGTCGACACGTCTGCCGCGGCGATCCCGAATGTCTCCCCTTCGCGATGCAACGCGCACAGGAAGTTGTTCCGCGTCACGTCGAGCAGGTCGTCGGCGAACGCCGCTCCGGGCGTGATCGTCTCGACGACCTCGCGGCGCACGATCCCCTTGGCCAGCTTGGGATCCTCCACCTGCTCGCAGATCGCCACGCGAAAGCCGTGTTGCACCAAGCGCCGCAGGTAGTCGTGCACCGCCTTGACCGGCACTCCCGCTAGCGGCACGTCCGACGCCCCGCCGTTGTTCCTGCTGGTGAGTGTTAGTCCGAGGACCCGCGACGCGACCTCCGCGTCCTCGAAGAACATCTCGTAGAAGTCGCCCATTCTGAACATCAGGATCGCGTCCTGATGCCGCGACTTGATGTCGCGGTATTGCTGCATGAGCGGCGTTCCGTCGCGGCTCATGGCTTCTCGGCTTCCACCACCACGCCGTTGATGCGCTTGGCCTTCATCGCCACCTTTGCCGCCTCGGCGTCCTCGCGCGTCGGGTAACGCCCCACGCGTACGCGAAACGGCGGCGCCGTGCCCCACACGCGAACCGGGAAGCCACGCTGCGTCAGCACTTCGGCCAACGCGTCTGCATCACGCTGTTTGGGAAAGATCGCCACCTGCACCGTGTATTCCTTCCCAGGCGGCGCCGGCGGCTCGGCGGCGGGAGGAGTGGAGTCCATTGGAGGCGCCGTATCGATCGGCGCCGGCTTGGGTGCCGCCGGCTTCGGCGCCGGCCGCGAAGGTACGGTGCTCTTTGGTGGCACGCGTGTCGTGCTCGGCGGCGGAGCGACTGGCGCCGGGAGCGACTCGGTCGGCGTCGTGATCCCCGCGAGTGCGCTCGGCGAGCACCCCTGCGCATAGTAGTCGATCTGGTTCACCAACTCCACATCGTCCGGCGTCACCGCGCTCTTCGCCCGCCCCAACGATGGACAGCCAGCGCGAGCGTCTCCGTCCTCGATGGCCAGGCGGCCGGCCCAGAAGGCCGCCTTCGCCACCTGAGGACTGCGCGGATGCTCTCGCACCAGGCGTTCGAAGTTCCGGCGCGCTCCGATACGATCGCTACGCGCGAGCTTCAGCTGTGCAACCATCATCGTCGCATCGGCCGCGCGCGGCGAGAGTGAATACTCCACGCTTACGCGCAGGTAGTCGCGCTCCGCTTCCACCGCGCTGCTCGCCGCAAACGCGCGTGCATACAACGCCTCCGCATGCGCCGGTGTGCCGTCGGCACTCAATGCCAACAAGGAATCGGCCAGTCGCCGTGCTCCTGCGCGATCGCCGGCGTTCACCAGGCGTTGCACCTGGACAACGGTCGAGTCGGGTCCTTGCGCCTGCAGGTGCGTAGTGCTCGAGGCCAGCGCGAACAGCGTAAGCGCGAGCACCGTACGGCGCACGCGTGTGGGAAACGGCCGGGCCAGGTCGGCACGGAGATCTGTCATGGCATCATTGTTAGGCGGCGGAACGCTGCGCGGGCGCACACAGCGTGAGGACGAGCGACGCGAGCTGCTGTTCCTCGGACGAAATCCGCGTGTCCTTCGCGGCACGATCGGCCGCGAGCAGAGCGGCCAAGGCGAGTTCGAGGCTTGGCGCGTCCCAACGCGATACGTTGCGCGCCCAACACTTCGCCGCGTCACCCCACGATCGCATGGGGTACGCCCGCGTCTCCTTCAGCAGGCCGAAGTAGTCGCTTTCAAGACGCTGCGCTGGTAGCCCGCGATCCCTCGCGTCGCGCCCCCACGCGATCGCCATCATCTGCACGGTGAGCCCGATGAGGATCGGCACCAATCCGGACTTCGGGAGGGCAAGTACCGGTTCTATCAGTGCGAGGGCCGCCGGCGCGTTGCGTTCCGCGATCCGATCGAACAGGTCAGTCATCGACGCCCCGTGTCGAATCCCCACGACCTCGCGTACCGCTTCCTCGTCGATCGTCCCTGACTGCGTGAAGCTGGTGAGCTTGTCGAGCTCGGACGCCAGCTGCGCGGAATCAGCGCCAACGTGCGCCAGCAACAGCGACGCGGCACCGTCCGAGACCTCTACGCCATGTTCGTCGTGTGCATGCTGAACCAGCCACTCGTGCATGGCCTTGTCGGCGAGCACCGAGAAGTTGAGCGGCGTGGCGTGTCGGTTGATCGCGGCGTCGAGATCCTTCTCGGCTTTTGTCCCACCCGGAAAATCGGGCGCGGCAATCAGCGCGAGCACCGTGTCGCGTGCAGGACGCTGGAGGTAGCGCTCCAACACGGCACGCGCGTCCTTCTTCAGTCCTCCAACATCCCGGAGCACCACCACTCGGCGCGCCGCCATCATCGGAGGCGTATTCAGCGCCGATTCGAGCTGTTCGTCCGTCACGTCTGCGCCGCGCAGCAGGTCGAAGTTGAAATCCTTCGTGGCGGGATCCACTGCACCCGCGACCAGCTCACGTACCGCCGCATCCTTGCGGTACTCGTCCGCCCCGTGGAAGTAGTACGCGGGGTCGTAACGTTGGCTTGCGATGGATTTTCTCAGATCGCGGAGCGCGGGAAGACTCATGGCAGGCCAATATAGCGTCGTCCGCTCCCCCCTCTCGCGGCGAGGGGGACGTCGATGGCCTCACCCGCACGCGGGCGACGCCGCGATCAGTGCTCTGCTGGAGCCGAGTAGCTCACCGGCTGCACCGCAGTGCGCGCACGCTCACCGGCGTACCGCGACTGCGCTTCCTCCATCATGAGGAGCGCCGGCCATACGGCCATTCCCGTGGAGACCGACGCAACGAAGGCGGGCGGGGCGACCGGCAGCGCTGCGTTCATGCCGAGCGGTGCTCCGTTCGGCCGAATCACGAGTACCGGAAGGCGCGCCGTCTCGGGTCCTTCGGGCTTTCGCGTCAAAGCCACTGAAAGTACGCCGAGCGCCACCACACCCATCGACATGGAGAGAAATCCGCGCAGCCCGGGACCGCGAAACAATGGTGGAGGCGCAAGGCTGCGCACGCGCTCCTGCTCCAGGCGTCGCGCAAGTCGCCGTGCGAAGTCGTCCGACGGCTCGATCCGGGGAAGGTTGTTCCGGATCAGGAGCAGGCTCCGGCGCACATCCGCATCGAGGCGTGCGCACGCCGCACACTCCGCGCGATGCCGCTCCATCGGGACTACGTCGATGCCAGGCAGGGTATCATCGACGAAGGCGAGATGCTGTCGGCGGAACGTCCTGCAATCCATGACGGGCGGTGCCTCTAAGGGTGACGACGAGGTTGGGTACCCAGTGCCACAGGCGGGGTTCCCATTTTGCACACGGCGTACAGCGAGCGCTAGCGTCAGCTCCCTGAAATGACGAAAGGCCCTCCATTCCGTTTCCGTGGAGGGCCTTTCGTTGTGCTCAGTGCTCTGTCGATCTACCGCAGCCCGGGGCTGATGATCGAGGCGAAGGCGTTCCGCGCCCGATTCAGGCGAGACTTCACCGTCCCAAGGTTGCAGGACGTGATCTCGGCGATCTCCTCGTACGACTTCCCCTCGAGTTCGCGCAGGACAAACACCTGACGGTGGTGCTCCGGAAGTCGATCCACCGACTGCTCGACCAGATCGCGCAGGTGGCGCTTCCGGTACATGTCGTCGGGCCGAGAGGTGTGATCCTCGAATTGCAGCGGACGGTCATCATCCTGCCAGTTCTTCCGGATCGCCTGAAAGAGCACCAGCGGATTTCTCGAGCGGTTGCGAAGCTCGTTCTTCGCCAGGTTCGAGGCAATCGTGTAGATCCACGTCGAGAACTTCTTGGAGCGATCGAAGCGGTGCAGGTGCCGGTACACGCGAATGAAGACTTCCTGCACGAGGTCTTCGGAGCGCTCGCGGTCACCGATTGTGCGATAGATGAAGTTCAGAAGGCGGGTCTGGTATCGGTCGACCAATTCCTGAAAGGCCCGCTCCTCACCGGCAAGGAATGCGCTGACCACTGCGCTGTCCTCAACCTGTCGCAGCTGCTCCCGGACGGTCGTGCCCGTCGGGATCTGCGCCGCTTGGAGTGCCGAGTCAGCCATGGTGGATATCCTCTGGTCTCGCTGTTGAACGCCGCGCCGGGAAAGAAGCCTTTCTCCGTCGTGCTGCGGGAGCCCTACTTGGCACGCCACGTGCCCGATGGAACCCCTGCTGCGGCCACTCACATAAAGGCAAGAAAGTCAATCACTTACCGTGTCCCACGTCACGTTCTGTGGGTCCCCGCCTCGTCCAGTCGTCCTCTTTCGATGACATGCTCCTGTTCCACAATTCCGGACAGTCATCGCTACCCATCTCCCCTACGTCGCCATTCCTGCTCTCGGATTGGCGTTCAACGTCCGAGCCGGTATCCCGCCGAGTAGAGGATCGCGATCAGCGTTTTTCCGTCGACGATCTCTCCTCGCTCGATCATCTGCAGCACTTCGGACAGCGGGAGCTTGACCAACTCGATGAACTCGTCCGCCTCACGCCGAGTCTCCCCCACGGTGAGCCCGCTCGCCATGAACAGATGGATCTTTTCATCGGTGAACCCGGGCGTCGTCATGATGGGGAGCAGTGGTTCGACACGCTCAGCCGTGCATCCGGTTTCCTCCAACAGTTCACGCGTCGCGCATTCCAGCGGTGATTCCCCCGGGTCGAGGCGCCCGGCGGGAATTTCGTAGATGAAATCGCCAGCCGCGTACCGGTACTGTCTAATCAGGAGTAGCTGCGGATCGTCGCCGTTGGGATCGCTGACGAACGGTACGACGGCCGAAGCCCCTGGATGCCGAATCATCTCGAGCTCCCCTTCGGTTCCATCTGGGAAGCGAACGCGATCGATGTCGAGATTCAGGATGCGCCCGGAATACGCGCGCGTGCTGCCAAGTCGCGCCGAGCTGCTCATGTCGCGAAAAGTTCGAAGGGTGGTTGCGCGATGACTGGCGCCTGCCGTTAGGCGGTCCGTCGTCCGGTTGCGTCGTAGAGGTACACGGGCCCGACATTGAGCGCCTCCAGTTCCCCTCTCACGATGGCTGGGTCGCCAACCGCTACAACCTGTGTACGGTCCGGCGTGAGGTGCTTCTGGGCAACGCGCAGGATGTCGTCGGCCGATACCGCTGCGACCTGCTCCCGATAGCGATCAAAGTAGTCCGCGGGAAGTCCGTAGCTCTCGCGCATGGCGATCGCATCGGCGATTGCGGCAGTCGTCTCGAAACGAATGGGAAACACTCCCGTGAGGTAGTCGATGGCGAGCGAGAGCTCCGCCGGACTCACAGCCTCATTCCGCATCCGATCGATCTCCGCGAAGATTTCGCGTACTGCTGCTCCAGTCACGTCGCTTCGCACAGCAGTGGACGTTTCGAAGGCGCTTCCGTGTCTGCGCCAATCGAAGTGCGAGAAGGCTCCGTATGTATAGGCGTGCGTCTCGCGCAGGTTGAGGTTGATGCGCGAGTTGAACAGTCCTCCAAGGATGGCGTTCATCACCGAGATGGCGTGAAAGTCAGGATGCCGTCGCCCAACCGCGGTGTGCCCCACGCGCAGCTCGGATTGCGGCGAGTCGACCTTGGTAACGAGGTGCACGACGCGCCCAGCATGCGTCGGCGCAACAGCCACGTCAGGCGACGAGTCTCCTTGCCCTGACCACGAACCCAGCACCGACTCCGCGTGACGCAGCACGTGCTCGATCTCGACATCGCCTACCACGATAAGCGTGCTACGCGCCGGCAAGACAAAGTTTGCGTGGTGTCGGACGACGTCGTCCCGAGAAATCGCGGCGACGGTCTGTTCCGCTCCACCTTCGGGCGAGGCGTATCGACTCACGGCCGCAAAGCACGCACTCGCGAACATGTCGTCCGCCAAACCGCGGGGTTCGGTCCTTTGCTGCAGCAACTCGGCCATACGCTCCTCACGCAGGCGCAGCACGTCACTCTCCGGGAACGATGGGACTCGCGTTGCCTCGGCGAGAAGCGACAGCGCGCCTTCGAAACGCGAGGCGGCGACTGTCGTGCTCAACTCGCTGTACGCCCACGTTGCCGCCGTGTCGAGTGATCCGCCCAGCTGCTCGAAGGCGTTCGCCAGGGCGGTGCCGTCTCGCTCCGTGGTGCCCTCGGTCTGTGCATCCACGGAGAGCGAAGCAACTCCAGCCGTCGCTACCGAGTCGCACTCGGCGCCGGCGTCAGACATCAGGAGCGTCGTGACGACCGGGAGACGTCGCAGCGGGACGACATGTACAGTCAGCCCATTGGAAAGGCGCGCCCGCTCGGCCTCAGGAAATGCGTAGGGACGTGCCGGGCTGGGTGACGGACGATCTCCGCGATTCATGCGTCGCCCTCCTGGAAGGCTCCTTCTGCCGCGTGAGCATCCTCGCCTCGTGGCTCGTAGAGCAACGAGGCTCGATTGTCTGCGCCGAAGAGCCGTCGCGCGACACGGGTCACGTCGGCAGTGCTAACACGCTCGAACGCAGCAACTTGCCGGTTGACTAACGTCGGATCGTCAAAATAAGTCGCGAACTGCGATAATTTATCGGCGCGCGACTGCGCTGACTGGAGTGACGTCGTGAGTTCAGTCGTGATCACTGCGATGGCCCGCTCCACTTCGTCGTCGCTCACCCCGTCCCGATGCATCGAATCCAGGATGCTTCCGACGGCATGTTCGAGTTGATCCCCTGTCACGCCGGGGCGCGCGGTGACGTCGAGGATCAGAAGGTCGCTCCCCTTGGCGAGGTCGAAGGTGAATGCAACCACCGACGAAGCCAGTTGCTGCTCGCGCACCAATTCCCGATGGAGCCGGCAGCCCCGCCCCATGCCGAGTACCGCGCCAGCAACCGACACCGGGTAATAGTCCGCGCTTCCGAGAACCGGTGCGCGCATCGCCAGGAACAGCCGGGGCACCATCACATCGTCGAAGACGACCTCCCGTCGCCATTCGCCGAAGGTAGAAGGAACGGACATGTCGGCGAGCGGTGGACGCCCGTTGCCGCGTGGGATCGAGCCGAAGTGCTCTTCCACCAATCGATGCGCCTCGTCGATCGTCACGTCGCCCACGATCGAAAGGACCGCATTGTCGGGGGTGTAGTAAGTGTGAAAGAACGCGGCGACATCCTCGAGCGTCGCGTCGCTCAAGTGCTCCATGGATCCCATTAACGAGTGATGGAATGGATGCGTCGGAGGGAAGCAGAGCGCGGGAAGCTTCTCCCACCATGATCCATAGGGCTGGTTGTCGACCGACCAACGACGCTCGTTCTTCACGACATCGCGCTGGGTGTCGAGCTTCTCTTGCGTCATGGCCGGAACGAGTCGCGCCATCCGATCAGCCTCGAGCCAAAGCGCGAGTGCGAGCTGGTTCGACGGCACAGTCTCGTAGTAATTGGTGCGCTCGAGCCAGGTCGAACCATTGAGCGTCCCACCAGCACGTTGTATCAGCTCGAAGTGCTCATTGGCCGCGACATGCTCGGACCCCTGAAAGAGCATGTGTTCGAAGAGGTGCGCGAAACCGGTGCGGTCGAGTGGCTCGTTCGCGCTCCCAACATGGTACCAGAGGTTCACCGCGACGATCGGCGCCGTATGATCCTCCGACACGGTCACGCGAAGGCCGTTCGGCAACGTGAAGGTTTCGATTGGCAGTTGCATGAGACGACCGGCGTCAGGGGCGGGATGCGGCCGCGTGGCCGCCGACGGGAATGGTGATGCCGTAGAGCGCGACTGGGTTGAAGCGATCAACCTTGCCGGAGACGACGTCCGCGTTAGGCGTCAGCACCTGGTTCACCATGGCATACACGCGAAGGCGCGAGAAGCCGGGACCGAGGTCGCGCAGCACCTTCTGTCCAACGAACCATTGCAGCGCAACTTCACCGACGAAGTCGCGACCGTAGATCGCGCGATTGTGCTCCCCGCCACCGCCGTACGCGTACGTCAGGTACACAGGAAATTGTACGTCGAACCATCCCCCGGTCTGTCGCGCCGCTATTCCCGGAAAGACGTTGCCGATGAAGAGCAAGGGTGTGTTGGTGCTTCGCGGCGTGATCCCGGAGGTCCCGTACGGCGTGACGCTTGCCCCGACGATCAACGTCCACCATTTCGACGCGGAAGGCACCAGCGTCGAAAACCGCAGGTTGAACCCGCTCGTCGCGGGGAATCCTTCCTTCGCCGAGATGAAATCGGCACTGAGCATCCCCGGTTGGAGAAGCAGCACGGGCCCGCGGTCTTGCCCTACCACCGGTCGAGAGATGCCGGCCAGCGCGAGTAGGAGTGCCGCGAACACCATGGAGCGTAGCGGCCAGGTCGGAGCGGCAGCGCTGCCGTCTCGGCAGGGCGCTATCGAGCATCGCGACATCTACGTTGTCGAGCGCGGGAGCAGCGAGAACAACGCTGTCAGTGGCACCTTCACCGATTCCGACAGGATGTAAGCGATCGACTCCATTCGATTCGCCGAGATGGGACTCGTCTTCGTGGGCGACGGAACCGTCTTCAGTCGGTAGCGCCACGCGAGGATCTGCAGTCGCATCATATGAAAGGGATCGCTCACGAGAATCGCTTCGTCGAGCCGCTGAGCCGCCATGAGGTGCGCAACGCTCCCGAGCGATTCGTCGGTGCTGCGCCCGGCGTTTTCGAGGAGCATGGCGCTATCGGGAACGCCTTTGCGCCGCAGATACGCTCGTCCCACGGCTGCTTCCGTCGTCGTGTCTCCAGCACCGCGTCCCCCTGTGAGTATCACGTGCGGGGCCAGTCCTCGGTTCCAGAGATCGAGCGCGTGGTCAAGGCGTGCCTTCAGCACCGGTGAAGGTCGTCCGTCGTACTGCGCTGCGCCCAGCACCACGATCGCGTCCGAAGGTCGCGCACCCTCACGCGTCCCCCACACGAGCACGCCGGTTAGCGACAGCAGCCAAGCCGCCAGCAGCAGCCGGATGCCGCCGAATACCAGCCGCCGCACCGACCGAGATGAAGGCTCCATCGCTGGAACAATAAAGCGGGACTCCATGGAGTGAATAGGTCATCCCCGCGCTCGCACCCACCTCCCGTACACTCCACACGCACGCCGCATGTACCACATACGACGTCTTAGCGCGCCAGACTGAGCAGCGAGAGCCAGAACACGTCGAACGCCACTCGTGCATTGCGATCCGCGCGCTGCCACGACCACAGCATCAAACCTTCGCGAAATGCCAGTTCGCACGAAGCGAGCAGTGCAGGCGAAACGCGCGGCGCCAGGCCCAGCAGCGTGAAGACGCGTGAGACGGTCTGCTCGGCCACGTCCTGACGCTGGCGCGCCGATGCAGCGATCGCCTGCCGCGATTCCTCACCCCGCTCCTGCGCGAACTCGAGAAGCACCCGTATTTCGCCTGACTGGATTTCTTCCTCGAGCCATTTCCAGTACTCCTCCAGGACAGACGCCGAGTTGCTCGCTTCGAGCACCGCCGATTCACGGGCGACGATGCGATCGGTGAGCCAGCGAATGGTGGTCGAGAGGAGAGCTTCCTTGTCGCGGTAGTGGTACAGGACGAGTGCCTTTGACACGTCTGCTTCGGCGGCGATCGACTGAAGTGAGACCGCGCCACCACCATCGCGTTGCGCACATCGGAGCGTCGCTGCCAGAAGCCGCTCTCGCGCTTCGATTGCCCGCGCCGGGCTGCGGCGACTCGTAGGCATCCCGGTCGGAGGATCAGGCCGACACGCGGTCACCACGCGACGGGACCGTGACGTGGAAGCCGTGTTGTCGAAGCGTCGCGGCAAACGCGTCTTGAGCGCTGGCCTCGCCGTGCACCAGATAAACGGAGGGAGAGGGACGATCCGATCCGCGCACATGGAGGATCCAATCGAGCAGGTCTCGACGGTCACCGTGCGCGCTGTAGCCGTTCAGCACCTCAACCTCTGCACGCAACGGCACTTCGTCTCCAAACACCTTGAGCATGGGAGCCCGCTCGAGAATGCGCCGCCCCAACGTGTGTTCGGCCATGAAGCCGACAATCAGGATTGTGTTTCGAGGATCGTCGGCGCCATTCGCGAGGTGGTGCAGGATTCGACCGGACTCAGCCATCCCAGACGCCGCAATGATCACCATGGGGCCATGCATGGTGTTCAGCTTCTTCGATTCGTTGACGTCGCGCGTGTAACGCACGAGGTCGAAGCGAAAGAGCTCCGATGCGTGACGGACGAGATCTTCCGACTGATCGAACGTGTCGGGGTGCAACTCGAACACCGTCGTCGCGTCTATCGCTAGCGGCGAATCGATGAAGATCGGAATCGCCGGAATGCGACCTGCACGAGCAAGCGCATGGAGATCGTAGACGAGTTCCTGCGTGCGCCCCACGGCGAAGGCCGGAATGAGCACCTTCCCACCTCGCGCCGACGTCGCCGAGACGATTTCGGCCAGTCGCCCCTGTGCATCCTCGAGCGGTGGATGATCTCGATTTCCGTAGGTCGACTCCATGATCACCACATCGGCGCCCGTTGGTGGATCTGGGTCGCGGATGATTGGTAGCCCAGAGCGACCAATATCTCCCGAGAATACCAATCGCCGCGTCTTCCCCTCTTCGGTGAATTCGAGAATCACCGACGCCGAACCGAGGATGTGACCGGCCTCTACGTACGTGAGGCGAATGCCCGGGAGAATTTCGACCGCCTTCCGGAACGGAATGGCGATCATGTTCTCGATCGTCGTGGTCGCATCTCGCATGGTGTAGAGCGGATCCGCGTGGCTCTTGCTCCTTCGGCTTAGGTACTCCGCATCCTTCTCCTGGATGTGTGCCGAATCTGCAAGCATGATCGCGCAGAGATCGCGGGTCGCCGCCGTGCACCAGATGTTGTTGCGGTACCCCTCGCGCACCAGAAACGGGAGCCTCCCCGCGTGATCGATGTGTGCATGCGAGAGCACCACCGCGTCCAACTCTTCGACACTGATTGGCAGCTGCCGATTCTTGACGTCGGACTCTGATCGGCGCCCCTGAAAAAGTCCGAAGTCGAGGGCAATCGTGCGTCCGTTCGTTCGCACCAGATGACAGGAGCCTGTCACTTCGCGCGCAGCGCCTGCGAATTCAATCTCCACGGAAGCGTGCTTGCCCTCCTCATTCCCCCACTGCGGGGCGTGTACGGTGGTGCGTCATCGGTATTCTGCCGAGCGCGCGAACTTAGTACCTTGGCCGCCATGGACACCACCCCTCTTCCATCCGCGGTGACGGTCGTGCGGCATCCGCTCATCGCGCACAAACTCACTCTCCTGCGCGATCGACGCACGCCGAAGAAGATCTTCAAGGAACTCGTCGACGAGATCGCGATGCTCATGGCGTACGAGGCAACGGCGTCGCTTACGCTCGACGAGACGACGGTGCAGACGCCGCTCGAAGAGACGACGGGCTGGAAGGTGCGCGGAAAAAAGCTCACGCTCGTCCCAATTCTGCGCGCAGGTCTTGGCATGGTCGAGGGAATCCTTCGTCTCGTGCCATCCGCGCGCGTCGGACACATTGGTTTGTATCGCGATCACGATACGCTCGAACCGGTCGACTACTACTTCAAGGTTCCTGGCGACGCAGCGGAGCGCGACTTCTTTCTCCTCGACCCGATGCTTGCGACTGGCGGGAGTGCCGTCTCCGCCATCGATTCGCTCAAGCGCACCGGCGCGACACGCATCCGCTTTCTCTGCTTGGTCGCAGCACCCGAGGGAATTCAGCGCGTACATACCGCGCACCCCGATGTCCCGATCTATTGTGCGGCGCTCGATCGAGAGCTCAACGAACACGGATACATACTGCCAGGACTCGGCGACGCGGGCGACCGACTCTTCGGCACGCGCTGACCACACGCGCCCAACACGCGCGCACCCCGTGCCGCGCGGCGGAGCGGCGCGTTCGGGCCATGATCCTTCGCTCACGTCGCGATGCTCAGCCCGCACATCATCGCTTGCTTCGTCTCACAGCAGCTGACGGCTGCTGGGGAAATCTTCTCTTGTTCGCAAACACGAGCAGGACTACATTCCGCCCGATTCCGGGATCACCCGCGCCGATCACCCGCGCCTTGGTCGTTGATGCTCATCAATTTGCTGCCGGACTTTTTCGCAGTCCTCAACAGCACCGATCGAGTCGCCGCCTACCAGCAATACTTCGAGTCGCACCGCGCCCGCCTATCGGCCTACTGGCACAACTACGTCTTCGATCCCGACAGCGAGCACTTTCTCGATGTCGTGCGGATGACGACTCAGGCCGACCGCTCGGATCTTCGTGCGATGCTCGAACGCACCGACGTCGTGTCACTCGCCCGCGAGACCGAGGCTCGGTGCGCGGAGTTGTTAGGCACCGATGTGGATCTCGATGTCGTACTGATGGTCGGCGTCGGCGGGGCGAATGCAGGCGAGCTGGTCGTCGCGGGACGCGGGATGGCGTTCGTGTGTCTGGAGCACTTCACCGGGATCGCGAACCCCGAGACGCAGGGGCTCGGACTCGACCCGGAGCTCCTTCCTCTCTGGCTGGCCCACGAGATTGCGCACGCGGTCCGCTACACATCCCCAACGAGTCACAGCGAACTACGCTACCTCATCGACGAGGCAGACGGCTACTACTCGTACTGGGAGACTGGACGCCAGGCGACGGTGCGCGAGCTTCTGGCCAACGAGGGGCTTGCCGTCTCCGTCTCTCGACTTGTGAGCCCTGGGCACGCTGCGTGGGAGTACTATGGGTATGGGCGTCGACAATATGCTCGCGTACGCGAACTCGAAACGCACATCGCACGCGCTGTCACGCAGGAGTTCGACCACCGCGCTCTCGGTCTGCGGCTCCGGTACCTCATGGGTGGCACGAGCGACGAGGCGCGCACGGTCGACCGCTCCGTGATCCCCGAACGCGCCGGCTACTACATCGGCGCCAAGATGGTGGAAGCGGCCATCGAGCAGCGCGGCGCAGCATGGGCGGTCCGCGCCGCTGCCGAGGACCTTCTGGCGCTCGCGACCCGAGGCGCTGCCGCCTCCGCCTAACGAAGCGCTGGAAGTGCTCGCGTCACTTGCCCACGCAAAACGAGGCAAATACGCGGTCAAGCACATCGTCGACGTCCACGCTTCCGATGAGCTCATCCAGATGATGCGTGGCACTTCGAAGGTGCACGGACGCGACAGAAGCTGGCACAGCTCTCGAACTCCATAGCTGCTGAAACTCGTCGAGCTCGGCCGCGGCGAGTTCCAGGGCGCGCCGGTGTCGAGCGCGCGTGACGATCGGGCTCTCTGGATTGAGCTCTCCCAGGTCTCGCTGGAGCGCCGAGTGGATTTCGGCCAGTAGTCGGTCGATCCCCTCGCGCGTTTCAGCGCTCACCGCGACCGTCGTGTGCACGGGATCTGTCGCCCCGCCGTCGCTGGCGCCTGATGCCGACACCTCACTGCCTTCCATCTCGCTGTCTGCACTCTCGCGATGGCGATGGTGCGGCTGCAGGTCGCACTTGGTGAGAACGCCGATCGACGGTGCAGTCCCCAGGCGATTGACCTGCGCAAGTACCGATTGCAGCGCTTCGGGCGATTCGGCGCACGCCAGAATCAGGTGGGCACTGCGCACGTGACGTTCGCTCACCTCGATCCCGAGGCGTTCCACCACATCCGTCGTCGCACGCAACCCTGCCGTGTCGACGAGACGCAGGGGCCATTGTCCCGATTCTACCCGTGCCTCGATCGCGTCGCGCGTCGTCCCCGCGATGTCGGTGACGATCGAGCGCGTTTCACCCAGGAGCGCATTGAACAACGACGACTTGCCGGCGTTCGGCGCCCCTGCAATGACGACGAGCGCGCCATCGCGCGCCACTTCTCCGAGGGGAATCGTCGAGACTAGCTGCGTCAGCATCGCGCGTGCATCGGCGGCCGCGCGGGCGATCGTGTCGCGCGCGATCGGACCATCGTCCTCCTCGGGAAAGTCGATGTCGTAGGCGAGAAGCGCCTCCACGTGCAGCATGCGCTCGCGGAGATCGGTGATGACACGAGTCAGTCCTCCCGCAAGCTGTCGAACGGCGGCTCGACGCAGGGCATGCGTTCGCGCATCCACGAGGTCGCCGATCGCTTCCGCTTGCAGGAGGTCGAGCTTTCCGTTGAGCACCGCGCGCTGTGTGAACTCACCAGCTTCCGCGGAGCGCACGCCTAGGCGCGACAGAGACTGCAGGATCGCGCTGCTCGACGCGACTCCGCCGTGACACGCGATCTCCACCATGTCTTCGCTGGTGAACGAGTGCGGCGCGTCGAATCTGGTGACCAGCGCCTGGTCGATCACACTTTCATCGTCCGGATCCCGCACAGTGCAGAGCGTGACTCGGCGCGGTGCGGCCGGCCACGGGTGAATCAGGCATGACGCTAGCCGATGTGCAGCACCCCCACTTAGCCGCACGATTGCGATCGCGCCGCGGCCAGCGGGGGTGCTCAGCGCGGCGATGGTGTCGTCTCGGACCAGCATCGGACCAGCATTGGGCGTTCCTGACGTGCAGTGAAGCTGACGACGAATGCTACGCCTTCTTCGGTGGTGGATTCTTCGCTCGTTCGTGTGCGATCAGCCACTGCTGCGGAATCGCCGCGATGTTCTGGATCGCGTAGTACAGGTTGAGTCCCGAAGCGAAGTTGGCGAAGAGGAACGTCATCATCACCGGGAAGATGTACAGCATCATCTTCGCCTGCGGGTTGGGCGGCGAGTTTCGCATGCCAACCCATGAGAGCACGAACATCGAGACGCCCATCAGAAGCGGTACGATATAGAACGGATCCTTGATCGAGATATCCGCGAGCCAGAGGAAGGGGACTCCTCTGAACTCGATCGTATTCTGGAAAACGAAGAACAGCGCGAACAGCACGGGCATGGGGAGGAGCAGCGGCAGACACCCCGCGAAGGTGCTGAACGGACTCATGTCGTGCTCCTTGTAGATGCGCATCATTTCGGCCTGCATCTTCTGCGGATCCGATTTGTAGCGCTTCTGCACGTCGTTCAGCTCCGGTTGAATGCGCTGCATCTTCATGCTCGTCCGCATCGCTCCGTGATTCAGCGGCCAGAGGATGAGGCGCACCGCGACTCCAAAGATGACCAGCAGCCAGCCGTAGTCGAGCTTGAGGGTCGCCTTCATCCACAGCAGGATCTTCATCACGAGCGTCGCGAATGGCTGCACGACGCCCTGCAGAAACCCTCCGTACGGATTGGAGTTCTCGAAGTCGCGCCCGAGAGCCTGCAGGCGTTTGTAGCTCTGCGGGCCGGCATACAAGTCGTAGCGGAACGCGCCGTTTTCGAGACGCGTGACAATCGTGCCGGTCGCCTTGGTCGCGACCTTGGTGGTGCGCGCACCTCCAACCGTGATCGCTTCCGCGAACTCGTCGTTCCCCTCGGGTGCGAGCACTCCCACGATGAAGTACTTCGATTTCGCGGCCGCCCACGTGAGCGGGCCCGGCACGAGTTTGCGCTCTCCCGGATCCAGCTTGCCGAAGGGAATTCCTTCGGCGTTCCGCGTCTTCGGCTTGATCGCGTACGCAAAGTGATTGCGGTCGTCCGTGGTGTCGGCTTCGAACGAGTGGAACGTGGTCGGAAGGTCGATCAGGAGAAAGCGCGCGGGATTCCCGCTCGCGTCATTTCCGATCGTCCCCTCTACACGCGCGATGAAGGAGTCCGCGCGAACGGTGTATCGGATTTCGATCGGGCGGCCGTGTCCTGTACCGCGATAGGTGACACGCTGTTCTCCACTCGCGAGCGTGGACTGCTCGACCTGAAACGGAACGCTCGAAAGCGCGAGCGTGTCGGTCGCGCCGAGCACCCGGTAGTCGATAAGCGGGAGCGGTCCGGCGCTGATGGTCACGTGTGAGTGGACCTTGTCCAGCGCCCGGAAGCCAGGGAGATCGACGTTCACCGGAGCGGCGCCCATGTTCGAAAACACAAAGGTCGCTTCGCTGGACGAGACGGACGTCGACTCCGGGCGCGCCGGCGCGGCGCCTAACGAGTCGGATGCGAGTTCGGCCGGAGGGCGCGACGCCGTGGTGCTATCGGTCGCCGCGGCGTTCCCCGGTGCCTGAGCTACGCCAGCGGCGGGAACTGCGGGAGCTTCGGATCCTGCCTTCGCGCCGGAGGCACCGGTATCGGTAGTTCCAGCAGGGGTTGCGGGTGTCGCGGGCGGCGAAGCCGATGGAAAGAGCTTCGGCGTGACGATGATGACGACCGCAACCAGAGCGAGGGCGAGGATGGTGCGTTTATCCATCTCAGCGAGATTTGGTCAGGGCACAGGATCGAAACCGCCGGGATGCAGCGGGTGGCATCGGGCGATGCGCCGAGCAGCAAGGAACGAACCGCGGAGCGCACCATGCTTCTCGAGCGCCTCGATCGCGTACTGCGAACACGAGGGATAGAAGCGGCACACAGCGGGGAGGAGCGGGCCGACGAACATCTGGTAGGCGCGCACGAACGCAATGGCAACGTGCCGCATCACGTGCCTGGCGTGTCGGTACGGGCCATTCGCGGCAACAGGCCGATCATCTCCTGCCGGAGCCGCTCAAA
The DNA here is from genome assembly GCA_044225935.1 of Gemmatimonadaceae bacterium. Taxonomy (GTDB): domain Bacteria; phylum Gemmatimonadota; class Gemmatimonadetes; order Gemmatimonadales; family Gemmatimonadaceae; genus SCN-70-22. Next base: position 23,575 of record JBGAHX010000041.1, read on the forward strand.
TGACACCTCGTACGCTCCGCGCTGCGCCCAAATGACCAAGTCCATGGGAATGCCTAACGGGAGAACGTGGATACGTACGATTTCCCGTAACCGGCGTTTCAGCGTGTTCCGATCCACGGCGGTGTGTTTGTGACGCGGGACCACGATGCCAGCCCGCACGTACGCATGAGGGGAAGGGCTCACGCGAACGAGTAGTGCGTTCGTGCGTAAAGCCTTCCCCTCTAGTCGGATGCGCTCGAGATCCGCGCGTCGCGTGAGCCGCGCTTGGCGCGGAAACCGGAGACTGCTAGGCGCCCGCGTACTTCGACGGCAGCTTTACCGTGAGCCGCTTGCGTCCCTTCTTGCGGCGACGGCTGAGGACGTCACGCCCCCAGCGGGTTTCCATCCGGGCTCGGAACCCGTGGGTGCGAATGCGTCGCTTGTTCCGAGGGCGGTACGTGGGCTTGCCCATTCCAACTCTCCAAGAGCTGCTGAATTTCGTGGCGAAAGAACGCGAAGCATAGAGGCTTACGCGTTGTATGTCAACGGGTTAGGGGTTGCTCGCAATCGCGAGGAATTGACTTTTCCACAGCGCGTGCCTACGTTCGGCGGCCCTGACTTTTTCCACAGTCGCATGGACCTGACTGCTGCCGAAGTATGGCAACGATTGCTGGACTACGTAAAGCGAGACATGGCGGAACAAACGTTCCGCACATGGCTGGAACCAGCCATCCCAGTTGAGTTTACGGGTAGCCGACTTGTCGTGCGCGTCGCAGACCAGTTCGCCGCAGACTGGAATGATTCCAAGTTTAGCGCCCTCATCGACGGCGGCGCACCCCAAGTACTCGGCCATCCATGTCACGTCGAGTTTCGGGCGGATGAGGAACGGCAGACACGTCCGCAAATGGACCTGTTTTCGTTACCGACGTCAACAACATCGAATTCACGAACTGCTTCTTCAACGCGCGTTGCCACTCCGCCTGTACTCAGCGCTCGCTACACGTTCGACCAGTTCGTCATTGGGAAATCGAACGAGGTAGCGGCTGCAGCTGCGGCAGCGGTCTCACAGGCGCCAGGAAAGGTCTACAATCCACTCTTCATTTACGGGACGACGGGAGTTGGAAAGACCCATTTGATGCAGGCCGTTGCCCACGATCTTCTCGAGCGGAATCCCGGCCTGAGAATTTCGAATCTCGGCGCCGAGCAATTCACGAACGAATATGTGAACGCGATTCAGACACGCACCACTAACGATTTCCGTCGGCGCTTTCGAGAGACTGATTTGCTCCTGATCGATGACGTGCACTTTCTCAAGGGAAAGGAAGCGACACAGGAAGAGTTCTTCCACACGTTCAACACGCTCTATGAGAACGGCCGTCAGATCATCATGACATCTGATCGCCCCCCTTCTGAGATCCCAGGAATTGAAGCTCGACTCGTTACCCGATTTCAGTGGGGTATGGTCGCAGATATCGAGCTCCCCGATCTCGAGTTGCGAATTGCAATTCTCCGAAAGAAGTCAGAGGTCGATCAGCTTCAGCGTACAATACCCGACGAGGTAATTCGCTTTCTTGCAGAGCATATCCGCTCCAGCGTACGTGAGCTCGAAGGAGCAATCATCCGACTTCTCGCATTCTCTTCCCTCAAGAAGAAAGAGATCACGATCGCGCTTGCCCAAGAAGCATTGCGAGACAAGCTTCGCCGAGACGACAACGGGAAGCTAAGTGAGCTCCCGGCAATTACTCCAGAACGGATACAGGAGATCGTCGCATCCGAGTGGGGAGTTACTAGTGAAGGTCTTCGGTCGAAAACGAGAACGAAAACGCTCACGATACCGCGTCAAGCTGCAATGTTTCTCTGCAGGGAACTGCTAGGATTGCAGCTAGTGGAGATCGGACAGCGATTTGGTGGACGAGATCATTCAACCGTTATCCACAGCCTTGAGCGTGCTGAAGATCTTTTCCAGAATGACACACATTTTCAGACACATCTCAACGAATCCCGACGAAGGCTTACATCATGATGTGAACAGACTTGCAATTCTGACCTACAGTTCACAGAAGATCACTGGCCGCAAATGTTGTTATCGCGATAGTTAGCTAGTTTGTCCACTTGTACACAGACTCTGCTACTACTACTGAAGATTCTTCTATATCTCTAGAACAACAGAGAATAGTCCTGAGCTTTCCCCATTTCTCCTTTCCCAGGATCTCCCGCTTATGCGCCTCACCATCAGTCGTGAGAAGCTTCAGGAAGCTCTTACTGCTGTTGCAGCTGCAGTTCCGGCTAAGACAACATTACCGGTTCTGGGCAATATCCTGCTCGAAGCAACGGAGAAGGGACTTCGTCTTTCTGGGACTGATCTCGATATCGGCGTAAGTACTGAAGTCCTTGCTGATGTAGAGGCAATTGGGGCAATTACCATCCCTGCAAAAAAGTTGGTTGAGATCGTCCGGGAGCTTCCTCCAAGCCCGGTCCGATTGAGTGCAACGGGTGAACAGCGAATTTCTCTCGAGTGCGGAAGATCCAGGTTCAAGCTCTTGGGATTACCTCGAGATGAGTTTCCTGCATTCCCGTCTGTTGATTTTGGGAAAGCATGGCGGGTGAAATCAGCTGATCTGCAACGCCTGATTTCTCATACTGCGTTTGCTGTGTCGAATGAGGAAAGTCGGCCGATTTTGAATGGTGTCCTCTGGGAAGTGCGTGAGAGCGAAATTCGTATGGTGGCAACCAACGGGCACCGTTTGGCAAAGATGGAGGTTCCGTATCGTGGGTTGATTGCCGGAGACTATATCATCCCGCCGAAAGCACTCGAGCAAGTTCGTCGACTGTTTCCTGCGGATGAGGAACTTGAAGTGGCAAAAGGAGAAAATCATCTCGCGTTCCGCTCACCGTTTACATCGGTCTTCACTCGACTCATCGAGGGGCCATATCCCAACTATGATCAGGTGATTCCGCGCGATAACAATCGTGTCGCGATCATCGATCGAGTGGCGCTACAGAGTGCCCTCAAGCGAATGGCTGTAGTTGCGTCGGATCAGACACATCGGGTCAAGTTGTCCTTCAACTCAGCGCTCCTGAAGTTTTCAGTTACAACTCCAGACTTGGGAGAGGGACAGGACGAACTACCGGTACGCTACGATGGGGATCCGATCGATATCGGTTTCAACGGTATGTATCTGCTCGAAATCCTGCGGTACATGCCGACGGAAGAAATTCGGTTCACCTTCAAGGAACCAGAACGAGCTGCTACTCTGGAACCGGAAAACTGGTCTGAGCCAGGGAAGTACCTCTGTCTGGTGATGCCGCTCCGGCTTGTGGATTAGCGCTTTTCCCTTTGGAATAGCGTTTCGACTTCCTGATTGTAGGATTGGGTGCGCTGCGCGCCGGAAGGATTGGCGGTTGCAACGAGTCGAATCATGAGGTGAATTCGCACAGATTCGGGAAGCGGCCTGTTGCTGGTGCTTGGAGTGATGCTCGCTTCGCCCGCCAAATTTCCTGCAATCCTCATCGGCAGTGCGCGAGAAGAATCCGCGTGGAAATCTCCGAGAAACTGCGACTCGAAGGGACGCTGCAAGTTGCGAGTGGAGCGTAACACTATCTGATATTGCCGTGAGACGCCGGCATCACACGCCGTGAAGCTGATCGTGTCGGTTTGTACGGACGCACTCGTATCCGGTAGGAGATAGCGCGTCAGTATCGAAGCGCTGAGCGGAGAAACGAGACTCTGAAATGCCGAGCATGGTGGGAGCGTATCCGTATTGAAGCGCACCGCGAGTCCTGGCCGTTGAAGCTCGGAATGCACCTCGACTGCAGAAAGGGCTGACCGGACGGTTTCCGGCGGCGGCATTCTATCGGTAGAGATGCGGTAGCCTGAATCAGACCGCATGCTCAGCGAGAACGTTTTCGCTTGGGTTGACGTGACCAACGCATGTACGCGTTCTGTCGCCGTCAACGAATCGCGTCGAATCATTGCGCCGAGCGAGTCCTGCGTGGTGAGCACGATTGTGCGGATCAGATAATCCGCTGAGTCCTCCGCGAGAGTCGGCACCGGAATGGGAATCGTCACCGGTGCTGGTGGCGGCACAGGGAGCGGCGCTGGAACTGGCGTCGGCACCGGTTTCGAAGCAGGTGCGCACGCCGCCAGCAGCAAGGCCCCCAGAACAGTCGCTCGCCTCTCCCAGATCGTCCGCAGGGACAAGAAGCCAGGTGTCAGGTGCATGCTGGCCTATAAGCCGGGTTCTGTCGGACCTTACGATCCGGATGATCATTCCTCTGGGCGTGATGTCACCACCACGCTCTAGCAGCCAACCCGCGGCGTCTTGATCGAGAAGGACTGTCTCTCGCCGCCTATTTGACCTTGCTCCAACTGGGGTTTACCGAGCCACCAGCGTTACCGCCGATGCGGTGGGCTCTTACCCCACCTTTTCACCCTTACCGGCACATTGCTGTGCTGGCGGTCTGTTTTCTGTGGCACTTTCCGTCACGACCAAGGCCGTGCCCAGGGGTTACCTGGCAGTTTGTCCAAGGAGCCCGGACTTTCCTCGCTGAACGGGCGAGTTGCCTCGCTCGCCAACGCGATCATCCAGCCAGCACGTACCTGACGCCTGCAATATAACGACGACGTTTGAGGTGACGTCGACATCATCCGAGTGCGACAATAGAGAGGCCGTTGCGTTGTCTGGTGACGCGTGCGTGACGGGGTGCTGATACGATGGTCGCAACCATCAGCGGATGACATGATTTGCTACCCCACACGCTCTCGTTCAGCGCTGCCGGCGATACCATGGAGGATGGACACTCCGGTGAATGGCGTCGACAAGTGCTGGCCAGCGTCACCCGAGTGACGACGATGCTCACACCAGATGAGCGCCTTCGCGTTGACGCCGTCGGCATGGGATTCCTTCAGGCGTACCATCGGGAATCGATGCAGGACGTGTGGCAGGACCTGCGTTCACACCGCGTACGGGCGCTGATTCTTTCGACCGCTATGTGCCAGCAGGCCAACATTTCGAACATGGCACGAATGGTCCGCGAATTTCCCCGTATTCCAGCGGTCGCGCTCCTTTCACAGCTCGATCGCTCCACGGTGCGCACAGTGCTGTCGTTAGGTCAGTGCGGGATCCGCACGCTCATCGATGTGCGAGAACCGACGGGTTGGCGCGAGCTTCGGGCGGTCCTGCTGAGCGAACAAGCGTCCGACGTGCGGCGTGTCGCACTCTCTCGGCTCGCCCTCGATCTCACCGGAAGTCCTGCCGGAACTGTTCGCTTCTTCGAGGTGCTGTTCGCAACCGCAGCGAAGACTCCTACCATTCGACAGCTTTGCCGTACCGTCGGCATTCTTCCAGGAACGCTGATGAGTCGGTTCTTCCGGGCGCGACTCCCGCCTCCCAAACGATTCCTTGCGCACGCGCGCCTGACGTGTGCTGCGTATCTGTTCGAGAATCCGGGTGTGTCCATCAATAGCGTCGCGAATCAGCTGGATTATTCCTCACCGCAGAGTTTCAGTCGTCATGTCCGCGCCCTCATGCAACTGAGCGCGGTGCAGTTTCGCGCGCGCTACGACGGGGAGGGAATGCTCGAGTACTTCCGCGAACAGCTGATCTTTCCGTATCGCACACGCTGGCAATCGTTCGATCCGTTTGGACGCGTCGAACCGCGTGAACGCGGACGTACGCCGGTGAAGCGCACCATCGAAGCGGCAGCGGCAGAGGCATCTCCAACCGGTGCCAGTACGGTCGCTACACCACAGGTGCTTGCGAGCGCGGGAAGGGCGTCAGGGCTGCGAAAGGAGGGGGAGGATCTCTGAAGCGCGCGTAAGGGAGACGACATGCAAACCCGCCTGCTCGAGCTGCTCGCGTCCTCCCTCTTCGCGGTCTACGAGTGCGAGGATCCCCGCGACATCGGCATTTTGCGCGCGCAGCACCTCGACGGCCTTCAGCGCTGAGCCACCGGTGGTGATGACGTCTTCGACCACGACCACGCGGTCACCGGCGTTGAATGGTCCCTCCACCTGTCGTCCTGCTCCGTGTGCCTTGGGTTCCTTGCGCACCGTGAAGGCCTCAATGGGACGGGGCGTCGATGCGCTCGCGTAGGCTATCGCGTACGCAATCGGATCTGCCCCGAGCGTGAGTCCTCCGACCGCGGCGATTGGCGGGACATCGAAGGCCTCGCGAATGGCGGCCAGACCAAGCGCGCCGATCAACGGCAAACCGGCGGCACTCATGGTCGTTAGGCGAGCGTCGATGTAGAGGTTGGACGTCCTGCCTGAGGACAGCACGAAGGAGCCTCGCCGTGCGGAGCGCTGGGCGAGTAGGGTGACGAGCTGCTGATGCGTGTCCATAGAGGGGGCTACCGGCGGAACAGGCCTTTCACCTTCGAGAACAGGCCGGATTCTTCGGGCGGCGCCTCTGGGACGAGGAGTGCATCATGCAGTTCGCGCGCGAAGGCCAGAATGTCGGAGTATCGCTCGTTCGGCTGGCGAGACAGGGCCTTCATGACCACGCCCTCGACGCGCGGGCCGAAGTCCAGATTGGGACGCGCCTTGTTCAGCGCGATGGGAGCCTGGGACAGGAGCTGCGTGAACATCTCGCGCGGACTCTTCGCGAGGTACGGCAGCGTGCCCGTCAGCAGCAGATAGGCGATCGTGGCCAGGGAGTACTGATCCGCTGCTGGCGTCACCAACTCGCCCGACAGCGCCTCGGGCGCCACGTACATGAGGGTTCCGACGAAGTAACCAGCGCGGGTAAGGCGCTCGTCCTGTCGAGTATCCGTTGCAGCCGCAATGCCGAAGTCGAGCAGCTTGGTGGCGTGCGAGACGGGATCGTACATCGCGTTGTCGGGTTTTAGATCGCGATGAATGATCCCCGAGTCATGCGCGGCCTTGACGGCCTCGCCGATGCTCAGGATGATGCGCGCGACTTCGTCGCGTGGAAGGGGCGCATTCTGCTTTGCGTACTTTTCCAGCAACTCGCCGGGCGCCCATTCAATGACGAGATAGTGCAGTCCTTCGGCCACCCCCGTCTCGATGGTGCGGATGACGTTGGGATGGATGACGCGCTTGCCGAACTCCGCCTCGCGATTGAACCGCGCGACCGCGGTCTTCTCCACGCGGAGCTTGTCACGCAGGACCTTGAAGGCGACCTGACCGTGAGTGGGATGCTCCGCGCGATAGACGACGGAGGTGCCGCCCTCTCCGACGAGCGTCTTCAGCGTATAGCCGGCGATAGTTCGCCCGACGAGATTTTCCTTGGACACGGCGCCGAACCTAATGGCCGCCAAGAGGGGCAGCAAGCAATGCGCACGAATTGGCTCAGGTCGTATCTTCCCAATCGTTTCCTCGCCTCCGTTCCCTCGGTCGCGGGAGTGTCACGCACTCGTTCTCCTCGTATGCGCACTTTCGCTGTTGCCGCTACCGCTGTCGTCCTGCTCGCGGGATGCGCGTCGGGCCGCGGCGCCACAACAGGTGGCGGTCAGGCACCCAGCGCCGCACGAGCGGCGGGTCCGGTCAGCAATCGCCGGATTCCGCAGCAGCCCGACGTGATCGCGCTCTATCGTCGACTCGGGCTTCTCGCGGAGGGGGGCGAGACTCCGTTCGTCGGATCGCTCTCGTTTGTCGGTGGACGTTCACCAGATTCGACTGTCATGGTGCTGACGGTGTCGATGGCAAATCGCGCCCTGCACTTCGGGCGCGACGGTGATCGATATCGTGCGACGTACAATCTCGGTCTCGAGGTCAAGCGTGGAACCGAGATGGTGAAGGAGGTCAACTCGAAGGAACAGGTGCGAGTACTCGCGTTCCGTGAGACGCAGCGAACCGACGAAAGCGTGCTGTTTCGCCAGATGTTGACGCTCGCTCCAGGAGCCTACGATTTGCGTTTGACTGTGCGCGATGACTCGGTGTCGCGCGGAAGTGCCATCGAGGCGACGGTTGGCGTTCCTCGCTTTACCGACGGCACTGTCTCGTCTCCCATTGCTTTCTACGAAGCGTCGCCGCGTCAGGAGCGTGATTCTCTTCCCCGTTTCGTGGCGACGCCGCGCTCGACCGTCGTCTTCGGCCGAGACACGCTTTTCCCGGTGTACGTGGAAGGGTACGGGAGCGGGCCTGCATTCCCGATTCGCGTCAGCGTTCAGCCGGAGGGAGGGAGCGGTGCGCTGTGGAGCGACACGCTCTCGCTGCCGCGACGTGGCGACCTGTACTCGGGCACGTTCAACGTGCCGATCGCAAAGCTGGGTGTTGGCGTGATGTCGATTGGCGTGTCGCGCGCAGGGAGTGCGGATACGCTCCGCGCACCGCTTTTCGTTGCGTTTGGGGAAGACCTTCCGGTCGCGACGTTCAACGAGATGCTCGACTACCTGCGCTACTTCGTTTCGGCATCTCGGCTCCAGGCGCTGCGCGACGCCGCGCCCGATGCGCGAGCGGCACTGTGGGCGAACTTTCTGCGCGAGACGGACCCCGTTCCGCAGACTCCTCAACACGAGGGGCTCCGTGACTATTTCGCGCGTATCGCGCAGGCGAACGCGCGCTTCCGGGAAGATGCTGCGGCGGGATGGCTCACGGACCGAGGGCGTGCATTCGTCGCGCTCGGCGCGCCGGACCAAGTCATCGAGCCGAATCTCAGCGATCTCAATCAGCGTGGTCGCACCCAGATGTGGGAATATCGGCAGTATCGACTTCAAATCATTTTCGTGGATCAGACCGGATTCGGACGCTGGCGCATGACCATTTCGTCGGAGACGGAGTTCGAGTCGGTGGTGCGGCGCGTGCTACCTCAGTAGGCGCCTGGCGCGGGGAGTTTGGTTTGTCAGTCCATATCGACGGACTGAGTTATCCCCTTGTTTGACATAGCCTTCTCTTGACAGATCGGAACGTCGGTCCTAAATAGGCCGGCGCGCGATAGCCGGCTTATGGCCGGGCTCGTGGCGGTCGCGTGCAGTCCCGAATCTCCTGTTGGAGGCGAATCGTATGGCCAAGGGCAAGGTGAAGTGGTTCAATGACGCCAAGGGATTTGGCTTCATCGAACAAGAGACCGGAGAGGACGTCTTCGTGCACTTCTCGTCCATCCAGATGGACGGGTTCAAGACGCTCGCAGAGGGTCAGATGGTGGAGTTCGACGTCGCGAGCGGCGCCAAGGGGCTGCACGCCAGCAACGTGACGCGCGCCTGACGCGAACTCCGCTCGGCAAGACACCGCCGTTGGCCTCAACGACGGACCTGCAACCGCCTGCCACTCGGCAGGCGGTTTCGCGTTTCGGTCCTCTCGCTCCGCCGGAAAAGAGGCTACTGGTCATTCCAAGAAAGATCGCCGGTCGCGCCGGCGCCAAACGCGGGCCCGCGGGCGTCGACTATTTGCGGGATGACCTCTAGAGTTGTTCGACAGCGATTGCGGGTTGCGCACGGATGCCGATATGCATCGAGCGGGTGCCCGCCCCGTCCTCTCTCCCAGATATTCGCGTGCCGAGTGCTTCTCCTCCGACATCGCCGACGCTGTTTCTCGTCGATGGCTACGCCCTGATCTATCGCGCGTTCTTTGCCCTCCTCTCGCGCCCACTGACGACGTCTCGCGGAGAGAACACGTCCGCCGCGTGGGGCGTCGTCAACTTCCTGCAGCGTCTCGTCGCGAAACATCGCCCTGATTACATCGGGTGGGTGCACGACGCTGGACGCACCTTTCGGCATGAGGTGTATCCGGCTTACAAGGCGACGCGCGAGAAACTCACCGAGGAGTTGCAGGCAGACTTCGACACTGGGCTGGAGCGCATCCGTCAGCTGCTCGAGGCGTTTCAGATTCCGGTCCTCGCCGTCGATGGATTCGAAGCCGACGATGTGATCGGGACGCTCGCCGCTCGCGCGGTATCGGAGGGACTGAACGTCGTGATCGTGTCGGGCGACAAGGACTTTCAGCAGCTCGTGCGTCCCGGCGTCTGGCTCCTGAACCCAGGGCGCGGCGGGCCGGCGTCGGTGGACGAGAGCTGGGTGGGAGAAGAGAACGCGTCGGATCGACTCGGTGTGGCTCCCGGCTTCGTCACCGACTACCTGGCACTTGTCGGCGACGCCTCGGACAACGTGCCGGGGGTGCCAGGGATCGGCGAGAAGACGGCGAAGGAGCTCGTGGATGCGTACGGGGATCTGGAATCGATCCTCACGCACGCGGCGGAGGTCACCAAGAAGCGCCCGCGTGAGGCACTGCTCGCGAACGAAGATCAAGCGCGCCTGTCGAAGCAATTAGTAACCATTCGCGACGATGTGCCGGTCGCGCTCGAACTTCCCAAGCTCGCGCGCGGCGCGCCGGACACCAATCGGCTGCGGCAGTTGTACACCGAGCTCGAATTCACCTCGTTGGTGAAGGACCTCGTGGAGACCACTCGCCCCGAAACGCCGGAGACGTCGCGCGAGACCGACTACGAGGTGATCGACACAGTCGAAGGCCTGCGCGACATGGTCGCTGCAGTGCGCGCGGCAGGGCGTTTCTCGTTCGACACGGAGACGGTGGCCGAGCCCGGGAGTCCCACGAAGGTCGACCCGCTTCGCTCTCGCCTCGTATCGATCTCAATCTCGACGCGCGCAGGGCAGGGTTACTATCTCCCGTTCGCTCATCGCGAGTGGGAGCCGCCACAGGGTTCGCTCGCACTCGGACTCGACGATGCCGACACGACGTCGAAGTCGGGCAAGGGGTGCAAAAAGCGGCAATAGCGGACCCGAAGGAGACTCGATCGCTGCACGAGCACTCGCACGGCGCGACGCCCGTGAAGAACCTTCCTGCGCTCCTGTCTGGGCCATTGGCCGACTTTCGGTCGCTCCTCGAGGACGCGACGATTCCCGAACCGGGCAGAACGCAAGTTCGACGTCCTCGTTCTCGAAGCGCGGGGTCGTGGTTCGTGGCGTGGAATTCGACACAATGCTCGCGAGCCTACGTGCTCGATCCGGGGCGCCGATCGCACCGGACTCGATGTGCCTGGCGTTCGAGTTTCTCAAGCACACGATGACGTCTGTTACGAGGCGCTGTGTGGCAAGGGAAAGTCGGAGCTGCCGTTCGACGTGGTGCCGATCGAGGCGGCGCGTGACTACTCGTGCGAGGATTCCGACATCACCTGGCAGCTGCGCGAAACGTTCGAGCCGCAGCTCGAAGCGGCCGGTATGTCGGCGCTCTTTCGCGAAATCGAGATGCCGCTCGTCGACGTGCTCGCCGAGATGGAGTGGACGGGGGTATCGATCGACCAGGAGTGGTTCCGGTCGCTCAAGGAGCGCTTTCAGGGCGAGCGGGAGCGCGTCGAGGAGGAGATTTACGTCGAGGCCGGCGAACGATTCAACATCAACTCCAACCCGCAATTGCGGGTAGTGCTGTTCGAGAAATTGCAGCTCCCGGTCAAAAAGAAGACCGCGACGGGGCCGTCGACCGACGCGAGCGTGCTGCAGGAGCTCGCCGAGGAAGGGCACGTGCTGCCGACGCTGCTGATGGAGTATCGCGAGCTGGCGAAGCTCGAGTCGACGTACCTGGACACGCTCCCGGCACAGATTCACCCGCGCGACCACCGACTGCATACGTCGTTCAACCAGACGGTGGCAGCTACGGGGCGTTTGTCATCGAGCGATCCAAACCTCCAGAACATCCCGATTCGCCGAGAACTCGGACGCGACATCCGGCGTGGTTTCGTGCCTCGCAACGGATGGAAGTTCCTCGGTGCGGACTACTCGCAGATCGAACTGCGACTGCTGGCGCACCTCTCGCACGACCCCGCGTTCGTGCACGCCTTCCAGTCGGGAGGTGACATTCACAAGGAGACGGCGGCGATCATCTTCGGAGTCCCGGTGGACTCGGTGACCTCGGACATGCGCGCGCGAGCCAAGACGATCAACTTCGCGACGATCTATGGGCAGGGCGCACATGCGCTCTCGCGACAGCTCAAGATCAGCAATGCCGAAGCGAAGGAGTTCATCAGCACGTACTTTGAACGGTTCCGCGGCGTGCGGGAGTACCTGGACAGCATGGTGGAAACGGCGAAGACTCGCGGCTATGTGGAGACCATCTTTCGCCGGCGCCGGTACATCCCCGAACTCAAGGAACGCAACTTCAACATTCGCGCGTTTGGGGAGCGGGTGGCGACTAACGCGCCAATTCAGGGCTCGGCAGCGGACCTGATCAAGATCGCCATGATCCACATCCACGACGCCATTCGCGGTGCGGGGATGTCGAGTCGCATGCTGCTGCAGGTGCACGACGAACTCGTGTTCGAGTGTCCTCCCGACGAACTCGATGCGCTCTCGGCGCTGGTGCGAAACAGGATGGAATCGGCGGCAACGCTGGACGTGCCGCTGGTGGTCGAGATGGGGGTCGGAGACAACTGGGTAGAGACGAAATAGGAGAGGGATCACCAACTCGATGCGAGGCCCGGCACCGCTTGGCGAGCGCTGCCGCATTGCAACCTGCCGGACTTCGGGCGATTCGAAGGAGCAACGGGCGCGTTCGACGACTCAAATCGAAACGCTAAGTCCTGCTGTGAGAAGCGCTTATGCTTCTCTTGGCCCAGCGGCCCCGGCATTGCTTTCTCCTCGGGGCAGTCACGCCCCGATTTCGAGGGCACCGCGCAGGTCTTCCGATAGCCAAGGTGCGAACATGCGCCAGAGACGTAGCGGCTTCACACTCATCGAACTCCTGATCGTCGTCGTGATCATCGGAGTCCTCGCAGCGATCGCGATCCCCAAGTTCCAGAACACGAAGGGGAAGGCGAACCTTGCCGCGATCAAGTCGGACCTCCGCAACCTCGCGACCGCCGAGGAGGCGTACTTCTACACGAATGGGACATACACATCGAGCCTCGCGTCGCTCAACGTGAATCCGTCGCCCGGGGTGAGCTTCACCTTCGCGACGGTGAACGCGGGCGGATGGGCGGCGAGCGCGACGCATCCGCAGGCATTTCCGATCACCTGTGCGCTCTTCATGGGAGGCGTTCCGGCAGCTGCGCCGGCAACCGTCGAAGGGGTCGTGAACTGCCAGTAGCCGCCGATTATCCTTGGGCTCCATGGAGCTCCAGGACGAGTACCTCATCTACATCGAATTCGAGCGGCGTCGCGAAGGAATGATCCACGCGATGGATGGAGGGCTCTGGCTCCATCGGCACGTGTGGAAGGGACGCGCGATGGCGCACCTGGTGTCTACCGACAAGGCGCGCCTGCTCGCGTACGGTCGAGCCGTCGGGCTTCCCGACGAGCGACTCCAGTACAAGCCGCTCAAGGATCCTCGCACAACAGAACGGCGTGAAGCCTGGCATTGGGACCTGGTGGGGCACTTTCTCCCAGGGCGCCACGACGGCTGATGTGCCCGAACGGCATTTAGCAGGCGCCGCCCAGCTTCACTGCCACGCGAGCGTCAGCGCATCAATTCGTCCAGTCGGCGTGCGGACGCCCTGATCTCGCTCGCCTCGACACGCAAGGCAGCGCGCAGCTCCGGGTTGCGGCGCAGCGTGAGGTACGCCCTCGCCCGCGCGAGGGCGCGATGGTGTCGATCGGACATCCAGAAGTCGAGTGACGCCGAAGGAGGCAACACGGCGAGGTACAGCAGTGCCCACCCTAACCCTGCCGAGCGGGCGACGATCGCCGCGAGCGCGAGATAGAATGCAACAACGAGGACGAGACCACTGACCAGCGTCCGCATCGCTGGTTCGTCGGGGTTCTTCGACGTCGCACGCCCCATCCAGCGCGCAACTCGGAGCGGGATCCAGTGGTTGATGCGCCCCCAAAGCGTGATGGGGAGGGCGAGCAGCGACAGCGAAAGCTCGCGCACCACGAACCACGCGCCCGACAGTGCAGTCACCGGCATCCAAAGATCGTTGACTGGGATCTCGTGAGCGCGGAGTCGCGCGCCGAACGCCCAAGCGCGGTCAAGGAAGGTGTTGATCTCGAGCTGCAACGCTGGAGAAACGCTGGAGACCATCTGTCGGGCCGACTCGAGTCGCTGCGCGAGGCGCACCGACTGGACAAGGGGAGGATCGGGAGCGGTGAGCGGGCGCACCCGGTCGAGAATCCCCGACAGGAGCGCGGCGAGTTCGATGATGCGCACGCCGTCGTCGCGCGAGGCGAAGTTGAGAGTGAGTTGGCGAATCGCGCCGTCCAAACGAGCTGTGAGCTCGTGCACCTCGTCGAGCTCCGGGCTCTTTGCGGCTGACGCAAAGAGCGGCGCGCCGATGCGAACGACGACACGCGAGCGCGGGCGTCCCTTGTTTTCGAAGGTGAGACCGACGGGGACGATCGGGAGCGCGGGAAGACTTCTCTTGTCCCGCGCCATGATCGCCAAGCGAGCGGCGCCTGTTCTCAAGCGACCCAGCTCGGGTTCGCTATGACTTCGACCTTCTGGAAAGATCAGGACGACCTGATCATGGGCAAACGCTTCGAGGATGGCCGAGAAGGCCTGAGCGTTGCGCGACTGATCGATGGGCGCGTCGCCCGCGCGCTGTTCATCACTTGCTCGACGCAGTGGTATTATCCCTACGGCTCGCACCACCACACGCGTAAGCGGATTCTCGAGAAGGGTGGCCTTCGCCGTCAGGCGCACGCGACGGTTGAGCGCGCAAGCCACCACCAGCGCATCGACGAGCGCATTCCAGTGGTTCGCGACAAGCAGAACCGGACCTGTCGACGGAACGTGCTCGATGCCGACCACTTCGATGCTGCGGTAGTACCAGCGCAGTGCGAGGGTGGCGATGCCGCGCAGCACACGGTACAGCATCATGCGCGAAACATGAGTGTACGCCGGCGCCGAAGTGCGAGCGTTGCACGGGATGGGATGGAGCGGAGGAGGGGGAGCAGGGGGGCGAACGACTCGTCAGGCATCGTGCAGCGAGTTGACGCACCCATCGCCACGCACAGATTATCCGCCATGAGTCGTCGAACGGCGCGCGGGTTGGCTCGCGAAGGAGTGCAGAGGGTGATGGGCACGCGTGTGCTCCAGTGGCTTCCCCTCACGCTTCTGCTTACGGTTTCGGCGTGCGACAAACCCGCGCCGCCGCCGCGCAACGATACGGCGAGCGTAACCGCCTCGCCACCGACTGCGCCCGATAGCGTCGCTGCGAAGGCTGAGTCACCGTGGGATTCCGCCGCGGGACCGGTGTTTATCACGATCGGTCCTAACGCCACGACGGCCAGCGTGGTGATTCCCTCGGTGACCGCGGATTCGGAGGTAGAATCGGGGCGCCTGAACGCAGCGCCCTACACTGGGAGCGCATTCGACTTGTTAGCGAACGGGCGCGTGGTCGGCGACGCAACGATCAACGGCGTAGTGCCAGTGGAGTCGCCCGAGGAGTGCTCCGGGTGGCCACTGGTGCGCCTTGCCGGCGTGCGCGACGACTCAACGGGGCGAGCGTGGGTGGTCGGGCTGGCGCGCGGCAGAGCGACACCCGTACCCTACGACTCGATCACGGCGCTGTCGTCGGCGGACTCGTCGCGCCTCGCGATCGAGATTGCGCGACTCGCGTCCAGTGTACCCGGGGATACGGTGCCAGAGCTGCGAGGGCTTCCGTATCAGGTGCGTCGGGCCTATCGCTTTCCGCTCCCGGGTGGAGGTGAAGGGTTGATCGCGGAGGTATGGCGCATCTTGAACCAGGAAGCGAACCCCAAGCAGGAGCACCTCCTGATGATCACCGAGCGCGATAGCGCGAGCGGTCCACGCGGGGACATCGTGTACACGGAACGCGCGGCCGGGGGAGAGGAGACCCTGGAGTCGAGCGAGGTGCTGGCGATCGTCCGCTTTGCACCGACCCGAGATGTCTCGATCCTGCTGGCGCGCTATGTCGGGGACGGTGTGGTGTACGCGCTTCTCGAACGAACCGGGACTCGACGCTGGCGACTGCGCTGGACGAGTCCCTACGTGGGGTGCTGAGCGGCGTTCATATCCCGAGCGCTTCGCATCCCCGGTCGCCTCAAATCCGTCTCCATCTGAACCGTCTGGCGGCAAAGCGCGCAGCGGAGACTCATGCGGACGTGCGAGTCTCGGCGATTCGCAACGTGAGGATCGCCACTTCTGGGGTGCTGCCGATACGCACGGGGATCTGCGATCCGAGCCCGCGCGAGACGAAGAGCGGCGCCACGTTGTTAGTGACCCAGCCGGCCGGCTGCGAGCTGGTGCAAACGACAGATCGCGTGACCATGGCGCCGACCCATGGCAGGACGACCTGTCCGCCATGCGTGTGCCCCGAGAGCACGAGTCGGACACTGGGGTGATCGCACAGCTGCACGCCGTCTGGGTGATGCGACAGGACGATCGTGGGCGTGTCACCCGACAGCAGCTCGGCCGCGCGAGCCGGATCGACGTCGCCTTCCTCGAGGTCGTCGAGTCCCACGATGCGCAGCGGACCGTCGGGCGACGGGAGGAGGATGGCGTCGTTGCGCAGGACACGCGCACCTAACGACTCCAGCCAGGCGTACGTTTCATCGCCGCTGGCGTAGTAGTCGTGGTTGCCGATGATGGCGACGATGCCGTCGCGCGCCCGCAATCCGGAGAGGACGGGGCCGAGGAGGCGAAACGTACGACGATACCAGCGGCGCCACACATCGCGCGCGAACCACTCCGAGGTACCGTAGTCCCCGAGGAGGAGCGCAAGATGCGGTGACTGCGCGTTGGCATACGCCACGGCACGTTGCGCGCGACTCGCCGGCTGTTGCGGTCCGTGGTGGAAGTCGGTGAGGATCGCGAGTCGGTAGCCGTCGAACGCGGCGGGGAGGCCAGGAATGCTCACCTCGTGCATCGTCAGCTGCACGTCGCCCGGCGCGACGATCGCGACGCGCCAGAGGAAGAGACAGAGCACGACAACTCCCACCGCGACGAGCGCCATCATCCACGCACTCACGACAAACAACAGGATGACGGGGGGCGCATCTCAGTGGATCGCGATGTCGCTGCGACCCAACGCAGCGGGAGGGCGTACGCGCGCCGTTCCTGCCGCGAGTACGATGAGCGTCAGCACGTACGGGAGCGCCAGGAAAAGCTGGTAGGGGAGCTGCGTTCCGGTGGACTGGAACAAGTACTGGAGGGCTGTGGCTCCGCCGAAGAGCAACGCGGCGAGCGCCACGCCAATTGGCCGCCAGCGACCGAGCGCAACGACCGCTATGGCGATGAAACCGCGACCGGCAGACATACCTTCGGCAAAGGTGCCAACCTGCGCGAGCACGAGCGCGGCCCCGGCGAGTCCGCCGAGGGCACCCGACACGAGGACGGCCACCGCCTGCACCCTCTGCGGATCGATCCCGGCCGCCTCCGCAGCCTCGGGGACTTCGCCCACGGCGCGCAGCGCCAGTCCGGCGTGTGTGCGCGAAGTGATCCACCAGGCGAGCGCCACGAAGGCGTACAGGGCATAGGTCAGCACCGGTTGGCGAAAGAGCGCCGGCCCTACCAGTGGAATGCTTGCGAGCCCCGGGATCGCGACGGGGCTGAGCGTCGGAATGGTGAGCGCCGCGCCAGTCGTGCCGAAGACCGCGCGATACAACGTGCCGGTGAGTCCGAGCGCGCCCAGCGTGAGAGCCGTACCGGTGATGATCTGGTCGGTGCGAAGCCAAACGACGAACAGCGCGAACACAAGGGCGGCCGCCAGGCCGGCGAGCATGCCGGCAAGGAGTCCAGCGCTGACGCTTCCCGCTTGCGCACCGACCACGGCGCCAAAGCACCCGGAGATGATGATCCCCTCGAGCCCCACGTTGATCACTCCCGCGCGCTCGGCGATTGTCTCGCCCAGCGCGGCGAATGCCAGTGGGGTCGCGGTTCGCACCGTTGCGTCGAGAAAAGCAGTCACCGCCTCGGTCACGGGACGAGCACTCCGGCGCGGCGCTGCTGTCGTGCAACGAGGGCGCGCCCGCCGACGATGGCGAGGATGATCGAGGCTTCGACGACGCTGACCACGACGAGCGGCACTCCTGCCTCGCGCTGCATGGCGGCGGCACCGGCTTCGAGCGCCCCCAGGAAGATCCCGCTCGCGATCACCAACCCCGGATGCAATCCAGCCAGCAGCGCCACTGCAATCGCGGTGTAGCCGTACCCCGGCGAGATATTCTCGTAGAGTGCGTAGGTGACCCCGGTCAGCTCGACGCCGCCGGCCAGCCCCGCGATCGCTCCACTGAGCAGGAAGGTGCGCATCGACACGGCGGCCACGTCGATCCCACCAGCACTTGCTGCAGCGTCGGGGTTTGCCCCAACGACACGCAACCGAAAGCCGGCGGCAAGGTGCTGCACGACGTACCATGCACCGGCGGCGGCCATTACCGCGATCGCGAAGCCCACATGGAGGCGTGTGCCGGGAATCAGGATCGGGAGATGCGTAGCCGCCGGAAGCGAGGAGGTCTGCGGATACACCTTCGTCGGTTCCTGCAGCGGGCCGCGCACCAGATACCCTACCGCGTAGAGCGCCACGAAATTCATCATGATCGTGCTGATGACTTCCAACACTCCGAAGCGTCGACGGAGCCAGGCAGGAATCGCCGCCCACGCCGCGCCACCCGCAGCGGAGGCGAGCAGCGCGAGCAGGAGCGCGCCACCGCCAAGCGCATTCCCGCCGGCCAGTGCGACGGCCGCGGCGACGGCGGCACCGGCGAGCAGCTGTCCTTCGGCCCCGATGTTCAGGATTCCACCCTGAAAGGCGAGCGCCACCGCGAGCCCGGTGAGAATGAGAGGCGTGGCGCGGACGAGGGTGGCCGAGAAGATCGCGTACGGACTCCCGACCGCGCCGCCCACCAGCGCGCCCAGCGCCGGCCCGACAGCGAAGCCGCTCAGTGCAAGGATCGTGGCGAGCAGCGCGAAAACCGCGAGGGCGAGAACGGCGGCGAGCAGGGCGGGGGAAACGCTCGCCGTCGGGCGCAGAAGCGCCGGCGTGCGCATCGTCAGGATCGGCGCCGGAAGACCCGGTACTCGACTACCCCGGTGTTGCAGGCGGTGCGCGCCTGCGAATACGGAATCGCGAAGTAGGTGTACGCGACCACCGTTGCGCTCCGGGCAGTGCACTCGGCGCGCGGCCCAACGCCGCCCGGCGTGGAGTCGCTCGCCGTTTGGGGGAGCGCCACGCTATCGACTCGCGTCACACGAACCGCGCGCACAATACCGAGTCGCTCGAGCGGATGATCCCAGAGCGACATCGCCGTGAGCTTGGCTTCTTCGGCGTAGGCCCGCGAGGCGGCTGGGATGTGGTCGAGTCCATCGCCGATAACCCAGCGTGGGACGGCGGACCCCAACGTCAGTACAACGACCTTCCACCCGACGCTCACAGCGAGGAGGAGCATCCACGGGCGCACGCGTCGCGCCTTCCTCGGCGAAGCCGCAGGAGAAGGTGCTGGAGAAGGTGCTGGTGACCCGATGTGGGGCGAGGAGGGGAGGGACATTCCGATGGATATTACTCGACTGATCGCGGGACGAGCCAAGGAATGTCACGTACCGTCCCGGTCAGGAAAGAGACGTTCGGACGGCGCGACATCTGGGAGTATCGGCAGAGATGAGGGATCAGAAGACGAGAAGAAGAGAAGACGAGAAATCGTTCGCGGGGTTACGTAGCGCCAAGCATGGCTCTTCCGACCGCGTCGCGATCGGTGGGAGAAACGGGGACTACCACGCCGGCGTGTACCACGACCAGGCGGTCGGCGAGGGCGAGCACCTCGTCGAGGTCGCTGGAGTAGAGCACGACGGCGCTGCCCGCGTCTCGTGACGCGCGCAAATGGTCCAGAACGGCGGCGGTTGCGCGGATGTCGAGGCCGCGCGTGGGATTCTCCGCGACCACCATCGCCGGGCGCTCGGCGAGCTCGCGTGCGAGTACGAGCTTCTGCTGGTTTCCGCCAGAGAGTTCGCGGACGCGCGCCGACGGTCCTGAGGTGCGGACGTCGAATCGCTCAATCAAGTCCGCCGTCCTCTGCTGTAGCGCGCGCCAGTCGAGACGCCCGCGTCGCGTTGCCACACCGCGAAGTGCGACGTTCTCGGTGAGCGACATCCCGAGCACGATGGCATCGCGGTGGCGATCCTCCGGAATGAACGCCACCGTGGGGGGGAGGTGGACCGCGCCAATGGAGGGGGCGAGCCGTCCGGCGAGGAGGCGCACAAGCTGGTGCTGTCCCGATCCCTCGACGGCGGCGATTCCAAGAATCTCGCCGGCGTGCACGTCGAGCGAGACATCGCGCAACGTCGTGACGCCGCGTGCATCCGCCACTCCAACTGCGCGCAGCGACGCCACCGGCGCGACGGTACTCACCGCGTTCACCTTCGCCTCCGCCGCCACGCGCTCCTCGGTGCCTTGGTGGCGATCCGACGCGGACGGGATGCCGCGGAGCTGTTCGCCGCCGAGGAGGGCCGAGACGAGCCGCTCCTCATCGAGTGACTCAACCGTGCCGCTCAGCGTGGTGCTTCCCCTGCGGAGGACCGTTACCTCATCGGCAACGGAAAGCGCTTCGCGGAGTTTGTGCGTGATGAGCACGACGCTGCGGCCATCATCCGCGAAGCGACGGACCCATTGCAGAAGCTCGTCGGCCTCCTCGGGCGCCAGTACTGCAGTGGGTTCGTCGAGAATGAGGAGACGCGCATCGCGCGCCAACGCCTTGAGGATCTCGAGGCGCTGCTGGGCACCGACCGAGAGCGTCGCAACGGTCGCCCCGGGATCCACCCGCAACCCGGTGCGGGTGCCCAAGGCGCTGACCTGCGCCGCCGCCGCTCCTGCGTCGTACAAGCCGGACATGCCTAACGCGAAGTTCTCGGCGACGGTCATCGCCGGCACAAGCGTGAAATGCTGGTGCACCATGCCCACGCCCTTGGAAATGGCGTCGGCGCTGGAGTGGAGCTTCGCCTGGCTCCCGTAGAGCCGCATCGTCCCGGCGTCCTGACGTAGCATGCCGTAGACGATTCGCATGAGGGTGGTCTTTCCCGCACCGTTTTCGCCGAGCAGTGCGTGAACGCTTCCCTCGTGCACCCGTAGCGACGCCCCGGCAAGGGCGTCGACGGCACCAAATATTTTCCGTATGTCGATCAACTCGAGCGCGAGCGTCACGACCCCGTCGGGAGGAGCAGGAAGCTCGCAGGGACGCGGAATTGCTCCTGCACCACATCGGCGAGAGCGCACACGCCGAGCGTTTCGGTTGCGTAGTGGCCGGCGTAGATGATGACGACACCAGCGTCGGCCGCTTCGACGGTCGTGTGATGCGGTCCCTCGCCGACGATCAGGGTATCGATCCCCCGGGCTTGGGCATCGAGGATCTCCTTCGAGCCGGCGCCAGCGCCAGTGATGATGGCCCAGCGGCGGGTCACGCGCCCTTCGGGCATCCAGGAGGCGCGCGCACTTCCGCCGAACGAGCGAGCGAAGCTCGCGGTTCGCTCGAGGAGTTCGGCGGTGGGCAACTCTGCCTCGCCGGCGACGCCGATGGCGACGTCCTTGTACGTACCGAATCGCGCGCTCGGCTCGAGATGGAGCGCGCGGGCCAATCGGGCGTTGTTTCCCAACTCCATGTGTGCGTCCAGCGGAAGATGCGACGCGTAGACCGCGACATCGTGGGCGAAGAGTCGCTGCAGGCGCTCGTACACCTGTCCGGTGATGCACTGCGCGCCCCCCCAGAACATGCCGTGGTGAAGGATCAGGAAGTTCGCGCCTGCTTCGAGCGTGGCGTCGATGGTCCGACCGGAGAAATCGACCGCCGCAGCGACACGGCGAACCGCGCTTCTGCTATCCAACTGTAGGCCATTCAGCGCGCCGGGGTAGTCTGGAAAGCCGTTCGACTCGAGCAGCGTGTCGAGAAAGTCGGCGACGTCGCGCGCGTGCGGCATCTTCAGTTCGATTTGGGAAAGGCGCGGCCCGGTTGAATGACGATCGTCCCGGCAGCGATACCAGCGCGCACCGAGTCGACCGCCTTGAGCGCGGCGGCGGGAATCCGAGACTGCAGCGCGGGGTTGAGCTCGAGGCGTACCGCGTCTTCGTTGGAGCCCATGGCAACAACGCGCGGGACAAAGCTGTCGGCGACGATGGCGCGAGCCACCGAGAGGAACGCATGCGGAACGTCGACGACGACGCTCCCAATCACGACTTCAGGCGCGACGGCGTTCTGGTTGGAGTTCGATCCGAAGATGAGCGCCTTTCCGGATTCGCGCGCCGCCTGAAAGACTCCGAGTCCGGCGGCATCGGCGTTTTGAAAGATGATGTCGGCCTTACGGGAGATCTGGGCGAGTGCCTGTTCCTTGCCGGCGCCGGCATCCTCCCACGAACCGATGTACGAGACCAAGACTTGTACGTTCGGGTTCGTGGCGCGCGCGCCGTCGGTGAAGGCCTTGAATGAGTCGCGCACCGGTGGGAGCTCCGTTCCGCCAATGGCGCCGATTACGTTGGTCTTCGTCATGGCGCCGGCCACCATGCCTGCCATGAAGGAGGGCTCCTCGAAGGCGAAACGAATGCCGGCGAGGTTGGGACCGCTCGTATTTCCCGACGTGGTCACGTACATGGTCTTCGGGAATTCCGGTGCGACGCGTGCGGCTGCGTCCTGAAATTCGAAGCCGTGTCCGAAGACGATGCGGTATCCCTGGGCGCCGTATTGCCGGAAGTTCTCCTCGAATTCCGCGGGAGTCTTCGTTTGGATGTTGCTGATGTCGGCGTGCAGGGAGTCGCGGATGCGTAGGAGACCCTCGTAGGCGCTTCCATTCCACGACTGGTCGGTGATGGGACCGGGAGTGAGAAGCGCGACCCGCAAGGCAGATGCGGCCGCTGCGCTGCTGTCGCCCCCCTTCGTGGAATCGGAGCGTGAGCACGCCGTCATCAGCGCTACGGCAGCCGCGATGTGGAAGAGTGTGGAGAATCGCTTCGACACGACGAGGAGTGCCTCGAAAAGGCGTTGGGGGATAGTGACTTAGAGCTCTGTGGATAAACGTATGTCTACTTAACAGTTCTGCGGCAGCGATCTCGCTTCGTGAGTTTGCTGTCGATACAGCCCAGGCGTGCTCATCTTCACTCCGTCGCGGACAACTGCCAAGAGCTAGTGGGCGCTGGTCTCGACTGGCTGTTCGTCTCTCACCTGGGCAGCAGGGCGTGGGGGCTTGGGCTGCTCCCCCATCTTCACGGTGCCGTTAATCATCCCTCCCTCGAGCACGACCATGCTCTTGGTGTGAATGTCGCCCTCCACGCTCGAGGATCCCTGAATCTCGACGCGTTCGCTGGCGATGACTGTCCCAACGACGACTCCGCCGAGAATGGCGTCCACCGCGTGAATGTCACCGTGGATTGTACCGCCCTTGCCGAGGAGGAGTTGGCGCGCGCCGCGCACCGCCCCTTCGACGATGCCTTCGACCTTGATGACACCGTTGCTTTCGATGTCGCCGACGATGCGCATGCCGCTTCCGATGACCGACATGGATGATTCGCTGCCGCCCTCGAGACGAGTGGACGTTCGGTCGGCAGAAGGCTTGTTGAAGATGGCCATGTGGAACGTGCGGAACGAGAAAGAAGAGAGGGAGCGGAGGAGGATGTGCGCGAGATCGAGATTCGAGGTGCACGCAGCGAGCTGCGTCGTGCGCGCTGCCTAACGATCAGTCGTCGTCGATCGCATGTCCGAGAATCATCTCGAGTAGTCGATGCAGGTCATCGACCGAATAGAAGCGAATCGCGATGTCACCCTTCGAGTCACTTTCGACGTTCACCTTGACGTCGGTTTGCAGGTGACGGCGCAGCGCTTCGGTGATGCGTCGCAGTTCTGCGGATTGTGAGTCGCGCGGTCGCTCCGCGAGGCGGGACTTGCGCGGGCGACCCTCGTGCGGGCGCGCGTCCTGGGCGATGCGTTCGACGTCGCGCACGGTGAGTCCGCGCTCGGCGATACGCCGTGCGGTGTCGAGGCGCAGCGCGTCGTTGGAGATGGCCAGGAGCGCGCGGGCGTGTCCGAGGGAGATCGTGCCATCGCGCACGAGGCGACGGATGCCGTCCGGGAGCTGCAACACCCGGAGGAGGTTGGCGACGGTCGATCGATCCTTGCCGACGGCGTCGGCGACCTGCTGCTGGGTGAGTGCAAAGTCGTCGATGAGGCGTTGATAGCCCAGCGCTTCGTCGAGCGGATTGAGGTCAGCGCGCTGAAGGTTTTCGATGAGGGCGAGCGTGAGCATTTCGCGATCGTCGAGCGTCTTGACGAGCGCAGGGATTTCAGTCCAGCCGAGGCGAGAGGCGGCGCGGAAGCGCCGTTCACCGGCGACGAGCTCGAAGCCGCCGGACGGATTCGTACGGACAGTGACCGGCTGCAGGAGGCCGGAGGCTCGGATCGAGTTTTCGAGTTCGGTGAGTTCTTCGGGGAGGAACTCTTTTCGGGGCTGGAAGGGATTGGGCGCGATCTCGCCGATGGGAATCGTGCGGAGTGGCGAATCAGGGGGCGGTAGCTCCGCGGTAGGTCGCGTCGCGAGCGGGACCGACGATCCGGCGCCTGCGATGAGCGCCTCGAGCCCTCGTCCGAGCCGTCGCGGCTTATCGGTCATGGGGTGTGAATGGAGGTCGTCGTGGCGGCAAACGTGTGTTTATGCTGACGGGGTTTCGGCGGGCGATTCACTAGAAACAGCCGTTCCAAGGCGTCGGATAACTTCTTTCGCGGCATTGAGGTATGCGATAGCTCCGACCGATGACACGTCGTACGTGATAATCGGCTTTCCAAAGCTTGGCGCCTCGGCGAGTCGCACGTTGCGCGGGACGACAGCATCGAAGACCTTAGGGCCGAAGTACTCGCGTGCGTCAGACGCGACCTGGCGAGACAAGTTCAGGCGAGCATCGTACATCGTCAACAGAACGCCGTCGATCGCGAGCGCGGTGTTGAGGCTGCGTTGCACGAGCTGGATCGTGTTGAGGAGCTGGCTGAGCCCTTCGAGTGCGTAGTACTCACATTGAAGCGGAATGAGTACACCATCTGCCGCAGCGAGCATGTTGACCGTAATGAGCCCGAGCGACGGCGGGCAGTCGATCAGAATGAAGTCGTACTCATCGCGAACCGCATCCAGAGCTCGGCGCATCGCGCGCTCACGCGATTCGACCTCCACTAGCTCAATCTCGGCGGCGGCGAGGTCAGCCGATGCGGGCATGAGGTCGAGGGAGCGAAACTGCACGCCCCGAATGATCGACTCCTCAGTCGGTGCCAGTGCCAAGAGAGCGTCGTACGTCGTGCGCGAGACCTCGCCTCTTTCGACTCCCAGTCCACTTGTAGCGTTTCCCTGCGGGTCCGCGTCGACCAGAAGCGTGCGCTGCTCGGCGGCGGCTAGTGCCGCAGCGAGATTCACCGCGCTGGTGGTCTTCCCTACTCCTCCCTTTTGGTTTGCGACAGCAATGATTCGGGCCACGAGCGAGAAGACTCCGTGCGAGGGAGTAAGGGAGGTTGGGAGGGGCAGGGGGAGGGGGAATATCGTCGCTCGCGTGTGCGGCTGCCAGCGTTTCACGTGAAACGAGCGCTCAGACTGCGAGGGCGGCGGCCTAGCTCCGGCACCCGTGAGAGGCGAGGCTCTCATCGCGATGCGAATGTTGCTGGAGAATCGTGGCCGCAGCTTTTCGCTCTCCGGACCAGGTCATCGGCCACCCATCCTTCGCTTACGCGAGCCAAACTTGGGCTGCGCGCCTGAAGCAGCGTGTCCGACGAGTTTGCGCGGGTGGGAGTTGCGCCCGTGGGCCGGGCTCAGAGGCGGTCAGTGTTTCACATGAAACATCAGCGCCGATCCAGGACCGAGACGCTGGATCGGCGCTATGAGGAGCATCGCGCACTTTCCTGCTCTCAGACAGGGTAGTGTCACTGCGTACGCCTCGTGAGGCTGCTCAAGAAGACTCGGACTACCCTTCTACTTGGCGGCGACAAAGCTCCATCGTGCCGTAACGCTCACTGAAACGGATTGCTCGCCGACCTCGACTGGTGTGGGTGTGTCGGCCATGGCCCGGCCGGAGGTCACGACTGCCATCGCCATCATCGGGCGAGGCATCCCGTTGTTCGCCACGGACAGTTCAATGAGGGGGCCGAGCGTACCTCCGGCGGCGCGCGCCAGAACTTCCGCGTCTCCCCTCGCTCTGTTCACCGCGCGCTCGAGCGCAGTACGGCGCACGCTTTCGATCTGCGTGCTGTAGTAGTTGATACCGCCGATGTTATTGGCACCGGCGCCGAGTGCGGCGTCGATGAGTCCGCCAACTTGATCGAGCTTCTGAACGTCCACCACAACTGTATTCCGCGCGATGTAGCCGATGAGCTTGCGCTCGCCCTTTGGATACTCTTCCTCGGGTCCGACTGAATAGCCTGACGTTGTGATGTTCTGGGGCGAGACTCCCTTAGCCTTGATCGCGTCGATGACGGCTGTCTGGGTCCTCGCATTATCTGCCCCAGCCTGTGCGGCCGTCTTTGCGCGCGTCTCGACCGAAAAGTAGATGTGTCCGCGGTCTGGAACGACCGTCGCCTCTCCGGTAGCACTCGTAATGATCTGCGGAGGCGGAGGTGATGCCTGATCCTGGGCCATGAGCGCGGCGGGAATGGTGAGCAGCAGAGCGGTTAGAAGAGTTGGCAGTAGAGACGTGCGAGAAGAACGAAAGGGCAAAGGCATATTTTGTCTCCGTATGAAACTATATCGCAGGTGCAAGTACGCGGGGATCGGTGATGCAGCCGCTGAGGCATCTTACCTCCGCAGGCGACAATCGATCCGAAATGCCACAGTAATGGATCATTATTGCGCCACTAGCAGGCCATTATTTGCAAAAGGCCAACCACCGAGTAGTCCGATAGCGCCCGTGCTTCTCTGACTCTGACTCCGAGGCGCCCCGAGCGGAAGGAGGGAGGGCGAAGGGGGGCGACGACGAAGTCAAACCCAACTTCGCGCGCGAGAGGTGCGTCCGCGCGTCCGCAGTGCGTCTGAAGCAGGTCTCGAGCACGTCCGGCGGGAATGCCGAGCGAATGCGGCTAACGTTGAACGAGATTCGAGTCGGCTACGGTCGTGAGCGGGGCGGAAGAGTGCCAGGCGCTTGCCAGCGAGTCCGCCTTGAGCGGTTCGAGGAGGAGCGGAGCGCCGAGCTCACTCGACTCCGGTCGCAGCAAGTAGAGCGGACGCCCCGGGTATTGCTGCAGGAGCACGGTGTCGCGCGCGTGGAGGTCGCGGGCGAAGACGTTGCTCGACGGGGGCTGCGCCAACACCGAAGTGCCTACTGTGAAGCCCGCACGATCTTCCATCACGCGTGCGGTGCATTCCGCGTTGTAGTTCGATCCAGGGAGCGAGCGCAGCGTGCGGTCGGGGGTGATCGCTCCCTTCTCGAGGCGCAGTGAGTCGCGCATGAGTGGTTGCAGCTGACGGAGTGCAGCCGAGTCCCGAACGGGTGACGCCTCGAGACGCTGCAACGCCTGATCGAGGACGCAAGCGTCGACCGAACGGTAGATCGACTCGGTCTCGGAGCGCGGTACACCGAGCGCCCACATGCGAGCGATCAGCTGCGATCCCCACCCTTCGCGAACGAAGACGATGGCGTTGCGCACGCCGTGTTGCTCGGCGAGCGCCTCGAAATCGACCCGCATGGTGAGGAAGCCGTTCTGATAGACGAAGGCGCGATACGGAATCCCCATCATGAGGCTGACGGCGAGTGCGCTCAGCACCGCATACGACACGGCGCGATGCACCATTTCGTTAGCACGTACATGCTCGCGCACCGCCGGGAGCAATCGCGCGCTCCAGAGCGCGAGCGCTGGAGTGAGCACAAGAAAGAATCGTGCGCCAAGAAAGACGCCGTCTCCCCAGTACGCGAAGTAGAGCGCGACGACCAGCGCACCGGTCCAGAGGAAGTAGCGATCGAGTCGCTCGACTCGGCGCGTTGCCGCGAGCGCGACGATCGGTGCGAGGAGTGAGGGGATCGGGAGTTCGAAGAGGTTCGACTGCAGGCGCAGGAAGTAGATGTTGATCAACTCGAGGCCGCGCAGCGGAGTGTGCGGCTCGCCCCACGGCGCGCGATGGAAGCCCAAGCCGTGGCTCTTGCCCCAGAGCAGTTCGTATGGAAAGAGGAGCGGATTTCCAGTGGCCTGCAGGTTGTACCAGAGTACTCCGGCGATAGGGAGTGCGATCGTGATTCCTGCGGCGACGAGCTCGGGGACGCGTCGCGGTGCGCGCACCGTACGCCACAACATCCAGGCACCGGCCGGCAGTGCGAAGGCGATTGCATCGAGCGGACGAATGCTTGCTGCGATACCTAACGACAAGCCGCAGACCGCCGCCCACACTGGATGGGTTGCCTCGTCCTCGGTCTGGCGAACCAGCGCGTACATCGCCACGAGGAGACACGTCAGGATCGGCACATGATTCATGTGCGAGCCCGACATGAAGGCGACGAAGGGACCGAAGGCGAATAGAAGGGTCGCGGCGAGCGCCACGGCGGGGCGCGGCTCGACGCGACGGGCGAGCGCCCAGAAGACAACGGCGGAGAACGCGCCGAAGAGTGGACCTTCGAGCCAGGGCGCGCCGAGGACGACGAACGGGAGCATGACCAGCGGTCCGCCCGGCGGGAAATGCGTGTAGTACTTGCCGCCGAAGTCGATGACGTGAAGCGCGCTGAAGAACTCCGGAAATGTCGGCGGCTGCAACCACAGACGGCCCTGTGAGAAGATGCGCGCCTGGAAGACGTGGCCGATCTCGTCGATAAGGAGCGGGCGGGCGCCGAGGACGGTGCGCGCGACGGTGACGTAGGCGGCGAAGGCAGCGAGGAAGAGGATGGCCGCAGTGCGTTGCGGTCGCGCATGCGCCGCGCGTACCACCCCGTCGAAGCACCCGGGGCGCCAGATGGGGAGGCGCCGCGAAAGGACGGTGAGGACAATGGCGCATCCGAGCACGATGACCGTGCCGGTGCCCCATTCGCTCAGGACGTGCGAGTAGTTCTCGAATTCATGTCCGCCGGCGATCCAGTTGGCGAACGGAAACGAGCCCATGACTGCCATGAGGAGCGCGGCGGCGCGCATGGCAGCAATCGCACGTTTGGGTGGCGTCGACGTCGCGTGGGTGGATTCGGTGGGCATGGGCGATGGAGCGCCCGGTTAGAGGGCGTCGGATCAAGACGCCTCGCGACTGCCCCCCGCAACGCGCCGATGGCGCTCGACCTCGAGCACGAGATTCTGCAGATCGTTGGGCGAGACGCCGGGAATGCGCGACGCCTGGGCGAGCGAGCGCGGTCGCAACGAGGCGAGCTTCTGCCGAGCCTCGAAGGAAACCGACTGCATTCGCTCGTAGGGGAGTTCGGCCTCGAGCGCGAAGTGTCCCATGCGGCGCATCTTGTCGGCCTGCACTCGTTCGCGTTCGAAGTAGCCGGCGTACTTGATCTCGAGCTCCGTGGTGACCACGGCGTCGGGGGCGAGTTCGCTCCCCACCTCGGCCAAGGCAAACAGTTCGCGCAGATCGACGCCCTGCCGCTTGGCGAGCTCCACGATCTTGAGCGAATGCGGGATGGGAGTGCTCCCCACCTCCTGCAAGCGGGCGTTCACCCGCTCGGGGCGAATGCTCACGCTCGTGGCGAGCCGCAGGGCATCGCCCTCGTCGGCGAGGCGACGCTCGATCGTGCGCTCCTCGTCCGGAGAATACAGGGCGAGCTCGCGTCCGATCGGCGACAAGCGCCGAAGCGCGTTGTCCTGACGGACCGTCAGGCGGAACTCGGAGCGCGAGGTGAAGAGCCGGTAGGGCTCGTCGACGCCTCGTTGCACGAGATCGTCGACGAGGACTCCGATGTACGAGGTCTCGCGGCCGAGATAGACGGGAGGCTCGCCGAGCGACGCACGCGCGGCGTTGAGCCCGGCGACGACGCCCTGACCCGCGGCCTCCTCGTAGCCGGTGGTGCCGTTGATCTGTCCGGCGAAGTAGAGACCCGGAATGGCCTTCACTTGCAGCGATGCGTCGAGCTGGGTGGGGGGGAAGTAGTCGTACTCGATCGCGTAGCCGGCGCGCGTCATGCGCACGTGCTCGAGCCCAGGGATGGTGCGGAGGATCTCCAACTGCACCGGAGCGGGGAGCGATGTCGACATGCCGTTCACGTACAACTCGGCGGTGTGTTTCGGGTTCGAGGAAGATCTGGTGACGGTCGGCGTTGGGGAACTTGACGATCTTGTCTTCGACAGAGGGGCAGTAGCGCGGGCCCCGCGATGCGATCGCACCACCGTACATCGCCGAACGGGCGATGTTGTCACCGATGATCTGCTTGCCGGATTCACCGAGGAAGGTAATCCAGCAATTCAGCTGTTCGGGGTGCCTGGTACCGTTGTGCTGGCGTCTAGGTGTCGCCCAGAAGTGAGACCACGAATAGTCGAAGGCCTCCACCTCGCTCGACTGCACTTCGAGAGAAGAGAAGTCGACACTTCGGCCATCGATGCGTGGCGGAGTTCCGGTCTTGAAGCGAGCTACCTTGAGCCCGGCACGTTCGAGCTGTTCGGCGAGGTGCAGCGACGCGCCTTCGCCGGCGCGCCCGCCGGCGATCCGCGTCTCGGTCCCGATATGGATCTTTCCTCGCAGGAAAGTGCCGGCGGTGATGACGACAGCGCGCGCTCCGAAGCGGCGACCCTCGAGGGTTTCGACGCCGACCGCTGCGCCGCGAGTTTCGTCCATCAGGAGTCGAGCGACCGTTCCCTGCACCGTCTGGATGCGCGAGTGCTCCTCCAGGAGCGACCGGACGGCGCGCCGGTAGAGCCCGCGATCGCATTGTGCGCGCGGCGACCAGACGGCAGCGCCCTTTCCGCGGTTGAGCATGCGGAACTGGAGCATCGCGAGATCGGTCGCTCGCGCCATGATCCCTCCCAGCGCATCGACTTCGCGGGCGACCGTCCCCTTGGCGACGCCGCCGATGGCGGGGTTGCAGGACATCTGCCCGATGCTTTCCAGTGCGCTGGTGACGAGAGCAACGGACGCACCGGCGCGGGCGGCGGCGACGGCGGCTTCGGTGCCCGCGTGACCGGCACCGACCACGATGACGTCGAAGTCCTGCTCATGGGCCGACATAGGTGCTCCAAGCTAACGGCGGTCGTGCCTTACTCCCAAGGAGCGGCGTAGTTAGCGTGCCGGACGCGCGACTCACCTCACACCGATTCTCGCATGCCCATTCCACTTCCCGCCGGCCGGCCGGCGCTCGTGATCCAGAAAGGCGCGTTCGAGCGCAGCGGACTGACTCGCACCGCGCTCGATGAACGACTGGGGCTTACACCCGAGGAATTCCGAGTTGAGGGGGAGCTGGTGTGCATCGGCCCGATTCCCGAGGACGACGCGCTCCAGGACCTGATCGCCGACCTCGAGGAGGCAGGACTGACGTACTTCGAGGATTTCTTCGAGTTGACCGGTAACTGGCCGGAGTGGCTCGCGGTGTACGTGATGGCGCGCCGCGACGAGGCGTAGCGGCGCGTCTGCTAGCCCTTTTCCGTGTATTGGCGACTGGGTTTGGGTTCCGAGAGCGGTCCTCTTCGCAGGAGTCCGTGCCAGCCACAGGAGAGGCACCAGCTTTTTCGGAACCACGGCATCACGCGATCGAAGAGAATCGAGGCAATGCGCAGGGTGGGGTGATCGCAGTTGGGACAGCGGTCACCCTTGGGGAGGATGAAGAGGAAGGCGACGGTCGCGATGAGGATCCGGGCGATGGCGAGCGCCCCGAAGATCAGCACGAACAGCGCAGCGTCGGACATGCGAACGCGAAGGAGCGAAGGACGGCGGAGGGGAAGCCGCCAGGTGCAAGCCGGCTGCCGAGCGTTAGAGGAGGGCGGGGCGGCGGCCGAGGCGTGGCGACTTCCTGATGCTAACGCGAAACGGCAGGAGGCTCCATAGCGAGCGCCGAACTTTTCGCGTCGAGCTGATCCTTGCCAAAGGAGACGACGCGACGCTCGACGTAGTATCGTGCGCGCCATGGCGCCGTCCCCTCAACGAAGCCGCCGTGCCCGCCACGCGCGGTGATTTCGAGACGAAGTGCAGGATTCGAAATCGCCAATTGCGAGACCTCGTCGAGGACCTGCGGTGGATGGAATGGATCGTCGCGTGCGCTGAGGAGGAGGGTGGGGACGCGAATGCGCGAGAGGAATCGGATGGACGACGACCGATAGTAGTAGTCGGCGGCGTCGATGAAGCC
>JBGAHX010000106.1:0-6172 GCA_044225935.1 Gemmatimonadaceae bacterium
CTTCACACTAAGAATAAGACACAAAGGCCGATACCCCGTTCCGGGGGATCGGCCGATTTGCGGGACAGGGCGAACGGGGAAGGGACGACGCGGCGGGACGGATGGGCCGTCGCCGCCGCGTCTCCAAAGTCGTTCAGTTACGACTTCTTCTCATCCACGATCTCGTAGTCGGCTTCGACCACGTCGTCCTTGGGCGGCGGGGCAGAACCCGCGCCGTCGGCGGCCGGCTCGGCGCCGGCCGCAGCCGCCGCGCCTTCCGCTTCCTGCTGGGCATACAGGGAGCGACCGGCTTCCTGGTACGCCGTCGACAACTCATCGAGCGCCGACTTGATCTCGGCCATGTCGTCGCCGCGGTGCGCCTTGCGGGCCCGCTCGACCGACGCCTCGAGACGCGACTTCATCTCGGGGGCGAGACGCTCCGACCACTCCTTCGAGTTCTTTTCCACCTCGTAGGCCAGCGAGTCGAGGCGGTTGCGGGTGTCGATCTCCTCGCGACGCTTCTTGTCGTCGGCCGAATTCTGCTCGGCGTCCTTGACCATGCGGTCGATCTCGTCCTTCGAGATCCCGCTCGAAGCCTCGATGCGGATCTTCTGCTCCTTGCCCGTCGCCTTGTCCTTGGCCGAGACGTGAAGGATGCCGTTGGCGTCGATGTCGAAGCCGACTTCGACCTGCGGCATGCCGCGAGGTGCCGGCGGAATTCCGGTGAGCTGGAACTTGCCGACCGTCTTGTTGTGGAGCGCCAGTTCGCGCTCCCCCTGCAGGACGTGGATCTCGACCGTCGTCTGGTTGTCGTCGGCGGTGGAGAAGACGTCGGTCTTGCGGGTCGGGATCGTCGTGTTGCGCGGGATGAGCACCGTCATCACGCCGCCCAGCGTCTCGATACCGAGGGAGAGCGGGGTGACGTCGAGGAGGAGGACGTCCTTCTGCTCACCGGTGAGGACCGCGCCCTGGACCGCGGCACCGATCGCCACGACTTCGTCCGGGTTCACGCCCTTGTTCGGCTCCTTGCCGAAGAAGTCCTTCACGACGGTCTGGATCTTCGGGATGCGCGTCGACCCGCCGACGAGGAGGACCTCGTCGATGTCCGACGGCTTGAGCCCGGCGTCCGACAGCGCCTTCTTCATCGGCTCGAGCGTACGCTGGATGAGGTCATCCACGAGCTGCTCGAACTTGGCGCGCGTCAGCGAGTAGTTGAGGTGCTTGGGCCCGGACTGGTCGGCGGTGATGAAGGGGAGGTTGATGTCGGTCGACATGGTCGACGACAGCTCCATCTTCGCCTTCTCGCCCGCTTCCTTGAGGCGCTGGAGCGCCATCGGGTCCTTGGAGAGGTCGATTCCCTGGTCGCGCTTGAACTCGCCGACGAGCCAATCGATGACGCGCTGGTCGAAGTCGTCGCCGCCGAGGTGCGTGTCGCCGTTGGTCGACTTCACCTCGAACTGGCGCGTGCCGTCGACGTCATACAGCTCGAGGACCGAGATGTCGTAGGTACCGCCGCCCAGATCGAAGACGGCGACCTTCTCGTCCTTCTTCTTGTCGAGGCCATAGGCGAGCGCGGCGGCCGTCGGCTCGTTGATGATGCGGAGCACTTCGAGACCGGCGATCTTGCCGGCGTCCTTGGTCGCCTGCCGCTGCGAGTCGTTGAAGTAGGCCGGAACGGTGATGACCGCCTTGGTCACACCGTGCCCGAGGTAGTCCTCGGCGGTCTGCTTCATCTTCTGGAGGATCATCGCCGAGATCTCGGGGGGCGAGAACTTCTTTCCCCCGACTTCGACCGAGACGAGATCGTTCGGTCCGCTCGACACGGCGTACGGGACGCGCTTGGACTCCTCGGAGACCTCGCCCATCTTCCGCCCCATGAAGCGCTTGATCGAGAAGACGGTGTTCTTCGGGTTGGTCACCGCCTGACGCTTGGCGATCTGCCCGACCAGGCGTTCCCCGTCCTTGGTGAACCCGACGACCGACGGCGTCGTGCGACCGCCCTCGGAGTTGGGAATGACGACCGGGTCGCCTCCCTCCATGACGGCGACGACCGAGTTGGTGGTCCCCAGGTCAATGCCGATAACCTTGTCTGCCATAGTTGATTCCGAATGAGTGATTGGTGCGGACTACGAGAGTCCCGCGCCGGTAGGTGGCAAGTACGGGACCGCCTATTGGCGTCACTTTGGCAGAGTTCTCTGACGTGAGCGCACGATGCGGTGAAGCGCTTGCGGATTTGGCGGTCCGTCGCGAGCGTCCGGGGCGAACGCCCCTACGCACTCACCGCGCGCGATGATTCCGCTCAGCGACGACAATCCGACGCTCCACCCGACCTACATGACGTACGCGATCCTCGGGCTGATCGCGGCGACTTGGCTCTTCGTGCAGGGGGCCGGACTGAATCCTGTCACTCTGGCGACGACCGTCTGCAACTACGGGATGGTGCCGGGGGAGCTGACCCATCTCGCGCCGCTGGGAAGTGCGGTCCCGATCGGGCCGGGGATGGAGTGCCAAGTGGACAACTACGCGATCAACCTGTTCACTCCGCTCACCTCGATGTTTCTCCACGGCGGGTGGATGCACCTGCTGGGGAACTGCCTCTTCTTCTGGGTCTTCGGCAACAATGTCGAAGACAGCATGGGGCACACGCGCTTCCTCGTTTTCTACCTCGTGTGCGGGTTTGTGGCGGCGGCGGCGCAGATCGCGGTAGATCCTGCCTCACCTGTTCCCACCGTGGGGGCATCGGGGGCGATCTCGGGGATCATGGGGGCGTACCTCGTGCTCTATCCCCAGGTACGGGTGAAGATGCTCTTCCCGATCATCATCTACCCGCTGATCGTGCACCTGCGGGCGTGGGTGGTGCTCCTCTGGTGGTTCGGGCTGCAGGTGCTGAGCGGGCTGCCGCAACTCATGCAACTCAACCCCGAAGTGTCGGGGGGCGTCGCGGTCTGGGCGCACGTCGGAGGATTCGTGACTGGAGTGGTCTTGATCAGGCTCTTCGAGGATCGTGAGCTGGTTCGGCGCCGGCGATCGGTGGCCAATGCGCGGCAGGTGTTCGAATGAGCGATGCTCCGGCGAGCGGCGCTGCGCCGCGCGGCGTGACGTGGGTGCGCGAGGGAGCGCGGATCGCCGATTTCATCGACCACACGCTCCTCAAGGCGGAGGCGACGGCCGCCGACATCGACAAACTCTGCGACGAAGCGCTCGAGCATCGATTCGCCGCCGTCTGCGTGAACCCGGTTTGGGTGCCGCGCTGCGCCGATCGGCTCGCTGGGAGCAGCGTGCAGCTGGCGACAGTGATCGGCTTTCCGCTGGGCGCTAACGATTCGGCGACGAAGCGCGAGGAGGCGGCGCGCGCGGTGCAGCAGGGGGCGACGGAGTTGGACATGGTGGTCGCGCTCGGGCATGCGAAGGGGGGCGACTGGGCGCACGTGGCGTCGGACATCGCCGCCGTGGTGGCCGGCGCTGGAGGCGCGCTGGTGAAGGTGATCATCGAATCTGCTGCGCTCACCCCGGCCGAAGTGGTGCGCTGCTCGGCTCTCGCAATGGCGAACGGCGCGCACTACGTGAAGACGTCGACCGGCTTCCATGCGACCGGCGGCGCGAGCGCCGAGGCGGTGGCGACGATGCGAGCGGTGGTCGGGGATGCGCTGGGGGTGAAGGCATCGGGCGGGATTCGCGACTGCGAGGCGGCGCTGCGGATGATTGCCTGCGGAGCGACACGAATCGGAACGTCGAGCGGTGTGTCGATGGCCAGCTGCGTGGGGGCCGGTCCGCGCCCGTTGAGCGAGCTGGTCGCGCTCGGCGGCACCGTACGCGAGGCGGTCGCGCGCCTGGCATCGGGTGACGTCTCGCGTGGCGCCGCCGACCGGCTGGCTGGAGGGGAGTCGCAAGGGGGATCCTACTGATTTCGCGCGGGGACGATTCGTCTGCCGCCGACCTCCTCGGTGGGGTAGTTTTGTCACTGTTTCATCACGGTTTTGTCACGGCGGATCATGTTCGGCGGGCGAATGTCCGCGCGCGCGTCGCCGTCCCCAGCCCGAGAGACCAGTGGCGTTCCGCCTCATCCCGCGCGACGAAGGCTTCTTCGACCTGTTCAACGAGCTGTCCGGGAAGCTGATCTCGGCGGCCGGTCTTCTCCGAGACCTCTTTGGGCAACCCGAGCGCCTTGCCGAGCTGGCGGCCGCGATCAAGGACGTCGAGCACGAAGCCGACGACGTGACGCGCGAGGTGAGCACGCGGCTCGCCACGAGCTTCATCACGCCGCTCGATCGCGAGGACATCCTCAACCTGGTGCAGGAGCTGGACAACGTCGTGGACCTGATCGACGGGACGGCGCGCCGGGCGCAGATGTTCCACCTGGCCGAGACGCGGGAGCCGGCGCGCAAGTTGTGTGAGTTGCTCGTGCAGTCGGTCCGTCAGCTGCAAAAGGCGGTGGTCGAAATCAAGAACCCGCGCGCGGTCGCGGTGAGCACGCGCGAGGTCAAGCGCATCGAAGCCGAGGGGGATCACGTCTACCACGTGGCGATGGGAGCGCTCTTCGCCGGGAAGCCCGATCCGCTCGACGTGATGAAGTGGAAGGAGATCTACGACACCATCGAGGAGACGCTCGATCGCTGCCAGACGGTGGCTATCGTGCTGGAGGGCATCTCCCTCAAGAATTCGTAAGCCGTGGTCGAGTACATCCTGGCGATCATCGGGATCGCCTTCGTGTTCGATTTCATCAACGGCTTCCACGACTCCGCCAATTCGATCGCCACGATCGTCGGCACGCGAGTCCTGAGCCCGCTCACCGCGGTGGTGTGGGCGGCGTTCTTCAACTTCGTCGCTGCGTTCACGGTGGGGACCGCAGTGGCGAAGACGATCGGGAGCGGGATGATCGACGTCTCGATCGTCACGCCTAACGTCATCCTCGGCGGTCTCCTCGGGGCGATCATCTGGAACCTGATCACCTGGTGGTTCGGGCTCCCGAGCAGCTCGTCGCATGCGTTGTTAGGCGGGTACGCCGGGGCGGCGATGGCCAAGGCGGGGGCGGGGGCCATCATCGTGGCCGGCTGGACCAAGACGATCATCTTCATCTTCCTCTCGCCGATCATCGGCATGATCGCGGGTTTCGTCCTGATGACGGCGATTTACTGGACGTTCCGCCGCATGGCGCCGCACCGAGTGGATTCGATCTTCCGAAAGGTGCAGCTGGGGAGCGCCGCGCTCTTCTCGCTCTCGCACGGGGCCAACGATGCACAGAAAACGATGGGGATCATCGTCGGGCTCCTCGTCTCGTCGAACGGGCTCTTCGCGCAGGAGACGGGGTGGCTGCACCATCTCTACCTCCCGAACGGCGACGCCGTCCCGATCTGGGTGGAGCTGGGGGCCTACAGCGCCATCGCGTTAGGCACGCTCTTTGGCGGGTGGCGCATCGTGCACACGATGGGAAGTCGCATCACCAAGCTGCGCCCGGTTGGTGGGAGCGCGGCCGAGACGGCGGGGGCGCTCACGATCCTCCTCGCGACGTTCAACGGGATCCCAGTGAGCACCACGCACACGATCACCGGGGCGATCATGGGCGTCGGGGCAACCAACCGAATCAGTGCGGTGCGGTGGGGGATCGCCGGGCGCATCGTGTGGGCGTGGATCATGACGATCCCGGCGGCGGCGGCGATTTCAGCGATCTGCCTGATCGTGCTCCAGCGGCTCACGGGGGCGGTCTAGCGTCACCCATCGGCGCGCCGCCGCCGTTCACACCCGAGGCCGCTCCAGATTCGCGTCACCGGAATTCGGCCGGCGCGGGGCGAAGATGGCGCTGCCCGGCAGGCGTGTCGCAGCTCTGTAACGAGGCGTGTAACAGTGCTGCGCTCCCATGGCAACGCCCGGTTCGACGCGCGAGCATAAGGTCTCGTGAGTGCGCCCCAGAGTTCGAGGACGGAGCCAGGGATGCAGGACGCGCGGCGCTTCATCGATCGACACGGGTTCTCGTGGCAGGTGTGCGAGCTGTGGTCCGACGCACCTGCTGCGCTCGACGGCGTACTCGCCGATGTGGCGCCCGCGAGCCACGGGTGGCTCTACTTCTTCTCGCGCGGTACCACGCTCGTGCTCCACGACTATCCGGTCGGCTGGGACGAGCTCACGTGGCAGGAGCTCGAGGTGCTGCGCGAGCGCGCGCGCGTCCTCGGGAGCGACACGGCGATCCGCGTACCGC
>JBGAHX010000107.1:0-6458 GCA_044225935.1 Gemmatimonadaceae bacterium
CGATCGTCATCGGGGGCGCGCGCCAGCCAGACCAGCGAGGGATGCGTCTCAAGCGTCGGGGCGAGCTGGTCGAGCGTCACGTGCCAAGGCGCGAGGTCGGAGCGCAGGATCGGCGTGAGGTGATGGAGCATGAGCGTGGGGGCAAGGGGGAGCACGGCGTTCTGTCAGAAGACGTCCGCCCGCTCAGCCTCTGACCGCTCGAGCCACCAACCGTGAGGCACGCCGAGTGACCGGCGGAGAGCCTGACTGAAGCACTTGGTGGGGCGATGCGTCGGGTCGGGTATGCACGGTGCCCACGCATGTGGCCGGGAAAGCGAGCCTCCCCCGATCAGGTCTAAATCGCTGCCATGCTTTCGCTCGAACCTCACGTGACGCCCAGTCGATGGGACGATGCTCCGATGCCGCACGCGCGTGTCAGAGATCGCCGTTCGCACCGTCCATACGAGCATCCCCTCTCGACGGACCTGGCCCCCATGCCCACAACAGAATTCGGCGGCACCCAACCCCTCAACTACGAACAGCGCCGCCCGGTCGTCCTCCTCGTCGACACCTCTCCGTCCATGAGCGAGCCAGCCGGCGAGTCGACGGCGATCGCCGAAGTCAATCGCGGCCTGCAACACTTCGCCCGCCAGGTGCACGACAACCCGATCACGGCGGCCCGTCTCGATCTGGCGCTCGTCTCCTTCGATTCCGACGCCACGGTCCAACGTCCGTTTGCGCTCATCGGCGACGCCCCGCTCCCCGACCTCCACTGTGACGGAGGGTGCACCAATCTCGTCGCTGGCGTGGAGCGCAGTCTGCAGCTCCTCCGCGAGCGCAAGGCGTGGTACGACGAGGTGGGGCTCCCACGCTACCGCGGATACCTGCTCGTCATCACCGACGGCGCTCCTACCAACTCCGCCGAAGAGCTCGCGGCGCTGCGCGCGCGCCTGCACGACGCCGTCACCCGCAAGCACCTGCACACCTGGGCCTTTGCGACGACCGGCGCACCGCTTGACGCGCTGCGCGATCTCGTCGGAAAGGAGTGCGTTCAGGCCTTCGCCACGCAGGACTTCGGCGCGTTCTTCCAATGGCTCAGCGCCTCCTTCGAGAAGATCACGGCGAGCCGCGAAGGCGAGGTGGTGCGACTCGACGATCCCGGGATCTTCCGGCATTCTGTATGACGAACTTCCACATGGGCGACGGAGGTTCGGAGGACGACGCATCGGCGACGCGGGAGTTGCTCGTCGGCGCCCGCAGCGCGACATGGCTTGTGACCGGCGCATCGGTGGGCGGCACGGTCGCACGGGCGCGGCGCAAGCCGATGCAGGACGCCTGTGCCGCCATCGCGACCGATGCGGGAGAGTTGCTGCTGGCGGTTGCCGACGGGGCAGGTTCCGCTCGGCTCGGTGGGGAGGGGGCGAGGGCGGCGGTGTGCTACGGGCTCTGGACGCTGCGGTGTGCGACGCTCGGAGGCAGTGCGCTGGCCGACGCACTCGATCCGGAGGTGAACGCCGACGCGTGGGCGACGACGGCGCACCGGATGCTGCGCGCGGTCCGGTGGGGGGTGATCGCCGAGGCGCGACGTCTGCGGGGGCGGCGGGATGAAGTCGCCTGCACGCTGACGCTAGTGTACGCGTCTTCGATGGGAGTACTGCTCGCGCAGATCGGTGACGGGCGGTGCGCGGTGCAGCGCCACGACGGTCGCTGGGAAGCGCTCAACGCGCCACAGCATGGATCGTACGCCGGGGAGACATGCTTCGTCACCTCACCTGACTGGCGACGCAATGCACACTCGATGCTTGCAGGACGTCGGGTGGGAGACATACGCGCGCTGGCGGTGATGACCGACGGCTGCGAGCGCACAGCGTACGAGTGTCTCGGCTACGACGAGACCTCGAGCCGTTACGTGCCGCGCAACGTCCCCTACGCCCCCTTCCTGTCGCCGAATGTCGCCGCGGTACGCGCGAGCCTCGAAGGCGGCGCCGCCGAGCCGCTGCAGGTCGCGGCGCGATGGGCGGCCTTCCTGCGCGATGGGACGCCGGAACTACCGGCGTTGCGCGACGAACCCGACGACAAGACGATGGTTCTCGCGGTGCGTGTGTCGCAGGCTCCGGAGGGCTAGCCTGCACGAGTCGAGGGAGATCGTCGCACTGGAAGCCACCGCGGGCTGGCGATTGTGCCGACGGATCCGCGTGCGCTGTCAGACGCATGCAGCGGTCGCGTCCTCCTACGTATGAACGCGTGTCGTCCGACACGCCTCTCATCCGAGGAGCGCACGCATGCTGTCACAACTTCGGTCAGCCGCGACTCACAGCGGCCGCTTCCATGGAGACGACGTATTGGCCGCGGCGCTCCTCCGCGCTGCGCTTCCCGCCCTTCCCATTGTTCGGACACGCAATCCGGACGAGTTCTCGCGTCACTCCGTCCTCATCGACGTTGGCGGGTTGCACGATCCAGACACCTGGCGCCTCGATCACCACTTCTCACCCCCGCCGCGGCGAACCGACGGCACCGCCCTGTCGAGCGTCGGCCTGCTCTTCCAGCTCGCGGGTCCGCGCCTGCTTCAATTGGCAGGCGCAGGCAGTGCGGTCGTCGCGCGACTCGCCATGCTCTTCGAGCACGCAGTGGTGCGCGTGGTCGACGCGCACGACACCGGCTCGATTCACCTCGGCGCAACGCCGAAGTGGGTCGGGGCGCTCACGGCCGAGCGGCCGCAATGGGACGAGCTGCCGTGGAACTCAGACGGGTGGGGCCGAGCACTCGACGACGCCTTCGAACGGCAGATCACCTGCGTGGCCAGCGCAATTCGCCGACTCTGCGAGCGCGCCACACCTGCGGTGGAGCTTCAGGCCGTGGTCGCGGCGTTCACACGCGAGTTGCAGGCCGATGCGGTCCCCGCCCGAGCGCGTGAGAGGGCGGCGATCGAGCGGGCGCGTCGTGTCCTCGTCCAGCTCCTGAGGGAGCACGTCGACCCGAAGTGTCCACTCGAGATCCCCTCGCCCCTCATGCCCTGGACGAGGGTGTGGGAGTCCGCTGAGCGTGAGTCGGGCAGGTCGGTGGATCAGGTCGTCTGGCGCGATGTCGAGGGACGGTGGCGACTGCAGTCCGCGTGGATGCCGGGCACCAGGTCGGGGGCACGCGTACCACTCCCGTTGGCGTGGGCCGGCTTGAGCGAGCATGCGCTCATCGCAGCGAGCGAAATCGACGACGCCATCTTCTGCCATCCCGGGCGATTCGTCGCTGGCTTCGGCAGTCGGGCGAGTGCCTTTAGGGCCGCTGAGCTCGCATGGCTCGCCCACAAGAACATCATGGTAGTGGAAGCGTGACCCTCGGCGAACGAGGCGTGGCGCTCCCGGTTGCGGGATTCAATAGATCAACGGTTCTCTTCCTGCGCCCCTGCTGCACCGACCGTCTGGTACATCGATGAACGATGTCCTTGTCGCAGGCGTTCCTCGCCTAATCGACGACGTCCCCTTCGCCCGCGGCGGCGAAGGCTCGCTCCATGCCTTCGCTGATGGCCCCGACCGCTGTGTGGTGAAGCGTTACGCCCGCACGTCCTTGAGCGACACGCGACGGCAGCGCGTGCACTGGCTCATCGGACATCCTCCTCAGCGAGTCGACACGCAGCTCGCCCCGCGCTCCCAGCTGGCCATGGCGTGGCCCCAGGCCGAGGTCACCCTGCCGAACGGGGACTTCATCGGCATTACGATACCGCGGGTGCGTGGGGCGGTGCGGCTGTCGGAGCTCACCGCGCACCCCCGGACGGTCTCGACTCGGCTCGGGATACGGTGGCAGCCGTGGGAGCTGTCTTCATCGATGGCGCTCCGTCTGCGGATGCTGGTCGCGAGGCGCATCGCGCAGTTGGTCTCCGCGCTTCATGCGACCCGGCGCTACGTCGTCGTCGACCTCAAGCCGGACAACGTGCTCGTCAACGCGCGCGGAGATGTAGTCCTGGTCGATTGCGATTCGGTGCAGGTCGTGCACGCCGGGCACATGCAGTTCGCCGCGCGGACCCGCACCGACGAATACACCCCTCCCGAAGGTTTTGACTCTGCCTATCAGATGGCGTGGGATGCGGGAAGGCCCGTCGCGCCCAGTTGGGACGACTTCTCGCTGGCGGTGATCGCCTATCAGCTGTTGGTGGGAATCCACCCGTTTGCGGTACGCGGGCGCGACCCGGCGACGGGAGAGCCGATCGATTCGATCGCGGAGGCCATCAGGGCGCGCCTCTTCGCGCACGGTCGGGCGAGAGGCTCCCTGGCATCAAGGCCGGCGCAGCATGACGCATTTGATGCATTGCCGGCCGAGCTTCGAACGGCGTTTTTCAGAACCCTGGACACCGGGGCGCACGATCCCTCAGCGCGCGTCACCACAGCCGAATGGAAGACGTTGCTGGCCCGCCACGCCGGCCAAGCCACGCGGTGGTTGTCGACGGCGCAGGCTGCGGCGGCGTTTTCCGCGGGCGCGCGTCGATCGGTAGCGTCGTTGCGCCTGCGACTGGCCGGTCTACCCGTCGAGATTGGGCGGACGATCCGCGCCAAGAATCGCTCGCTCCTTGGGCGCTTGTCCATCGCCCGCAGGCGACTGGTCGCGGCCAAGGGAGCGTTGGCAGTCATGCTCGTCACGACCGTGTTCGGATACGCGATCGCCAACCTTGGAAACCCGTCGCCGATGCCTTTGACGGTGGACGTTCCGCCGGCGGAGCTTCCCGCGACGTTCGATCGGTGTAACCGATGGACAGGTCTGCCGAACCCCACCAGCGCCATTGGTCACGACGCGATGCCGGACCTTCGCATCGGGGACGACCCATCGGCACGTATGCGGTCGACTGATACTCACGAG
This sequence comes from Gemmatimonadaceae bacterium, assembly GCA_044225935.1. Lineage (GTDB taxonomy): Bacteria > Gemmatimonadota > Gemmatimonadetes > Gemmatimonadales > Gemmatimonadaceae > SCN-70-22. The sequence goes on from JBGAHX010000107.1 coordinate 4,825, forward strand.
GAAGGAGAAGCTGCGAAGCATTCGCTCGTCAGCGGCGCGGCCCTTCAGTTGCGCAGCAGCGCATGGTCCTCACCTACGCCCGAGACGGCATGCTCGCACTGCGCGACTCGGTCGTGCGCTCCCGAAGAGGGAGCAGGGTCGAACTCCTCCGCCGCGACCTCGCGGCGACTCCACTCCCCGACGTTTCGTGGTGGTGAAGTATCTCCGCGCCCGCGACGGACTCCGACTCGGTCGTGGACGGCGATACGGTCACTCTGCTGCGCCGCGGTGCGCGCGCCGGGGACCGTTGGCTTGGCTACGCTCGACCGATGCGCTGGATCCGTGCCGTGCGGCGGACGCTGGCCACGCTCGCCGGAATGGTGCCGGCCGTGCGGCTCGAGATCGAGGTGCCGGGCGACTCGCTAACCCCTCCGTGTACAGTCCTGGTCTCCGACGCCCTTGGCGTGGTCGGACAGCAGCTGGACGACTCGAGGTCGGATAGTGTGCTCGAACTGGTGTCGGTGATGGTGCGACCCTTGGCGATCACGGCGACTTCCCCGCGACCGCGTTAGGCAGGCGGGTCCAGTGTTCCGCGCGAACGCGGGAGACGCCAGCTGCGCTCTCCCGTCTCTGCATCGACGTCGGACACGATGACGCCTCCGCGCTCGAGATCCCCGAGGATCCGGTCCAGGCGGGCGAGCGGCTGCGGGTGATCGACGTCGGCGAGGCTGGCGAACAACTCGCCGCGATTCAGAGCCCCCGGGGCGTCGCGCAGCACACGGGCGACGGATACTTGCTCCAGCAGCATCGAATCGCCGCGATCGGCGGAGCCACTGTCGCCAACGGCGCGTACCACGTTCATGAGCAACGATAGCAGCGCAGACCACGCAGCGACCGTGACCACGCTGATGGCGATCGTTTCGCTCATCGGACCTGCCTCGCGCAAGACGAGAATCCAGCAGAGAACGGCGGCGACGGCGATGCTCAGCGATGTGGCGAGGCGAGTGAGACGGGTCGAGATCATCAACTGATGGTGTGCGCGTCGAGGACGATGGGGTAACCCGGGACGCGAGCTCCCTTCACACCTCCGCCACCCGCTCGGCCCGGGCCCCCGCGTGAATGACGCGTCGGCCGGTGAGATCTGACACGACTGCGGCTCCAGCTACGCCGCGTGAACCGGCGCGACGAGCCGCTTGACCCGCAGACAGATTTCCTCGGGCTCGGCCACGTCGTCGGCCCCACGCATCTCCGCAACCCTCGATCGCTCGTCAGTGTGAACGAGGACCGTGCCGCACACGGTCCGCTCAGAAGTGCGAAGGCCAGTTTGGGATTTGCGGCGTCGGAGTCGTCCTGCATCGATTGCCACGCAACCGGGTGCGTCGTGTCCATCTGCAGAACGTGTGGTGGCGCGACGGGTAGCGTGCCACCACGTGCCGCACGACGAGCGGTACTTTCAACACAACACGCGGCAGGGTCCGGTCGCCTCGAATGAGAAAGGTCATGCAAGGTGGACGTCTGCTTCGGGCCCTTCCTTCGCGAGAGCGTCACCGCCTCGAGAAAGCGGTGTGAATTGCTCTCGCGTCATTCGGCGAGGTGGCCCAGCCAGCGCGAGCTGAAGGATCGACACCGGCCAACGCGGGAGAAGGGGCGAAATG
>JBGAHX010000108.1:0-6046 GCA_044225935.1 Gemmatimonadaceae bacterium
ACGCGAGCGCCAGTGTTCCCGCCCCGTTCACCGCGACGCTGCCCGCCCCGCCGAGTCCGAGCACCAACGGGAGGGTACCCGTTCCGCGCACATCGACCGAGCCAGTCCCGCTCAAGCCAAGTACGAGGGGCAACGTCCCTGTGCCGGAGACCGCGCCCCCGATGACACCAGTCCCCGCGAGGCCCAGCACGAGGGGGAGGGTCCCCGCGCCGGAGATCGCGACCGTGCCCGCCCCGCTCAGGCCTAACGCGAGCGGCAAGGTCCCGGCACCGCGATTGTCGACGGAGCCGGTCCCGCTCAGGCCTAACGACAGCGCAAGCGTCCCCGCACCGTTGATCCCCGACGGCGCAGCGGCCGCGACAGAGCGCCGACGCTTCAGGTAGAGCGGCCACCACGGCGCACGCCGATAGACGCCGCCCGGCGGGACCAACGACGCCGCCATCTTAGCCGAACTCTTCGACGACGGCGGTCACGTCTACGGTGATCGTGGTGCCGAGTCCTGTCACCGCCGGGAGTTCCACGCAGAAGAAGTCGGCGCAGAACATCTGGATCTCCTGCGGGGTCGGGCGATACACCAGCCCGTTCGGCAGCGACTCGCTCCCGGCGTAGAGCCGCCCGGTCTCGGTGCCGAGACCCGGCGTCGCTGAAAGCCGCGCCATCGAGAGCGTCGCGCCGAAACTGGCGTCCGTCGCCTGGTGCTTCGACACGCCGACCGTCCCTGATGCGGTCGCCGAGGTCGCGGCCGAGCGACGCACCAAGCGGATGCGCGCCTGCAGCGCGAGCTCTTCCTCCCGCTGCGTCACGATGCACGAGTGCACGATGAACGGGCGATTCGCCGCCCCCTGCACCGAGAGCAGGTCGCCGAAGATCGACGAGGTGACGCTGATCGCTTCCGCTGTCAGCGTATAGATGCGTCCCATGATCCTATCTCCGGATGAGGTCCGAACGCTGGCGCCGCCTCACGGGCCATCCGCTCGTGAACTTCTGCGTGTCGCGCGACACGCGCATGTTCTCGTTGCTGATTGTCGTGTTCCAGCTGTCGCGTCCCAGCGGTGCGATCGGCGTGGCGAGCCAACTGATCGCGCTGGCGGCAAACGGGGTGGCGCCCCCGATGAAGAGGCCGTTGGTCTCATGGTGCGCGGCGAGCGTTGCGTGCGAGGTGAAGACCTTGAACACCGTCATCACGAAGCACCACGTGTCGTCGATCTTCACCACGGCATTCAGAGCGTTGTCGGTCCCGAAGTTCGCCGAGCGCATCACGCTCGACGTGGTCATGCCGGGCACACTGTGATACAACTCCAACTGAGTACTGCTGACGACTTTCCGGATGCGCGAGAGGCCGTAGGTATCGCCGCTCGTGCTATTCGTGATCACGACCAGCATGTCCTGCACGCACCCCGTCGTGCTGGCGACCGTGATCGTGCGGCCGGAGATCGCGGTGATCGCTTGCTCGACCGCGTTCTGTCCTTCGGTCGAGAGCGTGACGTTCTGCTTCGTGAACGCCCCGACCTCGAAGCGCTTCGCGGACGCCGCGCGCACCGTGTTGACGCCCGCAACATCGCAGTTGTAGAACAACCACCATCGCCCGCGATACCAGACGGGCTGGCCACGAAACGCGATCGAGGTCTCGGTCGCGTCCTCCGCAATCAGCTCGCCCTGGTACGTATAGGTGCCGCCCCGCGTCGCTGCGGTGAACAGCAGCGTGCGCCCCACCAGCCCGGCATCGAACCCCTTGGCGATCACCTTGTAGCGCTTCGAGGGATCGGCTTCGCTCCAGTCTTTGAAGAGCACGTTGAACGAGAAGCGCGACTCGTACGTGGAGCCGCTTCCGCCGACGTTGATGATCTGTCCCTGTTTGGTCCATGTCCCGGCGGGATCGGTGGCGGTCGCTAGTCCGATCGTCACCACACCGCCACCGGCATCGGCGGAGTACGAGGAGACGTAGACGCCGTCGTCGTCCCGGAAGATCGAGCCCCACTGCGTGCTGGAGTCGTCGAACTGCCCCGACGTGCCCACGGGGATCGCCTGCGTGCGCGATCCCGGCACCAGAAACGGGGCGCGCAGATCGTAGCCGGTATGTGCGGTGATGTCGTAGTTACTGCCGATCGTCGCCTTGCCGTTGCACAAGACAAACTCTTGCTTGCCCCACGTCTCGGCGATCCATTCGACCTCCCACGCGCTCGCGACGGTGAAGAAGTTGGTCTCGGGCCACCCGATCACCAACCAAAGCGTGGTGGATGTGCCGTTCTGGATCGACGAGAGGGGGACCCAGTCGCTCAGCGCGACAAGCCGGGGCCCGAGGTCTGCGTTCTCGACGGTTCCCGTAACGGTGTGCATCGCGACGAGACGCAGACGCTGCCCCTGCGCATCCCATTGCAAGCCGAAGATGCGATACTCGTCCCGTGGCGTCGCCGCCGGCATTGAGAGCGTGGTGCCGCCGGTCGCGAACGACTGGGAGCTCTCCTGCCAGATGTTGTTTGTTCCGCCAGTGTCGACGTAGAGCAGGCGTTGATAGTCGACACTCCCGGTCGTGAAGCCGATGATGCGCGCGAGGAAGCTGAGATTCGCGCGCGTGTCGCAGACCGGCGCTGTCGCCGAATGCACCAGCGAGATCGCGGGATATGGGAACGCGTTGGTCGATGCCGGCGCGCTGGTCTGGCGCCCGCAGAGCATGATGATCTGCGAGCGCGTCTGGTCGAAGCGCTTGTAGATCGCGCACGCGTCTCCCGTGGCGGACGACGTGCCGACCACATTCGAGTCATTGATCGTGATCGTGCCGCCGCCAGCAACAATGGCCGTCCAGTCTGCGGGCAGTGAAGCCCCCGCGAAGTGCTCGTGCTTGTACGCCACGGGAGCTACACGCTCCAGCTGAGCGACGTGATCGTCACCGGCTGGCCGGACGCAATCGACGTGTTGTCGAGCGTGACGTCGCCGCCGCCGCCCGTGGCGGTGACGGTGCCCTCGATGATGTTGGACCCGCCCGTCATCCGGAAATGCGCCGCGATGCCGGTGGCGTCGGCCGCGCTGTCCTGCCACGTCCCGTTCTTGGCCTTCGTGCCGCCGGACGCGGCAGCGAACGCATCGGCGGGAATTGTGATCGTGGCGAGCACGGTCCCCGTCGCGGCGTTGCCCGCGCCCGGTGCCGAGCCGGTGCGGATCTCCAGCGTCCCCGAATTGAAGGCCGAATCGAAGCCGTCGAGGACCGTGTTCTTGAGCGTAGTGTTCGTCGTGATGGCCATGCGTCGCAGCCCTCAGCGACGCCCCGCGTTAGGCGAGACGTTCGCGAATGCGAGTAACGGCGCGGCCTTCGGCGCTGTATCCGTGCGCGAGCAGTTCGTCCTGCAGCGAGCGGAGCTCGTCCGGTGTCCCGGCTTCGATCTCCGTCCACAGCTGGTCCTTCGTGAGCGTCGCGACGCGCGGAATCGCGCGGTCGCTGGGGTCCAAGGGCGTGTCAGCACGCATGGTGTGCGTCCTCGTTAGGGTTGCTGGACGACGCCGCGGACCGCGGCATCGATGGTGGCGCGAGAGATCCCGAAGCCCGCGGCGAGCGCCGCATCGAGGGTGGGGAACACCGTGAACCCAGCGGGCGCGGCGCCGGCGCCGGCGAGCGCGACATCAGCAACCAGCCCGGGCGCGCACGCCGCGGTGAAGCAGCCCATCACCCCGTACTTCCCGCGGGTGCGCAGATCGTGGTCGAGTGTGAGGCGTACCGCCGTGAGTGTCCCGACGCTCCCGAACGTGTAGGCGCTGCCGTCGCCGGGCGGCGAGAGCCAGGTATTGCGCCGGAATAGCACGTCCGTCGCGCCCGTCAGGAGCAATACACCGCGATTGTCAGACCCCGTCGCACTGAGCCCGATCGAGTCGGCGTAGTTCTCGGTGATCTCGATGCGACGCGAGAGCGAGTCGATGTTGCCGGCGTCCCCGCCGCGTCCGTTGACCGTGATCGCCGCGGCCGCGTTGACGATGAGGTTGCGCCGGAAGACGACGTCGCGCGTGCCGTTGTCGCGTGAGCTCGTGCCGCCGCTCTGGTTCGCCGACTTGATGACGATGGCAATGCCGGTCTGCCCATCGCCCCACGATCCGTCGAAGACGTTCTCCTCGGCGAGCAGTCGCTGGACGTTCTTCGTCTCGAGGAGGTTCTTCTTCGTCCAGCGTCCCTTCCAGGCGAGTGGCGTGACCACGTAGTTCCGGCGGAGCGTCACGTCGCTCGGATGCACGCCCGGGAACTTCGGATCGGCGCCGCCGAACATCACGTTCTCGCCGGCGCCGGCGAGGTGGTTGTTCTCGATCAGGTACGGCCCGCGTCCCGACCAGCTGCCGATCGCTTGCGAGTCGCTCCCCTTCTCGTGACAGTCGTCGAGCCACGAGTTCGCGATCGTGGTTGCGGCCGAGTTCAATGCCATGCAGCGCCGCAGCGGCCGATGTGTCCACCCATGCGCCCACACGCGATCGACGACAATGTCGGAGGCGAACTGTTGCGCCGTAGGTGGGACGGCGAAGTCGATCAGCGCATACGTGAGCGAGGACAGTGCGGAGTCGGTGGTCACCTCGAGAAGCGTGAGGATCCAGCCCCGCGCGCTTGGCGCGGTGACGACGGCACTCGCGGTGCCCTGCGCCTCGAGCGTGGCAAGGCTCGCGCGCTGTGACGGGCGCACTCGTTCCCCAGGCGCTGGCTGTCCCGGTGTCGGCGCCGTGCGAACGACTACCCACCCCGAGTCGCCGCGATTCGGCAGCGTCAGCGTTCCGCGGAACACGGCGCCCGCAGCGAGACAGAGGACCTCGCCGGCGGTCGCCCGCCCGACCGCGGCCTGGAGCCCCGCGGCGGTGACCGTCTGGGTGCAGGGCGCGGTCAGCAGCGTGGCAGGATACGACGGCACCGCGCGCGGCACTTCGGTACTGCTGGATGCAGCGGTTGCTGGGGAGCGGCATCCGGCGAGACGATCTGGCTATCCGGCGGAACGGACTCGACCGGCGGTGCAACGATCGAGTCCTTCGGCGGAACGATCGAGTCCTTCGGCGGAACGATCGAGTCCTTCGGCGGAACGATCGAGTCCTTCGGCGGAACGATCGAGTCGACCGGCGGCACCACCACGGCCCCGAATCCACAACGCGCCCGATGGAGCGAGTCGAGCGTGCGCAGCGAGCGCGCCTGATATGCCGTCAGTCGCGTCGACTTGAGGTGCAGCTTGCCCAGCGAGTCAGCGGCCGTGCGCCCTGCGCGATAGCACGCGGAGTCGGCGACCGGGGCGACCTGGGCGCCCAGGAACGCTGGGGAGGCCAGCACCAGCAGCACCGCGATCGCCTTGGCGGCATCCTTCCATCTGTTCCACACCTCGCTGGACGTTGGGCGCGGTGGATCCTCCTGCGTCGCCTCGCGCGACTCCGTCCGCTCATACCGGACGACGGCCGCGAGTGCGCGCAGCACTCGGTGCGCCGCGCGCTGGAATACGTTAGGCATGTGCATCATCCTCGCGCGCCTCGCGCGCTGGGGGGACCTCGATCGACTCGCGCGTGGGCGTCACGCGCACGTTGCCGAGGGTGCGCATCCAGCCGAGGATCGGCCCCAACACCGGAAGCGGCGTGGCACCGAATGCCTCGCGGTGGTGCGCAATGGATTGGAGATCGACCGAGAGCAGCGCGATGCCGAGCAAGGTGGCGACGCTCCCCCGCGAGTCGACGTAGTGCGCGAGGCTCGCCCACCCTTCGAAGAGGCGCACCGCCAGCAGCAAGACCACGCCGCTCATCTTGCCATGCCAGCCGCGAGACGCCGCCGTGGGCGAGAAGCGCCCCGATAGCCGCGCAGACTTGACGCCGTAGTAGTAATCGCAGGTCGCGACCCCAACGATGAGCAACAGCAGGAGCGTGAACGTGTCTTCACGCAGCCATTGCCACGCGCTCCCAAACAGGGCGGCAATCCACCCCCAGAAGGGCGTATCGGAGACGAGCCGCTCGAACGGCTGCGCCAGGAGGCGCTGAAAGGGCACGACGCTGTCCGTGGTTGCGCGCATGCGAGGCGAGAGGGCCTTGGGATGCGCAGCCAGCGTGG
>JBGAHX010000109.1:0-5999 GCA_044225935.1 Gemmatimonadaceae bacterium
GCCATCACCGTACGGAGGAACAGTTTGGGCATGAGACGCTCCGAGGCGATGACGGGTGCATGCGCACCCGCCACCGCCCGCGAGGGTTAGGCAGTGCCTTCGTCCGGCGACTGCAGGTTCTTGGAGGCGACGACGCTGGCGTCGTGCACGGACGGGCGCTTGTTCCCCTTGTAGAGGATCGCGATCACGCCGTCGATGACGGCGTTCGCGGTACCGCGCACCACCACCGGGCGCACGTAGCGCTCCTGCGGCCGTGCCACGTCAAGGATCGCCAGCTTGTTGCTGGCCGTGTCCGGCACCGATACAAGGGAGCCGGCGAGATCCGCCGCCGCGCCCATGCCGGATGCCGTGTCCTGCTGCGCCTTGAGGCCTGTCACCGCCGTTGCGGTGAGCGTGCCGAAGGCCGCGACGAACATGACGCCATCGTAGCCCTGCATGTCGATGGCCGATCCGTTCTGTGAGGAGGTGCCTGCCGCGACTGCGTTGAGCGCGCGCACCACCTTCACATCCTGTCCGAGATTCATGAGGTCTCTCCTGGTGAGCGAAGCGGGAGAGAGGACCGCGCGAGCGGCCCTCTCGGGGAACCGCTACGCGAGCTTGACGCGCGCGAATGCTTCGGCGAGCACCGGCTGCCCGTCGGTCTCGCGCCGCGCGATGAAGCCGGTCTGGTTGGTGCGCGCGTAGAGCTCGACAAGGCGCTGCACCTGCATGTCGAGGGCATCCGCGATCCAGTAGTTGGAGATGTCGCCGATGAACCCGACGTAGAGGCCGGTGGTGAACGTGTTCGGGATGAACTCGCTCATGAACACCGGGAGCCCGAGAATCCGGTCCGGCTGCCCGAGCTGGGTCGACGGCTGCCAGAGATACTGGTTCGTCGTGTCCTTGAGCTTCGAGATCTGCGCGACGGCGTCGCGGTGGAAGCCCCACACTGCGTTCGTGAGGTACGGCGCCTTGAGGGAGAACTTCGCCGAGATCAGGCCGTCGAAGCCGATCGACGTCGACGTGTTGCCGGTCGCGACGTCACGCGAGGTGTCGATGCCGTCGCCGCTCGCGGTGAAGATGCCGAGCGGCTGGTTCGCGCCCGATCCGGTGAGGAAGGCCTTCTCCTCGGTAATGCCGAACTTGTAGGCGAGCCGCTGGAGCAGCAGGCCTTCGACGTTGATGCCCGAGGCGCGCATCAGCTTGTTCGACACCTTCGCGAGCTTGGCCGACGGATACGGCTTGAGTTCGCGCTGCCCGAAGGACATCGAGGTGTCTTCGTTGCCGGTCGTGAGTTCGGCGACCCAGTCCGCGTCCGCCGGATCGTTCTCGAGCGAAACCGCGCCGAGACCCGCGGCGTTCGTCACCGTACGCACCGTGGCGCGCGCGCGGATGAATACCAGGTCGTCGACTTTCTTGATCAGGTCCTGGACGAACTGCACCGGCGCGATCGTGTAGCCACCGCCGGCACCGCTGCCGGCGTCCAGCGCTCGACGCTCGCCGGTCGCGAGGAAGTTCCGGAACGCATCGTTGTACTCGCGCGTAGCGCGGTACTCGAGCGTTCGGCGATCGCTCTCGTCGCGGATCTCGCCGGCGACGACGCGATACCGATGCTCCGCCGCATCGATGGCGCGCACCTCGCGCAGCTGGCGCTCTTCGCCGTTGCCTTCGCGGCGCTCATTCCCCTCGCCGCCCTGCGCCTCGAGCGCGGCCAGCCGCTGCTCGTTGTCGATCGTCTGCCGAATGCCATCGGCCTCGGCGAAGATCTTGTCGTAGTTGGTCTGCTCCTCAGCGGTCAGCCCGCGCGACTCGCCTTCGGCGGTCGTCATCATCGCGCGCATCTGGGCGATGAGGCGGTTTCGCTTGTCGAGCAACTCCCTGAGCTTCTTCATGCCCCGTTCTCCGGTCTGGCGATCGGGAGAACGGGCCTAATACAGCGAAGCGGCGCGGACTACCGACCGCGTGAGAGTGAAGACTCACACACATGGTCTGGGTAGTTCCGCGCCGCCACAGCGACGAACCGGAGGTCTACGTTCCAGCACACGAAGCGGACAGGCCACAGCCTCCGGATTTCCGCGCGCCAGCGCACCAACTGTTGTCAGACGCGAACCTATGCGAGCGATGCCGGTTCGCGCAAGTGGTGCAGATCGACGTAGCCGAGCGCCAGCAGGTCGAGGCACCGAGACGCCGCGACGCGATCTCCCGTAGGTTGGTCGCGCCATGTCTGGCGCCGGCGCGCCGGCTCCTCGCGCCATGCGCTCCTCGTACGCCTTCGGCGGCGATGTCGTCCATCGATCTGACACCGATGTCGGTGGCCGGATACGCCGGATAGGTCACTGGCGACACATCGAAGAGCCGCAGCTTCGTGAGCGTGCGGATGTGCTGCCCGTCCTTCTTTTCCCACCGCTCGTCGAGCACGCGGAAGGCGAAGGACATCTGCGACACGTCGCCGCGCTGGATCGAGACCAGGAGATCCCGCGCCCACTGCGTGTCCGGCGGATCGATCTCCGTCGCGAGTCCCGTCGCATCTTCGCGCAGCGTCAGCGTGTTGCTGCGGTTGCGGCCGAGGACATAGTCCGGATTGTGGTTCCACAGTGCGCGCACGTCGTCGTTGACGATCGCGTCGCTGAACGCGCCCGGGAGGATGATCTCCCGGAAGCCGCCGAGGTTCTCACTCAACTGGTTGAAGACGGCCGCGTGCCCGCGGAGCTTCGGCTTCTGTCCTTCTTCGGAGAGGACGCGGAGTTCATCGCAGGTGAACGCGCGACGCTCAAGCGGCTGCTTCATGGGTACCTCGGGGTGAGAGAACGGCGATGAGGCGGGGGAGCTCGCGCGTGACCAGCTGCTCGGCGCGTGAGGCCTCCCACGTGTCGAGCAGCGAGGACAGACTTTTCGCGCCCTGCGCAGCGGCGAGGGTGAACGAGACGCCGGCAGATTCCATCTCGCGCCGAATGATCCCGGCGGTGATCGTGGAGGCGAGGAGCGCGCGATCTGCGCGTACGTCGGCGACGTCGAGCATCGCGCACGAGGGGCGTGAAGTTCTGCTCAGAGCGTCCGCGTGTGATCGAGCCAGAAGGACTCAAACCACGCCCGCAGCTCGGGCGCGGAGCGATCGCTCGCCGCTTGGCGACGCGCCGCCTGCACGTACTTGCGGTCTGCACGGCGGGCGGCATCCAGCAGCAGCCCGCGGAACGCGTGCACCGCGCGCTGCGCCTCGTCGTCCTCGTTCGGGTCGTTCGGATCAGCCGGTGCGGGTGCGGGAGCTGCTGCAGGCGGAGCTGGCGCGGGTTGCTGCCCCGCCGGCACCATATTCAGCGGGTTGAGGTATTCTTCGCCCGCGCCATCCGGGAGCGGGTTCATGTTCTCGCGCGCGCGGACGTCGTCGGCGGAGAGCCAGCCCCACTGGCGACCGACCGCGTACGCCTCATAGCGGCTCTTCTGATCACCGCGCGACATCGCATCGACGAGGAATTCGAAGAAGTAGCCTTCTTCGCGCTCGCGCTCGAGCAGCAGCGTCTCGTTGAGGCGGAGCTCCATCCGCACGAGGCGCGGACGAATCGAGTCCTGCAGAAACTCGATCCCCTGGTGCTCGATGTTCGAGAACGTCGCGCGATCCATCTGCTTCAGCTTGTGCGGCGGGATGTCGAAGATCCGCGCGACCTCGTCGATCTGGAACTTCCGGTTCTCGATGAACTGCGCGTCGCGCGACGACATGCCGATCGACGTCCACTCCATCCCTTCCTCGAGGATCGCCGGCTTCCATGCGTTGGCGGTCCCGGAATGGCGCGCCTTCCACGACTCATTGAGTCGCGTGTACGCTTCCTTGCTGAGCGTCTTGGGCGTCTTCAGGACGCCGCCTGGCGTCGCGCTGTTCCCGTAGGAGGAGGCGGCGTGCGCATCGGCGGCCATCGTGACGCCGAGCGACTCCCGCACCACGCCGATCGGGTTGAGCCCGATGATGCCGTCGGACGAGAAGCCGCGGAGGTGCAGAATCTCGTCTTCTCGATAGGTCGTGCGATGGCCGCGGCGGCTCGTGTGCTCGTACCACAGCGAATCGTCCGGCGCGATCATCACCACCACGCGATCGGGATGCAGCGGCGTGAGTCGGTCACCACGCCGCGCCGATCATGGGCGATCACGGCGTTGCGCATTGCCTCGCAGCTCGAGGTGTCGATGGCATCTCGATGAACTCGAACCGCGTCTGCCGTTCGTTCGGGGCGTCGTGCAGCAGGCGATAGAGTGAGTGATCGATGGCGCGCTCCTTTCCCTTCCCCTTTCGGCGGTAGAGGATATGAGCGGCAGCGACGCCTCCGCGCTGGTGATGATGCGCACCGCATTCCACACCGCGTAGTAACGGCGAGCGCGGAGTCAGAGGTCACGCGCGAACCGGCGAGAGTGGTCCCCCCGCCGAGGAAGTCGACGAACCAGCTCGCCGGTTGCGCGAGCCCGGATGGCGCGTTGGCGCGCCGCTCGAAGAGATCAGCGATCAGTCCCATCGGGGGCTCCGTTCATGGTACGACGCAGGCGCGCGCGAAGGTCGGCCGCACACGAGGCGATCACCAGCAGCACGCCGCCCAGGATGAGCGCAGCAGGTGTCGACCAGAGGGCGACGCCGCCCTCGATGCATGCGACGCCAACGAGCAGGAGCAGGTCATAGCGGTCCATCAGTAGTCGTCTCCCAACGTCAGGATGCCACGTTCCTCGTAGACCGACTCGCCGCTCGTGTGCACGATAGCGCGACCGATAGCCATAACCAACGCGACCACACCGTCGATTCGGCCGGTTGCGGAGGATTTGTCGGGCGCGATGTTCTCGTTCGGGTCGACGCGACGCGCGGCGTTCGCGACCATCCACTTCATCACGGGGTTGCTTCCGTGGTCGATCGTATGCGCAGTGATCAGACGTTCGAGCTCTTTCGAAGGCTCAGAGAGTGTCTTGAATCCCTGCCGCGTCTCCACCATGGTCAGCCCCTCAGCGCCCAACTGCACCGCGGTATACGTGGCATTCCATGGATCGAAGGCAATCTCTCTGAGGTCGAATCGCTGAGCCAGGCAGTTCTCTCTTCGGGAGACATAGGCCGCTAGTCCTGAGCACTTATGCGACCGTGGGTATACGAGTCCTCAATGACACTATCCGTCAATCCTCCGATCTCTGAGAGGATAAACCCATAGTCGATGACGTTCCCTGGCGTGGCAGTCATCCATCCATCACCACCCACGCGTCACCCGATCGCGCTTGCTGCGCACACGATCGCGCTTGCTGCGACGCATGATCGTCTCTTCCGGGCACCAGAAGCGGAATACTGCCTGCTTGGTTTCAGGGAACCACAGAGCGAACGCGGTGATGTCGAGCTTCGTCGATAGATCCATCCCACCGAAGCAGGTAGCACCGAGCAGCGCGGCCTCGCGCGCGTCTCGCGCGGCGGGGGACAGAACGGGCGAGCACTTTGACCAGTCCTCGATCGACAACCACCGATCCTGCTGCTGCGTCCAGCGATTGAGATGTAGGCGCAGGAACGTGTTGGTGAACGACGGCTGGGTGAGTGCCTTCCCGGCCTGCTCCTCGAGGTAGCTCGGCTTGACCGAGATCCCGAAGTTGGGATTCGCCTTCGCCCAGGTCTCCGGCTGCGTCCAGTCGTCATCGTCATCCGCGCATGCGATGAAGGCGAAGAACGCCTCGTCATCGATCACTTCGTCGAGGACCTTGACCGCGTGCTCGTGCTGCAGCCAGCCGATCGACTCCGGCTCGTATACGCCGGCGGTCGTGATCGCGATCGTGAGCGGCTGCCGCCGTGCACCCATCGCGGTATCGAGCACGTCCCACACCCCGCGATCGCGGTGGGCGTGGAGCTCGTCGACGATGTTGCCGTGCGGGTTGAGACCGTCGAGCGTCGAGGAGTCGGCGCCGAGCGGTTCGAACTTGGACTGCAGTCGCGCACACGAGAGGTTGTTGCGCTGCGCCTTCACGAAACGCTTGAGCTCTCCGGAGGCGCGCACCATCGCCGACGCGGTGTCGTGCAC
>JBGAHX010000110.1:0-5877 GCA_044225935.1 Gemmatimonadaceae bacterium
TGAAGAGCGCGCGGCTCCGCGAACGCTCGCCGCTCAACCGCAGCAGCCGGCACGCCCGCTGCGCCCAGGCATCGGTGAGCGGTTCGAGTTCCATCAAGGCGCGCCCGACATCTGCTGCGCCCTTGTGGAAGGTGTCCGGGCCAAGGAGCGAGCGCACTTCCTCGAGGATCTCGTCGTGCGCGAGCGACCAGTCGTCGTCGAGCTGCACGACGAGTCCGCGCGCCTCGAGCGAGGCGAGTCGCGTCGCGACGTCGGCGCCGGCGCTCCCCGATGCGGCGACGAGCGCTCGTGTCGGGAGCGACGTCCCCGCGATTGCCAGCAGCGTGAGGAGCCAGCTGTCACCCCGCTCCATCCCATCGAGCCGGGCACGCAATACATTCCCGTTGTAGAGCGCTTCGCGCAACTCACCCGAGCGCTCGGCGATCCAGCTTCCTCCGTCTCTCCGCAGCAGGGAGCGCTGCTCGAGCAGCTGCAACAACTCCAACGTGAGCAGGGGCGACCCCTTGGCGGCGGTGCACACCGACTCGGCGAAGTGCTGCGCCCACTCCTCGTCAGGCAGTTCGGCGATGCTCAGGATCAGCTCATCGACGTTGGCAACGTCGAGCGCGGGGAGTTCGACATGTCGCGTGGTGCCGTGCGACATCGCCGGTACGCGCCGCGCTTCGGGGCGAGCCGCCGTCACCAAAAGGATCTTGCAGTCCGCGAGTCGCTCGATCAGCGCCGTGATCAGCACGAGCGATGCCTCGTCCCACCAGTGCAGGTCGTCGAGCAAGACGGCGACGGGATGCTCGAACGAGATCGCCGTCGCGAGTTCGGCAATCGCGACGGTGCGCGCCCGCATCACATCCTCGGGCGGGGCGTGGCGCGGCTGTGCTTCGAAATAGGTGGAGAGCGAGGGATTGAGCGCGACGAGGGTACCGGCGGTCGCCGGCGCGATGCTCTGCTTCCCGGGGAGCGAACAGAGGCCGGCGGCAAGTTCGCTCGCGACGCCGTAGGCGATCTCGCGCGCGCCGATGGAACCGGTCGCCATCACGACCTTCCCACGCATCCCGCGAATGCGCGACGCCAGATCGCGGAGCAGTCGCGTCTTGCCGAGACCCGCGCGCGCCGAGACGTGCATGTGCACGAGCTTTCCCAACTTCGCATCTTCCCATCCACGCACCAGCGCCGAGAATGCGGACTCCCGTCCCACAAGACTTGCCGCGAGTCGTTGGTCGGTGCGCGCGGCGTCGCCGCCCGTCACGACATCCCGTGCATTCTGCGCCCGCGCAGCCCTAACGGCGGCAAGCGTCGCCGGCTGCAGTTCGATCTCGTCCCGCTCGGCGAGCTGCTCGACCGCCTCGGCCTCGGCGCGCGCACCGAGGAGATCGCCCGCCGACGCGAGCGCCTCGAGCAGGAGCTGCCACCCGCGCTCGTCGTTGATATCCTCGTCGCGAATCCGACGCGCGAGATCGACGGCCTTCTGCGATTGGCCGCCGGCGAGGAAGCTCCGCGTGACCGTCTCGCCCGAATGTCGAAAGAGCTCGAGCAGGCGCCGACGCTCGAGCGCCGCCCACTCCTCGAATCCGGCGCTCCCCGGCGCAGCAAACGCCGGCATGAAGGCGCCGCGGTACAGATCGACGACCCGCGCGTGATTCCCCGAGGTCGACGCTCGCAACATCTCTTCGCGATCCGATCGCACGTCGGAGCGCAGCGTAAGCTCGTCGCCCGACGCGGTGACGAGCGGTCGATTGGCGCGCCGACGCAGGTACCAGAGCGTCTGGCGCAGCGCGTGCTTTGCGGCGTCGGGTTCGAGATCCGACCAGAGGCGCGAGAGCAGGGTACTGCGCGACGATTTTCGCCCCGGCGACGCCGAGAGGAATACGAGGAGCGCGAGAGGTTTCCCGACGGCGAGCACTGGCGTCTCGCCCCCGTCCTCGCGCAGCTCGGCCATTCCCAGGGTGAGGAGACGCATGGCGCTCTCAGGCTTCACGCCCACTTCGACCGCTGCCGTGTCGCGCTTCGCCACTCCTCCCCTCCCATCTCGAGCCAAGTAAGGCACTCGCCCTCGACGTACCCGCACCAATCGCGAATCGCTTGCGACCCTCCACGCGAACACGGGAGACGTGAATTCGCGCGTGGACCGTCAGACATCCGTCAGCGAGAGCCGGTGCTGGACGCGAGGGCGCCAGCAGATTTCCGCGTCGCGCGCTCGCGCCGCGCATCCGAAAGGATGCGTTCAACCGGCCGCGCCCGATAGCTTCTGGCGGAAGAAGTTCGTCTCCCTCGCGTCATTTCATCCCCCCGTCACCTCCTCCCTATCACCTTCCCCCGACCCGACCTCCTCGTCCCAATCACGACGCAAGCTTGCCCCCTCTCACCTCCATCCGCCTCCGCCTCACCCTCTGGTACTCCGCCATCCTCGGCGCGCTCGTCATCGCGCTCGCCGCCGGCTCCTTCCTCCTCACCCGCGACCTCCTCGACCGGCGCGCCAACCGCTTCCTCCGCGATGCGGCCGCGACGTTCCGCGCCGAGGTCATCAAGGAGACGCTCCCAGGGCTCGACCCGGTCGCAGTCGTCGCCGACGAACTCGCCGACTACCGCTTTCGCGAGATCGCCTTCTACGTCTACGATAGCACACGCCTGTTAGGGCACACGCCGCCGCGCGGCGATGCGACGGCGGCCAACGACATCGAGGCGCCGCTCGACCTGGCGCGGCTCGAGCGCGAACTGCGCACCAAACCGCGCGAACGGGTCTTCGTCCTCGACGACGACGAAGGGGGATTCCACGTGGCCAGCGAGATCGCCCCGATCCGCGGCGATACGCTCCTCATCGCCGCGGTCCAGTCGTGGCACGGCTACTCCGAGACGATGGAGCTTCTCGCCACGGGGTATACGGTCTTCGTCCCGATCTTCCTCATCCTCGCCTCGCTTGGCGGGTACTGGCTCGCTGCCCGCGGCCTTGCACCTGTAGCCGCGATGAGCCGCAAGGCCGCGTCGATCGGGAGCGCGAACATGGGGGAGCGCCTGGTCGCGGCCAATCCGCACGACGAACTCGGTGAGCTCGCCGGAGTCTTCAACGCGATGCTGGCCCGCCTGGAAACAGCCTTTTCGCAGCAGCAACGCTTCATGCAGGACGCCTCGCACGAGCTGCGATCTCCTGTCGCCGCGATCCGCATGGAAGCCGAGGTCACGTTGCAGAACGCGCATCGCACCGAGGCGCAGTACCGCGACGCGCTCGCCACGGTGCGGCAGTCGGCAACGCGCCTAACGCATATCGTCGACGACCTCTTCTTCCTCGCCCGCCACGACGCGGAGCCGGAGCAGGGAACGCCGGAGCCGCTCGACCTCGGTGAAATCGTGTACGACGCGATGCGCTCCCTCCGTCCGCTCGCCGCCGCGCGCCACATCGAGCTCGACCTCGCCGACCCGCCCGAGGCACCGATCCTTGGCCGTCGCGCCGAGCTGGAACGACTCGTGATCAACGTGATCGGCAACGCTTGCAAGTTTGCGCCTGCCGGGGGCCGGGTGCGGGTCGTGGTCTCCCCCGACGGTACCTCTCACTTCGCGGTGCGCGTCCAAGACGAGGGACCAGGGATAGACCCTGCCGCCCGCGAGCGCATCTTCGACCGCTTCTATCGCGTCACGGCACCAGCGCCTGCAGCGGTCGACGGTGCCGATCGCGCATCGACCGACGGCGCGGGGCTCGGCCTCCCGATCGCCCGCGCCCTAGCCGAATCGCACGGCGGAACGCTCGTGCTGGAATCGACGTCCCCGCGGGGGACGACGTTCCTCTGGAGAACTCCCCGCGCTCGGCAACGGTGACGCATCGCTGCGCCGCGGCGGTGACGAGTTGCAGCCGCTGCGCTTCATGAACCCGGGATGAGTGGTCGCCAACCAAAACGCGCCTGCGCTGTAAGCGTGGCGTCATCTAGGGATCGATAGAATGCGAATGCCGAGTCGACAGCATGAGGCTGACGCTCCCTCGGCACCTCCCCGGAACACGAGACTTCGCATGCTCCGCATCACAATGCTCCGCATACCGCGCACGGCACTGGGCGTGCTCACCGCTTCCGCTGCCCTTCTGTTGGCCGCCGCTCCGGCGCACGCCCAGGATCCCAAGCCGATCAAGGAAGAAAAGCCGGGGCTACTCGCCAAGGCGACCATCACAGCCGACCAGGCGCGCAAGACGGCGCTCGACCGCGTGAAGGGCGGGACGATCCAGTCCGGTGAGATCGAGGAGGAAGACGGGAAGTTGGTCTTCTCCTTCGACATCAAGGTCGCCGGCAAGAGTGGAATCGAAGAGGTGCTGGTTGACGCGAAGACGGGATCGGTGGTCTCCGTTAAACACGAGTCGCCAGCGGATGAAGCGCGCGAGGCGGCCAAGGACGCGAAGAAGAAGCCTGCCGCCAAGAAGCCGGGTGAAGGACGTGCCTGACGGGCGATGACCTGTGCCGCGTTGCTCCTGGCGGCGGTGCTGCCGGCGTCGCTCTTCATGGCAGGAGCGATGCCGGCGCAGCAGTGCACCTCGCACCGGGACGAGCGCACGCTCGGTCACCTGGACGGCCTACGCATCGACAGCGTCGATGTGGTGGCGGGCGCTCCAGCGCTCCCCTCGGCGATCGCCGGCGTGGCCAACCGCCTGCACGCCCGCACGGATCCCTCGACGATCCGTCGTCTCTTCGGCCAACTGCCGGGAACGACGATCGACACCCTCAAGCTCGCCGAATCGCTCCGCACGCTGCGCCGAGCGCGCATCCTGTCCGACGTGCAGCTCGACGTGCGGGAGTGCCGCGATGCGGGAGTCGCCACGCTGACGCTGCGCACGACCGACGCCTGGACGACGCGCGCGCGCCTCCGACTCGGCAAATCATCCGTTGCCGCCAGTCTCGGGGAAGACAACCTCCTCGGGCGCGCGCGCTCGCTCCGGACATCCCTCCGCATCGACGAAGGGCAGCCCGGGTTCGGCGTGCAATACGTCGATCCGTGGTTCATCGGGTCGCCTCTCGCCCTCTCGGTCGGGCGCACCCAGTACAAGGGGGGCTTCGAGTCGACGGCGCAGCTGCAATCGTCGTCACCGCGCCTCGACGATCGCTGGCGATTTGACCTCGGCGTTGCCAACTCAGCGCGCCTGTCGCTCAAGTCGGCGGGGGATCGCGTCAACCGTCTCGAATTGCGGGCGATGGTGGCGCGGCAGCTATGGCGTTCGCGCACCTCCACAGTCGCCCTGCAGCTCGGCGCCGAGCGAATGCGTGCGCGGATCGAGTCGTCGCCGGGGGCGCCCCTCGTTGGACCTTCGCAGGTGACGCGCGACGTAAGCGGTCCACTCGTCGGGCTCTCGCGCAGCTCGCGCTCCTTCATGACGCGCCCGCTCCTCGCCGGAAGCAACGAGCAGGTCGAACTCCCCACAGCCGTCGAGGGGGATGCGACAGTGACGATCGGTCGCGATGCGGTGACCGGTGAGCCAACGCGGCACGTGGATGCGTGGATCGGAAAGCTCTGGGGCGTTGGTCCCTCGGCGATCGTCTCGGCGAACGGCTGGTGGTCGGGCTTCAAGGGAGCGTCGGAGTGGAACGCGGGGGACACACGCGCATCGCTCTTCGCCCTCATGCCGGTGCGCGGTGGCTCGTGGAGCGCGCGCCTCGCCGGCGAGTCGCTCCGCGATCCCGATCCCGATACGCGCGCCCTGGTTTCGTTCGATCCCACGGCACGACTTCTCCCTTCGCGCGGGCTCGCCGAGGCGGCGGCGCTGGTGACGGTGGAGCGCGAGTGGCGCGGTCCGCGGGTCGGCGGGAGCTACGATCTCGGCGGCGCGTTGTTCATGTCTGCTTCACGTCGTTGGGATTTGGCCAGCTACACCACGCTCGCCTCGCGCGACGTTGCGGTGCTCGGCGCCGG
>JBGAHX010000111.1:0-5623 GCA_044225935.1 Gemmatimonadaceae bacterium
AGCTGCGATTCGTTCGCGTGAACCGGGTGCTGGCGGAGGTGAATGGACTTGCCGCCGAGGCACACATTGGGCGCACGCTCCGTGAGATCCTACCGAGACTCGCCCCCGTGGTGGAGCCGATCATGGCGCGCGTGCTGGCGACCGGTGTCGCCGAGCGAGATATCCTGGTGCGCGGCGAGACCTCGCGTTCCCCCGGAGTCGCACGCGAGTGGCGGGTGAGCTATGTCCCGCTCGTCGTGCAGGGAAAGTCTGCTATTGCGACTTACGTCGAGGAGCGCACCGAGGCAGCGGGTGCCGAGCGGGCGCTGCGGGCACACGAGCACGAATTTCACGCGATAGCCGATGCGCTCCCGATCGGCCTGATCCTGCGCGGTCCTGGCGGCGAAATCGAATACGCCAATCCGGCCTACGCACGGATCGCCGGGCTGACCATCGACGAGGCGCGGGGGAGTGGATGGACTACTGTCATTCATCCCGAGGACGTGGCGCGGGTTACTGCAGGCGTGCAGCAGGCCGCGTCGACCGGAACGACGTTCGAAAGCGAGCATCGCCACGTCTATGTGGACGGGCGGGTCGCGTGGGTGAGCACGCGGTCGTTCCCGGTCTATCTGGGTCCGACGCTGCAGCGCATGGTGACGCTCCTCGAGGACACGACGAGTCGCCGTGCCGCCGCCGAGGCGCTGCGGGCGAGCGAGGAGCGTTTCCGGACGATCTGCGAAGTGGCGCCGTTAGGCATCTTCCTGTCGGATTCCGAAGGGCGAGTCGTGTACTCGAACCCGGCGGCCGAGCGCATCCTGGGGCGCTTCACGGCGGAGATCCGCGGCAAGGGGTGGGGGAGCGCGATACATCCCGACGACCGCGCCGAGGTGGAGCGGACGATTGCCGAGGCGAACAAGGGGCCGGGGGGTGGATTCACCGTGAGTACTCGTCTCGTGCATCCAGACGGCACGGTGATCTGGACGGAGACGCAGTCGCGCAACGTGTACGACGGCGACCAGTATCTCGGACGCGTCTCGCTCACGAGCGACGTGACCGAACGGCGGCGGATGCTGCAGGCGGTCTACGAGAGCGAGGCACTGTTTCGCGAGCTGTCGGAGAATGTGGCCGCCGTCTTCTACCTCACGCGCCCGGATGCGAGTGGGGTGGACTACGTGAGCAAGGGGTTCGAGAAGGTGTGGGGGCGGAGCATTTCCGAGTTGCACGCCAACCCCAAGCTGTGGCTTGCGGCAATCCATCCCGAAGATCGCGAGGGAGTGGAAGCGAACTTCGAGCGGGATCGTGCGCACTTTCAGGCCGAGTACCGGGTGATTCGTCCGGATGGGACGCTGCGATGGATCTCTGACCGAAGCTTTCCGGTGCGCGATGCGGAGGGGACGATCATCCGGATCGCCGGCGTTGCAACTGACGAGACGGAACGGCGCACGCTGGAGGCGCAGCTACTGCAGTCGCAGCGGTTGGAGAGCATCGGACGACTCGCCGGTGGCGTCGCGCACGACTTCAACAACCTGCTCACGGTGATCATGAGTCATGCCGCGTTTGCGCGGCAGGACGCGCGAAACGCCGACGAAGACCTGGAGTCGATCGAGCGTGCCGGGCGCCGCGCGGCGGAGCTGACGGCGCAACTGCTGGCATTCGCTCGTCGACAGGTGATCGAGCCGCGCGTGGTCGACCTGAATGCGCTCACGGGGCAGATCGATCGCATGTTGCAGCGGCTGATTGGTGCATCGATCTCGCTCCAGACGCAGCTGCAATCGTCGCTCTGGTCGGTGAAGGTGGATCCGGCGCAGATGGAGCAGGTGCTGGTCAATCTCGCCGTGAACGCACGCGACGCGATGCCCCACGGCGGGACGCTCACGATCGAGACGGCGAACGTGACGCTGGGGCCGGGATACGCGGCGACGCACATGGACGTGAGTCCCGGCGATTACGTCATGGTGGCGGTGAGCGACAGCGGTGCCGGGATCGATCCGGAACTGCTGCCGATGATCTTCGAGCCATTCTTCACGACCAAACTCGATGGTGCGGGGACCGGGCTCGGGTTGGCGACGTGCTACGGGATCGTGAAGCAGGCCGGTGGGCACATCTGGGCGTACTCCGAGCCCGGTCGAGGGGCGACGTTCAAGGTCTACCTGCCGAGGGTCGACGGGGTGGCGATCGACACGCCCTTCGCCGAGCCGGTGGAGGGGGTGGGCGGGAACGAGACGGTACTCCTCGTCGAGGATGACGCGGACGTGCGCGCGATCGGCGTGCGTGCGCTCCGCGCGCAGGGGTTCCACGTACTCGAGGCGGTGGACGGGATCGATGCGATGACCGTGGCGCGCGGCTTCAGCGGGACGATCCACCTCCTGGTGACGGACGTGGTGATGCCACGCATGGGGGGGAAGGAGCTGGCGGAGCGATTGTCGGTGGAGCGGCCGGAGATGCGGGTGCTGTTTGCGTCGGGCTACACGCGGAATGCGATCGTGCACCAGGGGGTACTGGAGACGGGGACGAGCTTCCTGCAGAAGCCGTACGTGCCGGCGGTGCTGGTGGCGCGGGTGCGGGAGGTGCTGGACGAGGGGGAGCCGACGGCGTAGGAGATCGGCGCAGTTGCTCCCGAGGATGGCACGCGTCGAGGCATCGGGAGGTTCGGGTCGTCCCACCTCGATTGCGGGGAGGAGTGTTGGGGGACAACGTCGAGACCTCCCCCTCGCTCGCGGAGCACACGAATGGCGATCGACTTCCGTCTCAATGGCCGCGCCGTGTCGTTCGCCGGCGACGCATCGATGCCGCTGCTCTGGTACCTGCGCGACCACGCGGCGCTCACGGGGACCAAGTTCGGCTGTGGCGTATCGGCCTGCGGCGCCTGCACCGTGCATGTAGATGGGCGTGCGTCGCGCTCCTGCTCGCTGCCGGTGCGGGGGGTGGCGGGGCGCGAGGTGGTGACGATCGAGGGGTTGGAGAACGAGGGGACGTTGCACACGGTGCAGGCGGCGTGGATCGCCGAGGACGTCCCGCAGTGCGGGTACTGCCAGGCGGGGCAGATCATGGCTGCGGTCGACCTGCTACGACGCACGCCCAATCCCACCGACGCCGAGATCGGCGCGATCACCAACCTGTGTCGCTGCGGGACGTATCCGCGCATCCGGAAGGCGATTCATCGTGCGGCGGATGCGCTGGCACGCGAGGGAGCACGATGAGCGCGGAATGGCCGAGCCGGCGAAGCTTCCTCGTCGCCTCGGCGTCGGCGTTAGGCGGGCTGGTGGTCGGTGTGCGGCGCGCGTGGCCCGACGAGGGAAGGGGAACAGCCCCGTCGGCGAAGGACGGGACGACGTTCGATCCCGTGCAGCTGACGGCGTTCGTCCGCATCAACCCGGACAATCGCGTGACAATCGGGGCGCGCGGCCTCGAGATCGGGCAGGGGGTGATGACGTCGCTCCCGATGCTGATCGCCGAGGAGCTGGATGTCGCGTGGTCGATGGTCACGGTCGAACAGCTCGGGCATGGGTTGGAAGCAGGGGAAGGGGGACGACTGCGCTGGCGGTATGGAGATCAGTCGGCGGGGGGGAGCACCAGCGTGTCGGATGGATGGGGCGACCTGCGCGCGGCCGGGGCGCAGGGGCGATGGTTGCTGCGGCAGGCCGCTGCCAATCGTTGGGGAGTGGATGCGAACGTGCTCTCCACGCGCGAGGGCGTCGTACGCCATCCCGATGGGCGCGAAGCGACCTATGGCGAGCTTGCGTCGACCGCGTCGCAGCTCGCATTACCGGAGTCGCCGATCCCGCTCAAGTCGCCGACGGAGTTTCGGATCGTTGGGACGAGGGTCGGCACGGCCGATGCGCGGGCGATCGTCACCGGGCGCGCGCGGTACGGGATCGACGCCACGATTCCGGGGGCGTTGGTCGCGGTGATCGAGCGGTGTCCCTGGCTGGACGGCACGTTGCGTTCGTTCGACGACTCGGCGGCGCGCGCCATTCCAGGCGTGCGGCACGTCGTGGCGATCGACGGGCCGGCACCGGGGGCCATGATCACGCACAACATCGCCGCGGGGGTGGCGGTCGTGGCGGATGACACGTGGGCGGCGCTCAGGGGGCGAGCGGCGCTACGTGTGGAATGGGAGCGGAGCGCGTGGAGTGCCGACGATTCCGAAGCACTTGAACGAGCAGCGAACGAAGCGCTTTCGCACGCGGGGACTATGGCCCGAAGCGACGGCGACTTCGCGGCGGCTCGGCGGAGTGCCGCGCGCGAACACTCGGCGCGCTACACGGTGCCATTTCTGGCGCATGCGACGATGGAGCCGCAGAACTGCACGATCGCCCTACGCCCCGACGGGGCGACGGTGATCACGTCGACGCAGGTGCCGGACGACGTGAATCGTCTGGTGAGTGAGCTGACGGGGCTACCGCGCACCGCGATCGAGGTGCAGCTGACGAGGGCGGGGGGAGGGTTCGGGCGACGCTTGCGCAACGATTTCGTGTGCGAGGCGGTGAAGGTCGCGCAGGCGACGGGGAAGCCGATCAAGCTCCTCTGGACGCGCGAGGAGGACATGACGCATGACTTCTATCGTCCGTTTGGGGTGCACGAGCTGCGGGCGACCGTGGATGCGGGGCGGCGCGTGACCGGATGGTCGCATCGCGTGGCGGCGACGTCGCGCAAGTTTCGCGATCCCGGGAAAGTGCGCGACCCCGAATGGGTGGGAGTGTGCGATCCCGACGCGTACCCGGCCGGTGTGGTGCCGAACTACGAGAGCGAGGTGGTGACGGTCCCGTTCGGCCTTCCGATGGGGTGGTGGCGCGGCCCGCTGCATACGTTTGGGGCATTCGCGACCGAGAGCTTCATCGACGAGCTCGCGCACGAGCTGGGGCGCGACGCGGTGGAGCTACGGTTGGAGCTGATCGGGACGGCGAGCGAGTTGGCGTATCGCGATCATGGCGGGCCGAAGTTCGAGCCGGCGCGGCTGGCGCATGTGCTGCGCGAGGCGGCGCAGCGCATCGGTTGGGGAACGGCGAGCGTCGCCGGCCGGGGGAAGGGGATCGCCTGCCATTTCACGTTTGGGGGGTACACGGCGCACGCGATGGAAGTGAGCGTGGCCCGCGGCGAGGTGACCATTCACCGCTGTGTATGCGTGACCGACGTGGGGCAGCCGGTGAACCTGCTGGGGCTCGAGGCGCAGATGATGGGGGGGACGATCGACGGGTTGTCGACCGCGCTCCGACTCGAGGTGACGGTGCGCGACGGGCGAGTGGTGCAGCGCAACTTCCCGAGCTATCGGCTCATGCGGATGGCGCAGGCGCCGGATGTGGAGGTGCACGTGGTGCCGAGCACGGCGCGTCCCGTGGGGGCGGGGGAGATGGGGGTGCCGAGTGCGTTGCCGTGCCTGGCGAATGCGATTTATGCGGCGACGGGGAAGCGGGTGAGAAGGTTGCCGGTGGGGGGGCAGGTCTGAGCCGAGCTATCCCGTGAGTGCCGCGTCCAAATACTTGCGAATTCAACGCTTAGCTTGGGGAGGAGTGACCGTCGGGCGACGACGGGGACCTACAGGCGGGCGTTGGCGCGTTGCGCGGCGGGAATACCGATTGCACCGCGGAACTGATACATTGTGCGACTGCCGACGGCTCTGGCTGTCGGGAGTGTGCGGGGCTAG